>PHBH01000080.1 GCA_002840535.1 Deltaproteobacteria bacterium HGW-Deltaproteobacteria-15 | reverse complement strand
GGAGGGTAGAAAATGGCGAAGAAGAAGTTTGAGAGGACGAAGCCGCATGTGAACGTGGGGACGATAGGGCATATAGATCATGGGAAGACGACATTGACGGCGGCGATTACGAAGCATCTGGCAAAGAAGGGAATGGCGAGTTATGTGCCGTTTGATCAGATTGACAAGGCGCCGGAGGAGAAGGCTCGCGGGATCACGATAGCGACGGCGCATGTGGAATATGAGACTTCGAAGAGGCACTATGCGCATGTGGATTGTCCGGGGCATGCGGATTATATCAAGAATATGATCACCGGTGCTGCGCAGATGGACGGGGCGATACTGGTGGTGGGAGCCGACGATGGGCCTATGCCGCAGACGAGGGAGCACATTCTGCTGGCGCGGCAGGTTGGGGTGCCAACGATTGTGGTGTTTTTGAACAAGTGCGACATGGTCGATGACAAGGAGCTGATCGAGCTGGTGGAGCTTGAGCTGAGGGAACTGCTTACGAAGTACGAGTTTCCCGGGGACGAGATACCGATCGTGCGCGGGAGTGCGCTGAAGGCGCTTGAGAGCGATGATGAGAAGAGCGAGGATGCCAAACCGATATTTGAGTTAATGGATGCGATTGACTCCTATGTGCCACAGCCTGTGCGGGACACGGACAAGCCTTTTTTGATGCCGGTTGAGGATGTGTTCAGCATCTCCGGACGCGGGACGGTGGTGACCGGGAGAGTGGAGCGTGGGATAATCAAGGTTGGTGCGGATGTGGAGATCGTGGGGATTCATCCGACGATAAAGACGGTCTGCACCGGTGTGGAGATGTTCCGCAAGATATTGGATCAGGGCCAGGCCGGCGACAATATCGGGGTTCTGCTTCGAGGGACGAAGCGGGACGAGGTAGAGCGCGGGCAGGTGGTGGCTGCGCCGGGGTCGATTACGCCGCATACGAAGTTCAAGGCGGAGGCATACATCCTGACGAAGGAAGAGGGTGGGCGGCATACGCCGTTTTTCACGGGTTACCGGCCGCAGTTTTATTTTCGGACGACGGATGTGACGGGTGTGGCCATGGAGAAGGAACTGCGTTTTGCGATCCGGGAAGGCGGCCGAACCGTGGGGGCCGGCGTCATCAGTGAGATCATCGAATAAGAATTTCAAATTTGAAATTTCAAATTTGAAATTCGTTTGGGAGACTTGTCATGCGGGAAATGATCACTCTAGCCTGTGAGCAGTGCAAACGCAGGAATTATACTTCAACAAAGAACAAACGGAAGACTCCCGATAAATTGTCATTCCGAAAGTATTGTCCATTCTGCAGGGTTCACACCCTCCATAAAGAGACGAAGTAGGAGGTTTTCTGCAGGCCAGTAGCTCTAACGGCTAGAGCACCGGACTCCAAATCCGGGTGTTGGGGGTTCGAATCCCTCCTGGCCTGCCAGCGCGTCGTGAATCTTCACGAATACAAACGATCGGGACCCTCAAGCGGTTTGGAGAAGATGAAGAAAGCTGATCAAAAAGAGAAGAAGAAGGGGAGAGACAAGGGTTTGATCGCATCCGGTTCGCGATCCGGCAGTTCTGAGGGGAAATCCCTGCAGGAAGGCAAGGATGACAGGAACCGGAGCAGCCAAATCGTCCCGAGAAAGGAAGTGCGGAAGGAGGGCGGCGGTTCGGTGTTGAAGTACATCGCCGTTGCCGGGCAGTTCCTGAGAGAGTCCAGGACGGAATTGAAAAAGGTCAAATGGCCCACACGCAAGGAGTTGCTGGCTTCGACCGCAGCGGTCATCGTTCTGGTTCTGGTAGTCTCCTTGTATCTGGGTCTCATAGACTTCGGACTTATCAAAATCATTCGGAGCATCGTAGGATAGTTGCATGGCGGAAAACACAGGCCCGAATCAGGAATTGAAGTGGTACATCGTACACACCTACTCGGGCTTTGAGAATAAGGTCAAAGCAAACCTGGAGGAGAGGATAAAGAATCTCGGCCAGGAAGAGTTTTTCGGCAAGGTCCTCGTGCCAACGGAGCAGGTTGTGGAATTGAGGAAGGGGTTGAAAAAGACTTCTTCCAGAAAATTCTATCCGGGTTACATCATGGTGCAGATGGTGTTGAATGAGGAAACCTGGCACACCGTGAGAAATACCGCGAAGGTAACGGGCTTTGTCGGAGGTGGGACAATGCCTTATCCGGTGCCGGAGGAGGAAGCCGAGCGCATCATCCGGCAGATGGAAGAGGGCATTACCAAGCCGAAGCCGAAATATCAGTTTGAGGAAGGCGATAACGTACGGGTGATCGACGGTCCCTTCAATAATTTTCAGGGTGTGGTGGAAGAGGTAAAACCCGACAAGGAAAAGCTCAGGGTTTTGATCACGATCTTCGGCCGCTCCACCCCCGTGGAACTCGATTTTATTCAGGTGAACAAAGTCTAGAACGAGCGAAGGAATACCATGGCAAAAAAAATCGCTGCAACGGTTAAGCTTCAGGTGAAGGGGGGACAGGCGAATCCGTCACCCCCGATCGGACCTGCTCTGGGCCAGCACGGAGTAAATATTGCGGAGTTCTGCAAGACCTTCAATGCCAGAACTCAGGATCAAATGGGTACGGTGATTCCGGTACTGGTGACGATTTATGCGGATCGGTCTTTTTCGTTCATCACCAAGACTCCTCCGGCTTCAGTCCTGTTGAAGCAGGCCGCAAAGATCGCGAAGGGTTCGAGTGAACCGAATCGCCAGAAGGTTGGAGAAGTGACGAAAAAGCAGGTGGAGGAAATCGCCAAGCTGAAGCTGGAGGATCTGAATGCATTTGATCTCCAGAATGCGATCAGGATCATCGAAGGCACGGCCAGGAGTATGGGGATACAGATTGTTGGTTAAGCCCAGGCAAGCGAGGATAAGGAGATATGGCCAATAAAGGGAAGAGATACCGGGGAGCGCTTGAGAAGGTGGACCGGTTAAAGAGATACGATTTTCGTGAGGCGGTTCAGCTCGCTCTCGAGTGCGCCCATGTCAAATTCGACGAAACCCTGGACATCGCCGTGCGTCTTGGGGTGGATCCCAGGCATGCGGATCAGATGGTCCGGGGCACTGTCGTGCTGCCTTATGGCGTGGGAAAAGAAACAAGGGTTCTTGTTTTTGCCAAAGGCGAAAAGGAACGAGAAGCCCTGGATGCGGGCGCCGACTATGCCGGATCGGACGAATACCTCGCCAAAATCCAGGAGGGATGGCTTGAATTCGACAAGACCATAGCAACCCCCGATATGATGACCACAGTGAGCAAGCTCGGGAGGGTTTTGGGACCCAGAGGACTGATGCCGAACGCCAAACTCGGGACGGTCACCTTCGATATTGCAAAGGCCGTAAAAGAGATCAAGGCGGGCAAGATCGATTTCAAGGTCGAGAAAGCCGGCATCGTACACGCGCCCATGGGAAAGGTCTCCTTCGGTTTGGACAAGCTCCTGGGAAACATTGCAGCTTTCGTGGACACCATCCTTAGACTGAAACCTTCTGCGAGCAAAGGAGCCTATCTAAAAGGGGTTGCCATTTCCACGACAATGGGTCCGGGGATCAAGGTCGACCCCGGATTGGTGAAGGACCTGCTGAGTTAGACAAACCCTTTCGATCTTCGGCAATTCCGCCAAATTGAGAAGTGGTTTTCCGTCGGCGGCTGAATCCGTTCTGCATACAAGGATCCGGCGGGGGCGTCGAACAGTCAAATGCTGGGGAACAAGAAGAGTATTGTCGTGGCCCGAGAGGTTCTTGCCATCATATCATAGAGGGGGATGCGAAATTGGAACGCAAAGACAAAGAGATATTCGTCAATGAAATGAAAGGCCTGCTATCCAAGGCCGAGGCCACTTTTCTGATGAGCTACCAGGGCATGGATGTGGCGACGATGAATTCTCTCAGACGAGATCTCAGGAAAGTGAATGCCGATTTCCGAGTCGTGAAGAATCGTCTTCTCAAACTGGCCAGTCAAGATACCAAGACGGCCTGTATCAAGGAGCATTTCGTAGGAACCTGCGCGCTCGCGATCACATACGATGACGTGGTCGGGGCGGCAAAGTTGCTGGTGGAGCAGAACAAAAAACTGCAGCACCTGAACCTGAAAATCGGCCAGATCGGAGGCAAGGCAATCAGTGCTGAGGAGATCAAGAGACTGGCCGAACTGCCCAGCAGAGAAGTGCTTTTGTCTCAGGTACTTTCAGCCATGCAGGGAGTGCCGACATCCCTGGTGAGGGCGTTGAACGGAATAGTCCTCAAACTGCTCTATGTGCTGAAATCGATTGAAACCCAGAAATCTGGAACCTGAAACCGGTGTGTCCTGCAAGGGATCCCAGACATTTTTTCGAGAACAAGGAGGATAGATAGGTAAAATGGCAGCGAATATCAGCAAGGAAGATGTAATCGAATACATCGCAAACATGACCGTCCTTGAGCTTTCCGACCTGGTCAAGGAACTTGAAAACAAGTTTGGGGTCACGGCCGCGGCGCCTGTGGCAACCATGGTAGCCGGCCCGGCCGCTCAGGCACAGGAAGAGGCTGTCGAGAAGACCGAATTCGACGTTGTTCTTATGGCGGCCGGCGACAAGAAGATCCAGGTCATCAAAGAGGTCCGGGCGATTACAAACCTCGGTCTCAAAGAGGCCAAGGCGCTTGTGGACGGCGCGCCCGGAAAGGTCAAAGAGGGCGTGACCAAGGAAGAGGCGGAGAATATCAAGAAGCAACTGGAAGAGGCAGGCGCAACCGTCGAAGTCAAGTAGTTTGAAAAGTACTGAGCGGTTGGCATTTGTAAACAGTATGTAAGGGGATGAAATGAAAATCGGCGAGGGGATCGATCATCGCGTCAGAAGAAATTTCGGAAAAATCGAAAAAGTCATCGATATTCCGAATCTGATCGAGATACAGAGGGAGTCGTACGAGCGTTTCCTGCAGCAGGACATCCCTGCTGACGAGCGCAAGGATATTGGTTTGCAGGGGGCGTTCAAGAGCGTCTTCCCTATCTCCGATTTCAGCGGGACGTCGTCTCTGGAATTCGTTAAGTACACCATCACCAAAGCGAAGTATGATGAAGACGAGTGTCTGAACAAGGGGATGACCTACGAGGCGCCCATCAAGTTGACCGTAAGATTGCTGGTGTTTGACACGGACGTGGGAGATGGGACCAAGAGCATCCGGGACATCAAAGAGCAGGAGATCTATTTCGGAACCCTGCCGATGATGACCGGTCGCGGTACCTTCATCATCAACGGCACTGAGCGGGTAATTGTCAGTCAGCTCCACCGGTCTCCAGGGGTTTTCTTCGACCATGACAAGGGGAAGACCCATTCGAGCGGGAAACTGCTCTATTCCGCACGTATTATCCCGCTAAGAGGCTCATGGCTCGATTTTGAATTCGACCCCAAGGATCTTCTGTACGTCAGGATCGACAGGCGACGCAAGTTCCCTGTGACCACCTTTTTAAAGGCTTTGGGCTTCTCTGCAAGGGAAATCTTCGACCATTTCTACAGCACGGAGAAGATTGTCCGCCAGGGAGACGGGTATTTGCGTGCCGCCAAGATCGAGAACCTTTACAGGCAGAAGATCTCCAAAGAGATCATCCATCCCAAGACCAAGAAGGTGCTCGTCAAGGAAGGGGAGAAATACAACAAGCGGGTCCATGGCCTGCTTGAGGCTGCAGGGATTACCCACATTCCGATCACCGTGGAAAACGTCCTTGGCAGGATCGTGGCCGACGATATGGTCGACCCCTCCACGGGCGAGGTCCTGGCCAACAGGAATCAGCCTGTCACAAAAGAGATTCTCCAGAAGATGCAGGAAAGGGGGATTACCGAGATAGAGTGCCTGGTTCTGGATGCACCCGATACAAGTACGACCATCCGGGACACCATGATGCTCGACAAGATCGACACCAGCGAAGAGGCGGTTCTCGAGATTTATCGGAAGATGCGGCCAAGCAGCCCTCCTACCCTGGAAGTGGCCAGCAATTTCTTCAATGGTCTGTTCTTTAATCTCTCCACCTACGACCTGTCGCCGGTCGGCAGACTGAAACTGAACTATCGCCTCAACATCGATGTCTCCCTTGAATTGAGGACGCTCAGAAAGGAGGACATCCTTTTGACCGTGAAGGAGCTGATCAGATTGAAGAGCTCCGAAGCCATGGTCGACGATATCGATAACCTCGGGAATAGAAGGGTCAGGGCCGTTGGCGAACTCCTGGAGAACCAGTACCGGATCGGCCTGGTTCGAATGGAAAGGGCGATCAAAGAAAGAATGAGTCTGCAGGAAGTCGAAACCCTGATGCCTCATGATCTCATCAACTCCAAACCCGTCTCTGCGGTGGTAAAGGAATTCTTCGGAACGAGTCAGTTGTCCCAGTTCATGGATCAGACGAACCCCATGTCGGAAGTGACTCACAAACGAAGATTGAGCGCACTGGGTCCGGGCGGATTGACCAGGGAGAGGGCCGGGTTTGAAGTCCGAGACGTGCACCCGACTCATTATGGGCGCATTTGCCCCATTGAGACGCCTGAAGGTCCCAACATCGGGCTCATCGTGTCTCTCAGCACCTACGCGCGGGTCAATGAATATGGTTTTATAGAGACCCCTTACCGCGAGGTGCAGGACGGCAGGGTGACAAAGAGCACTGAGTATCTCTCGGCTCTGGATGAAAAGAATTATCCTATCGCGCAAGCCAATGCTCCCATCGATCGGAAGGGGAACTTTCTCAGGGAAGAAGTGGCGGTGAGAATTGAGGGGGAAGCAAGCAGGTCCCCGATTCAAAACGTGAGATACATGGATGTTTCGCCCGATCAGCTTGTCAGTGTCTCCGCCTCGTTGATCCCCTTTCTCGAACATGATGATGCAAACAGGGCCCTCATGGGTTCCAACATGCAAAGACAGGCGGTTCCTCTTCTGAAGGCCAAGGCTCCCCTGATCGGAACCGGAGTGGAGAGCGTGGTTGCGAGGGATTCGGGAGTCGGCGTGACAGCCAGGAGGGACGGAATCGTGGAGGATGTGGATGCTTCCCGAATCGTCGTACGGTCCAGCGAGGACGGCGGGGAAGACGAGGTGGAGATCTACAAACTCACGAAGTATAAGAAGTCCAACCAGAACACCTGTTACAATCAGAAGCCCATCGTGAACAGGGGGGAGCTGGTCAAGAAAGGGCAGATCATAGCGGATGGGCCTGCAACGGAGCTGGGTGAACTTGCACTCGGCCAGAACGTCATGGTGGCGTTCATGTCCTGGGGCGGGTACAACTTTGAAGATTCGATTATCATCAGTGAGAGGATCGTGAAGGAGGATATCTACACCTCTATTCATATTGAGGAGTTCGAAGCTGTCTCGCGGGATACCAAACTCGGCAAAGAGGAGATCACCAGGGACATCCCGAACGTGGGAGAAGAGGCGCTGAAGTTCCTGGATGAGAGCGGGATCATCAAGATCGGGGCCGACGTGAAACCCGGAGACATCCTGGTCGGGAAGATCACGCCGAAGGGGGAGACTCAGCTTTCTCCGGAGGAAAAACTCCTGAGAGCGATCTTCGGTGATAAGGCCGGGGATGTGAAAGACACGTCTTTGCGGGTTCCGCCCGGGGTGGAAGGAATAGTCATCGACACCAAGATCTTCTCGCGGAGAGGCGTTGAAAAGGATCCCAGGTCCATTGCCATTGAGAAGGAGGAGAGGGCAAGACTCGAGAAAGACAGAAACGACGAACTCCATATCATCTCCAGGAGTGCCAAGGCCAAGCTGAAAGAAATTCTGGTCGATCAAAAGCTGAAAACCAACCTGCGCGACAAGGCGAGCGGAAAACTCTATCTGAGCACACGGCGGGGCGTAGAAGAAGGGGATATCGACAAGATACCTGTGGAGGCTTGGGCCGGTGCTGACATCAAGGCGGAGATGGATCTCATCGAGAAAATGGAATCCATCGTTCAGAAGTATAAGGGCAGGGTGGCGCAGATTCAGGAGGCGTTTGACGAGAGAATAGAGAGGCTCGGTCTGGGAGACGAGTTGGCCCCCGGCGTAATCAAGATGGTGAAGGTGTATGTCGCTGTGAAGCGGGTTCTTGCAGTGGGCGATAAAATGGCCGGACGCCACGGGAACAAGGGCGTTCTATCCAGGATTCTGCCCTTGGAGGACATGCCCTATTTTGCGGACGGCACGCCGGTAGACATCATTCTGAACCCTCTGGGGGTGCCCTCCAGAATGAACGTGGGGCAGGTCCTCGAGACCCATCTGGGATGGGCCTCTCGCGAGCTCGGCAGGCAATTTGCCGAGCTTGTCGATACCATCCGGGATGCGAATCTCGTGAGGAAGAAACTGGCGGATTCCTTCTCCCCCGAAGAGTACAAGAACTATTTCAAGACCTTGGATGATGAAGCCGTCATGGATCAGGGAAGGCTGTTCAAGGACGGTGTGCATATGGCCTCCCCCGTGTTCGACGGCGCAAACGAGGAAGAGATCAAGAAGTGTCTGCAAAAAGCGGGGCTGCCCGTCACCGGACAGACGACCCTCTATGACGGAAGGACCGGTCTCCCCTTTGACCAGCAGGTCACGGTGGGCACATTGTACGTGATGAAGCTCCATCACCTTGTAGATGACAAACTCCATGCCCGATCAATCGGTCCCTATTCTCTGGTTACCCAGCAGCCTCTCGGGGGGAAGGCTCAGTTCGGAGGTCAGAGACTCGGTGAAATGGAAGTGTGGGCCATGGAAGCTTACGGTGCAGCCTACTCGCTTCAGGAGTTTCTGACGGTGAAATCGGACGACGTGGCCGGAAGAACCCGAATGTACGAGAGAATAGTGAAAGGGAACAACGTCCTTGAACCAGGTTTGCCGGAATCTTTCAAGGTTCTGGTCAAGGAGCTTTTGAGTCTTGCACTGGAGGTGCAGCTCTTTGAAGACAGCCAGGCATAGGGGCGACACTCTTCACGGCCGGAAGCGAAACGAATCACGTTTTTTGATGAGGTAAAAAATTGGAAGAGTTATACAACTTTTTTTCGAAGCCCAAGGATCCCTCGAGCTACAATGCGGTGAAGATCTCGCTCGCTTCTCCCGAGAAGATACGAGAGAGATCTCACGGAGAGGTGAAAAAGCCCGAGACGATCAATTACCGCACGTTCAAGCCAGAAAGGGACGGGCTCTTCTGCTCGAAGATCTTCGGTCCCATCAAGGACTATGAATGCAACTGCGGCAAATACAAGAGAATGAAACACCGTGGGATCGTCTGCGAGAAATGCGGCGTGGAAGTCATCCAGTCCAAAGTGCGGCGGGAGAGGATGGGGCACATCGAACTCGCATCCCCGGTCGCCCACATCTGGTTTTTAAAGTGCCTCCCCTCCAAGATTGGGAATCTCATTGATCTGACCCTCAAGGATCTCGAAAGGGTGCTCTATTTCGAAAACTACATTGTCACGGATCCGAAAGACACCCCCCTTTCCAAAGGCACCCTTCTGACGGATGAGCAGCTCCACAGAGCGAGGGAGGATTACGGAGACAAATTCCAGGTAGGCATCGGTGCAGAGGCCATACAGGGCATGCTCAAAGAGCTGGACCTGGAGAGTCTTTCCGCAACTCTCCGGGCCGAGATGATGGAGACAAAATCCGATGCAAAAAGGAAGAAACTGGCAAAACGACTGAAGATCATCGATGCCTTCCGCGAGTCCAAAAACAAACCCGAATGGACGATCCTCACCGTGGTCCCGGTTCTTCCGCCGGATTTGAGACCTCTGGTGCCGCTCGATGGCGGCAGGTTCGCAACATCGGATCTGAATGATCTTTACCGCAGGGTAATCAACCGGAACAATCGGTTGAAGAGGCTCCTCGAACTCAATGCGCCGGAGATCATCGTGCGCAACGAGAAGAGGATGCTCCAGGAGGCGGTCGATGTTCTCTTCGACAACGGGAGAAGAGGCAAGGTCGTCACCGGCGCCAACAAGAGACCTTTCAAGTCCCTGAGCGATATGCTGAAGGGAAAGCAGGGCAGATTCCGACAGAACCTGCTCGGCAAACGTGTCGATTATTCCGGGAGATCCGTCATCGTGGTGGGCCCGGATCTGAGACTTCATCAGTGCGGCCTTCCCAAGAGGATGGCCCTCGAACTCTTCAAGCCGTTCATCTACAACAAACTGGATGAAAAGGGACTTGCTACGACCATCAAATCCGCAAAGAAGATGGTGGAGCGGGAGACCTCCGAGGTCTGGGATGCCCTGGACGAGGTGGTGAGGGAGTACTGCATTCTCTTGAATCGCGCGCCAACTCTTCACAGGCTGGGAATACAGGCTTTTGAGCCCATTCTGATCGAAGGAAAGGCCATCCAGCTCCATCCTCTGGTTTGCACGGCTTTCAACGCGGACTTTGACGGAGATCAGATGGCGGTTCACGTTCCCTTGTCGATCGAGGCACAGATCGAGGCAAGGGTTCTGATGATGTCCACGAACAACATCCTTTCGCCTGCGAACGGCGACCCCATCATCGTTCCCAGCCAGGACATCGTGCTGGGGATTTACTATCTCACACGGGAAAGGCCCCTGTGCAAGGGCGAAGGCAAGATCTTTTCAAACCCTGAAGAGGTCAGGATGGCCTATGATGCGGGCGAGGTGGCCCTCCATGCATCCATTCAGGTGAGGGTCAATGGAAAGATGGAGAATACCACGGTCGGCCGGATTCTGCTCTACGAGATCCTGCCCGAAACGGTCCCGTTTTCATCTGCCAACCGGGTGATGAACAAGAAGGAGCTGCGATCCCTTATCAACGAATCCTATCGAAGAGAGGGGATCAAAGCGACCGTCATCCTGTCCGACCGGCTCAAGGACATCGGCTACAAGTACGCGACGCTGTCGGGCATCTCCATTTCGATGAAAGACATGAGGATACCCTCCCGGAAAGCCGAGATTGTCGAGAAGGCTGAAAATGAAGTCAAGAGGATCGATGACCAGTATAAGAGCGGTCTGATAACGGATGGAGAGAAATACAACAAGGTCGTGGATATTTGGGCACACTGTACTGAAAAAGTCGCCTCTGAGATGATGGATGAGATGGGTGTCGAGGAAATCAGGGGGGATGGTGATGTGATCAAGACGACCAGCTTCAATCCCATCTACATGATGTCCGACTCCGGCTCCAGAGGCAGCAAGGACCAGATGAGACAGCTCGCCGGGATGAGGGGGCTGATGGCCAAACCATCCGGGGAGATCATTGAAACACCGATCACTTCGAACTTCCGGGAAGGCCTTACCGTTCTCCAGTACTTCATCTCCACCCACGGGGCCAGAAAGGGTTTGGCCGATACTGCCCTCAAGACGGCGAACTCGGGTTACCTGACCCGAAGACTCGTGGACGTGGCACAGGATACGGTGATTACCGAGGAGGATTGCGGTACCGTGGACGGCATCTGGGTCACCTCCCTCATTGAAGGTGGTGAAATCATCCAGAGGGTCGGCGACAGGGTATTGGGAAGAGTTGCGCTGGAAGACATCTATGATCCCATCACCGGAGAGCTCCTGATTCCTGCAAATGCCGAGATCGACGAGCAAAAGGTTCAAAAACTTCAGCTGGCCGGTCTGGAGAGGATGAGAATCCGATCGGTTCTCACCTGCCAGGCAAAGCGGGGCGTCTGCAAGAAGTGCTATGGCCGTGATCTGGCCCATGGTCATGAAGTGAATATCGGAGAGGCTATCGGGATCATCGCCGCACAATCCATCGGTGAGCCTGGAACGCAGTTGACCATGAGAACCTTCCACATCGGAGGAACTGCAAGCAAGCGGGTCGAGCAGACGACCGTGCAGGCAAGAAACCGTGGAACTGTCAGTTTCCAGAACCTGAAGACGGTCAAGAATGTCGAGGGCAGCTATGTGGCGATGAACCGTAACGGCGAGATTGCCGTGCTTGGAAAAGGCGGAAGGGAAATCGAAAGATACCCTGTAGTCTACGGTGCGGTTCTCAAGGTTCAAGACGGGCAGGAAATTCAAGCGAACCAGATTCTTGCAGAATGGGACCCCTTCAACATTCCCATCCTGACCGAGGTCGCCGGGGTCATCAAGTTCGGGGACCTTATCGACGGTGTGACCATGCAGGAGAAGAGGGACAAGGTCACCGGCAAAATCAGCCGCGTCATCGTCGAATCGCGTGATCTGGAGGCAAGGCCGCGCATCTCTCTCAAGGATAAAGAAGGGGGAACTGCATTGATTCCCGGGGCGAGCCGTGGCGTAGCTCGCTATCATTTGCCTATCGGTGCGATCATCATGGTGAATGAGGGGGAATACGTCAGTTCAGGAACCATCCTCGCAAAGATTCCGCGGGAGACAACAAAAACCAAAGATATCACCGGAGGTCTACCGAGGGTAGCCGAGCTCTTCGAGGTCAGAAAACCCAAGGAGAACGCAATCCTGACCGAAATAGACGGGACCGTTTCTTTCGGGCAGTATACCAAAGGCAGAAGGAAGGTGACCATCACCCCCGAGATCGGCGAGCCGATCGACTATTTTATCTCCAAAGGCAAGCACGTGAGCGTCCTCGAGGGCGACTATGTTCGCGCAGGAGAACCGCTCATGGACGGCTCCGCCAATCCCCATGACATCCTCAGAATTCGAGGGGTCAAGGAGCTGGCGCGATATCTGGTCGACGAGGTTCAGGAAGTCTACAGGCTCCAGGGCGTGAGCATCAATGACAAGCATATTGAGGTGATCGTCAGGCAAATGCTGAGGCAGGTCAGCGTGATCGACGCGGGCGACTCCAACTTCCTGCTCGGAGAGCATGTCGAAAAGTGGCGGTTTGAAGAGGAAAACCTCAGGATTATCGAAAGGAGTGGAAAACCGGCAGTGGCCGAGCCCCTCCTGCTGGGAATCACAAAGGCCTCTCTGAGCACGGAAAGCTTTATCTCGGCCGCCTCCTTCCAGGAGACGACCAAGGTTTTGTCCGACGCTGCAGTTGCCGGTAAAATCGATTTCCTGAAGGGACTCAAGGAGAACGTCATTATGGGACGGCTCATTCCGGCAGGTACCGGTTTGGCGGAGTACAGGAACCTGGAGATTGAAGTGGAGAGTTGATTTTTTGCATTTTTCCTCAGTTAATGTATTGACAAGCACAACTGAGGAAAGTATAAAAAGGGGTTTTATAACATTGAGTTTTTGACTCTTGGCCAATGAGCGCCAGAACGAAAGGACTTCGAGGAAAGACGGATGCCTACATTGAATCAACTCGTGAGGAAATCGCGCGAGAAGGCGAGGAAGAAGGTAAAGACACCGGCCTTGCAGAGCTCCCCTCAGAAAAGAGGGGTTTGTGTGAGGGTGTATACGACTACCCCGAAAAAACCGAATTCCGCACTCAGGAAGGTTGCCAGGGTAAGGCTGACAAACGGGATCGAAGTCACTTCGTATATTCCCGGGGTGGGCCACAATCTGCAGGAGCATTCCGTGGTGCTCATTCGTGGGGGGCGCGTGAAGGATCTGCCGGGTGTGAGGTATCACATCATCCGTGGCACCATGGATACGGCGGGGGTTGACGATCGCCGGCAAGGTCGCTCCAGATACGGCGCCAAGAGACCTAAGAGCATCTAAGAGGAGTCCTGCATGTCCAGAAAAAGAGTGATCTCAAAGCGAGAGGTTCTTCCGGACCCGAAATTCAACAATCCCACCGCTGCCAAGTTCATCAATTCCTTGATGCGGAAGGGGAAGAAAAGCACGGCACAAGCCATCCTTTATGACGCGTTGGAGATTGTGCGACAGAAGTCGAAGGATGACCCGCTTAGTGTGTTTCAGAAGGCGGTCGGGAATGTGAAACCGGTCGTGGAAGTCAAGTCCAGAAGGGTGGGGGGTTCCACCTACCAGGTGCCGACCGAAGTGAAGCCGTCTCGAAGCTCGGCCCTGGGCATGCGATGGCTTATTTCCTTTGCCAAGGCGAGAGGCGAGAAGAGCATGGCCGCCAGACTTGCGGGGGAGTTGATGGACGCCGCCAGCGGGAGAGGCGCATCGGTGAAGAAGAGAGAGGATACCCATAAGATGGCAGATGCCAACAAAGCCTTTGCTCATTATCGCTGGTAGGAAACCGATAGAAGCTCCAGGCAACGAGAAGACCCCTTGATGACGGGAGTAGCTGCCCCGGTCATTTAACGGACTTAAGGAGGGTAGAAAATGGCGAAGAAGAAGTTTGAGAGGACGAAGCCGCATGTGAACGTGGGGACGATAGGGCATATAGATC
>PHBH01000100.1 GCA_002840535.1 Deltaproteobacteria bacterium HGW-Deltaproteobacteria-15 | reverse complement strand
AAGGGTTCGCGGGTTCAAATCCCGCCCTCTCCGCCAAAGAAAATCCCTGTCAAAGCGGGGATTTTTTCTTTTTTGGTTCGCGCGCCCCCATTGAAGGGATGATATTCAAATCCCGCCCTCTCCGCCAAAGAAAATCCTCGTGGAAACGGGGATTTTTGCTTGCGGTTCGCGTGCCCCCATTGATGGGATGATATTCAAATCCCGCCCTCTCCGCTAAAGAAAATCCTCGTGGAAACGGGGATTTTTGCTTGCGGTTCGCGTGCCCCCATTGAGAGAGTGTTGCAGAATTCGAGAAATTCCTGGTGGAGATGGTTTGGCGCTGTTTTTTTTTAGCCTGGGTCGATCGTGAGTGCGCAGATTTAAGGTGCAAAAGCCAAACTTGGATGAATATCTGGCCAAAAGCAGGCCAAAACCACTGGTTTTTCTCGAAATTGATGGGCACCAGGCGCAATCATGCCCCAGCCATGCGCGCGGCACGTAGATCTGTTCTGCGTACCCAATGCTTGATGTTATAGGCCGTCGCGTTCATTTTGGCCTGCCAATCAGCGTTGTCCAATCCACGCCTGCGGCAGTCACGAGCCCCGTTGTAATGAGTTAATTCAAAGACAACCCGTTCCACTCGTGGGCGGATCTTCATCTCATACAAGAAGGTCTCGGTATCGTTGTATTGCTGAGCAGCCAGTACCTGAGCACGATAATGGGAAACAAATACATGGCGCATCGTGCGTGGTCCCTGATCCGGCTGGCGGCACTTTTCCCAAAACGGACAGCGCCGGGCGAGATCTGGTGTTTTTTCACCCTTAGGGATGCTACCCTGCCAGCACTGAAAATGGAGAAAGCGAAAACTCCGCCCATCGCCTGAAGCAGACTTGTAGACAATCTGAGATGTTTGTTTGTTAGGACAAGTGAGTGTTTTCCCATCTTCAGAAAGCTTGAAGTCGTAAGAAGCAAAGACCGCTTCATTCTTTTCATATACGGGCAGCTTGGAAACGAGCAGGGTTTGTCCGTTTGAAACCGTTTCAACATCGGCACGAGTCTTGCCCGCCCCAGCAGCCTGATCATAAATCAGCTTGGCGGGACAGCTTCCCTGGCGCTCGATCTGCGCGCTGACCAGGTTTGAGACGCCCGTTTGGTCTGGGACTGCACCAGTGTAGGCTCTGGTCTCATGGATGAAGCCGGTTTTTGAGATGGCAACTTGCACGTTGTAGCCAAAGCTGGTGTCTTCTGAGTTAGGGCCATGCTTGCGATAACTGGCTTCAATATCTGTGGCAGAACCGATCCGAAAGCTGCCTTGTTCTTTGGGTGGCAATCGTTGAACAGATTGGTCGCTGACCGAAACTTCATCATCAATAATTTTTGTTAAGGCCGCCAGTTGTTTGCGCAAAATGGGAAATTCTTGTTGCATATGCTCGCGAAGCAAGTCCGAAATACGACGCCGCAGTTCTATCGCGGCCAGTACTACCCGCCGCAAGCGCTCTGCTTGTTCTTCTTTGGAAGGCAACGTTGTTTCTTTGCTCATGCCCAGCAGTTGTTCCCAGGCAAAACCAGATAGGGCATTGTCGATTAGCAGTGGAAAAGCATCGATTGCAGCCTGGACAATATTGGTGCAAATATGCCGAATCAGTGGGCGCAGTTCCTCGCTGGCGGCATTGGCGCGCATAGCATAGGTATCTCCGATTTGTGCCATGCGGGCTTCTTCCGGGAAATCCTGTTTGATTTGACGCACAATTTCATCAAAGACGGCAAAGTGCTGCTGCTTGTTCAACCAAAGTTCAAAACGTTCCAGGGTGCAGTGATCTGGCAGGATATCGAATACGGTGTAGCCTACGAACCAGCAGATAATCATGTCGCTATGCAAACGTTCTTCCATCTCGCGCAAGGACAGACCATAAATGTACTTGACCAAAATCGCGCGCACCAGTTTCTTCGTTGGATGCGTGGCCGGTGATCCAGGCCCGGAAGAGTGATGATAGCCAGAAGCCAACTTTTCCAGTTGTGTAAAATCCAGTAACTTGGAGAGTTTGACCAATAAATTGCTCTTGGCATGGGCCAGGGCCAGGCCAAGCAAATAGTCATTGAAAAAGTTGATCAGAATTGACCAGTGCCAAAGGATGAAAAAGAGGATGGATTGTTGTAGAATCATAGTGGCGAGTGGGTTGTGTTTTGGATTTTGTCTGCAACAAAACTATGACACAACTCCTCGCTATTTTTCAAGGCTTAATTCTGCAACACTCTC
>PHBH01000099.1 GCA_002840535.1 Deltaproteobacteria bacterium HGW-Deltaproteobacteria-15 | reverse complement strand
GGGTACTCGATGCGGAGGGGTCTAGCCATGCAGCCATGCTATACCCTAGGTTGTCCCATGTCAAGACCTGACCCCTTTTCCATATCGAAGAAGGGGCTAAACTGTTACCTTTTCCCCCATACGCGTCGTCAACTCATATTCTGATTTCAATAGGGAAGGCGAAGCAAGAGAGAACTGTAAAAAGAAGGATACTACTGACGTATTCCGCAGTCGGCGACTTTTTGAATATGCCGATGCAAGCAAGAACCATTGAGGTCCCCGAGAGCACACCGTTTATCACCATGATAAGTCCCGCGCTGACTGACGTGTATTGCCCTGCAGCCGCTTGGTCGAAGATGAAATTGAAGTTGAACGCGGCGATAGCAACACCAGCGAAGAGCACTCCCTTCCCAAGAAATCCAAATAGGTCCAATAAAACAGTGAACGCCAAGTAAGCCATGGGCGTAACTATCAGCATCTTCCAACCGAGTGCCATCAGGAGCATGAACATATACTCTGGAATCGGAAGGCTCACTCCAAACAGAGGTTTGACATACATCAAAACGAATTGATTGAAAACAGGAAGGATTAATGCTCCAGCCACAAGCCATGGTGATTTCATGATTAGTCTGCCTAGTATCAAAAGGTTAAGTATTCCGGAACAAAGCTATAGGGTACTTGCTCCACAGACATTTCGGAGCATCATCCTTGCCCAATCCTGGCAGTTGATTCCGCGGGAGCCATCAGGATCAAGACAGTAGTAGGGTTCTGCATGCACTTCTCTTATTCTCTCAATTGTGTCGACAAGCTTTTTCTCTTCTTCACAATCACATTGAGAAATCCGGAGACATCTGCCGCTAAAGACTCCTCTTGTGGCAGCTTTGTCCAAAGGCTTATTCTTGTCGATATAGCCAGGACCTTCCACACCACATCCTGTGCTTGAACTCAGGTCTTTGGAGGTCAATCCATATGTGATCTTCTTGTTTCCCGAATCTATGAAGATGAAGCCATGAAATGCCCGTGGATCGAAAGCCCTGAAGTTTCCTTCTCTATCTATCTCCAGATTTCTCGTACAGTAGTAAACCGCGTGAGCAATGGGATCAAATCCGATAATAGGATTATTGGCGGCATATGAGTAAACGTTAATCCCCCCTTCCAGTCCAGTCGGATCTGGCGTAGCGTATCTACCCAACCTCTTCACATAAAACCTGTGGTAGTTATAATGCTGCGCAGTCTCATGCTCGTAATACTGCCCGGGGAAGCGGATGTGGTTTTGGACCGTGCTCACGGTGATCACCACCTCCCCGAAGGGTTTGTAATCGCCGCTCCACACGACCACGCCAGCAGAATCTATCACCTTCTGCGGTGTTCCGAGATGATCAGTGAGATAGTAGTATACTTTGGGTTGGGTGACTTGGGCAACTGTGGTCTGGGTCAGTAATCCAATCAGGGACCCAAGGCTCGCTATTTTTATCTGTTCACCAGCATATACTGGAGCTTCTCCATCGTATCTTGAAGGCTTGGGATCGTTAGTGTCCATCAGGGCCAGTTGCTCCAGTGGGACTTCTACTGAAAGCGGCTGGTGCTCGATTGGGGTGATGACCGGTGTCCAGTATTGATGGCCGTTGTAATCGATCCGGAATTTGTACGGCTTGACCGGGACCGTGAACTGCCCATGACCCTGGGCGTCGGTACTGACATTGCGATTCAGGTATGAGCCTGTCTCGGTGAACAGGTATACAGGAGCGCCGCTTACCTCCTCACCGTTCCATGTCACGCGCAGATCCACCATTCCTTCATCGATCACCACTTCCTCATTCTGCCACTGGAATACCTCGCTCCAGTACTGTCCTCCCAGGTAATCCACCCTGGCTTTATAGTTCTTGTCAGGAAGGTTGAATTTTACCTGCCCTTGTGCGTCCGTTGTCGAATTCAGGTTCAGGTAGGAACCAGCCTCAGTGAAGAGATACACCTTGACACCTGGGAGCGGCGCCACGGCGCCGGTATAAAAGGTATTCACGGAGATAGTGGTTTCCTGATGTCCAATGCTCATGAGGTGGGATAGCGTGTTCGGGACCTCCAGTGCATCGCACCAGAACTGGTATCCCATGTAGTCCACCCTGAAGCGGTACCAGCCACTCGACAATGCGAAACTCACTTCACCCTGTGCATTGGTTTGGCCTGTAATGTTGAGGTAGCTCCCGGAAGGACTGAAGACATAGACGGGCTTATCCGCCAAGGCAACGCCCGGCCCCTTCTCCACCCGGAGCGTGAACAGCCCTCCGC
>PHBH01000020.1 GCA_002840535.1 Deltaproteobacteria bacterium HGW-Deltaproteobacteria-15 | reverse complement strand
CACAGTAACCCTTCCTGATGATGACGACGATATTCCTGATCCTGTTTCATGTCTCGGTCCTTTTCATGGCTGCAGCCTGTTGGCGGGCGGACAGCGGGAATCGGCTCGTTTTCACCCCTTTCCTTATCTACATGATCGTGGATTTCTCCTTCTCCTGGAACACGTGGCTGCTTTTCCTCGAAACGGATGTCAGTGTGTCCGAATACGCGGTGGTCGTTTCCCTGGCAGCCACCCTCTGCTTCTGCGTGGGATTCCTGTTCGCCTCGAAATACATCCGGGATGTTTTGGGCGCCAAGGTGGCCGGATTTCAACTTCAGCAATATGCACTCCGACCATTCGCTGATCATGGCTCCCGGTTGCGATATGGTGCGGTTTTTGCCGTGTTGGCGGTGATCGGTGTTGCATGCGGCACTCACTATTATCAGGGTTATCCTCCAACGGTTCAAGCGATCGCCCGTTTGGCGGTTGAGCAGCAACTGCAGCAGGATGTTCACAAGGAGATCCACGATATCGTGGTGTTGGGAAGAAGGGACCTGACAAAGTCGCATGTTTTTGGTGGGGAATACCGAGGACAAGGAATTGTGCGAGGCTTCATGATCGGCGCGTGGGCTTATGGGCTGGTCCTCGGTCTGACCCTCTCTGCGATCGACGGAAGTCGGCGATGGTGGCTGCTTGTCTTCTTGTTCTCTGTAGGAGCTTTCTACTACGTCGCGGGCACAGGTGAACGCAGCCGCTTTGTTTGGGTTCTGGTCATGGGTCTCATCGGTCTGTCGTTCGCAACGAGGCTCAACCTCAAAAAACTGGTTTTTGTCGGTGCGATTGCACTTTCATTCCTTGTGATCATGACGATTTTCCTCAAGCGGTACGAACCGGTGGAGCGCGAAGGGGATCTCATCTTCAACGTCCTTGCCGGTGTCGGCGATCGCATTGCTTCCGGGAACAAGATCAACAACGTGCGGATAATGAATTTCCTGGAAGACAAGACACTGGAACACACCTATGGCCGGACCCACCTGAGGGAGATGATGAATGTCCTCCCGGGCATTCAGGAGCTACCGCTCGGTCATCGGCTGGGCGAAATCATCAGGCCTGGCAAGACCACCTTTTACAATGGAACCTATCTTGGAACCGTTTACATCGATTTCGGCCTACCCGGTGTGATCGCAGTTTTTCTCCTGCTCGGCGCATTGGTCCGGGTGGCCTTCCATTTTCTCATCAGAATGCCGAAAAGGGCTGAAAACCTGGCCTTCATGAGTTTCGCTTTTTACAATCTCGGAAAAATGGGACTGGAAGGCGGCATCGTTTCCCTTGCATCGGGCATGATTCCGGCAGTCGTAATTCACCTCATAACGAAAGCTACCCTTCACCTCCTTACGCTCCAACAGAGCCGGATGGTTTAAAACGGGCAAGTGGAGAGGATGAACCCATGAATGTACTTTACGTGACAATCCAGGATCTGACGCGGCCGGGAGGCGCCAGGAGCCATGTGCTGGGGTTTTGTCAGGGACTCGAGTCCCTTGGAAACAAGGTAAAGATCGTGAGCCCCTATGGAGCAGAAGGGAAGATTGGCTCTGGCCGAAACACAGTCATTCACCGCGCAGTTCATCTGCTGAAGCTGATAAAGATGCAGCGCACCATAAGGACATGCATCAGATCGGGATGGCCGCAGGTTGTCTATTTCCGCAGAGGATATCTGAATCCGGGTCTGATCACCGCATTGACGGCAGGAAGTGTGAAAGTCATTTTGGAGATAAACAGCATACTGGAGAACGAGAGCTTCAATTTCATCCGCCATGTGGTTTCACGGGCATCGGCAATTGCGGATCGTTTCAGGTTCAGGAAGGCGGATCTCCTGGTGGCGGTATCCGATGGGCTGCGTGAGCATTTGCTTTCGACCTATACGGGAATTGCTGCATCCAAAGTCGTGGTCGTAATCAACGGAGTGAACACGAACGTGTTCTTCCCAAGGAATCAACGGGAGTGCCGCAACCAGCTGGGGATGGATCGGGAAGCGTTTGTAGTTGTGTTTGCCGGAAAGGCGGCGGAACGGCACGGCCTGAACTCGGCGGTGGCTGCCATGAACATCCTGAAGAGAAAGCACGGCCGCAGGGTGCAGCTGTATATCGTGGGAGACGGTCCGGCACTCAAGGACGCGGAGAATGCGGTCGCTTCATCGGGTTTGGAAGACACAGTCCATTTTGCAGGGATGCGGCCGCATGATGAACTGACTCGGTTCATCGGCGCTTCGGACGTGTGTATCTCTCCCCATTCGGCGTGGCCTACCAACAGCATCGGGGTGTCGCCCCTGAAGATCTTCGAGTACCTTGCCTGCGGCCGGCCGATCATTTGCTCCGATGTAAAGGGAATCCGCCGCATCATAAGGGAACTCGAAGGCAAGGCTGAAATCACGCTGGTGAACCCGGACGATGAGGTCTCCCTGGCAACGGCCATAGAAAAGGCCATGGATTCAAGGACGGAAGGAAACGGCAATGCTGTCGAGCTGCGAGAAAAGATATCCTGGAAGGCTCGCGCCGGAATCGTGTACGCGCACATGAAGCGCAAGCGCGGAATTGAAGAAGAGCGAATCCGGAAGCCCGTAGCGCGTTAGCCTTCTCGTTTCTGCCTACTGCTTACTGCCTACTGCCTATCGTAGCGTAGCGGAGATCCCGTGCGGTATTTCGCGGGACTGCCTACTTTTGAAAAATCCGGAGATTCGGCGCATGAGATACCTCGCAGAGCATCTGCGTTATCAGGGAAATCGGGAGATATTTCTGGAAATCGAGGCCGCTGCAGGACGTCTTCACCGCAAGATGGGGAACCTGATTCCCGGCGGGCTGGTCCTATCCGAGTACAATCGACGCTATTTCGGCAAAATGCTGGCCAACCCTGTTCGCGTCCTCCAGCGGTTCAGCTATCTGCTCTTTCTCGCCTTGAAAGAATGGAGGAAGCCGCTTGGAGATCTCGTTCTGGTGGATTATGGCGGAGGCTGCGGCATGCTCTCCTTTCTGGCCGCGGAAGCAGGGGTGGGCAGAGTGATCTACAATGATATCTACGATGTCTCCTGTCGGGATGCAGCGAGGCTTTCCGGCGCCCTTGGCGTCGGCGTGAAAGAGTACGTCTGCGGTGACATCGATACCTTGATCGCTTACTTGAACGAGCACTCCCTTTCGGTCGATGCCTTTGTCTCCAATGACGTGATCGAACACGTCTATGATATCCGGGGGTATCTTGGGAAAATGGCGGTTCTTTCGAATCGTGCCATCAGTGTGGTTCACGCCTCCGGGGCAAACGGCAAGAATCCCCTGCTCGCGTGGCGATTCAGAAAGAGGCATCTCTCGTACGAATACAAAGACCGGTCGCTCACCAGGGGGTGGAAGCAAGTGGATACCCTCAGGGGCTATCTCCATGCCAGGAGGGAAATCATCGCGGAGTACAGGCCGAGCCTTGCACCGGAAGAAGTCGAAAGGCTGGCACGGATCACCAGAGGACTGCGCAGGGATGATATCGAAAGATCGGTCGATGAATACCTTCAAAATGGAACCATTACCTACCGACCGGATCACCCCACCAACACCTGCGACCCATATACGGGGAGTTGGGCAGAGCATCTGATGGACACCGCCTTTCTTGAGAATACCCTGCGCGACGAAGGCTTTTCCGTTGCAACGCTCAGCGGGTATTGGCACCACATGAAGCCGTTTCACATCAGGGCGATCGGGAAAGTCCTGAATTTCCTCATCAGGGTTCTGCGGAAAAGGGGTTTATGCGTTTCTCCATACTATGTGATCCGCGCTGAGTACAACGGTTAATGATCCGAATGCTGAAAAAGAGAATTCTTGAAATTTGGATAGTGGCGATACTTCTCCCTTTGCTTTGGGCCGGGAACGGGAGTGGAGTCGAAATTACAGGCATCGGGGAGTATGGGAACGATTTCAATTCGGCCGTGTCCGAAATTGGCGGAGCTCCGACGGTGCTTCAGGTCGATCGCCCTTGTATGTCTGACCGAAATGTGTTCGTACCGGACACTCTGAAGGTAGTGGTGCTGAAAAATGGATTCATCGATCACGGCCCGAACACTCTCATCTTTAATGGGCCGCTTGAAGCCGGAGAGGGCCGGATCTTCCATGGGACAGGTCCTGTCCAAATAAATCGTAACCCGATTATCAGACTGGAATGGTTCGGAGTCGAACCGTCGAAGAGCGCAGAGGAGAACGGGGAAGCCTTTAAAAAGGGGATGAATTCCATTCCAGGTCCCGGCGGCTGCAAAGTCACGCTCAACAGGAAGGGCAACTATCACACCGCTGCAACGCTTGAGCTGACGGTGGGGAATGTGGATATCGAATTCGGGCCTGGAGTGGCTTTCACCGTCCATGGCAGGAACGGTCTCTACATCCACGGGAAAGACGCCGGCAACCGCATAGCGGATATTTCCGTGAAGAATTTCTTGATGGACGGCATGGGGAAAACCCACCATGGAATCCTGGCAATGTACTCAGATCGATTGATCCTGGAAGGGTGCCGGACATGGAACAATGGCGCCGACGGCATCTTTATAGGCGGGAACGGGGTGAACACCTCGTGGGACTGCAAAATCGTTGACTGCGAAGTGGGGGAGAGCCGCGCCTTTGGCATCATAGCGGTTGGAACTCACAATCTGGAGGTGACAGGCTGCAAAGTAACCGGATGCAGGGAGCGACGGAAATGCGCCTCTGCGATCCAGATGAAGAATTCGGTAAACTTCAATGTCCATCACAACACCACAGATGGTGGGGAACACGGGATAAACATCCGTTGCTCGTCCAAAGGGTCCGATACAACGGGCATCTGCGCAGACAACGTATGCAGAAATCCCGTAAAGGTGGGTCTCTACTGTCATCAGGACAAAGGTGACGGTCTGACCGGGGAACTTCATGATCTGATTATCGCCAACAACAGGGTCTATGATGCGGGGTGGAATCTTCTCTCCGTGAGTGCAGCGGACGGCCATTGGGTGAGCGATATTGAAGTCACCGGGAACACCGGTCACGGTTCCGGATCAAATGGAATGTCGTTTTCCAACGTCAGACGGATGAAATGGAGCCGGAACATCTCGAGGAAGATCACAGGCAGGGGGGCGTTTCTTGACAGAGTGGAAGACTCGACATTTTCAGTCGGAACGATCGAACGAACCCCTCAGATAGCTTATCCCGTTCTCCACATCCGAAGAAGTCGGAATAACCTTCTCAATGAATTGACCTTGACCCAGACAACCCCTTCGCAGCCCTGCGTAGTGGAGGAGGAAGGATCGGACCGCAACGTTTTCTCCTCGATCGAGCTCAGCGGTTGCGGTAATCAGGAAGCAGCCAAGCTCAAGGGCCCAAACTCCCGGGTCATGGACGGAGTTCCCATCTCTTCTTCAGGAACGGCTCACCCATAGCTCAGCAAACGAAATGAACCAAACATCAACACGTATCCCGTCGCAAACGCTTATTAAAAATAGTGTGCCCGGCCACTCCAGCTGGCCTTCCCCATCGTTTCCCCTCCCCTTGGCGGGAGGGGTTAGGGGAGGGGGAGACTGCATGCAGATGAGCTCCATTCAGCAACCTGCAAGCGACATGCTTGCGTCTGTCGATTTTCCTTCTCGCCAGGGATTGCCTGTAATCGCCCATATCGCCACAACCTTCAAAGCAAAGGCCGGTTCAGCGCGGCGGCTCTACAGGCTTCTCAGAGCATTGAGAGATCACGGGTATGGTCTGATCCTCATCGTCGGGCGCGATTTTGAGCCTGCCGCCGAGTGGGATCTGGAAGGGATTCATGTCCATCAGATCAGATCACTGGTCAAGTATATCAACCCGGCCGATGATCTGAAGGCCTTCCTCTCCCTTAGAGAGCTGCTCCGCAGACTCAGACCTCATGCAGTGCACACTCATCTTGCAAAGGCCGGCATACTGGGCAGATGGGCCGCCCATCTCAATCACACGCCGTTCATTCTCCACACCATTCATGGCCCGACCTTCCCGAGAACATTGCCTCTCTTCAAGCGGCTACCCTACCTCCTGCTCGAAAGGATGACAGGGAGGATCACGGACTTCTTCGTCTTTGTTGGCGATGAGTTGCGCGACGAATACATACGGAGCGGTGTTTGCCGCCGGAACAATTCCGTTGTCATCCGCACCGGAAGGCCGGACGAAGAGATCGATGCCGTCCTGAAGACAAGGAAAGAGGCGCTGCTCGCACTAAGGAGGTCTATCCTGCGGAACGGGGACGATGTGCTCGTGGTCAACGTGGGGCGCGTCGTTCCTTCCAAGCAGCAGGACCATGCCATCAAGGTGGTGCGAGAGATGAGGCAAAAAGGAGTGATGGCGCACCTTGCGCTGGTAGGTGAAGCGCTCCTGGATCAGGAAAAAAGCCACATGAAGTCGCTGACGGAGCTGGCGTGCAGACTGGAAATGGACAATCACGTGACCTTCACCGGCCACCGCGAGGACGCGCTGAAGATCATGGCTGCTTCTGACGCCGTATTGCATACGTCCCTCTATGAAGGATTGCCGAATATCCTCGTGGAGTGCGCCCTGACCGCCAAGCCGGTGGTAACCTACGCGGTCTCCGGTGCGGCCGAGGTCGTTGGAAATGGAGCAACAGGGTTTATCCTGGACCAGGGAGATATTCCTGCGGCAGCCGACCGACTGTGTTTTCTGGCGAAACATCCCTCGCTTTCAGGGCTCATGGGTAAAAGGGCGAGGAGGTTCCTCTCCGAAGAATACCGGGAAAGCACAATGATCCAGAGCAAACTGCAATTTTACGAGAGAATCTTCTTCCCGATGATCGGGAAGAAGGCGGACATGAATCCTAAAGCATTCGCGAACGCTGAGAGGTAACCGTGAACACCCGAAACATTCTGATTGCAGGAGAAAAGGACGTCCTCTCTTCAGAGGCCTTGGACTACCTCTCGTCGAACGGCCGCAGTCAACACTTCCGATTCTCAAAGGTTTCCCTGGAAGAGCTCCAGAGACATATCGGGCGGTTGAAAAACGGGTCCCGCTGTCACCTGGTCGTCTACCCCTTTACAGCCAATCTGTCCCGGAGCCAGACCATGGAATTGGTCGCCAGCAGGTTTGAAGGGGTGCCGGTGGTCAACAGCCTGAACTTCTATATACAGAGCACCGGCAGGGTTCCGGTAAAGCACATGAGACCGGAGTGGCTGATCAATCCATCAGGACCTCTTCCCATCAAGGCGCCGCTCCATCGGGCTCTGAAGCGCGCCTTCGACATCGTCTTTTCTGCTTTCTCGATCATAGGATCTTTTCCCCTGATGGCGATCATCGCGGCGGCCGTAAAACTGACCTCCAGGGGGCCTGTCTTTTACATCCATGAGCGTCTTGGCTTTAAAGGCAACCTTTTCCGGCTTTATAAATTCAGGACCATGATTGCCGGTGCGGAAGCTTCCTCAGGTCCAGTCTGGGCAAAGAAAAACGATCCGAGGGTAACCCGTGTGGGACGAATTCTGAGGAAGACCAGGCTGGATGAACTCCCACAGTTCTTCAATGTCCTGAAAGGGGATATGAGCGTTGTTGGACCAAGACCGATTCGGCAGTTTTTTGCGAAAAAGCTCGCAAAGGAATTTCCATACTATTCCCTTCGATTTTCCGTCAAGCCGGGAATCACCGGATGGGCGCAGGTGAAGGGGGATTATGGAAGCAACATGGAAGGACAATTGAGAAAACTGGAATTCGATCTTTTCTATATCCAGGAATACTCTTTCCTGTTGGATGTCATCATCCTTGTGAAAACCATAAAGACGGTGCTTGCAGGGGAAGGGCAGTGAAGAAAGTGAGCAGTAAACAGTAAACAGTAAGCAGTAAAAAACGTCAAGATGCGTCGGCGGGATTTCCGCTGCGCTCCGATAAGCGTTAAAACCGCGTTGATTCAAATCTTCAATCGAGCCTGTACAGAATTCCCCCTGACAGTTCAGCCGTTCCCTCTGAAGTTTCAAATGAACTCCGCTACTGATTTCTTTTCTGCATTCGGCCCAGGTTCTGCTTTACCGTTATCGAGCGCAGCGCAAATCCCGTTTCCGTTTAGCGGGAACTTTTATGGCCGGACGTTACGGCGGGGAAATACGTAGAAAGGGGGATTTGAAGGCGATTACCTGCATTGCCGGCTTGAGTGCAACTGCTGAGTTCTGCTCCTTTGGTTTTCTGCTTACTGCTTACTGCCTACCGCTTACTTCTTACTTTCCAAAATCTAAAGACGGGAGGAATAAGGATGCGAGTATTCATTGCTGGTATGGACGGTTATCTTGGTTGGTCTCTGGCGCTTTATATGACCCAGCGGGGTCATGAAGTGGGAGGAACGGACAGCTACTTCAGAAGGAACTGGGTGGCGGAGATGGGCTCCCAATCGGCAACCCCCATCTGCAGAATGACGGAACGGCTTCAGGCATTCAGGGAGAACTTCGGCGCCAACCTCAAGTACGTTCGCGGCGACATGACCGACTACAACTTTGTCTTGAACTTCTTCAGGAGCTTCCAGCCCGATGCCGTAATTCACCTGGCAGAGATGCCTTCAGCGCCCTACAGCATGGTGGATGTGCACCACGCGAACTTCACCCACACGAACAATCTGCTGGGGACTCTCAATATTCTTCATGCGATGCGCGATGCCTGCCCTGAAGCGCATCTGGTGAAACTCGGGACAATGGGGGAATACGGCACTCCGCAAATCGATATTCCCGAAGGTTTCTTCGAAATCGAGTACCGGGGAAGGAAGGATCGGCTCCCCTTTCCCAGGCAGGCGGGGAGCTGGTACCACCAGACCAAGGTGCATGACAGCAACAATATCATGATGGCCTGCCGCATCTGGGGGCTCAGGTCCACGGATATCATGCAGGGGGTGGTGTTCGGCACCCGGATCAGAGAGATGGGGGAAGACGAAAGGCTGCTCAGCAGGTTCGATTTCGATCAGTGTTTCGGCACTGCCATCAATCGCTACTGCGCACAGGCCGCAGTAGGAATGCCTCTGACGCCGTATGGCAAGGGGAATCAACTTCGAGGTTTTCTGCCCCTCCGGGATTCCATGCAGTGCCTGGGGCTGATCACCGAGAACCCGCCCCCACTGGGTGAGTACAGGGTCGTGAACCAGTTTGAAGAGGTCTACAACCTGACGGAACTGGCTTTCAAGGTGCAGAGAGTGGGAGCGCGGCTCGGATTGAATGTGGTCGTGAGGCATGTGGAAAACCCGCGCTTCGAGATGGAGGAGCATTACTACAACCCGGAGCATCAGATCCTTCTCGATCTGGGGTATGAACCGACGCACGACATAGAGGCCGAGATTGAAATCGCTTTGAGGGACCTGCTCAGGTACAGATCGAGAGTCGAGGCAAGAGCCCACGCGCTTACCCCCGATATCCGATGGGACGGCACCAGAAGGGAAGTCAATTATCTGGACGAGGTCTCCTGGATGGTGCCCCTTGCGGTGGGGGCGGGAAGGTAATGGATTCAAACATTGTGAATAGGGGGTTTGACGTGCTGCAATCAAAAACTATGACCATCTCGCCAAAGGAAGGCTTGCCGAGGAGAATCAGGATCGTCGTTGCAGACGATCATGCCATGATCCGCGAGGGCCTTCGGAACCTCTTCGGGGTGCAACCCGAAATGAAGGTTATCGGAGAAGCCTCCACCGGCAGGGAAGCGATTCAGATGGCCTTGGACCTCGAACCCGACGTGGTGGTGCTGGGAGTCTCCCTGAAATGCCCCGGAAGCATAGATACCATTCACGAGATCCTGGCGCGTTGCGAGCGTATCAAGGTCATCGTCATTTCCATGCAAACGGACGAGGAACCCGTGGAAAATATACTCAAGGCCGGAGCCTCGGGATACCTGGCAAAAGACTCCTCTTTTGAGGAACTCACCACGGCAGTGCTCGCCGTGCTTCAGGGTCAGAGCTACCTCACGCCGGGGATCACCAAGACGGTGATTCAGGGCTACCTGAACCTGAGCACGGCTCCCGCAAAGCATGGGGGACTGTCAAAGCGGCAATGTGAGGTTCTCAAGCTCATCGGGGAGGGAACGGGTACCCGGGAGATCGCCGAACGATTGAATTTGAGCATCAACACGGTCGAAACCTATCGCCGGCGCATCATGGAAAAGCTTGGGATCTTCAGCATGGCCGGGCTGATCAAGTACGCCATCCGGGAAAAGTATACCTCCCTCTGAGGAGCATGGCGGAAGATTAGAAGTTGAGAAGTTCAGAAGGTTAGAAGCTTTCAAATTCGGGAGAGCATCGGCCAACTGTCCCCAGCATGCTTTAGCGGGAAAGAGTATCCACTCCGGAAATCTCTTGAGGCCTGTGGCTCACCCTCTGAGGTCTTCCTTCTCAACTTCTCAACTTCTTAACTTCTCAACTTCTGCTTTACCGTCTGCGCTATGCTTTTCCGTGTCACGATGTCACGGTTTCCCTCTCCATGCATCATTTTTTCACGTCACCAAATTATCCGGACCGAAGCCCTAAAATACGACCTCCTCTCGATTGCACACACTGCGCAGCGGGTCTATCCCAGAATCAGAGTGGTGGGATAGGAATGCGCACCCGGAGGTGAGTCATTCCGTCCGCAACACAATCTTGAAAGGAGGCAATGAATGCAGTTGACGGGGATGAGGGGCAAGGGCTTTGGCAATGGAGGACATGTATTCTTGGCGAGAAGGAGGGAGAAGTGATGCGTGAGCGAATAGGTCCAAAGATATTCAGAGGGCATTTCCTCATCCCATTCCTGGTACTCCTGGTACTGGGGGCTGCGATGAGTTCGAATGCTCATGCTTTCACCTTGAATGTAGTGGACGGGGACGGCATTCCGATAGCCGGTTTCCGCTGGATGGTAGAGGAGGATAACACCGTCCTCACCACTCCTGGGGCTCAAGTCACCAACAGCATCAGCATGAGCATTCATAACAGCTATGCACCGGTAGTTGCCAGCGGCAGCGGTGCGTCATCGGGGGCAATCATAGACGTTCCGAACGACAAGCGCTATTTTGTTACGGTGCTCCCCGACGGACCTGCACACACTATCAGCGGAACCGCCGTAGCGCTGGGGCAGGATACGGTAACGGTTACCGTGAACAAGCTGCCGGTCCCCACGGCCCAGATCTACCTCAGGGCGTTCGTGGACCACAACCCTATTAACAATGCGATTGACGAACGGGAAGACGGGCTCGGCAACTGCGGCGTTGTTCTCGCCGATTTCTCGGGCGGCCAGATGCTCTATGACGCCTTCGGCAACATGCTCGGCACCACCTATCAGACCGAAGCAGATGGGCAGCCGGTCCTGGACGCAGACGGCAACCCCATTGTTGACCAGCTTGGAAACGGCATCATCAAGACTCTTTCCCAGGCAGACATCGATGCGGGGAACAATCCCTTCAATCTCAGAGTCGGCGAGGCTCTGATCAAGAACCTGGCGCCCGGCAAGATCGGAATCAGGGTGATTCCCCCCGCTGTCGACGATTCAGGAAACCCGGTCGAGTTCGTCCTGACCTCCACGATCGAAGGGACCCCCACCGTCGATGCCTGGGTAAAGGCCAATGAGCCCATGCTCTTTGTCGAGGGATTCGGCACAGGGGTGTGGCACGCCTTTTTCGGATTCGTGAAGGTGAGCCCCTTGACCCCCTCCACCATTGAGGGACAGGTCGTCAAGCACCTCCAAATGAATGTCCTGAACGGCGCCGGTAACCCAGCCGGAACAGGGACGATTACAGGCACTGTCCGCTACAACCATTTCGACAGGCCACCGGACAACCAGGGTCGTCATCACGGGCCGACTGTCGATCAGTGCTGGGTGGGCCTTAATGACGCCCTGCTCATTGCGGAGGTCGAACTGGTGCCTCTGGAGGAACCGCCGGCTGAAGTCATCGATGCGCTGAAACCCACTGCAGGTCTTTATGCTGCACCCTGCAACCCGGACGGGACATTCACCATCGAAGGCGTACCTCCCGGAGATTACCAGATCGTCACCTGGGATACTCCGCTCGATTCTCTTTTCGGCACCCATACCGTTACCGTTCCCCCGGGGGCGAATGGAACCGGCGACGCAGTGGACGTTGGCGATCTCCTGACCATGCGCTGGTTCGGTACCCTGGAGGGGTCTGTCTTCTACGATACCAATGAAAACGGAATCCAGGACCCCGGTGAAGCGGGCATTTCCCAGCAGGCGGTGAATCTTCGTTTTCGGGACGGATCAGTCTATCAGGCGACAACCAGCGGCTCAGACGGCAAATATGGCCTGAAGGAAGTGTTTCCTTTCTTCAAATGGCTGGTGGCCGAGGTGGATTTCGCCCGGTTCAAGGCGACCGGGATGACGACCGCTGTGGACTACGGCGGGGCGATTCCCGATCTTAACGCCCCTGTGTGGCCCTCCAACGGCAACAAAAGCCTGCAGCCTCAAAGTCCGTTGGACCCATTCAACGAGAACGGGACCGTCGGCTATCGGACAGAAACCGGCCCGGTCCTTACCGAAGCCGTGCACCTCTTTCTCAATCAGACAAACCTGATCGACTGGGGCAAGGTGAACTACGCTCCAGGGGAGAACGGGGGCATCTCGGGCATCGTCTTTTACGATACCACGCGTGCCGAGGACGATCCCAGGTATAACGCAGGGGAGCCATGGCAGCCCGGCATTCCCAGGGTGCAGGTGACCCTCTATGCGGATGGGGATTTCGACAATCCGCCGTACGGAAACTTTCCCGGTCCCGAGGACGTAGATCGGAACGGCGATACCGTTTTCGATGTATCGGACGGGGTAATCGACGATCTGAACGGCGACGGGCAGGTGACCCTCGCCGATGTGGACAACTATCCATTCGATTGGTCGGCAGGCGGAGCCATGGGTATTGGAGACATTGACCGGAACGGCAACGGCCTGTTCGACCTTGGAGATGCGCTGGAATTCACTACCACGGACAGCTGGGACGACAGCAAACCCAGCGGGTGCATTCAGGACCTGCCGGTAATCTACGGCACTCCTATTCCGGAGTGCGCCGACACCTATGGGACGTGGAACCAGGTCCGCCCGGGCATCTTTGACGGCGGTTACGCGTTCGGGCCGAATCTTCCCAACGGAAACTACATCGTGGAGGCGGCTGCACCGCCCTATGTGCAGGTAGTGAGATCCAACGACAAAAACGTCGATTTCGGGGAGACCTTCATCCCGAGCACTATGAAACTGCCCCCCGTATGCGTGGGCGATCCATACGTGGTTCCCGACGAACTCACTCTGTTTCCAGGTGTAGCGGCGAATCTGGCAGGGCAGACCCTGAACCATTGCGACCGCAAACAGGTCACCGTGCTCGACGCGAGCAACTCGGCTGCGGATTTTTTCATGTTCACCGAGGTGCCGAAGGCGGCGCGCGTGGTCGGGTTTGCAAACAACGATCTTGGCGCGGAATTCAACCAGGCAAGCCCGATATATGGTGAGAAACTCGGCGCCCCCTGGATCCCCATTTCATTCAGGGACTGGGCGGGCAGGGAGCTGGTCCGGGTATACGCCGATGAATTCGGCCACTACAATGCCTTGATCCCTTCCACCTACAGCATCAATGTCCCCTCTCCATCGGGCGTTGCACCCAACATGATCACCATGGTGCTGAACGACCCGATCATGCAGGACGGGACCATCGATCCCTGGTACAACCCTGATTACAGTGTCACTCCATGGACATTTAACTACCAGCCCGGTGCGACAACGTATACCGATACGCCGCTGGTCCCGGTTGCGGCCTTCACCACGGCCGAAACGCGGCTGGACACCAACCAGGTTGACGGCGGACCGGTAATAGGCGAGGTTTTTGCCACGGGTTCCGGGGCCGGGACAGGCCCGGTGGTCACCACAAGCAATCTTCCCGCCACGGTGACTATCACTTGCCTTGGGAACACGGAGATTCTTAACCCGGACTACGATCCGACCTCTCAAACTCCGGCACCTCAGATGATCACGAGGGATTACGGCTGCGGCGCGGCTCAGGGAACGGTGACCTTAAACGGCGTGTCGCTTGCCGTCACGAACTGGTCAAACGAGCAGATCACGGTGACCATACCGTCCGGGACTTCTACCGGGGAGTTAAGGGTAGTGCGCGGCGACAACAGCATTGCGACAGAATTAGGCGTGACCTTGCACATTGTGGGCCCCGCGACGACCATCCTGCGGGTTCCCAGCCAGTATCCGACCATCCAGGCTGCCATCGACGCCGCTCCTTACGCGGCCGATGCCCTTGGACCCATCATCCTGGTGGCCCCGGGGACCTACACTGAAAACGTGATCATGTATAAACCTGTACGCCTCCAGGGGGCAGGGGCCGGTTCCACCTTCATCAACGGGAACCCGACTCCTGTCGAGAGGCTGGATGCATGGCATGCGCGCATCGAGCCTCCTGTGGGGCAGGGCGGGTTCAACGGGCAGGCGCTCGAGAGTTTTGCGCTCAAGAACATCTTCTCCGAGAACGAAGCGCCCTGCATCATCGTCTTCGGGGAGCAGTATTTTCCCAACGGGACGATCATGGACCTCGGGCTCGACCCACTGGCCGACCCAATGGCCAATGTGTTCAACCCGGGCTTCCGGTTCGGAACCGCGGACAACTATACCGACATCGATAATCCTGTTGCCGGTCAGGCCATACCGGGCCAGGCTCTTATAGACGGTTTCACTCTGTCCGGCTCCATAGGCGGAGGCGGCGTCTATGCGGTCACCCGGACCCGCGGCCTCCAGATCAGCAACAACGAGATCACCAATAACCAGGGCAACTATGCAGGCGGCATTTCCATCGGGGTCCCGGACCTTGGATTCCAGATGTTCGACGAGCCCGATTTCCGCTCCCCCACGTCAGGCATTCAAAACACCGACGTGATCATCGTCAACAACAAAATCCATAAGAACAGCGGCTTCCAGGGCGCCGGCGGGATAGGGATCGGCGAGGATTCCCACAGGTATCTCGTGGAAAGCAACCTGATCACGGGCAACTTCTCCCGTTACCACGGCGGCGGCATGGCCCACATCGGGCAGAGCAATGATGGGGTGATCCGTTGGAACAGGATTATCTTCAACGAGAATTTCTTCGGCGCGATCCTGCAGCGGGCCGGCGACGGCGGCGGCATTTACATCGGCGGCGACATTGCCGGAGGGACCGGGTCGGGCAGTGTGACCATAGACGGCAACCTGATCCAGGGGAACATGACCGGTTCCGGGAAAGGCGGCGGCATTCGTGCCAATGCCATGAGCGGAGCCGATGTAAGAGCCATCAACGGCGCGGATGCGATCTGCACCGCTTCCGTCGATTGCCCCAGCCCCTGGCCTTTGTTCACGCTGACCATTGTGAACAACATCATTGTGGACAATGTGGCCGCTCTCGGAGGAGGCGGAATATCCCTGCAGGATGTCTCGAGAGCATTCATTGTAAACAACACCGTTGCAAACAACGACAGCACCTCCACAGGCGCACTTGCCTTCCCGGCGGGCTCTCTCAGTTCAGAGCCTTTACCGGCAGGTGTGGTCAGCTCTCCACACTCGGCTATTCTACAACACCTGTGGGAGCTTGCAGCGGCACAACCGTTGAACCTTACCGCAGGGAAGGTCCTGGAATACTGCATCGAGGGCCATCCCCTCGAAGATCCCTTAAACCCGAACCCGGTGGAGTGCTCGGGGGCGCCGGAGGTGACCTTCGCGAACCCGAATCTCCGCAACAACATCATCTGGCACAACAACTCGTGGTTCTTTGACGCCACGGCAGTCGATCCCTCAACCGGCGGTCTGGTCGGGGCGCTCGCCCCCAACCAGACAAGTCCGTACTGGGATCTTGGTGTGACTGGAGCGGGAAGCACAGGGCTCTTTCTCGATCCGCAAAACAGCATCCTCTCGAGCCTGTCCGACCCGTCAGGAGGATACACATACAGCGGGACGAACATTGCAGCTAATCCCTCATTCGTTTCCGAGTATGTAAATGTCCTTCAAACCGCCACGATCATCGACGAAAACGGGAACAATATCAATGTCCGCTTCACGCCTCTCGATCTGGGCGTGAGCAATTATCACCTTAACTCTCCGTCTCCCGCCATGAACGCAGGAGCCGATATCAGTCTCCTCGGAATCACGGCGCTCGAGGCGGACTACGACGGAGAGCCCCGAGACCTGAACAATCCGGATATCGGGGCGGACGAGGTAGCCGGCGGTGTGGCTGCCGATGCGGTGACGATTGTGAGTGCGACGTATAATGCGACCGCCGACACCCTGGAAATAGTGGCAACTTCATCGGACCAGCCCGGCGTGCAACTCACGGCGGTGGGGTATGGGACTCTCGGCTGGAAGCCGTGGCTGAATCTGTATCGGACCACCTTTACGGGCGTTACTGCGCGGCCGGCAAGTGTCACGGTCACCAGCACCGGCGGCGGAACAGCCACCTTTAACATGCCTGTCACAGAAACGGTGACGATCACGAGCGTGACTTACAACCCTGCGGCCTCCACCCTGGAGGTAGTGGCTACTTCATCGGCGCAGCCCGATGTGCAGCTCACGGCGGTCGGTTACGGGACTCTCGGCTGGAAGCCGTGGCTCAATCTGTATCGGACCACCTTTACGGGCGTTACTGCGCGGCCGGCAAGTGTCACGGTCACCAGCACCGGCGGAGGCTCGGAGACATACATCTTGCCTGTGGTCGACACGGTGACCATACAGAGCCTCACCTACAGTGCGGCATCGGGAGGAACCCTGACCGTGGTCGCCACCTCTTCGGAACAGCCGGCCGTATCGCTCAGTGCAGCAGGGTACGGAACACTCGGCTGGAAGTCCTGGTTGAATTTCTACAGGACCACTTTCACAGGCATAGGCGGTAAACCGGCGAATGTCATAGTGATCAGCAGCGGCGGGGGCTCAGCCAACGTGGCTGTCCCGTGAGCAATCCTTCAAACCACCCTGCCGGCTCCGTCCGGGGCCGGCAGGAACACGAAAAAGTTATGATAAGGAGGGATTCGCAATGATAAGCAGATACCTGAAACACCGCCTCTGGCTCATAGCGCTGCTGTTCCTCGTTTTCAGCACGGCGCCGGCCGGAGCAAACATCCAGGTCCAGTGTCCCGGGGACATTGACGGCGATCTGGTTCCCGATCAGATGATCCCGCCGGGCTTCCCGGGGGAGGGTACACCCAACCCTGTATTCGACCCCAACGTCAAGTGCATGCATATCACCGGTGGCGATGGGTTTGCAAAAATGGCGGACGGCTATGATCAGTACATGTTCAGCTTCGGACTGGTGGGGCCCACCACACCCCCGACCGTTGTTCCGCCAACCCAGGTGGTCTCTGATTTTACCCTGAGGGCACTGAACCCTGCGCCCACGATCGTTCTCGATCAGGACCAGGAGCTTTACCTCACCCTCAGCAATGTCGGGATGGTGATGCGGCCCGATCTGTTCGATCCCCACTCGGTTCACTACCATGGGTTTCCAAATGCGGCCCCTATCTTCGACGGGCTGCCCGAGCCTTCTCCCACGCCGAATATGGGTTCGAGTCTCACGTATTACTACAAGGCGGCAGTCCCCGGAACCTATTTCTACCACTGTCACGTGGAGGCTTCCGAACACATGCAGATGGGCATGATCGGAAACGCGTGGATCCGCCCGAGGCAGAACGGCATCCCGTACGTCATCCAGGACGGCACCGGGAGAGCTTTCACCCAGTTCGCCTATAACGACGGGGATGGATCGACGGGCTATGACAAGGATTATCCTCTACAGCTCACCGCCTTTGACAGTAATTTTCATGATGCCCATATCAATGTCCAGCCTCTCCCTTTCGCGGCCATGTACGACAACTATCACATGATCAACGGCCGGGGATATCCGGACACAGTGAATCCCGATCCCATCTTGAACAACGCGGTGGCCTTCGGGGCCGGGGAGAACTTTGCCGCCCAGCCGATGCCGTCCCTCATCGAGGCGGTCCAGGGGCAAAAAATCCTGCTGCGGGTCTCCAACGTTTCCACTACCCATCAGTACGCAATCACCACGACCACGGGCGTGCCCATGAAGGTTGTGGGCCGAGACGCCGCCCAACTCAAAGGACCTGACGGAAAGGATACGTCCATGGATGTGAGCGTGCTGGAAGTGGCCGGCGGGCAGGCTTTTGATGTGATGCTGGATACCTTGACCGTTCCGCCTGGAACCTATTTTCTCTATGCCACCGACTTCGCTGCGCTCTCGAACGGGCCCCAGGACAGAGGAGGCATCATGACAGAAATCGTCATTTCCGCGGCTGCGCCATAACGTCCGGGGGACAAGGAGGATAAAAATGAAGAGATTGAGAATCATGAGGAATAGATGGATCCTGCTTCTCCTGGCCTTCATAGTGTTGGCATGGGCTGTCCCGGCGAGAGCCGACATCGTGGGGATAACGGGGCCAGTTTTCAATCTGGAGGCAAAGGCAGACACAATAGTAACCTCTGACGGGGACAGCTTTCTTATGTGGGGATACAGCAACGGAGGAAGCCGCATGCAGTATCCCGGCCCCACCCTGATCGTCAATCAAGGGGATGGCGTGGTCATAAATTTGACAAACCGGCTGCACGTGCCGACTTCCATCGTTTTTCCAGGCCAGAAGGTCAGTGCCGCGGGAGGAACCATGGGTGTTCTCACACAGGAGGCCGCAGCAAATGGGGGTACGGTCACTTACAGCTTCACGGCGGATCAGCCCGGCACCTATCTCTACCGGAGCGGAACCCATGCCCTGCAGGTTGAGATGGGCCTTGTAGGGGCGATCATTGTAAGACCCACCGGGTATGACGCGGTGAGCAACAAGATCGCGTACAACCATCCGGATTCGGCCTTTGACCGCGAGGTTTTGTATCTCGTTACCGAGATGGACCCATTGATCCATAGAGCGGTTGCTCTCGGTCAGCCAGTGGACATGACTACCTACTTCCCTACGAACTGGTTCATCAACGGCCGAAACTGGCCGGACGTGATGGCGGACAATTTCCTGCCGTGGCTTCCGACTCAGCCGTATAATTGCATACCGAGGATCCACCCGGGCGAGAAGCTCCTGCTGAGGTGCATCGGCGCAGGCATCGATTCCCACCCCATGCACTACCACGGCAACAACTTCGACGTCATCGCTGAAGACGGCAGGCTTCTCAGCACCGCGCCGGGGGCCGGACCGGACCTGGCCTGGAAGGCTAACACGCGCAGGTTTCTGCCCGGAAAAACCACGGATTTGATCTGGACCTGGACCGGTGAGGAGTTGAGCTGGGACATCTATGGACACGATCCCGGTCTGACTTATCCGCGGCCGAATATTGCCGGCAACATCTGCGACCAGTACATTCCCGGGGATACAAACACCTATTTCGATCCGGACACCAGGGAGTATTGCCCGGACCATGGAATTGCATTTCCAGTCCTCATTCCTCCCCAGGATTCCCTGACATTCGGCCCCTTCTACAGCGGGAGTCCTTTCCTCGGAGGCGGGGGTGATCTGCCCCCGGCGCATGCCGGTCTCAATGCGGGAGGCGGATTCTTCTACATGTGGCATTCTCATACGGAGAAGGAACTCACCAGCAACGACATCTGGCCCGGGGGCCTGGTCAGCTTCGTGATCATAGAGCACCCTGCTGTGCCGCTTCCGTAAGGAAAGGAGGTTTCGGATATGATGCGAAATATCTTGAAGATAGCCAAGGGGGTATTCCTGACCCTGGCCCTCCTGCTCACCATGGCAGCGGGCACGGCATCGGCTGTGACCTACGACCTGTGCGCAGGCCAGGGGTCGCTTACCATGCCTGACGGTCAGGTGGTTCCGGTATGGGGATTCGGCCTGGATACCGGAGGAATATGCACTCCAACCATACCGGGTCCCGTTCTGCGGGTCGACCCGGCAGATCCTGAACTCATCGTAAATCTCAGGAATACCTTGAGCGAGCCGATCTCTCTGCAGATCCTGGGCCAGCAGCTCGCAGTGAACAATGGCCCTGTGTGGGACAACGGGACCGTGGGATCCAGAACCGACCAGACAGCCAGGGTGAGATCCTTCAGCCACGAAGCAGCGGCGGGCGGCGGGACGGCCACCTACACGTGGGGAACAGTGATCAATCCTTTCAAGCCTGGCACCTGGCAGATCATGAGCGGAACCGATCCTGCCAAGCAGGTTCAGATGGGGCTTTCAGCTCCCGTGATTAAGGACGCTGCATTGGGTGTTGCCTACGCGGACAACCCGAACATCGAAGGAGACCAAAGCGTGCCGTATAACCAGGAGCTGATCCTGGTCTTTCAGGAGATCGACCCGGTCATTCATGCGGCCATATCCGGCACCGTCGGGACCTATGGAACCGGCGGAACGGTTACGAGCAGCGTGAACCGAGACCCGGCTTACTTTCTGATCAACGGCATGGCTTACCCGAACACCGGTCTCAACCCGGTGAACGGGCTTACCCCTGTCAGTGCAGGCGAGCGAGTCCTGATTCGATTCATCAATGCCGGTGGGGAGACCCATGTACCCCAGATCCTGAACAATCACATGATGGTGGTAGCCGAGGACGGACACCCCTTGAGATATGCTCAGGAGCGTTATGGTGTTGAACTTATCCCGGCAAAAACAGTCGACGCGGTGCTCAACCCGGTGCAGCCCGGAAGGGTTTCCGTGCTGGACGGCAGGTTGAACCTGACCAATGCCGGAGTCTATCCAGGAGGTATGCTCGCATACCTGAATGTCGGCAGCGCGCCGGGCTCTGATACAGTGACGGTAAACAACGTCGTCTATAACCCTGCCGCGCAAACCCTGGAGATACAGGCGACTTCATCCACGCAGCCCGCCGTGGAGCTTACGGCACAGAACTACGGCCTGCTTGGCTGGAAATCCTGGTTGAACCTGTACCGGACTACCTTCAACGGCGTAACCAACAGACCTGCAAGCATCTTTGTAACCAGCAGCGGTGGAGGCTCGGCCACATACAACCTTCCTGCGACGGATACGGTCACGATCCAGTCCATTTCCTATAGTACGGCTTCCGGAGGGACCCTGATCTTGACGGCTACTTCGTCCAATCAGCCCAATGTTCAGCTCACGGCCGCAGGTTATGGAGCACTTGGGTGGAAATCCTGGTTGAACCTGTATCGAAACACCTTCACGGGGATCGGCGTCAAGCCCTCCAGCGTAACGGTTGTGAGCAGCGGCGGCGGTTCGGAAACAAAGACAGCGCCCTAAACAAGATGACGGAGGCGCAGGCCATCCCCGACCTCTCGCCTCCGTCATCCAAATCCCCCCATCTTTCCATATCACGTCTCATGGTTTCGACGACCGCTCTCTTCGCTGATTCGATGAGCCGGTTCTTCTGTGGTCAAGACTGTAGTGTCTTGCGCCCCTTGTATTCGAAAATGCGGGGCAGTCTGCTCTGAGTGAGACATCTCACATCATCTCGGGAGGAATCAAATGAAAAAGATGAAAGTGTTTGCCTTCTGGATCGTTCTGATGGCCCTTTGTCTGGTCGTGGGCTTCGCCTTGCCCGAACTGACCTTGTCTTCGGAAAAAAGCGAAGAAGAGTCGAGTTCGAAATACGGGGAGGTGGAGAAGAGGTGGGGTATCAAGCCTCTGATGGTCAGGCTGACCGGGGCGGAGCATTTTCTGGATTTCCGCTACCTCATTGTGGATGCAGAGAAGGCAAAATTGGTCACCAACAGGAAAAAAAAGGCATTTCTCAAGGATCAGGAGACAGGCGAAATATTCAATGTGACCATGACCAAGATGGGGGCCATGCGGGGAAACACTGCCGACCCCAAACCCGGAAAACAGTACTTCATTCTTTTCACCAATGCGGAAAAGAGCATCAAGAGGGGACAGAAGGTGACGGTCGTCATAGATGAGTGCAGGGTAGAGGACCTGAAGGTGGAGTGATCATGAATGCCAATGCGGAAGTCGGAAGACGGAATTCGGAAGCACAAATCAAGACGACGCCGTTCATCGTGCGTCCGGTGGGGGACTTCGCATGTTCATCCGATCGATCGTGACCTTCATGGCTTTGGTCGTGCTCGCCGGGGTTTCCTCGTCCCATGCCGGGATGATTGATCCAAACCTTGAAAACAGGCTTCGAGCTGCCGGACCGAACGAAAGAATACCGGTGATCGTCACCTTTTCGGAGAAGGCTGACATCGAAGGTCTCAAGGCCAAGGACAAGAGAGTTCGGAGATCCCGGATCATCAGGAGTCTCAAGCAACGACACGAGGAGAGCGCAAGGAAGAGCAGCGTCGTAGATATTGTCGGAAAAACGCGCGCCGATCGGCGGGAAGCGGGAATGCGTCCCTTGTGGTTGATCAACGGCGTAGCGCTGAAGGTGCGCCCGCACGTTATCCGTGCACTGGCTGCAAAACCCTCTGTGAATTCTGTGCGGCTGGACCAGACCATACAGGCGCCTTCGGTGAATGTCGCGGTCGATGCGCTGCCTGAATGGAACCTGGCTGCGATCCACGCCCCGGACCTCTGGAGCATTGGCCACACCGGTGAAGGGGTGGTCATAGCCTGTGTGGATACGGGAGTCGACGTGGACCATCCCGATCTCGTGACGCGATGGAGAGGCGGTTCGAATAGCTGGTTCGATGCCAACGATCCGGAATTCAATCCTCTTGTTAACAACCTGCCTTATGACCTCGACGGCCACGGAACCGGTGTAATGGGCATCCTGGTGGGGGGGAACGAAGGAGGAACCGATATCGGAGTAGCGCCCGGGGCCAAATGGATTGCAGCCAAGATCTTCAATGCCGATGGGGAAGCGCTGGAAAGCGAAATCCATGCAGCCTTTCAGTGGCTTCTTGACCCTGATGGAGACCCTGAAACGGACGATGCTCCGGACATTATCAACAACTCATGGGGGTATGGCCAAAACCCGGACGTCTGCATCGAGGAGATTGACTCCATCTCCTTCAGAAGCGATTTACAAGTTCTCAAGCAGGCAGGAATAGCCGTGGTCTTTTCTGCAGGGAACAATGGACCATCTCCTTACACCAGCCAGAGCCCTGCCAATTACCCAGAGAGCTTTTCGGTGGGAGCGTCGGATGAGTCGCCGCTTGTCGCCAATTTCAGTTCCAGGGGACCCTCTGCCTGTGACGGGGGTGTTTTCCCTCATGTGGTGGCGCCGGGTGTCAGGACTGCTTATCCCTACGGCATCAAGACGGCAGACCTTTATCTGGGGGCCCCCAACGCGTACGCGTACTATGCAGGAACCAGCTTTTCAGCGCCCCATGCTGCGGGCGCCATGGCGCTTCTTCTCAGCGCTTTTCCGAACCTCACTCCCTATCAGTTGGAGACGGCTATGAAGGTATCGGCGGTTGATCTCGGCCCGGCCGGACTTGACAACGAGAGCGGACACGGCCTGATGAATGCCATGGGAGCGTTTGCGGCTGTACAGAACTTCGACCATGTGACCATCACTGCCGCGATTTTCGACCCGGCCGCGGAGACCCTGATGGTTATCGCAACCTCAACGGCGCAGCCCAATGTGACGCTGACCGGCGAGGGGTTCGGCGATCTCGAGTGGAAAAGCTGGAAAGAGTTTTACCGCAAGACATTTACCGGGGTAACAGATCCTCCTCAGACCGTCACGGTAGTGAGCAGCGGAGGCGGATCCGCCACTGTGACATTGCCCGGCATGGACACTGTGAGCTTAACCGGTCTTACGTATGATCCTCAAGCCAGAGCCTTGACGGTAATTGCCACATCCTCGGATCAGCCCAATGTCACATTGACCGCGGAGGGTCTTGGCACACTGGAGTGGAAGAGTTGGAAGGAGTTTTACCGCAACACCTTCTACGGCATCGCGGATCCGCCCGTGGAGGTGACGGTCAGCAGTTCAGGAGGGGGTTCGGACACCGCTGCAGTGCCCAGGGACACCGTCAGCATAACGGGTCTGAGCTACGATGCTGAAGCCCGTACGCTGATGGTGATTGCCACATCCACGGATCAGCCTGATGTCACGCTGAGTGCAGAGGGGTTTGGAGCGCTGGAGTGGAAGAGCTGGTTGAATCTCTACAGAAAAACCTTCGCCGGAGTAGATACGCTTCCTGGGTCGGTGAGAGTCGTGAGCAGCGGAGGGGGATCGGACGAAGGAATAGTAAGCAGTCAGCAGTGAGCAGTAAGCAGTAAGCAGCGAGAGGCAGGCAATTGGTAACCTCAGGATCAGGAATCAGGTCGGACAAGGCCTCGAATATAAAACGAAAGGAGATTTGAAGATGATCAGAAGAAATCTACTTGTTGGAATGGCTGCCATGGTTTTCATCGGGTTGTACTCCATTGTGACTTTTGCGGCGGAACCTGACATTTCCACCCTGCCTAAAAGCAAACATAAGGCATGGCAGCGCATCAAGTCCGGCATGGAACAGGAATACAATGTCTGCATAGAGCACTGCGGCGGGAAGAACGAATGTGAGGAAAAATGCAAAAAAGCATTTGAGAGCAGACTGCAGCACGAGTTTCAGAAGCTGCTTCAAACAGCAGGCGCCGATGTCCCGAAAGACGACATCCAGCGGGTTTCGGCTTGTCCTTTCTGCGGGATGGACCGTCAGAAGTTCGCCCATTCAAGGGTTTTCATCGAATACGACGACGGTTCGATCCTCGGGACCTGCTCCATCCATTGTGCAGCAGCCGATATGGCCGTGAATCTGGACAAGAGCCCATTGAGCATTTGGGTAGGGGATTACCATAGCAGAAAGCTGATCGATGCGGAAAAAGCCGTCTGGGTCATGGGCGGCAAAAAAATGGGTGTAATGACGAAACGGGCCAAGTGGGCATTTGAGAACAATACTGCCGCTGATGAATTCATTCTGCTGGAAGGCGGCAAGGTGGCCACCTTCGATGGGGCAATGAGGGCTGCATATGAAGATATGTACGAGGACACCAAAATGATTCGCGAGCGGCGTAAAGCGAAAAGGATGATGCACAAGGCAGGACAGTAAACATCTGGCTCCAGAGGGGCCGGCTTTGATTGCACCCCGGAGGGGTGAAGTTTATGGCGCGGACAAACCGGAATAATGGAATGTTGGAATACTGGAATATTGGGGAACAAACAACCAAGAGCCTGGAGATGAGTCTGCCGCAAGATGCTTTCTCGCTTTAAACCCATCATTCCATTATTCCATCACTCCAGGAGGACCGTTTTTCGGCGGAGCCGATGGTCTCTGACCTGGCCCAAAGGACCAGGTTTTCCTCCATGCAATAAAGACGCATTGCGCAGAGCGCAAAGTGCGGCAAAGGCCAACCGGTAGGATGGGTAGAGCGGAGCGAAACCCATCGCCCTGCCTACTGCTTACTATCAGTTATGGTAGGTAAGTCATGAAAACGAGAACGCAGACCCGGCTTTACATGATTTCGTGCCTAGCGATCCTTCTTCTTCTCCTGATGCTGAACTTTTCATGGGGAGCGGGAGCAGCGCCAGAAAAGCCTTCGAAGCAGGACAAATGTCCAGTCTGCGGGATGTTTGTCTACAAGTACCCGGAGTGGGTCGGGCAGATTGTCTTTAAGGACGGCTCCTATGCATTTTTTGACGGGGCTAAAGATCTCTTCAAGTACTATTTCAACCTGAAGAAGTACAACCCTCAAAAAGTCAGGGGAGACATCGATGCAATCCATCTTACCGAATATTACGAAATGAAACCTGTTACTGCCCAGGAAGCCTGGTTCGTCATCGGGAGCGATGTCTATGGCCCCATGGGCAGGGAGCTCATTCCTTTTGCGACCGAAAAGGATGCAAGATCATTTTTGAAGGATCACAAAGGGAAGCGGATTCTCAGGTTCAATGAAGTGACACCCTCTGTGATTGAAAAGTTGGACTGATGCGAAAATCGGATCGCTATTTCATAGTCATTCTCATTTTAGGGACAGCGCTTTTCCTGATCCTAACGGTTTATCCTTCTCAAAATGCGTGGTTGCATCAAACTATTGTTGAAGCGCAGAAGCGGGAAGTCAGGGAATTACAGCTGACGGATATCTGTCTCTTCACGGGGGCGAGGTACGCGAGACATCTGAGCCAGGCGGATCTCCACTCCGCCTTCCAGGATCACCCCATGGCAATGGAACACTTTCCATCAGGTTCTCTGGTGCTCCCGCCGCAGCACCTGCTTTCAAACAAATGAACAGAAGGAAAAAAGTCTTTAGACAGGATTACAGGATCAACAGGATAACGAGAAACATCGGAATGATGGAATGATGGAAGAGTGGAATGTTGGGGAACAGCAAGCAGACAGACGAGGAGACTCCATTGAGCTACTGGATTGAACGGCAGCGGGCGTTCCTGGATTTCACCCTCTCATCCCTTTTGAGACGAAAGGGGCGAAATCTTTCCCTTCTCATAGTATACACCCTGGTGGTTTTCATGGTTTCATCCGTAGTCTTCTTCACAAACGCGCTTCGCAAGCAAGCCTTAAGTATTTTAGAGGCCTCGCCTGAAATGATCGTCCAGAGGCACATAGGCGGCAGGCATGAACTGATTCCTGTTTCTTACTCAGAAAAGATCAGGGAAATCAGGGGAGCAGTCTCGGTCAAGCCAAGGCTCTGGGGCTATTATTACCACCCCGCATCGCGGTCCAACTACACCATCATGGCGCCGGAGGAGTTCCCGTTCTCCGACGATGAAATCAAGGTGGGGAGCGGCGTCCTCAGGACCTGGGGTACGGCGAAGGGGAACAAGCTCTACTTCAGGGAACACAACGGGAAGCCAAGAATTCTCAAGGTCGCGGAAACCTTTCGGGAGACCACGGATCTGGTCACATCCGACCTCATTCTCATGTCGCAGTCGGCTTTCAGGCGGGTTGCCGGCGTTCCTGAAGGCTATGCAACGGATCTGACGGTCGGCATCAGGAATTGGCAGGAGTCGCAGACGATCGCGGAAAAGGTAACCCTGGCCTTGCCGGACGCGCGGCCTATTCTGAAGTCTGAAATCATCCGAACCTACAGCTCCGTTTTTGACTGGCGGAGCGGTTATGTCATCGTGCTCCTGACCGGGGCCTTCCTGGCCTTCTTCATCTTCACCTGGGACAAGGCCACGGGGCTGAGCTGGGAGGAGAAGTCCGAGATCGGTATCCTCAAGGCTCTGGGCTGGGAAAGCTCAGATATTCTCATCATGAAGTTCTGGGAGGGAACGGCCGTCTCTCTGACCGCATTTCTCCTGGGCACGATGACGGCCTTCATCCATGTCTTCTTTGCGTCCGCCACCTTCTTTGAACACGCCTTGAAGGGATGGTCGGTTCTTTACCCGAAGTTCACGCTGACACCCACGGTGGATCTCTATCAGATCGCAATCCTGTTTTTCCTCACGGTTGTGCCATATACGTTCATCACCGTGATACCCACATGGAAAGTTTCGATCATGGACCCGGACACGGTGATGAGAAGCTGAGATGGAATGCTGGAATGTTGGAATAGTGGAATGATGGGATCCATCAACAACAATTTTCGACGGCTGTTCCACAGGTCGATTTCGCCAACCTTCCCTCTCCTGTTTCTGCCAACTTTTCATTATTCCACCATTTCAGTTTTCCGTCCCTCATGTCGTGTTTTACACATTATTCCAACATTCCAACATTCCATTCTTCCGGTTCCTGGCGATGATTGAGCTGAAACAAATAAGCAAGACGTACAATGACGGCAAGCCGACCGAGTACACTGCCCTGAAAGAGGTCAACCTCAGCCTCGAGGCCCGGACTGCCGCGGTTTTTGTGGGGCCCAGCGGGTCGGGCAAGACGACGTTGCTGAGCATCATCGGCTGCATGTCGAGACCCACCTCAGGACGGATTTGGCTCGATGGGAAGGAGGTGACGAGTCTCCCCGAAAGATTCGCCGCCGAAACGAGAAGAAGCACATTCGGGTTCGTTTTCCAGAATTATCACCTGATCAAGGGGCTGAGCGTCCTGGAGAACACGATGATTCCCGCCCACCCGACCGGCAAGACGCACAGGAGCGTGAAGGACAGGGCAATGGCGCTGCTGAGCAAGATGAATCTCGAGACAAGGGCGGGTCAGAAGGTGGAGCACCTCTCCGGGGGCGAGCAGCAGAGAACTGCCTTTGCGAGGGCTCTTATCAATGATCCATACGTAATTATAGCAGACGAGCCGACTGCCCATCTCGACTCGGAGCTGTCAAAAACGCTGCTTGAAATCATCTCCGGCCTCAAGGAAGAAGGGAAAACATTTCTTATCGCCAGTCACGATCCGCTGGTGTACCAGTCCTCCGTCGTGGATACGGTGATCACCATGCGCGACGGCAAAATTGTTTAAGGATGGAATATTGGAATGATGGAAGAATGGAACGATGGGTCTAAAGACCTTAGAAGAAGCCTGGTCCGGACCGCGCCTTTTCTTCCCAATATTCCATTATTCCACCATTCCGCCATTCCTGGCCTTCTTATGAATCCAATATTCCATTATTCCAACATTCCATCATTCCGGCTTTCTCATGATTCTTAATCCCGCCATCATTGCACTTATCGGCGGAGGGCTGCTGGTCAGCGCATTCGCCCTCTATGCCGCATACAACGGCTTGCTGATCATCCGGCATTGGGATCTCGACAGCGGCAGCGAGCGGCAACTTCTGCTGGAAAGAAAGACGTATCTGATATCGACCATCTTCGGGTTCCTCCTTGTGTTTGAATTTGCAAGCCTCTTTCTCTTCGCATATACGGCGGATCACATGCATGATCTCTTTGTAGGCGCCATGTGCGCGGCCGGCTCGCTGAACGTGAACGATTACGGGTACTCCACACTCGTTGTCAAAATCATCACTTTCCTCCTTTGCGGGGTCTGGGCCATCGTCAATTACACCGACAATCAGGCGGCAGACTACCCCATGATACGTGCCAAGTACAAGCTGCTGCTCTATGTCACCGGGGCTCTTCTGCTGGAGACATTTCTTCAGTGCCGCTACTTCCTTTCGCTGGAGGCCGACGTGATCACGTCCTGCTGCGGAACTCTTTTCAGCCTGGAAGCGCAGACAGTCAGCGGCGACCTTTCGGCGCTTCCTCCGTACGGCACGATGGTCGTGTTCTATGTCGGGGTCGCTCTGACTATAAGGGCAGGGGTTCATTTCTTGTTCACAGGCCGGGCGTCCGGCCCATTCGCCATATTTGCCGCAACATCGATGGTGCTGGGGTTCATGGCAGTTATATCGTGCATCTCTGTATACTATTATGAGCTCCCTACGCACCACTGTCCCTTTTGTATTCTGCAGAAGGAGTACGGGTACATCGGATACCCCCTCTACTTCTCACTTTTTCTGTCAGGGATCAGCGGCCTGGGGGTTGGTGTCGTCGAACGAAACAAGGGAGGCTCGTCCGGGAAGAGTTTCCAGCGTATTCAGAAGCGTTTGACCGTCCTCTGTATCGGCGGTTACCTGCTCTTCTCAGTCATCGCTGCATATCCCATGATTTTTTCGGATTTTGTTCTTGAATGAAATCCCTCCTTCGTCGGGATTTCATGCAACGCGGCTTCGCCGATGGAAGAGATGTTTCAGACACCTGAAATTGTAGAACGGTCCTCTCTCCCCCATTTCTGATCAAGGGAAGAATGAAAATGCTGAAAGCTCATAAGAAGGTGATCCTTGCTTTGGCTGCAACCGTCTTCGCTTTCCTTCTGGGCTTTGCGCTCAGCGAGGACGGGGCAAGGCCTGCCCGTTCGGCCATCCTTCTGCCTGCAGAGGAGGATGGGAAGGGCGAGAAGGGAATGATTTACGTCTGCCCCATGGTATGCATTCCACCCATGGAAGCGCCGGGGAAATGCCCCATTTGTGGAATGGACCTCGTTCCTGTTTACCGGGGAACGGGGGACGAATCAGGACCGCCCAGGATCAAATTGAGCCCCGAGGCAGCGAAGCTGGCGGAAATCGAGACAGTGGCCGTTGAAAGGAAGGCCGTCTCAGCCCGGATTCGGTTGTTCGGCCAGATAGACTATGACCCGGCCCATATCGCCACCGTCGCCACATTTATGCCCGGAGTAATCGACCGGATATATGTGAAACGGCCGGGGGTGTTCGTGAGATGGGGACAGCCCCTCTTCGATATCTCTTCCACGGATCTTCTCGAGACGCAGAAGGAACTCATCGAAGCCATGAAGTTCGTTCCCAGCTTCTACTCCTTCCAATCAGGGATTCCCCATGCGGCGAGAGATATGCCGATTCAGGATCTGGCAGAAATCGAAAAGCGGTTGGATGGCTCCCCGGAGAAAGAGACGGCCTTGAGGAAGATATCTGCCATCCGTCACAAATTTTCTCTCCTCGGGCTCCAGAAAAGGGATATCGATGAGCTCATGACAAAAGGGGAGGCGACCGGTGTCGCTACGCTCTATTCGTATATCTACGGGCAGGTGATCGAGCTGAATGCAAGCGAGGGAACATACGTAAATCGGGGAGCCACTATCTTCACCATCGGGGATCCTCGGCACATCTGGGCCAGGTTGGATGCCTATGAGGTGGATTACCCATGGCTCAGAAGGAACCAGGAGGTCACTTTCGAGACCGATGCTTATCCCGGCGAGAGCTTTACGAGCAAGGTCGTTTATATCGACCCGGTTTTCAACTCGAAGACGCGCACCTTCCGGGTGGGTGCAATATGCCCGGACATGGGTGGGAAACTCAAGGCGGGTATGCTGGTGAGGGCCTATGCCCATTCACAACTGAGCGACGAGGGCAAGGTGCACAATGGCGATGAGCTCAATGGCAAGCTTCCCCTGGTCATCCCCTCGTCCGCCCCTCTTATTACCGGTAAGAGGGCTGTGGTGTATGTGCGCGTCCCGGAGGAAGAGAACCTGTTCGAAGGCAGAGAGGTGACGCTGGGGCCTAAATCAGAGTCTCACTATGTTGTTCTCTCCGGACTGGAGGAGGGAGACCGGGTGGTGAAGAATGGGAATTTCAAGATCGACAGCGCCGTTCAGATACTCGCGAAGAAGAGCATGCTGGACATAGAAGGCGGCCATTCGGCCATTGCACACCATCACCACGGCGGGTCGGAGTTGATGCACGAGGATTATCAGGAGAGGCGGATGAAAAACCTGATGACATCCGAACCCGCGCAAAAGCCTGCAGAGCAGCACATGGTGGTGGATAAGAGTCAACAGGAGGTGGAGAACTTTCGCTCGATGATGTCAACAGGGCAGCGAAAAACCATCACACGCCGAAAGCCGGGCATGTACGGCGACAGCGCGCAATGACAAAGTAAGCAGTAAGCAGTGAGCAGTAAGCAGTCAACACAAATCACTGCTCACACTCGCCTCATCTCTTTATAAGACGCGTAGGATGGGTAGAGCGAAGCGAAACCCATCAATTTCTAATCCAGTTCATCCTGTTATCCTGTCAAATATCTTGTTCTCTTATGTCTTTCATCCAACCCAAGTCACTGATTGACAAAGCCATTTGGTTCTCCCTGAACAACAAGGTCCCTGTCTTCATGGTGGCCCTGTTCCTGATGGCATGGGGGATTCTGGTTTCTCCATTTGACTGGGGAATAGGGGGACCGCTCAGGAACCCTGTTCCCATGGATGCGATACCCGACATCGGGGAAAGCCAGCAGATTGTTTTCACGCAGTGGCAGGGCCGCTCGCCTCAAGACATAGAAGACCAGATCACCTATCCGTTGACCACGGTCCTCCTGGGGATGCCCGGCGTCAAAGCCATTCGCAGTTTCTCCCAGTTCGGGTTCTCCTCGGTGTACGTGATCTTCAACGATGGCATCGATTTTTACTGGGCCAGGTCCCGGGTTCTCGAGAAACTGAACAGCCTCACCGATGTGATATTCCCGGCAGGGGTGCAACCGGCGCTCGGACCCGATGCAACGTCACTGGGGCAGGTCTTCTGGTACACGCTGGAGGGAAGGGACCGGGAAGGCAACCCTACCGGCGGGTGGGACCTTCACGAGCTCAGAACGATCCAGGATTACTATGTCCGCTATGCGCTTCTCGGAGTCGATGGGGTGAGCGAAGTGGCTTCGGTAGGCGGGTTTGTGCAGGAGTATCAGGTGGACCTGGATCCGGACCGCATGAGGGCCAACGGCGTGACCCTGGACCAGGTGACGGCCGCAATCCGGGGAGCTAACCGCGAAGTAGGGGCCCAGACCATTGAAGTGAACAAGGTGGAATACCTGGTGCGAGGCATTGGGTTCATCAAAGGGATGGAAGACCTGGAGAACGCCGTTATCAGGCTGAACGGCACCGTGCCTGTTTTTGTAAAGCAGGTCGCGAATGTTTCACTGGGACCGGCTGCCAGGGAGGGTGCGCTGGATAAAGGAGGGGCGGAGGCCGTGGGCGGGGTGGTGCTCGTCCGGTATGGGGCGAATCCGTTGGAGGTCATCAAGGAAGTCCGAAAAAAGATCCGGGAGACCGGACCGGGTCTGTCGACCAAAACGCTCCCGAACGGCACGACCAGTCAGGTTCACATTGTCCCGTTCTACGACCGCACCGAGCTCATCCACGAGAGCCTCGATACATTGAGGCAGGCGCTTTCTCAAGAGATCGTGATCACCATTATTGTAACGCTCGTTCTCCTCGGGCATCTCGGGAGTTCCATTCTCATCTCCGGCCTTCTGCCCCTGTCGGTGCTGATATGCTTCATCCTGATGAAAATATCCGGCGTGGATGCCAATATCGTCGCCTTGTCCGGAATCGGCATAGCCATTGGCACCATGGTGGACATGGGGATTATCATCGCGGAGAATATCATTCGCCACCTGCAAAAGAATGACTCGGCAGGCAATCCCCTGCACGTGGTATTCCGGGCATGTCAGGAAGTAGGGAGGGCCGTGGTCTCGGCGGTGGCCACGACCATTATCAGTTTTCTTCCGGTGCTGACCATGGAGGCGGCGGAGGGAAAGCTCTTCAAACCCCTGGCTTTCACCAAAACCATCGCCCTGGTCGCCTCTCTGGTCACCGCAGTGGTCCTGATACCGCCTCTGGTCCACCTGCTGTTCAGACCCAGGGGCAAGGGGCGGCCCCATGGATGGATCCTGTTCGAAGGCATGATCTATTTGGGCGGGGCACTGGCCTTCCTGTGGAGTTGGAAGCTTGGTCTTATCGTCGCACTGATCGGCGGTTACAACCTGCTCCTTCCAAGGATTTCCGAGACCGCCAGAAGACGGACAAAGTCCCTTGCGGGCGGTGTGGTCGCTCTCTGCGTCTCCCTGGCTCTTGCATACGACTGGATGCCTCTGGGCGTTGATAAGGGGTTTCTCAGAAACGCGCTGTTTGTGGTGCTCACCATCGGATTGGTGCTGAGCGTTTATGTCCTGTATCAGCGTAAATACAAGAGCGTCCTCTCCTGGTGCCTGGACCACAAGAAGGCCTTCCTCTCTCTTCCCATAGGGCTGATCCTGGTGGGGTGGATGGTCTGGCAGGGCGCCGACAGTCTCCTGGGCAGGCTTCCCGCACTGCTCCGCAATTCCGCTCCCGTGAACTACCTGGTCGAGAAATTCCCCGGACTAGGCGAGGAGTTCATGCCGCCATTGGATGAGGGTTCCTTTCTGTTTATGCCGAGCACCATGTCCCATGCCTCCATCGGAGAGGCGCTCGACATTGTCCAGAAGCAGGACAGAGCCATCCGTGCCGTCCCTGAGGTCGAGGCGGTCGTGGGGAAGGTGGGCCGTGTTCAGAGCGCCATGGACCCGGCTCCGGTATCCATGGTTGAGACCCTCGTCACCTATCGACATGAGTACCTGCAGGATGGGGAAGGAAAAACCATCAGGTTCAAATTTTCTCCCAAGGAATGGGAACTGTTCAGAGATGGTGATGGGAATCCTCTATCCGCACCCGACAACAAGCCCTACCTCGTTCAGGGGCGCTTTGCACGGGATGAACAGGGCCGCCTGATTCAGGATCCTCTCGGAAAACCCTTCAGATTATGGCGTCTGCCGCTGGACCCTGCCCTCAACCCGGGCAGAAAACCATGGAATGGAATACAAAAGCCGGACGATATCTGGAACGCGATCACCCGTGCTGCAGAGATTCCAGGCACAACCTCCGCGCCCAAGCTTCAGCCAATCTCGGCCAGAATGGTCATGCTCCAAAGCGGCATTCGGGCGAGTATCGGAATCAGGGTGACCGGGCCGGACCTGGAAACCATCCAAAAGGTCTGCCTGGACATTGAGGGAATACTCAGAGAGGTCCCTTCCATTTCGCCGCCTACTGTCATCGGCGACCGAGTGATCGGCAAGCCGTATCTGGAGATCCATGTAAATCGCGAGACCATCGGACAGTATGGGATCAGTCTGGATAAGGTTCTGGAGGTTATCGAGTACGCTATCGGCGGAACGCGCGTGAGCACGACCGTGGAAGGGAGAGAGCGTTATCCCGTTCGAGTCCGATACCAGCGGGAATTGAGGGACGATCTGGAGACCATAGGAAAGGTCCTGGTTCCCACACCCGAAGGTCTACAGATTCCCCTGATGCAGCTTGCCGAAATCCTTTATGTGCGCGGTCCCATGAGTATCAGAGGGGAAAACAGCTTTCTGACCGGTTACGTGCTTTTTGACAAAAAGCCCGGTCATGCAGAGGTGGAGGTGGTCAAGCAGGCCAAGGAGACCCTGGAAGAGAAGATCGCGTACGGAGAATTCCAGGTGCCTCCGGGGATGATGTATAGCTTTATTGGAACCTACGAAGGCCACCTCAGGAGCCAGAAGCGGTTGATGGTCATTCTGCCACTGGCCTTCTTTCTCATTTACATGATTCTCTACCTGGAATTCAGATCCGTGGTCACCAGCGCTCTCGTTTTCACGGGGATCCCCGTGGCCTGGGCAGGCGGTTTCATCATGCTATGGCTCTACGGGCAACCCTGGTTCCTGGATTTCTTCGTATTCGGCGTTTCCATGAGGGATATGTTCCAGGTCCATCCCGTCAATCTGAGTGTCGCGGTTTGGGTGGGGTTCCTTGCCGTTTTCGGTATCGCGGAGGATGACGGAGTGATCATGGCCACCTATCTGGAATTGACATTCAGGGGGCGGCAGGTCCGAAATGTGGCTGAGATTCGTGCAACGGTTGTGGAGGCGTCTCTTCGCCGTATCCGGCCTTGTATGATGACTACCGCAACCACGCTTCTGTCCCTGATACCTATCTTCTCCTCTGGAGGGAAAGGCTCCGACATCATGGTCCCGATGGCCATACCATCCTTTGGCGGCATGACGGTGGAGATCCTGGCGAGCCTGATGGTGCCCGTGCTCTATTGCGCAGTGAAGGAATACAAGCTCAAAAATCAGAGGCCGGAGGTCAGAGATCAGAGGTCAGAAGAAGAAGGCGAGATCAGAGGGGAGGTGTAGGTGAGCGAGCCCTTAATCCGTCATTCCGGCGAGAGCCGGAACCCAGAATTAGAAATCAGAGACAACTGAATGGATACGAAAGTCAGAGATTGGGATGGGAGTTGTAAATGAAAAAGCTATCCATACTATCGGCCTTCGCCGCGATGGGACTGTTCATGATTTTTCCGCCATGTTGCTTCGTGTTTGCAGAACAGAACCTTTTTCCCAATACAGGTGGGATCAAAGAGGCGAAAGAGACTGAAAAGAAAGGTAGCGGGATGTCAGAAGAGGGCAAATCGGTAAAGGGGCAAGATAAGGGATCTGTCGAAGCTGGAAAAAGCGATGTAAGCCCCCAGGCATTGGATGAACAGAAGAAGCAGCCAGTCTTGGATCGTCGGTGGATTATCAAGATGAGGGATGAGAAGAACAAGAAAATAGTAACCTCTACGCCCGTGCAGACCGCCTGGTCCGGAAAAGAGCAGAAAAGCCTGTGCGAAACCTACCTTGCACGTCTTCGGGAATCCTTCAGAATGACCAGGCATTATTCCATACATGGCGACTCATGCAGCACCGCACGCAACGCAAGGGTCTTTCTGGATTTCATCGAACAGTGCTCAAGGGATTGTCCGGAAGGGTATGCGGGGTCGAAGGGCTATTCGGCAAAGGCCATACAAAACGTGGAGGTTCTGCTCGAGTTGGGGCGGAAGCGCTGCTTCCAGGCTGTGACGGAGAGCGGGCCGGTTAAGAGCGAATCGAGGCCGGGAAATGCAGAAAGTCAAAACACGACCCGTAAAGAGGTCCAACAAAGGGACAGAAATTGATCACTTTCGCTTCGTCTGTTTATCGTCCAAGTTCGCAACCCTTGTCACATGTAGGAGCGGGCTCCTGCTCGCTTTCCAAGGAATCGCGACCGGAGGTGCTCCTACATGGCGATAAGAATCAGGGACCATGCACAATTTTGAAACGGAGGCCTAATAGCATGACTAAAGCAATCTGTGCTGTTCTTTTCGTTTTGGCGCTGTTGCTCTATGCGCAGCCGATTCCAGCTGCAGAAATCAGAATAGCCGGTGAAAAGAAAATTCAGCTGAAGAGCCCCCCCGTCGATCTTGCGGTTTCCATGAATGGCAACTGGATTTATGCGCTCACTCGCGAAGGCGATATCCTCGTGTATTCAGGTGACGGTAAGCTTGCCGGTCGGGTAGAGATCGGTGAGACTGGCGGCAGGATTAGGGTAGGACCCAGCGAAGATGTGATCCTGCTCACCAGTCCGGAGAAAAATTTCGTAAGAGTCGTCACTTTGGACTTTGTGAAGGATATTCGTTCGGAGGGATCTCCCTTCAAGGGGTCGCGCGACGCACCTGTTGTGATCACCGAGTTTAGCGGGTTCCAGTGCCCCCATTGTGCGGCACTCGCCCCGGTGCTCAGGCAGATCCATGAAAGATACCCGAATCGGGTGAAGATTGTTTTCAAGAACTTCCTTCTGAAAAACCACCGTTTCGGCGCCATGGCCGCGGCCGCAGCATTGGCAGCCGATCACCAGGGCGCCTTCTGGCCATTTCACGACCGGCTGTTCGAAAACGGAAACGAACTCAATGATGAAAAAATTCGAAAAATTTCCCTGGACCTTGGTCTCAATCAGGAGAAATTCGTTCGAGACATGCGTCACCCCGACACCATGAGACAGATCGGCCGCGATTTTGAAGATGCGCAGAAGGCCGGGGTGAAAGGAGTGCCGTCGGTCTTTGTGAATGGCAGGATCGTGAAGGATCGCAGCCTCGAGGGAATCACCTCGATGATCGAGGAGGAGTTCAAAAGGAGTTCGATCATCGAAGAAAAGTGTCTGGAATGCACAGAACCCACAAATCAGTGAAGAAAAAACGATTAGACAGGATAACAGGATTTACAGGATGGTCACTGCGAACCGCCCTTCAACCCGATCCTGTTCACCCGCGAGCCTCTGTGATCCCCCGGAAAACCTCCTCCAGCGTTCTATGAAGAAAAAGACCTGAGACACGATAACAGGATTTACGGGGTGGCTACTGCAAGAGAAAAAATCTTAATCCCGTTTATCCTGTAATCCTGTCAGAAGGCCTTCTTCCTTTACTCGGAGCCACCATGAAGTTGCGAAGATATCTCCTGCTGATCAATGTCGTTCTCACTGCGCTCCTTGGCTGGACAGCGTACAGCGTTTACTTGAGCTGGTCCGCAGACAGGCAGAGGGAATCCTTGACATCCAGGGCGGGGATTCCGCAGCCTGTCAATACATCGCAGGCGGGTTCTTCTTCGGGTCCTTCCTATTACCAGAGCATTATTGCACAGGATATTTTCGGCACAAGCAAACAGAAGCCGACGATGGAGCAGGTTGAAAAACCGAAAGTCGTGGAGATCCCGGTGAGCCGGAGGAATTTTTCCCTGAAAGGAACCGTGGTGGGACGGAATAACGACTCTTACGCGGTCATCTCTGAAGCCAGGGCACCCGAGGGTGACGTCTTCCGCGTGAACGATATGCTCCAGAATGCACGTATCCTGGAAATCCTGCCCGACAGGGTCATTCTTGAAGCAGACGGAAAACAGGAGGTACTGGTAATCACATACGATCTGAATACAGAAGGACAAAATGCGCCGGCAGGGGCGATACAAAGACCCTCAGGCGCTGTGCCGGGAGCGGAAGCGCAAAAGCCCTCTTCAGAAAAGATGGATAGAAATCGTTTCCCCGGCACTGTCCGCCCGCCGGGGAGGAAGTGAGTCGAACCTTCACATGTCATTCATCGCGGGAGTTCTTCCAAAAAGCCGAAAGGAAATGGACCTATGAAACCGGACGGATACTGTTCAAAAGGGTTTCTGGGAATGATGATTTTCGCCTTAATCCTGATTACGCCGATTCTGAGCGTAGGGCAGGATACACAGGATACAGGCAGGCTTCCTGCGAGGAAGTCACTTGCAGAAAGACGCGCAGAGGTCGCTAAGCGGCTCGAGGCGTTGAAAAAGGCGCAGGGGCAAAACTCTTCGGAGCGGAGTGAGGAGAGTGGTGAAACACAGCAGGAAGAACCTGCTCCCGGTCGTGCGGTTGCCGTACAGACTGTCACCCAGGAGCAGGTGCGAGTGGCACCTGAAAGGAAACAACCCGGGGATCGGGAACAGTCCAAGTACGTAACAATGAATTTCAAGAATGTTGAATTGCAGAGCCTGATCAAATTGATGAGCGATCTGACCGGAAAGAACTTTATCGTGGATCCCAGCCTTAAAGGACAGATGACGATTATCTCTCCGAACGCGATCAGCATCGATGAGGCTTATCAGGTCTTCCTTTCCGTGCTGGAAGTGCATGGGTTTACGGTTGTTGAATCAGGGGGTGTCGTCAAAGTCATCCAGGCCGTCGAAGCAAAGGCCAAGGGATTGGAAACACGGTCGGTCCAAAAGGCATCGAAGCTCGAGGATCGAATGATCACACAACTGGTCCCATTGAAACACGGGGATGCAGCCGATTTTGCAAAGTTCCTCGGTCCCCTCATACCCAAGACCGGTCTCCTGGTCCCGTACCCGGAAACCAATACCCTCATCGTCATCGACACGGTCTCCAATATCGATCGGCTCCATAAAATCGTGGTGCAACTGGATGTCCCCGGCGCTAAAGATCGAATCGTGATTTTTACGCTTGAGAGCGCGAACGCGGAAAAACTGGCAACCAAATTGACGAATCTGTTTCAGCGCAAGGAGGCCGGCGCAAGACCGTCCAAGGATCATGTTCGAATCGTATCGGATGAGACGACCAATTCGTTGATCGTTATGGCGTCTCCTTTCATGATCGCGGAAATCGAGGAAATGGTTGCGAAGCTGGATCAGAAGAAACTCAGGAAGCGAGCGGTCAGGATCTATCCGCTTCAGCATGCAGTGGCGGAGGACGTTGGAAAGGTGCTTGGCCTTCTTTCAGGCAAAGGTGGAGAAAGCTCCAAGGATCCAAAGGGCCAGGCGCCGGTCATTTCAAAAGATGCGCAGATCTCACCGGACAAGGCCACCAACAGCCTGGTGGTCATTGCCGACCCGGACGAGCACCAGACACTCGAAGAGATCATCAGGGAACTGGATGCCCCCCGAACCATGGTCTATGTGGAGGCTCTGATCGTGGAGGTCTCCGCCTCCAAGTCGCTTGATCTCGGTGTCGAATGGAGGGGTGCCGATTCCTTCAGCGGCGGCTTCAGTGAGGGCAGCAACGGCGGGGTTGTCCTGGGGGGATCACCGGGCGCGGCGGCAGTCGACGCCCTTGCAAGAGGGAGGATTCCCACCGGGTTTACTGCCGGTGTCGTCGGACGGGCAATCACCCTGGGAAACATAGTCTTCCCGTCCTTTGGAGCGTTTGTAAAGGCCATCCGTTCGGACACGGATTTCAACATCCTCTCCACCCCGCAGATCCTGACACTAGACAATGCCGAGGCTCTCATCGAGGTGGGGCAAAACATACCGTTTGTGACACAGGTGACGCAGACGAGCGAGACGTCCTACGAAAACGCAATTCAGACGTTCGAATATCGCGACATTGGAGTGACCCTGAAGGTCACTCCTCAGATCAACGACAACCGTACGGTTCGACTGAGTGTCGAGCAAAGCGTAAAATCAGTCCTCGAAAGGACCGCACTTGGAGGGACCGTGCTTGCGCCTACCACCACCTTTCGCAGGGCGAAGACGGCCATTACCGTAAAAGATGGAGAGACTGCGGTCATCGGAGGGTTGATCGAAAACAGGCTGGACAGGGGTTTGACCGAGACGCCTTGTCTCGGCGGTATCCCAGCCTTCGGATGGCTTTTCAAGAGCACGACCGACCGTGACGAGAAGACGAACCTCCTGGTCTTCCTCTCTCCACACATCGTGGAAAATCCGGAGGAGAACCGGAAGCTCTACCTGGACAAGAAAAACCACACCGATGGGGAGATGAAGAAATCGAACGATCAGTTCAAGGACGAGCTCATCAGGAAAAGGATGCTGGATTAGACATAGGCATGGGCATAGAGCAAAGCCCAAGAATAGCGTAAGCAGCAGGCAGTCCCGCGACACGGGCACATGTGATCTACTCTTCGGTCAAACAAGCACTAAACAGTAGGATGGGTTGAGCGGAGAGAAACCCATCGGCCCTTCGGTAAAGGAGCGTATCGAAAAGCAGAAGATCATCCATCCTTCGTGTTCTTCGTGGTTAGTTTGTCGGACACGAGCAAATGAGAGAATGCCATGGCGATCGTTCATGCGATTAAGGAAAAACTGAACCTATTAAAGTCGTCCGCCGATCGGGAGGTCGAGCGCAGTACACCAGGAGAAACTGTTGGGGAGGAGGAGCGTCTTTCAGAACTATCCAAAGTACTCGGTATTCCTTACAGCAGGCATATCCTCAGCCAGGTGGAATCCAACGGAAGCCTGGAAGCGCCGATTCAATACTTCAAGCGAATGGGATTTGTGCCGCTCAGGAGAGAAAACGGCCTCCTTACCGTTGCGCTGAACGATCCCCTCAATTACCAGGCGGTTGACGATTTCGCCAGAATGGGTGGGTATCAGAAAGTAGAAATGATTTTGAGTCCGCTGAAGGAAATCCATTCCGCCATCCATATCCTGTTTGACCAGAACGGTGAAGACGCGGAAAAGATGGTTCAGGACCTTGAAGGGAGCGAGCTGGATACCCGGGTCACTGAACTGGATGAATTGGAGGACCTCCTCGACACGACACATGAGGCCCCTATCATCCGTCTGGTCAACGTCATCCTCACCCAGGCCATACGGCGGAAGGCGAGCGACATCCACATCGAGCCTTATGAGAAGGAAATCAAGGTGAGATTCCGGATCGACGGGGTCCTCTACGAGATCTTCTCTCTTCCTAAACGATTTCATGCTCACATCGTTTCCAGATTGAAAGTTATAGCTAACCTCGACATAGCCGAGAAACGTATTCCGCAGGACGGTCGCATGAAGATCAAGGCCGCGGACAGAACCGTGGATGTGAGGGTCAGCATTATCCCCATGGCGTTTGGCGAGAGGATCGTGCTTCGCCTCCTTGACAAGGGGGTCTCGCTGATGGGTCTTGAGGAAATGGGTCTGACCAGGAAAGGGCTTGTAGTATTTGAGAAACTGCTGACCCGGAGCAACGGAATCCTGCTGGTCACGGGACCTACAGGGAGCGGCAAGTCCACCACTCTTTACGCGACTCTCAACAAGATCAACTCTTCCGAGAAGAACATTATCACCATTGAAGATCCCATCGAATACCAGCTCAAGGGTGTGGGTCAGATTCAGGTCAATCCAAAGACCGATCTCACATTTGCAAGGGGGCTTCGCTCGATCCTCAGGCATGACCCTGACATCGTGATGATTGGGGAGATCAGAGATCTGGAAACCGTGGAGATTGCCGTCCAGGCCTCCCTCACCGGCCATCTCGTGTTCAGCACCCTTCACACCAACGACGCGGCAGGCGCTTTGACAAGGCTGGTGGACATGGGGGTGGAGCCTTTCCTCATTGCCTCTTCCCTCCAGGCGGTCATTGCCCAGCGGCTGGTTCGAACCATATGCCCTGATTGCAGGGAACCCTTGAGCATTGATCAGACGATGGCAGTTGATCTCGGGACACTGAGACCAGGCCAAACGCTTTACAGGGGCGCCGGCTGCAACTCGTGTATGGGCAGCGGATACCGCGGCCGCACCGGGATCTTTGAAATCCTGGAAGTAGACAACCAGATCAGGCGTCTGGTGACTTCCGGCGCCGATTCAGTCACCATCAAGGACGCGGCTGTGAACGCGGGAATGTCCACCCTGTTCGAAGACGGACTCCTGAAGGTGAAGGCAGGAGTCACGACACTGGATGAAGTGGTGAGAGTCACGCAACGGTAAATCAGAGGTCGGAAGTCGGAAGTCGGAGATCAGAGATCAGGTCAGAGATCAGACGACAGAGATCAGAGGACAGAGGACAGAGGGTAGAAGAAAGAACAACGTCGAACATCCAACATCCAACATAGATAATCTCGTAAAAAGTCGTCATTTCCCGCACGAATGTGCGAGGAATCCGGATATTCTGCAAAGGCTCGAAAATACTGGATCCCGGCCTTCGCCGGGATGACGACCAAAAGGGTATTTTCGACATTTTACGAGACCATCAACATTCAATGTCAAACATCCAATGAAGGACCAAATGCAAATGGTCATACCTCGCTCAACTGCCGGCGGCTGAGATTGCCTCTGCGTCTGATCGCTTTTTTTCGCTGACCTCTGATTTCCAACCCCCCAACCTCTGGAGTTTCTCATGCCTGTTTATGAATACAAAGCGTTGAACCGTAAAGGGAAGGGGCTTCATGGCCTGATTACGGCGGATGGGCCTGCGGCTGCAAGGCTCAAGCTGAGCCAGGAGATGATTTTTCCCACCATGGTCCGGGAGGTCGAAGGGGGCGAGGGAAGAAGCGGACTCAAAGCCACCCTCTCCTTCCTGCCTTCTCTCCGCTCGATCAAGTCGGTGGAAGTCACCATGGCGCTTCGGCAACTCGCCACCTTGCTCTCCTCAGGGCTTCAGCTCGTAGAGTCCCTGAACGGCGTAATCGAACAGACCGAACAGGGAAGATTGAAAAGGGTTCTCATTCAGATAAAGGAAAAAGTGGTGGAAGGAATGTCGCTCTCGGATGCCATGGAAAAGCATCCTTCAGCCTTCAACACCATTTTCGTCAACATGGTCAGAGCAGGGGAGACAGGAGGCGCATTGGATGTCATTCTTCTTCGCCTTGCCGATTTTTCCGAGAAGAGGATGAAGCTTAAAAAAAAGATCGAGGCGGCCCTCGCCTATCCCTTGTTTCTGCTCTTGCTCAGCAGCATGATCCTCATTTTCCTTCTGTCGTTCGTCATGCCCAAGGTGGTGGGAATCTTTCAGGGGATGAAGCTTGCACTTCCCTGGTCGACACTGCTGCTCATTCACACGACAAATTTCATGAAAAGCTACTGGTGGCTCGTGGCAACAGGGTCAGTTGCCATTGCCGTCCTCTTTTCTCTCTGGACCAGGACGGGTTCAGGACGACTTGTCTGGGATCGGCTCCGACTCAGCGCTCCTCTCGTGGGAAGGCTCCATCACAAAGCGGTCATAGCACGTTTCACCAGGACGCTTTCCACATTGCTTAAAAGCGGCGTCATCCTGGTTGAGGCACTGGAGATAGCAAGGCTCTCCATGGGGAATCGCATCATGGATAATGCTGTCAAGGAAGCGGGAAAGCTGGTGAGCGAGGGTGAGGAATTCGGAATCCTGCTCAAGAGAAGCAAGCGCTTCCCTCCCCTTGTAGTGCAACTCGTCACCGCAGGGGAAAAGGGGGGTGAGCTGGATAGTATGCTCGCAAAAGCCGCAGAGGTCTATGAAGAGGACGTTGAGACAACAATAACCTCGCTCACTTCTTTGCTGGAGCCTGTGGTGATTCTTTTCATGGGTGGAATGGTGGGATTCATCGTAATGGCCGTTCTGCTGCCGATTTTCGACATGACGACAAGCATTAAGTAGGCAGGTGGTCACTTGCCCGTTGTCGGTTGAAGGTGAAACAACTCATTTCAGGTCTTACAACCGACCACCCTCTATCGACTACTAACCGTTTCAGAAAGGAGAAACATATGAGCAAAAACGATCGGTCCTATATTCGGCATGGCCAAACTGGCTTCACCCTGTTGGAGATACTCATCGTGATCACCATTCTTGGAATCCTCGCGAGTCTTGTGGCTGTTCGCATGATGGACAGACCGGCGGAAGCCCGTACCATGAAATCCCAGCTGGACATCAAGACCCTGGAAAACGCCTTGAAGTTGTTCAAGCTGGACAACTCCTTCTACCCCACAACCGATCAGGGGCTGAAAGCGCTTGTAGAGCAGCCGACCATAGGCCGAAACGCTGCCAGGTGGAGAGAGGGCGGATACCTGGAAAAGGGGGCATTGCCCCAGGATCCTTGGGGGAACGGTTATCTTTACATGAGCCCAGGTGTTCACAATACCGACTTCGACCTCTGGTCATACGGGGCGGATGGCGAGGAAGGCGGGGAAGGGGAAGACAAGGACATTGTGAATTGGGTTGTACAGAACCAGTAGCGCCGCGTCTCGTAGAATTCAGTTCTCCAGGATGTCACTGCTCATAGAGAGTCTAATGCTTGACCCTACACCGACGCCGACTCGGAAATTCTAAATTCGAATATCGAAGCACGAAATAAATTCCAATGACCAAAATACGAATGACCGAAACAGACAGCAGTATAGAGTAAGCAATAGTTTTGAATTTTGAACATTCTGATTTTGATATTTTTCCGGATTTCGGATTTCGAAATTCGGATTTTTACACCCTTTGAATTGCCAGAGTTAAGGGACGGTATTTGAGACAGGGCTCCAGAAAGTGCGGTTTCACGCTCTTCGAACTCCTGATTGTTCTGATTCTCCTCAGTCTTTTCGGGTCGCTCCTGTTCACGCGAATCGCCGATGTGATTGCCGAAGGAGACCTCAGATCCGCTGCACGCACGGTCATCGGTGAGATACAGCGATACAGGGCGCAGGCCGCCTATTCGCGGGAGGATCAGTTCCTTGCCGTGGACATGGATCGAAACACCCTTTACGGGGTGAACTCCAGTGGAGAGCCGTTGGCAATTGTGGAAGGGAAGTCCGGATCATATGAAACAACCCTTCCTTCCGGGGTGCGTTTGAAGGATGTCGTGGTTCACCCAAGGGGAAAGACGCAGGAGAGCGTGGCCATAATTCGGTTCTTTGCCGACGGCTCCCTGGAAAGGGCGCTCATCCACTTGAGCAACGCCGACAACGATATCTATACGCTCCAATTAAATCCGTTCACAGGAACAGTAAGGATCTACGAAACCTACGTTGATGAAAGAGAAGAGTAGAAATTCAATGAATCCTTCACATCATTCCATTATTCCATTATTCCATTTTTCCGGTGGTCATCCTGTCAATCCTGTTATCCCGTCAAAAAATTGCTGCCCTTGTTGTGGCTTTACGCTCCTGGAAGTCATGGTATCCATGGTCCTCATTGCCACGGCCCTTCTGGCGATTTTCAGATTGCAGGCCCAGAACCTCGATATTCAATCCGAATCACAGTTCATGACCGTGGCGAGGCTCCTTGCGCAGGAAAGGCTCTCACGGATAGCCGGAAACCCTGAAGAGTTCAGCGAAGGACGCTCTGATGGGAGTTTCGATCAATATTATCCGGAGTTCCGCTACACTCAGGAGATAAGGCGGACGGCCGCCAATGGCAATCTATACCATGTGAGTGTCGGCATATTCGATGATGAAAAGAGATCACTGGAGCGGTCATTTTCAATCGAGACGTTCATGTTCAAGCCACAATGATTAAGAAACCGGAAAAACTGTCCTCTGAAAGGATGGACACTGTTTCAAAAAAGATCGACACCCCGGGCTTCACCCTTCTTGAGGTGACGATATCCGTGCTCGTTCTGTTCGTGGTCATGAGTGCGCTCTACGGCGCATACAACTCAGGCGTGGATTCCGTGGAAATTGCGCGGGAAGGTGGGGAGATCAGGCAAACAGCAAGACTTATCCTCGAACGATTGAGTGTTGAATTGGAATGCGCCATGGCCGAAGAGGGACTTGCTCTGATGGGGACAGACGGGGAGATCGATGGATTGCCTGCGGACAGGCTCTCATTCTACAGCGTTGCGGGAATCGGAAGGAGAGAAGAGGGCTTGGACCTCTATCGCCTGAGCTACACTCCGGGAATCGATGCTGAAGGCGGGGGGCTGATTATTACACGCACGGAAGAGGGTATGACCGGCTTCGGATCGAGCATGGCAAGCCGATCATTTGAGCTTGCACGAATGGTGAGGGGGCTGGACATCATCTACCATGACGGCGAGGGGAGAGAATTTGAGGAGTGGAACACTTCATCGGGCGACCACCTGGACATTCTTCCCTCCTTCATTCTTATCCGGCTAACGCTGGGAGGACCATCCGGGGAGAAGCAGACCTTCACTACCGGCGTTCACCCGGAGCTGGCAGGGGTGAGCCGGTAAAGGATTTGAATTCCATGAAAAGGCGCGGTTCCGTACTGATCCTTACCCTAGTGATCATCATGAGCCTTGCCGGATTGACGCTGGATCTCTCAAACCAGTCCGGCTTATCCCTGGCCCTTTGCGGTTTTTCAAGGGACGCGTTCCTGGCTCGTCAAGCGGCCCGGGCAGGGGTGCAGGTGGCAATGGAGCGGCTCGCTTCAGACACTGACAAGGAAGTGGACAGCCTCGATGAACAATGGGTCGACTTTGGTTCCCTGCCTTTGCCGGACGGGCTTCCTGACGGGATTGAGGTGCGCGGCCGGATCCTCGACGAAAGCGGGAAACTGAATCTGAACACGCTGCTCAACGAGAAGGGGGAGATCGACGAAAAAATGAAAGCTCGCCTCGTCAGGCTTTTCCGTGCCCTTGATATCGATGAGGAAAAGACTGCCCCGATTCTGGATTGGTTGGATTCGGATGACATTGAAAGAATGAATGGGGCCGAGTCCTACTACTATCAAGGCCTGGATGGCCCTCACGCCTGTTCTAACGGGCCGTTCATGACCGCCGGTCAGATGTCGCTTGTAAAAGGCATGGGCGAGCCCCTGTCGGGAAAAGATGTTCGGGACTATGTCACTGTTTATGGCGACGGGAAAGTGAACATCAATACGGCGTCCACAGAGGTGCTGCAATCTTTGAGCGACAAGTTCGACCTGCGGATTGCAGAGGCCATTATAGAACATCGTAAGACAAGCGTTTTTCAAATACCGGAAGATCTGAAAAAAATTCCGGGAATGGACGACACCGTCTTCAGCGGGGTAAGCAGCTGGGTCACAGTGAGAAGTTCTGCTTTCTCCATTGAAATGGAGGGGGCCTGCTCGGGAGTCACTTCGGCCGTTCGTGCCGTAGTACAGAGAGAGAAGGATGGACTGAGACTGATCTACTGGAGGGTTCAATAGATGCTGGATGTTCTGAAGGAAATCTTTTTGCCCAAAGTCGTAGTCGGTTTACAGGCGGATCGATACACCGTTCGCGCCGTCCAGCTTTCGAATCCCCTCGGTTCCCCGGTGATCGAGCGCATCGCGGTCCATGACCTGCCGGATGAGGAGAGCAGTCCCGGGCTGGAATCCTTTCTGGAGAAGCAGAAAATGTCTCCGGAACTGGTGATTACATGCATTCCGGCGGCTGCCGCCCTGATCCGGGAGGTCTCCATTCCTTTCGACAGCCCTAAGAAGCTGGACCGGATTATCAAGTACCAGGTGGAACCTCTTTTGCCCTATCCTGTGGAAGCCGTGATTGTTGATCATCTTCCCGCAGCGCCGGAACGGCCAATCCTGACGATTGCCGTTCAAAAGGAGACAATTTCCTCCTGCATCGAAGAACTCCGGAAGGGAAAGATAGAGCCCGGTGTTGTCAGCGTGGATGGACTCGCCCTCTACGGGCTTTACCTTCGGCTTCACCGTGAGCCGTCTGCAGGAGCTGTCTCGATCGTTCATGTAGAAAGAGAAGGCTCGCTCGTGCTTGTCATAGAAGGGAGAACACTTGCCCTTATCCGGCTCTTGAAAGGAGAGCAGCCGTCCGAGATCAGGCAAACCCTGGATCTCTACAAAGTGAAAAACCCAACCCTCAACATAGAAAGGGTCCTCCTGACAGGAAGCGGAGCCGATGACCATGTCGCCATGGAACTCCACAAGGAGACGGCTCTTGATGTGGTCCCATGGCGGCCATTCGATCAGATCAGGCATAATCTCGGGGAGATCGACACCAGAACACAGGCGCTCTTTGCCGTTCCACTGGGCCTTGCAATGGGTTCGTTCGCAGGTCCGCTGAGAGACTTCAATCTTCGACGTGAAGAGTTTGCTTTGGGATCCACCTCCAACCTCAAAGGGTCCATTATTTATGCAGCCGCTTCGGCCCTGATGCTCATGGCACTCTTCACCTTCACGACCTTTCATAGCCTGTACATTTCCCAAAAATGTTACTCGAGGCTGAGGTCCGAAATCCACTCCATCTTCAAGGCTGCCTGTCCCGATGTACCCAATATCATCAAAGGGATGGAATTGGAGCAGATGAGACAGAAGATTCTTGAAGGAACAAAGGAGCACAAATGGCTGCAGACGCTGACGGAGCGCGGCCCCGTCCTTGACGTGCTCCTCGTGCTCACTCGGAATCTCTCACCGTTCAAGGATGTGAAGCTGGACAACGTTTCAGTTGAAGGTAACCGGGTGGATCTCGACGGCAGGGCATCTTCCTTTCAGACCGTGGACAACCTGAAAGGCGTGCTTGAGCGTTCAGGCTTTTTCACCCAGATCAAACTCGTGGGCGCCAAGATGGACAACAGGGACAAAATGGTGAGGTTCAATTTCGTGATGGAGCGACAAGCATGAAACCGGGGATGAAATATCTTTCTTCGCTGGTCTTGGGCGGCGTCTTTCTGATTGGCCTTCTCTATTATCTGGTAGTGCTTTCGCCGGCCATGACCGAGCGCAAGACCCTGGACAGGCATGCTGTAAAGATGAAGAACGATCTTGCCCAGATGCTGGCCCTCAAGTCAAAGTGGGAGTCCTTTGTGAAATCACGGGCCGATGCGGAAAGGATGCTTCAGCAGCGAGGAAAAGACTTCACCCTTCTTACTTACCTGGAAACTGTTTGCCGACAGGTGGGGATCGAGAACAGGATCCAGTATATGAAACCCCTGGAAATGCCCGACCAGGAGGGGCCGCTCAAGCCGGCGGGCATCGAGATGTTGATTGTAGGGCTCGACACTCAACAGGTCGTCAAGCTGCTGTACCGGATCGAGCACTCGCGCCAGCTCCTGAGTATCTCCAGGATTAAAATTCGACCTTCTGCTGAGGAGGGGCGGCGCTCGCTGGAGTTGGTATTGCAGATCAATACGTGCAAGTAAACCGGAATACAAGCACAGGGCCGGTGGAATACATATTCCTTCTTATTTGAACAGGGTTTCCCATGCTTATTTGACTCTAGCAGGATCTCTCGGGGGCAGCAGCGTCAGGGAAGCATCGTACGTATAAGGGCTACGCTTGGAATCGTTTGAAGAGAGGGGAGGTGAGAACGACTCAGAGGACTTTGGGTAACGGCCTTCTTCGGAATAGGGTTTTGCTGAGGGAATTCCCTAATTGATTCTCATGGATTTGGTCAGTCGTATCCGATGAATGGAAAGGAGATGGATATGAAAAGGAAGATGGCATTGTGCTTTTTGGCTTTATGTTTGATCGGCATCTTGGGCTTTTCAGGTGCGCACGCCTCGACGCTAACCTTTTACTCCGGCATAGATGTTCTGATGAACAGCGGCGGAGGTCCTGACACCGGCCAGCCCTGGCTCTCTGCCGGACAGAACCTCAATATCAACAAACCGCTTGGAATCCAGTATGATTCCCTCCTGAAATTCAACGACCTCTTCGGCGACAATCCGGGCCAGATTCCCGAAGGAAGCACTATCACTTCGGCCTCGCTTCATCTGTATCTTTACTATGATTTCGCAGGGTATGAGCGGACGCTTTACCAGATGACGGAGAACTGGAATGAGAGCACCCGATGGAACACGCTTCCCGGCGGCGGGGGTATCGTACCCGGGGTAAACACCGAAGCTTCCCCTGTTTCGACCTGGATCAGCGGGGCTTATCCGCAATGGCTGGACCTGGATGTGACCGGCTCGGTGCAAGGGTGGTTCGGCGGTGAAGACCAGTACGGCTGGGGCATATGGGGAGAGAGAGCAGGAATTTTTTCTGTCGCATACATCAACTCCTTTCAAAATGCAGAAAATAGACCCTGGTTGGAGATTGATTACCAGTCCCCGCAGCCGTCTGCAGTGCCTGAGCCAGGCACGATGCTCCTGCTTCTGGTCGGAATAGGAGGTCTGGCCATGACCGGGCGCAGACTGCACTGAGGCCGCGGTAATCCCGAAGCCAAAACTTCATCGGATAGGCTCGCGGATAACGTGATCAAGAGGGTCAGGCAGCCATGCCTGGCCCTCTTTTGTTGCATCCCTGAAAACCTGGTTTTGTGGGCCAGGTCAGAGGTGATCGGCTTTGCTTGAAACCATTGATCCAGCAAAATTCGAAATCCGAATATCGAAATTCGAAACAAATTCAAACCCCAAATGTCAGAATGTTCAAAACAGGTCAAGGATTCAGGATCTGAGGGAAATAATATCGAGGCGGGGGTGTTCATTTCCCCATTCAGTGAAGTTCCCCGCGCGAGCGGCCATCGTGATCGGCTTGACATGGCAGCCCTGCTGTGCAAATAGAACGACAATCGAATGTTTGTGTTCTCATCGCTTGTCACAGCAGGAACAGGGATTTCGCCATGCAGAACGATAAAGTAGTCATTACGGTAGCGGTCACCGGCGGGATTGGAGACAAGTCCAGGCATCCCCAGCTTCCCGTCACCCCGAAGGAGATCGCAGACAGTGCCGTGGAAGCGCATGCCGCGGGAGCGGCAGTCGCGCACATCCATGTACGGGACCCTGAGACGGCGGAGCCGTCCATGGCTGTTGAATACTACCAGGAGGTGGTCGAGCGGATACGGGCGAAGACGAGCATGATCATCAATCTGACCACAGGCGCAGGGGCGCGTATCATTCCCGACGATTCCGAGGTGGTTGGGCTGAACGCCGGCACTACGTGGCGTTCCCCGGAGAAGAGGGTCGAGCACGTGCTCCAACTGAAGCCCGAACTCTGTTCGCTCGACGTAGGTTCCATGAACTTCGGACCTCGCGTGTTTGCCAACGTGCTTCCCCATGTAGAGAAAATGGCGATTCTTATCAGGGAAGCCGGCGTAAAACCGGAGCTCGAGGTTTTTGACATGGGGCACGTGGAGATTGCAAAACACCTGGTGCGCAGGGGATTGGTGCAGACTCCCGCGATATTCCAGCTCTGCCTGGGCATCGAATGGGGAATTCCCGCTTCCCCGGCGAATATGATGATCATGATGGAAGCCTTGCCCCCGGATGCAATCTGGTGCGGTTTCGGTGTCGGACCGGCAAGTTTCGCCATGGTTGCCCAGGCCGCCCTTCTGGGGGGAAATGTCCGGGTGGGGTTCGAGGACAACTTCTATCTCTATCGGGGTATGGAAGCGCAAACCAACTCCCAACTCGTGGAGAAGGCCGTACACATACTGACCGCACTGGACAGAGAGCCTGCCGGATCGGACGAGGCCAGACGTATCCTTCATCTGGAGTGAGAGCCCATGAAGAACATCACCATTGTGGGAGCCGGAACGATGGGTCATTCGCTGGCCCAGGTTTTTGCCCAAGGGGGATACCCGGTGGTCCTGACGGACATCAAGGAGGAAACCCTCTCAGCGGCACTCGGATTGATTGCCGCCAATCTCAAGACGCTCTCAGATCTGGGGCTTGCAGGGGGAGCGGATCTGTCGGAGACGCTGGGACGTATTCAGACGACGACCGAGCTCCCGGTTGCTGCGGCAACCGCTGATCTGATTGTGGAAGCCATCGTTGAGAACCCCGAGGCCAAGAAAAAACTGTTCTCTGACCTGGACAGGATGTCTCCTCCTCATACCATTCTGGCCAGCAACACTTCTTTCCTGGACATCTATCAGTTCGTTGAGACGAAGCGGCCGCACAAGGTTCTGATCGCGCACTGGTTCGCCCCTCCCCATATCATTCCACTCGTGGAGATTGTACCCGGGCCGCAAACAGATGCAGAAACAGTATCGGCGGTCAAGACAATGTTGGAAGGCCTCGGAAAGCAGACGATCGTTCTGAAGAAATTCCTCCCCGGGTTCATAGTCAATCGACTGCAGTCCGCACTTACACGAGAGGTGTTGTTCCTTCTTGAAAACGGGTATGCCGATCCCCAGGACATCGACAAGGCCGCCAAGGCAGGATTTGGAATCCGCATACCGATTCTGGGCCTGGTCCAGCGCATGGATTTTACAGGGCTGGATCTCATGAAGGATATTCTGAAGAACAGTGAAAAGCGCTCTCAGATCATCGACGACCTGGTAGCACAAGGGAGGCTGGGGGTAAAAAGCGGAAGAGGGTTCTATGACTACACAGGAAGGCCGGTGGAAGAGGTTCTGCGGGACCGCGATTTGAAGCTGTTGAAGCTCCGGGAGTTCCTGAAGGAATTGGGCGAACTCTGAAGAAACAACAGAAGACTTTCTCTCGCAGAGGCGCAGAGGCGCGGAGTTTACTTTCTGATTTGCAGCGCAGACAACCCACTCGCCTGCTGATCATCAGCAAGCTCCAGTCGCTTACCATCTTACCGAAGGTGAGAAATGGTGGTTGAGGTTCGCTGTTCAGTATTTGTTTTTCATTCGATGTGGAACGTTGGATGTCCGATGTTGGACGTTCAGCTTTTTATTTGGTAAAACCCTTCATCAAACTCTGTCTGCCCTTGGAATCGAGACAGCATCATGGCCGGGAATCGGTTCGGCTCTTCCAGAAACGACCGCTCAACAGGGATTCCCGCAAGGTGCAGAGCGTCGGCAATCTCTTTCATCCGGGGCGGACATCCTTTAACGGCGATCATTTCCTTGATGCAGGGATTTTCCTTGTGGGCCTGGACCATGCATTTACCGAGGAGAATGGTCTTTTTCTTTCCGGCCGAAGGGCGCATCTTCTTCCCGGTCAGGATTTCCACCTCATTCCAGGATGCGCCTTTCCATGCCCTTGCAATGGCGGTGAGAATAGGACTGCTGATGAGCGAACAATAGGTGCACACGGAATAGTCGTACTTGCGAAAGGAAAGACCCTGAATTCCCATCTTCGACAAAGGCAGAGGGAGAGTCCCCTCTTCATTGAAGAGGAAGCGATTCTCGTGAAAGGATGCCGCCCCCTCCAGAACCACTCCCACCTGTTTCACGTCGGATAAATCCGGTGTTCGTCCGCGGTTCCGTGCAGCAAAGGCCAGATAAGGCACGTGAGCGGGATCGTGCCCCAGCAGTTTTGCCCCCACCATATCCGCGGACAGGACATCCTGTGAACCGATGAGGAGATTGCTTCGCCTGGGACGGCCGTCGTACCCCGGGCCCCTTTCCATGGAATAGATCCCGTCGACAAGGGTGAACACGGGAGGCATTTTGTCTGCAAGCCGGGCGATCATGAAATGAAACTCTTTTTCCGAGGGAGCGGCATGGCACTTCTTGCGGGATGAGATATCGATGGTCCCCTTCAGGTTCTTGATCCCGAGGCTCACGATGGTCTGCGAATGCGTCTTGAGAACCGGCAGGTTCACCACGAAATCGCTATGAAGGATATCGGCGTTGAAACGGAATTTTACGCCGTCTCCGAGATCCACCTGTTCAAATGGCCTCCGGTGGATGTCCAGAATCTCGACCCCATATCGTTTTCTGAGCTGTTCATACCCCAGCGATCGAAATGCCTGGGCCGGGATGCTGCGGTTCGAGGATACGATCCCCTCACCCAACGTGATTTTCCTGACGCCGTGTTCCTTGAGCAGAACAACCATGTCTTCGACGACCCTTGAAGTCGTCACTACCCCCCATTTCGGGAAAGCGCTTCCGTCTACCCAGAAGACGAGATTGGGTTTTAAAAAGACCGTACCATTCGGCGGCAGCCGATCGAGTCCGCTGCAAAGCTCTACAACTTCTCTTACGGAGGAGAGCGGTTCTCGATATCGTACGATGGAGACAACGAAGGGGTCCACCTGGAATGCCTCCTTTGGGGCATCTGTAGATGAGAATTTCATTTTGCAGGATGGGTTGAGCGCAGCGAAACCCGTCATCTTTGAAGCTTACGTCTTCCCTGATGCCCTAATCGATGGGTTTCGCTTCACTCAACCCATCCTACGGGGGGTTCGGGAAGTTATAGCATCAATTGAGCTCTGTGAACTCTGTGAGAGATCTCAGCTATTCCTGAACCCTGAAAAAAGACTCATCGAATTCCGGGCGGCCCTCGTAGTTCTTCATCAGGAGACCGGGCAGTTCCTTCCTTTTTTCGAACAACACCGGGTTCACCGGGATGCCGGCTTTGTGAAGAGCATCGACAATTGCTTCCGGTTTGGGGGGGCATCCTTTGACCGCGATCATCTCCTGGATATCGGGATGGTCCTTGTTTGCCTGAACCATGCATTTCCCCATGAGAATGGTCTTCTTGTGGCCGGGAGTCGGCTTCATGATTTTGCCCGTAAGGACTTCCACATCATCAAACGGTTGCCCCTGCCATGCGTACCGGATGGCATTGAGAATCAAGCCGTTCATTCCGGAACAGTAGGTGCACATCGAAAGATCGTATTTCCGGTAATACAACCCTTTCATACCCTGTTTGAACATAGGAAGAGGCAGGACGCGGTCCTTATCTTCCAGGTACGTATAATCATGCTCGTGGAAGGCGGCGACGTCTTCGATCTTCTCCCCTGCAATCCGGATGTCGGAAAGATCGTAAGGCCGGTTACGGTTTCCGGCGGCATGTACAAGATAGGGGACTTCCGACGGTTGGTAGCCGAGCACACGCGCGCCGACGAGGTCTGCCGAGAAGATGTCCGATGACGCCACCAGCACGTTGCTTCGGCGGATTTTCCCGTCTACGAACGGCCCCCTCTCATTGGTGTAGATTCCATCCAGGAGCGCAAAGGTGGGGGGCAACCTGTCCGGCAGACGCGCAATCATGAAGTGCAAGTTCTTTTGCAGGTCTGCACTGTGGCACTTTTTGCGGGAAGCGATATCGAGAATTCCTTTCAGGTTCTTGAAGGCAAGGCTGACCACGGACTGGTTGTGGGCCTTCATCACCGGGATATCCACTACGAAATCACTGTGCAGGATATCCTGGTTGAAGCTCAATTCCACCCCCTCGCCCAGGTCCACCTTCTCAAAAGGTCGGTCCAGGATATTCACATGTTTAACCCCATATCGTCTTTTCAATGCATTGTAGCCGAGCGTCTCAAATGCATGCAGGGGGGTCTCCTTGTCCTTGGAATCCCAGGTTACGATTCCCTCACCGATAACGATGTCGTCGATGCCGCGCTCCTTGAGCAAAACGATCATGTCTTCTATGACCCTTGAGGTGGTCAGCACGCCCCATTTCGGGAAAACTACTTCCTTGGTCCAGAAGACGAGGTTCGGCTTGATGAAGACCTTTGCCCTGGAAGGGAGGTTGTCGAGACCTCCGGAGAGTTCCACGGCCTTGCGCACCGAATCAAAAGGTTTTTCATACCGGACAATTGCGACTAGCGACTTATCCATGACCGCCTCCTTGTACCGAAACAACGAGCGACGCAATGCTGAGCGACGTTCCACCTGATAAAGGGTTGTAGGTCATTGCAGCGGGAGGTGTCAAGCACAAAAAGCGAGCGTTCGTTCGCTTTATCTTGACAGGATTCGGTCTTCTTTGTAAGGATCAGCGATAATCCTGCATAGAGGAGGAGATCCATGAGCAGGCAACTCAATGATGTAGTCGTCGTGGACGCGGTTCGAACACCTTTTGGAAGGGCGGGAGAGAAAGGACTGTTCTGGAGAACCAGGGCAGAGGATCTTGCCGTTCCTCTGCTCAAGACGCTGATGGAGCGCAATCCGGGGTTGAAGCCGGAGATGATAGAAGACAGCATCTGGGGAGTCACCAATCAGGTCAAGGAACAAGGCGGGACCCTTGGCAGGATGGTTACCATGCTGGCGGACTGGGGATGGGATATCCCGGGATGTTCGATTGATCGCATGTGTGCCAGTGGATTGACGGCCGTCGGATTCGCAGTGACAACCATCGCAACCGGCATGGCCGATTGCCTTATTGCCGGGGGCGTGGAGCACATGGGCCATGTGCCCATGGGGTTCATGCGTGACTCCCATCCCAGGGCTGCCGAAGCGATGGGAGACGAATCCGCCTTCGTGATGGGCCGGACTGCGGAAAATATTCACGACCGGTGCCCCGAATTTACCAAGGAGATGGCGGATGCATATGCTGTAGCCTGCCAGAGGAAGGCCGACCTGGCGATCAGGGCCGGCAAGATGAAGGATATGATTGTCCCTGTAGAGATCGAGATGGGAGATGGCACTCGAATGCTTGCGGACAGGGACCAGCAGCCCCGGCCGGGGACCACCATGGAGGGCCTCGCCGCACTGAAGACGATCTTTCGCGACCCCGGCGGACGTGTCACGGCGGGAAATGCCTCCGGTCTGAATGACGGGGCCGGTGCGGTGTTGTTGATGAGCATGGAAAGGGCCCGGGAACTCGGCATGGAGCCGAAATTGCGTTGGGTGAGCACAGGGGTGGCGGCAGTGGATCCCCGCGTTATGGGAATTGCCCCTGTCCCGGCGACCAGGAAAGCGCTGGCCAGGGCGGGATTGACCATCGACAATATGGATATCATCGAGATGAACGAAGCATTCGCTGTGCAGGCTTTGTACTTCCTGGACCGCATGGGCCTGAAGGCAGACGATCCTCGGGTGAACAGGTGGGGCGGCGCATTGGCCTTTGGACATCCTTTGGCTGCTTCAGGCCCCAGACTGATCTGTTTTATCCTTGGTCTTTGCAAAGACAATCCCAGTGCCCGTTATGGCCTCGCCACCATGTGCGTGGGAAGGGGGCAGGGATATTCGATGATATGGGAGAACATGATGAGGGGGGTGTAGGAGCAAGCTCCAGCTTGCGATCTCTGTGGAATCGTGTGAGAAGTGTAAGGAATCGGAACCGGGAGGTTGCTCCTACAGAAGGGTTGAGGACAATACCATGGCACTGTTCGAACCATTTCGAATCAAGAGCATGGAGATCCCTAACCGGTTTGTTCGTTCAGCCACCTACGACGGGTTGGCTGAAAAAGACGGATCCGTATCCGATCGCCAGTTCGCTCTCTACGAAGGACTCGCGCGTGGCGGAGCGGGGTTGATCGTCACCGGGATCTCCTACGTGCACGCATCCGGCAGAATCTCGGCCTTTCAGAACTCCATTGCCGATGATCATGACATCGAAGGATGGAGCGCCCTCACCCGGAGCGTCCACCGGTTCGGCGCCAGGATTGCCGTTCAACTTTTCCATGCAGGCCGGGAAAAGGGCAGGATTTATCGTAAACAGCCCGCTCTTGCGCCATCCCTTTTGGCTGAAGACCCCTTTTTCGACGGTCCCCACCGGGGGATGAACGAGGATGAAATCCTTGAAGTGATCGAGGCATTCGGAGATGGCGCATCGAGGGCCAGGGATGCCGGCTTCGATGCCGTGCAGATCCATGGGGCTCACGCGTACTTGTTGAGCCAGTTTCTCTCACCGTTCACCAATCGCCGGGAAGACCAATGGGGCGGCGGCTTGGAAAACCGGCTTCGCCTGCATAGGGAAATAGTTCGGACCATTCGCAAGAGGGTGGGAGAGGACTATCCCTTGCTCATGAAGTTGGGGGTGGAAGATGGTTTTGCCGGTGGATTGGAATTCCGGGAAGGGGTTGCGGCAGCGGAAATCCTGGCTAAGGATGGTCTGGACTCGATCGAGGTCAGCCTGGGATTGCGGGGGCGACTCTATGATCAAACCGAATATCGCGCCGGGATCACCCGACCCGATCGTGAGGCCTATTACAGGCACTGGTGCCGTGAAATCAGAAAGAGGGTGAATGTCCCGGTAATCATGGTAGGCGGAGTGAGATCCTTTGAGACGGCAGAGGAGATTGTTCAAAAAGAGGAGGCGGATTTGGTTTCCCTGAGTCGTCCCCTCATACGAGAGCCCGATCTCATCTCTCGCTGGCAGAGAGGCGACCGCAGCCCGTCTACCTGCGTGTCATGCAATCGTTGCATGGAAGCGCTTCTGGAAGCGAAACCGCTGGCGTGCTACGGGCCCAAAAAGGAAAAAAGTACTTAAACCGCCAAGACGCCAAGTACGCCAAGAGAGAAATTTGGTTTTTCATCTTCCGGAAAGAGTTCCGGAAGATGAAAAACAAAATCTTGCGCATTTCTTCGCGCCTTCGCGGTTCTATAGTCCTAGATAAGTTTTTCGGATCACCTCATTCTGAAGCAGTTCTTCGCCCCTTCCTTCTGCAATGATCTTACCGGAAGAGAGCACATAGTTTCGCGAGGCCATCTTGAAAACCATGCTCACTTCCTGTTCCACAAGGAGCACCGTGATTCCGAGTCCATTGACCTCCCTGATCTTTGCAAATACCTCTGAACGGAGCTTCGGCGCCAAACCGGTGGAAGGCTCATCGATGCACAGGAGCTTTGGCAGGGACATGATTGCCCTCCCTATGGCCAGCATTTGCTGCTCTCCGCCGGAGAGCGTCCCCGATATCTGTTTTGATCGGGCTCTTAGAACCGGAAAAAGGTCGTAGACGGTCTTCAGATTGTCTTCTGTCCTGGTTCGGTCGTTTACCAGATAGGCTCCCGCCTTCAGGTTATCGATGACCGTCATCTCCCTGAAAGGCCTTCTTCTCTCCGGACAATGGATCAGCCCTCTCTTCACGATGAGGTGTGCAGGGATCTGGTCGATTCTCTCGCCTTCAAAGGTGACCTGCCCCTTGATGGTGATGTCCCCTTTTGCCGAGCGTCTCTTGATGCGTTTCTCCCAGGAAACCAGTCCTGTGATCGCCCGTAGCGTTGTGGACTTACCGGCGCCGTTGGGGCCGACCAGGCTTACCAGTTCGCCCCTGTCTACGGCCAGGCTGATATCGTTGAGCAGCATGGCCTTATCATAACTGACGGTCAGGTGGGTTACTTCCAGCAGCAAATCAGGTCTCCTCTTCGCCGAGATAAGCCTCGATGACCTTCGGATGGGTCACGACCTCCTGAGGCTTTCCGTCGGCAATGATGGTTCCGAAATTGAGCACGATGATCCGGTCTACGATCTTCATGAGCTGCTGCAGCTTGTGTTCCACAATGATCATGGCCGGGCCCTCCGAGTGCAGCCTTCCGAAACGCCCGCCCTTGTGCAGCCTCTTGACAGATTTGGCCATCAAGTCGGTTTCAGCCGGACTGAGGCCTCCAAAGGGCTCGTCCAGGAGCAGGAGCTCCGGCTCCGTGGCAATGGCCCTTGCAACTTCAAGCCGCTTCAGATCGCCCTGGGACAGGGTGGAGGCCTTCTCGAGGGCCATATCCGAGATTCCTGCGAACTCGAGAGCGTCCATGGCCTTTGCCTCGATCTTCTTGACCCATTCCCCCCTTTTCATTGCTCTTGGACAGAGACAGGAGACCATCACATTGGCGATTATGGGCAGCCGCCGGAAGGGTCTCATGTTCTGAAAGGTGCAGGCAATTCCCTGGTTGACGATGTCCCAGGTCTTCAGACCGACGATATCCTTTCCCTTGAAATGGATATAGCCGCTGTCCGGCTTCAGGATGGATGTGATGAGACGCAAGAGCGTGCTCTTGCCTGCGCCGTTGGGGCCGATCAATCCGAGGATCTCGTCGCGTCTCATGGAAAAGCTCACATTGTGGATCGCGGTGAGACCTCCAAATCTCTTTCGAAGCTTTTCGACTTCCAGGAAGGGTTGGGTCATATCAGCCTTCTTGCTCTTCTCTGAGTTCCCGCCTGGAGACCTTCCCAACATCGGTCTTGGGCAGCTCACCGCGGAACTCGATGATTTTCGGGATCTTGTAGTGGGCAAGGTTCTTCCGGCAGAACTCCATCAGGTCCTCTTCGGATATCTTGCCCCTGGCTTCACTCTGCAGCACGACATACGCCTTGATGAACTGGCCTACCGATGGATCGGGTATGCCCACCACGCCGGCCGCCTTGACCTGGGGATGGCTGTAGAGGACCTCCTCCACGTGTCTTGCAAAAACTGAATATCCTTTGTACTTGATGAGATCCCTCTTGCGGTCGAAGAAGTGAAAGTATCCCTCTTCGTCCATCTTCACGAGGTCTCCGGTCCTGAGCCATTTCATCCCTTCCATCTCGATGATGGACTCCCGGGTCTCTTCGGACCGTTTCCAGTATCCCTGCATAATGTTGGGTCCGCTGAGCACCAGTTCTCCTACTTCCCCCTGGGGCAGGAAGTCCGTGCCGATCACATCCACAATGGCAGCGGTAACGCCGGGAATAGGCACGCCGAATGATCCTGCCTTGGGTCTGTGATAGGGTGTGGCGTGACTGACCGCCGTTGTCTCGGTCATGCCGTAGCCCTCCAGGATTTTTGAGCCCGTTCTCCTCTCCCATTCCCTGACGGTGGAATCATGAAGGGTATCCGCACCGCAGGCAATCAACTTCAGCCGTTTCCAATTTACGCGATCGGTCTTTTCATACTCTTTGAGGTATTCAAACAGCGTAGGAACGCCGTAAAAACCGGACGCCTGATAACGCTCCATCGCAGAGAGGATCTCATCCAGATCCGGCGTGGTGAAGAGCACCAGCGTGGCCCCCATGGAAAGGCCGCTGAGCATGACCACTACCTGTCCATAAATATGAAAGAAAGGCAGAAAGGCGATGCCGGTCTCCTTTCCCTCCTCAAAGAGAGGCCAGAACGCCAGAATCTGGGCCTGGAGAGCCACCATATTGCGGTGGGTTAGAATGGCCGCCTTTGGAAGGCCGGTGGTCCCTCCCGTGTAAGGCAACGCCGCGATGTCGGTTGCAGGATCTATCGAGACCTGAGGCGGCTGAGGCGGATTGCTCTTGATCATTTCCTGGAAGCTATGCAGCCCCGCCTGTTTCATCTCGGCCTGGGAAGGGGCAGCCAAACCTTCGTAAGCCCTGGCAAGGGCTCGCTTGCCGAAGATGCGTTTGATGGGCGGAAGATAATCGCTGATGCTGGTCAGAATAATATTCTCCAGGGGCACGCCCGCCTTCTCCACGTTGTCGTAAAGAATGTCTTCGCATATGACGGTTTTCGCATCGCTATCCTGGAGCTGGTGCCTGATCTCCTGGCTCGTGTACACCGGGCTGATGGGCGTGATCTTTGCCCCGAGCTTCAATGCGGCAAAGTAGGCGATCACGTATTGCGGACAATTGAGGAGGTAAAGGGAGACCGTGTCCCCCTTTCTTACACCCAATCGTGAAAGACCCGTGGCGAAGCGGTCCGCGAGCTCCTTCAGCTTTTCGTAGGTGATCTTGTTCCCGTAAAAGATGAGGGCGTTTCTCCGGCCGTACTTCGCTGCGATCCGATCGAACAACGCCGGCACCGAGATATTCGGAATCTCCACCTCTTCGGGCACACCTTCGGGGTAGAACTTCAACCAGGGCTTTGAAAAGTAGGCTTCTTTTGAACTCATGATCTCCTCGCTTCAGATGCTAGTGTTCAGTGGTTCAGCGTTCAGCGTTCAGTAAAAAAAGGTGATTACTTCTCTTTTCGAATCTGAGCGCTGAACACCTTGTCTTTAACTCCAGTGTCAGTGGTCATGGTTCAGCGTTGATGAAAAATCTAATTACTTCTCTCTTGAACTCTGAACGCTGAACACTGAACACTTTCGAACTCTAATCCAACGGTGCCGTGCAGATCCGGCAGGTTTTCCGGGTCGCTACATTCCGAATCTTGCACCTGGGACACTCGGTTTCAATCTTGTCGCGCACCCAGGGCAGCAGTCCCTCCGGCATGTACAACAAAATGAGCAGGATCACCGCCGCAAAGAGGAGGGTGCGATATTCCGGCCAGAAGCGGAAGAACTCCAGAAGCGGAAACAGGACGAAGACTGCGCCCACGGGACCATATATCGTGACCACGCCGCCGAATATCGCCCATATCACCACGGTAAAAGACATGGAGACTTCAAGCGTAGACGGTCCTGCGATCCTCATGAAATGTGCATAAAGGCCCCCGGAAATCCCGGCAAAGAACCCGCTGAGGCTAAAGGCCAGAAGTTTGTAACGCGTGGTGTTGATGCCGGCGGTCCTCACGGCAAGTTCATCCTCCCGGATGGCATGGAAGATGATCCCCGTATTGGAGTCGGTGATCTTCCACATGACGGTGCAGAGGACGAGCATGAGGATTGAGGTGATGTAATAATCGTGAACTCGGGAGTTGGAGAGGCGCTGAAGCCCGGAGACTCCCAGTTCCCCGCCGGTGAAACCCGGAAGGGCGAAGATGATGCCCATCAGAATGATTGGAAAGGCCAGGGTGGTCAGTGCCAGGTAGGTGCCCTTGAGCCTCAGGCAGGGAATCCCGATGATGAGGCCTGTCAGTACCGCGGCAACGGCCCCAAGAGGAATACTGCCCCAGGGTGGTATGTGCGCGTGGAGGTTCAACATGGCAGCGGAATAGGCGCCCACACCGAAAAAAAGCGCGTGACCGAAATTGATCTGCCCGGTGTACCCGGAAAGAAGATCCCAGCTTGCCGCGAGAATAGCGAAAATGCTGGTGAGAATCAGGATTCGAAGGAGATAGGGGTCATGTGTAAAAAGAGGCAAGGTCAGCAGCCCGATCACGAAAAGAGAAAGGATGACCCGACTGGGCAGCACAAGGATCTCGTTTCTGAAAACCGTATACCCTTTTCTCACATGGTAGGACGCGAGCCCCATATTCGCTACCTCTCTTCCTCAAAGGAGACGCCGAAGAGTCCCGCCGGCCGGATCAGCAGGACAAGGATCATGATTGACAGGGCCACGGAGCCTTTCAGAAAGGCGCCTTTGGGTATCATGAAAACGACCATCGATTCCGCGAAACCCAGGATATAGGCCCCGGCAAAGCTCCCCTTTATGCTTCCCATGCCTCCAAGGACCACCGCCGCCATCATCATGATGAGAGGGTGCATCCACATAAACGGGGTGAGAATGGTCAGGGGCACGATCACCGCGCCCGTGACGGCCGCCAGCGCAACGGAGATGCCCATGCTGATCATCGCGACGCGGCTCTCATTCATGCCCATGAGATTGGCCACTTCCCTGTCTTCGGCAGTGGAACGAATCGCCAGCCCGAGTCTTGTTTTCATGAGCAGGACCCAGAGAGCGAATAGAATAATCAAAACCATGCCGAAGGTGATGAGCTGCTGGTAGAAGATCTTCACCCCAAGCAGTGAGAAGTACCCCTTGATCAGGGAAGGCACACTCAGGTAGTCGCCTGAGAAGATCAGGAGCATGACCTCCTGCATGGCGATTGCAAGGGCAATGGTTCCGATCAGCACCGCAGCCTCATGCTCACGAATAGGATCGATGAAGATCTTATACGTGAGCAGCCCGAGAAGTGTGATCAGAATGAGGGCCACAAGCATACCGTAGATGGAGTGGAATCCGAGCTTCTGAGTGACGAAGTAAATGCAGTAAGCGGCAAGCATGTAAAACCCGGTGTGGGCTATATTCACGATGCGGGCCACGCCGAAGATCATTGAAAATCCAATTGCAAGCAGGGCATAGACGCTGCCGCTTATCAGACCGCTGATTATGATGTCTACGATCATACAGCCTCATGGTGCGCGTTCGGAGATTCAAGGTTCAACATCAGGTTTCAAGGCTCAGACTGGAAAACGACAAATCAGGAACGACAAGAATGATCCATAGCCGGTGCACAAGGCTCGGGGTCCATTCGTTCAGGCAATCCCTGAACCTTTGAACCCCGGAGCCTCTGGAGCCCGCTTACTTCTTGTATTTTTCGATGATCCAGGGGGCGATTTTGTAAGGAACAATGCCCTTGTACGTGATCTCCGGGGCGTTCTCGGCGGCTTTCCACTTGTTGGGCCACACTCCGACAAGTTTCCCGTCCTGCCACTGCACTCCAAGGCTGGTGAGAAAACCCGGGCCCCATGCCAGATCGTGCAGGTGTCTTCCCTTTTCGTCCTTCAGATAGGAAGCCACACCTGAAGGCACTTTGTGAGGGTATTCCTCCAGCGCGGCAACGAGTTTGTCCGAATCGAGGGTCCCCGTCTTCTCGATCACGGGTACGATGGCATCTTTGATCGCTGTGTAGGTATCGGCGGTGTAGGTGGGCACTTCTCCATATTTCTTGATGTAGGTATCGACAAAGGGTTTGGTCATCTCATTGTATTCCACATCCCTGGCATAGGTATTCATGGTCATGACATAATTGCCCATACCCTGGGTCGCCTTGTAGAATCCATCCTTTTGGGCTTCCACATTGATCCCTACCATCGCGGCCGGGATCTTGAGCTCGCCCGCCTGTCTGGCAAAGGTGATGCCTACAGAAGCCGAGAAAATGGTGAAGATCACATGGGCGCCCGATTTCTCTATGGCAGAGAGTTCGGCGGTGACGTCCGTTGCCGTTTGGGAAGGCCTCCACACGCCCACTTCCTCCATGCCCATTTTGGGGAGCGTCTGCTGCGTGGCCGCTACCATGGGATCGGCCCACACCTGTTTTTCAGCCACGATGGCAACCTTGATCTTAGGGATGCCCAATGCCTGCTTCAGGATGCCAGCCACTGTCGCCATCTGTATGAAACAGGTCTTCACCAGAAACATGGAGTTGAAGGGGGTGCCGCGAAAGAAGTATTTGTAGCGGTTGTAATCTTCGGCCACCCGCGTGCAAAGCTCGGGATGAGCCGCGCCGCAGCCGATGAAAATTTTCTTGTAATCCATGGCAATGTCCTGCATTGCCATGACCGCCTCGGTTCTGAAACCGCCGACGATGAAATCCACTTTGTCGCGGGTAAGGAGCAGTTCCATGGCATTGGTGGCGTCCGTGATGTTGAGAAATTCGTTGGAGTCGGACTTCACCAATTCGATCTTCATCTTCTTCTTGCCGACCTGAACTCCCCCTTTGGCATTGATTTCCTCTGATGCCATGGAGGCCCCATTCCAGTGGTCTTTACCCTGGACGAAATTCATCGGGCCTATCACACCGATCTTGATCACGTCCGCAGCAAGGACAGGGAGACCCATGCCCAGGACAAGACAGACAGCCGCTATTATCATCCATCCAGCCTTTAATCTCTTCATACCTTCATCTCCTTTCACCGGGTTGGGGTTGCCTCATGGTTTTAAAGTCGACAAGGTTTAAATCCTATTTCGACTGCACGCCCTTCAGGCGCTTTGCTCATGACCCGAACTAAGAGACCAAACTGAATCGAGACGGATGTGATTTACGGTTTCAGAGGAGTCGATTTTCATCACTGCTCTCTACCTTGCAAAGAAAGGAATGTCGGATTTGGAAAAGAATCTTTTGCATGGAAGGATGACCGGCACTGCGCGGCCGGGGAAACCTCACCATTCCGCATTGCGCCGTTCAATCCCTTACTATAGAGCCGGTGAAAAAATGTCAACATGGTTTCTCTCCTCCCGGCAGGGTTGGTGCTAAACTTTCATTCCCGGAAGATTCAAAGACGCCGTGTTGCCTCCATCCACGGGCAGCACCTGTCCCGTGATATAACTTGCCTCGTCGCTCGCAAGGAAGAGTATGGCGGCGGCAACTTCCACGGGCATTCCCACCCTCCGCAATTCACACCGCCCTCCCAGTTTCGACTCTTTCCCCTTTTGGCGGGCATAATCAAAGATGGGCTTGGTCATGTTCGTCTCGATGAGTCCGGGGCAGACGACATTGACGCGGACGTTGTAAGCGCCCAGATCGCATGCTGCGGTCTGCGTGAAATTGATCAGCGCAGCCTTGCTGGCGCTGTATGCATTGCCTCCGGCACCTGAGCGAATGCCCCCCACCGAGCTTGTGTTGACAATGGCGCCGTGCCTTTGCTCCTGCATGTGTCGGGCCACGTACTTCGTCCCGTATACGGCGCCCATGACATTGACTTGAAACACCCTGTTCCAGTCGCCGGCGTCCTGATCCTCCAGGGGTGAGATGGCGCCCGGAATGCCGGCGTTGTTGCAGAGGATATCGATCCGGGAATACTCGCGCATCGCCGCATCCACCAGCTCGCTCACTTCCCGCTCTGCGGAGACGTCGATCTTTTTCCCCATGGCGCGGCCTCCCGCGGAATGGACCAGTCTCAGGGTCTCCTGAAGCGCCGGTTCGTCGATTTCAGCCAGCACAAGTCTGGCGCCCTCTTTTGCGAAAAGTAAAGCGGTTGCTCGTCCGATGCCATTGCCGGACCCTGTGATGATGGCAACCTTCTCTTGGAGCCTGCCCTTTTTGACCATTGCTATTCCTCAGCCAGAACAGAGACAATCGACTTGCTCAAATTCGCGCCCCTTTCAGGACATCAGAGTCAAACCGTTTTTCTGCTATTTGACTGGTCTTCCACTTCCCTGGCCAGTTTGCGGTATAGATGGTAAAAGAAAACGCCCATGAGCTCCCTGCCCCGGATCCCTTTGGCCAGGTTCTCCTCGGGCGTGAGTTGGTCCGGCTTGGTTTTCAGAAAGCTTCCGTGGGCCATTTTTACGATCTGGTTGTAGATTTTGATATAGCCCTTTACAACCGAGGGGTCGACCCCGTCTTTGGGGCCGAAGCCGGCACGATCCAGATCGACCAGCAGCCTGCCGAGGATTACATCATCCTGGGAGTAGACATCCTCCCCGTTGCGGGATTCCGGGGTGATGATCCCCCACTTGATAAATTTGTCGATCCATTTCTTTCCCATTCCAGTGGCCTTGGCAAAGGCCTCCACTCCGACAACCTCCTTCTCCAGAAGTTGATCGAGAGGGCTGAAATAACCCATGCGGAGTTTAAGCAGGGCCTTCAGTTCCGGAGACTTATTCTGCCGCTTGATGATCTCCTTGATGTAAGACAATGGAAGGAAGAAGTGATCCTGGATCTCCTTGATCAGGAGGATGCGCTCGATGTAGCCTTCGTCGTAGTCTGCAACGTTCTTTCCCCTCTTCCTGGGGCGCGGGATGAGCCCTTCCCGGACATAGAAATGGATAGTCTCTTTTGGTACCTGGGTGCGACTTGAGAGTTCGCTGATCTTCATTCTTTTTTCAATTGCCTCAGGGAGGAAAAGATGGCGGAGAACTGAATTTCATTCATTCCATCTATAGGAGACCGATTTTTTTATGTCAAGGAAAAAAACTTAAATTATCTTGACTTAGGTATGGAGTATGGAGTAAAGCTCAACGTAATTGAGAGGATTCCCTGACGTATTCAACAGAGCATTCACGAGTTTAGTTCCGGCTTCGGAGGGGCTGGATGTGAACTAATCCTGCAAGGGGTGACTCTTCAAAACCCGAAGCACGAAATCCGAAACAATATCAAATGACCAAAACCCAAATGACCGACAAAAAAATCGGGAAATTAGAGTGAGTGAATTCATCATTCCCTCAATTTCTAAAAGCCTCATCCGTTTTGAACATTGGAATATTCGGGTTTGGAATTTGTTTCGAATTTCGATGTTCGAATTTCGAATTTGCTGGAGACTAGTTTTATAAGCAAAGCCGATATCTCCGCCCTGGTCCAAGGGCCAGGATTTCCAAATTACATTCTTGTGCAGAGAAGGAGATGGTTGCCATGAAGACAGACTACCGGACCATAAAGGTGGATCTGAAGGATGGTGTGGCCGTGCTCACCATCGACAACCCGCCGGTGAACCAGATGTCGCCGCAATTGATGCAGGACTTCTCCGAAGCCGTCAATGAAGCCTGGAAAGACGGGCAGGTGAAGGTTGTTGTGCTGACAGGAACCGGGAAGAATTTCATTGCCGGCGCCGACATCACCCAGCTCAAGCTCGTGAAGAACAGGGAGGACATTTTTCAGAAGGCCCTGGCGTCAGCCCGGTTTCTCAACAGCATCGAAGCCGGTCCCAAACCTTTCATCGCCGCGATCAACGGCAACTGCCTGGGAGGGGGGCTGGAAACGGCCATGGCCTGTCACTACCGCGTGGCAGTCCAGGGAGTCAACCTTGGACAGCCGGAAGTTCAGATAGGACTGATCCCCGGCGCCGGAGGAACACAGCGACTGCCCAGGCTTATCGGGCTGCCGAACGCGCTGGAGATGATCACCACCGGAAAGCCTGTCAAGGCCGAGAAGGGACTCCAAAGGTGCCTGGTCGATGAAGTGGTTCCACGGGAGGAACTCCTGGCCGCCGCATTGAAGGCTGCCCGAAGGTTCATCAAGGGGGAGTTGAATATCAGACTCCGAATGACCCGCAACATCATTCATAGAATACCAAGTGGTGCAGAAAAGACGGCCCTGCTCGGGTATGCGAAATACATGACCTTTCAGAAGGCGAAAGGGTACATCGCCCCCTTCAAGGCGATCGATGCGTTTGAGCAGGGGCTCGGTTTCGACATCGAGGCGGATATCGAAAAAGAGGTGGGCCTGTTCAGCGACTGCGCCGTCTCCGAGGTCGCAAAGAACCTTATCAACATTTTTCTCAATACCCGGGCCGCAGGCAAGCTCGGTCGCATCGAAGCTCTTGAACCCGCAAAGATCAGGAAGGTGGCCATGCTGGGCGGCGGGGTCATGGGTTCAGGCATCGTCAATCTGCTCCTTCAGTCCGGCTTTGAAGCGGTCCTGTGGGACATCAACGATTCCGCACTCGAGAAGGGGTTGAAGGCGGTACGCAAGACCTTCGATTACCCGATCAAAAAGAAGAAGATGACCCAGGCCGATCTGGAAAAGTTGATCCAGGCACGGTTGAAAACGACCTCCTCCCTGGAGGATTTGAAGGATGTGGATCTGGTCATAGAAGCCGTGCTGGAGGACATGAAAATAAAGCAGGATATCTGGAGGCGGCTCGAATCGATCTGTTCTTCCCGCACCATCTTCGGCACCAACACCTCGGCCCTTCCCATTACCGAAATGGCGGAAGTGCTGAAGGATCCCGGCCGCATGATCGGGCTTCACTTCTTCAACCCGGCCCATCGGATGCAACTCCTTGAGGTCATCTGCGCAAAGAAGACATCCGATCAGACCCTGGCCGGCAGCGTCTCCTTCGCGCGCGCCATCAAGAAGATCCCGATCGTGGTGAACGACGGACCGGGCTTTTACGTTTCGAGACAGCTGGGCGGTCTTATGGGCGGGGCGGTTTTCCTGACGGCAGACGGGGTAGACGGGGCATTCATTGAACAAACCATGATCGACTTCGGTATGCCGATGGGACCCGCAACATTATCCGATCTGACCGGCATCGACATCAACTATCATGTGGGCAAGACTTTCGAAAAGAGGTTGGGAGAGCGCTATAAGATCCATCCGCTCACCGAGGCGGTCTACCGGACCGGATGCTATGGACGAAAAACGGGGTCCGGATATTTCGATTACAGCGGCGAAAAGCCTGTCCCGAACCCGAAGGTCCAGAGTGCCGTTCAGGAGTACCTGAAGGTGAACAACGTATCCCCGAAACAGGTGTCCAGGCAGGAGGTGATCGATCTGATGCTGGCCAATGGCATCAACGAGGCAGCATACATGATCCAGGAGGGGATATGCGATCGTCCGCAGGACATGGATCTTGCCATGATCTACGGCACAGGTTTTCCCCCTTACCGAGGCGGCATTCTCAGATATGCCGACCAATGGGGGCTGCAGAACGTGTACGACAAACTCCTGGAACTGCAGAAGCAGTATGGAATCCGTTTCAAGCCGGCTGACCTCATCAGGGATATGGCTCAAACCGGAAAAACCTTTTACCCAAAGGATTGATAGAGGAGGGTTTGCTCATGAGAGAAGTAGTCATTGCAGGATATCTGAGGACAGCGCAATCACGATCGAGGCCCGGTGATCCGGCCAGGGATTGGTTCTGCAAAATGAGAGGGGATGAGCTTCTGGCCAAACTGCTCCCGGAGGTCGTTCAACGAACCGGGATAGAACCCAAGGAAGTTGATGACTTCCTGGTGGGCTGTTCCACTGCGGTTGGAGAGCAGTGGGCTTACGGCGGCCGGTTCCCCATATTCCTTGCCAACTTCCCCGAGACCATCCCTGCCAAGTTCATGGACCAGCAGTGCGGCTCTTCCATGGCGTGCATCCATACAGGGTTCATGGAAATCGCGATGGAGTTCTCGGATATCGTTCTGGTCGGCGGGTATGAGCACTTGACCCGCATTCCCATGGGCGGTTACAACACGGACAAGGGCCTCATTGCTCCCAACATGACGCTTTTCTTACTTCCTTCTTATCAGCACTGGGATATGATGACCTCCGTGAATATGGGACTCACGGCAGAGAAGCTCTTCTCCCGGACGAAATTTACCAGGGAAGAGATGGACCTCTGGGGGGTGCGGTCTCACCAGAGAGCGGCCAAGGCCCAGGCCGACGGATTCTTCGCAGGCGAGATTCTTCCCGTGGAGGCGGAGCAGGCGGATGGAACCGTTCTGAAGGTGGACAGGGACCAGGCTGTCCGCGACGATGCCACCCTGGAAGGAATGGCACAGCTGAAGCCGGCCTTCAAGAAGGACGGTGTGATCACTCCGGGAAATTCCTCCCCGCTGAACGCGGCTGCATCGTCCATGGTGCTCATGTCCAAGGAGACGGCAAAAAAGAAAGGCATCAAGCCTCTCGCAACCGTCCGTTCGATCGGCTACGCAGGGGTCGATCCCACCATCATGGGCGTGGGGCCGGTTCCGGCCAGCAAAAAAGCGCTCGACAAGATCGGGCTGAAACCCGCCGACATCGACTACTGGGAGATCAATGAGGCCTTCTCCATTGTGGCTTTGAACTGTATCAAGGAACTCGGTCTGGATCCGGAAAAGGTCAATGTCATGGGCGGGGGCATTGCCATCGGCCATGCTCTGGGCGCCACCGGCATCCGGCTGACGGGGACCCTTGCCCGGATTCTGAATGAAAAAAAGGGACGATACGGATGCGCCAATGCCTGTGTGGGAGGCGGGCAGGGTGTTGCGACCGTTATCGAGCGGGAAGAGTACGATTGGTAGGAAGTTCCGAGTTCCGCATTCAAAGTTCAGAGTTGAAGCCTATTTGTCATTGGTCATTTGTCATTGGTCATTTGTCATTTTCAGCTCTTGAACTTCAAAGCCTTGAATCTTTATTTGTGAGTTGAATGCATAGTAGGATGGGTTGAGCGAAGCGAAACCCATCGAGAACCAACGACCGCGGAAAAGGGATGATGGGTTTCGCTTCACTCAACCCATCCTACCTTGCTTCCGGGAATGCCTTTGTGACGCATTCCTGTTGGAACCCTTAACCCTTGAACGATGAAACTTGACACCCCCGTAAAAAGTCGTCATGCCGGCCCCGCACCAGATGCGGGTCCGGGATGACGGAAAAAGGCCATTTAGACTTTTTACGACACCATCAACCTTGAACTTTGAACCTGAATTATTGAGGAGCAACCGATGGCACAGCTACTAGCGGACAAAAGGGATCAGGACTTTGTGATATGGGAGCAGTTGAACGGAGAGTCCTTTCTCAGGAAAGGGCCTTACAGCGGCTATGACCGAAAGATGTGCGAGATGATCCTTACGGAAGCAAAGGCCCTGGCTGTAAAGGAAGTGCTTCCCACTCTCGCCGAGGCGGACAGGACAGGTCTTCGATACGAGAATGGAAAGGTCATTGTTCCCGAGTGTTTTCATCGCGCTTTCGATCTGATCCTGGAAGGCGGCTGGAACAATCTCGGCATCATTGAAGATATGGGCGGGCAAGGCGCCCCTCCATTCATTACGGCTGCCGCAGCAGAGTACTTCATGGCAGCAAATTATGGGTTGTATGTGTATACAACCATGGGCAACGGCACTGCCGATATGATCTACAAGTTCGGCACACCGGAGCAGAAGGCGATGTACGTGGAAAACCTGACCTCGGCAAAATGGGGCGGCACTATGCTGCTCACTGAGCCCGAGGCCGGGTCGGACGTGGGGGCTCTCACCACAACGGCGGTCAGAAACCCGGATGGGACTTTCACGCTCACGGGAAACAAGATTTTCATTACGAACGGTGAGTTCGACCTCGTGGAGAATATCATCCACCCGGTACTTGCCCGTATCGAAGGGGATCCCCCGGGAACAAAGGGAATCTCCATCTTCATCGTCCCGAAGTTCTTCGTGAACCCCGACGGCACACTGGGTGAACGAAACGGCATCTCGTGCGAAGGGATCGAGCACAAACACGGAATCGTATCAAGCGCCACCTGCAGTATGACCCTGGGGGCCAAAGGCAAGTGCATCGGGTTTCTGCTGGGGCAGGAACGCAAGGGGATGAACGTCATGTTCCACATGATCAATGGCGCCCGCATGAGCGTGAGTCTGCAGGCACTCTCTTATTCCTCCGCATGCTATCTGCTGGCAGTGGACTATGCCCGGAAACGCATCCAGGGCAGAAGTCTCGAGAACTTCGCGGATGCGAGCGCCCCCTCGGTCCCCATCATCAGGCATCCCGATGTGCGAAGGAATCTCCTGTGGATGAAGTCTCAGACAGAGGCGATGCGCAGCTTCTATCAGTGGACGATCCTGTGCGGGATGAAGGCGGCCCAGGCAACGGATGAGAAGGAGCGCAGGTTCTATGAGGACCTCTACAGCATGATGACCCCGATTGCCAAGGATTACATCGGCACCCGGGGACACGAGGTCTGCAACCAGGCGATACAGGTATACGGCGGCGCCGGGTATACGAAGGACTACCCTGTGGAACAGTACACGAGGGATTGCAGGATCACGACGATTTATGAAGGCACCACCGGAATACAGGCGATGGACCTTCTGGCCCGAAAGATCGGGAGACAGAACGGCGCGGTCTTCATGCACCTGATCGGCGAGATGAACAAGAGCGTTGCAGAGGCAAAGCAGATACCCGAGCTGAAAGGCATGGCCGAGAAGTTGGAGGCTTCGGTAACGATGTTCGGCGCTACGGCCATGAAGATCGGCACGCTTGCAATGTCACCGGGCTTCAACGTGGCTTTCGCCCATTCGGTCCCGTTCCTCCACACCATGGGTGATGTGATCATGGGCTGGATGCTCCTGTGGCGCGCCGCGGTGGCGGCTCCCAAGATCGAAGGGGCCAAAGGAAGGGATACGGCTTTTTACAAGGGGCAGATCAAGAGCGCTCAGTTCTATATGGACACAGTCCTCCCTGTGGTGAACGGAAGGATGCAGTCCATTCAGGAGGCAAGTCCCGCCGCCATGGAAATCGAAGAGGAATCGTTCGGAGGGCTGTAGGAGGACATTGATCACATTGGACATTGGTCATTTATCATTGGAGTATGCTCAAATATTCAATGAGGCCCGGTGGCAAACCCGACGCGGCAGTGGTGCGAGACATTTTCCAATGGCGGTATCTCCCGCCATTGGAAAAATGGATTGTCTCTGCGCTCTCTGCGCCTCTGCGGTGAAAACTTCTTTCTTTCCAAACCCCGAACCAGAACCCTGAACTATTAAGGGAGGGCAAGCAATGTCAAACGTGTACGAAAGATTGCGCGAACGTCTGGACGATCTCTCGACCGGATATCCGGCGACGCAAAGCGGCGTGGAAATCCGGATTCTGAAGAAGCTCTTCACAGAGGAAGAAGCGGAGCTCTTCCTGAAGCTTTCTCCTCTGCCCGAGCCTCCGGCGCAGGTGGCGGAGAGGCTGGGAAGTGATGCAAGTCAAACGGCGGCATTGATGGAAAAAATGGCCGCCAAAGGGTTGCTCTTCAGGCTTAGAAAAGGCGAAACCGTGCGGTATGGGGCTGTGCCTTTTCTGGTCGGAATACTCGAACACCAGGTGAAAAGGATATACCCGGAGATTGCCATGGAGTTTGACGAGTATTTTGAGTCCGGGTTCGGCAAGACGCTCCAGTCGTTCAAGACCCCGCTCATGCGCTCCATTCCCATCAACAGGCAAGTAGCATTGAACTGGCCCATTGCCCCCTATGAGGATGCACTGGAGATCATTGACCAACAGGAGGTCATCGCGCTTGCCCCCTGTATCTGCCGCACCTGGAAGAAGACACTCGGTGAGGGTTGTGACAGACCCCTGGAGACCTGTCTCCTTTTCGGCCATTACGGGCACTACTATGTGGAAAACCACATGGGCCGCTACATTTCCAAGGAAGAGGCCCGCGTGATCGTGAAGCGAAACGATGAAGCCGGCCTGGTCATGCAGCCCTTCAATTCCCAGAAGGTCGGAGGGATGTGCAGTTGCTGCGGTGACTGCTGCGGTATGCTCCGGTCCCTCAAGAAACAGCCTTCTCCTGCGCGAGCGGTCCAGAGCAATTATTTCGCTGAGGTGAACAGTTCGGAGTGTTCCGGATGCGAGACTTGTGTGGACCGATGCCAAATGGATGCCATTCAGGTTGTTGAGGAAAAGGCTGTCGTGAACCTGGAACGGTGCATCGGCTGCGGCCTCTGCGTCACCACATGCACAACGGAAGCCATGCAGTTGAAAAGAAAGCCGGAGAATCAGATTTATCAACCGCCTCAATCGGGCGCCGAGACATACATGAGAATTGCCATGGAGCGTGGCAAGAATCTCATGCCGAAGTGAAAAGAGTAAGCAGTAGGCAGTAAACAGTAAGCAGTGAAGAGAGGACGAACAGTCTCTCGGGAATGAATAGACGGGTTCTCCGCTAAACTCTCACAAACACTCAGCAGCAAATATAAGGACAGGACATCGGCATGTCGCCTGGCAGACTTCTGTCTTTTACTGCTTACTGCTTACTGCCTGCTGCCTGCTGCCTGCTGCTCACTGCTTTCTGCTCTCTCTTCCTTCAAGCACCCTCTTCGCTGCAGCTTCGAGGAGGTGCAAGGAGAAGATCAGTTGCTTGAACCGCGGGTCCCTGGTCTGGCCGTGATAGAATCTAAAATAGATCTGCTGGATGATGACGGCGAGGCGGAAGAACCCGAAGCAGACGTAGAACTCAAAGTTGTCCAGGGGCACGCCGAACTTTTCCCCATATCGTTTGAACACCTCGACACGAGTCAGAGCTCCGGGGAAGTTGGTGATCTGCGTCGAGGCGGCCTGAAACTCAGGCGGATCGTCCCTCTGAACCCAGTACCCGAGCGAGCACCCCAGATCCATGAGCGGGTCGCCGATAGTGGCCATCTCCCAGTCGAGTACGCCAATGATCTCCAGCGGGTTTTCAGGATTGAGCACCACATTGTCGAACTTGAAGTCATTATGAATGACGGCCGGTTTTGAGAAATCGGCCGGCATCCGGTCATGGAGCCACTGCATGACCTTTTCATAAGTCGGTGCATCCGGTGTCCAGGCTCTCTTGAATCTTTCAGACCATCCCTCCACCTGCCTCTTTACATATCCATGGGGCTTCCCGAACCCCTCAAGACCCAAAGCCTTGTAATCGACGGAGTGAAGCAGGAAATGAACATTGAGGAGGTTCTCGCAAAGGGTGCGAACCCGGTCCGGCGTAAGCTCAAACCCCTCCTGCGGTTTTTTTCTCAGGATGATCCCCTTTATGCGCTCCATGACGTAGAAAGGGCATCCCATGATCGATGGGTCTTCCATGTAGACAAGCGGTTCGGGACAGCAAGGGAAGGCTGGTTTCAAGGCGGACAGGATCCTGAATTCCCGGCCCATGTCATGCGCGGTCTTTGCCTTCGTGCCAAAAGGCGGTCGCCGCAGCACAAGTTCTCTATCCCCCACCCGGATGAGATAAGTGAGATTGGAGTACCCGCTGGGGAATTGACTGATCGTAAGTTCGCCGGACAACCCCGGGATGCGGTCTTTCAGGAACTGCCGGATCGCCTCGGGATCCAGTTCCTCGCCTTGCCTCACCTGCGCAGGTTTGTCGGTCAGATCCATGGGTACCCCTGCATGCTGTTCTTAACGATCCAAAAGAGGTTATTGCCACAAATCCGAAGATCGAAATCCAAAACAGCGCATCAAAGATCGGGCATGCCATCGTGCTTCGTCTTGGCGCTGCGTGGGATAGAATTTGCAGGGAGCGGCGCCAGATAGGTGTAAATCAGATCAACGACAAAATCTGCATATTTTTCCACCGTGATCTTGCGACCGGCATATTTCCATCTCTTCAGGTACCAGTCCTGGAGCATAGCCTTGATAACCGCCCCTGCGAGTTCCTTTTGCACGGGTCTAAAAGCTTTTGCATCCTGGCCCTGCTGAATGATGTCCGTGAGGATTTTTTCCGTGAAGATCTCGGATTCAATGGCCCTCTTGTGCTCCTGTTTGGCAAGGTTCTTGGTCTCCATGTAGGAGAAATAAAACCATGGCTGCATGACCTCACTGAGGAAGAGATGGGCCTGGATGATCCTTTTCAGCCTGTTCCGGGGATCGTCAATACCATTAATCTGGGACAGCAACACTCGCTTCACCACCAGTCTTCCCTGTCGTTGGATCATGTCCAACAGCTCTTCCTTGCTCGAGAAGTAGGTATAAAGCGCCCCCATGCTCAGTCCCGCCTCCTTGCTCAGGTCCCTGAGGCTCATGGCGGTGAACCCTTTGGCATTGCTGATGGTGAGCGCTGCGTTGAAGATCTTTACGAGATTCCTGACGGCTACCTGTTCCTTCTTGATCCGAATACTCTCCCGGTTCCCCAGAAAGAGCTCTCTGCAGAGGTCCTCCATTGAGAGACTGACCAGACCCTTGAAGGTCTCGAAATTGAGGTCGTTATCCATACGCTACCGCACTGTTCTCCCTTCGTAGTCTTTGAGAATCTTCCTGGCAACCGACATCTTGTGGACTTCATCCGTCCCATCATAAATCCGGGCCGCCCTCTCGTGCCGGTAGTAATAGGCGATGATGGTGTCGTCCGTCATTCCCATGCCGCCATGAACTTGCAGCGCCCTGTCTACCACCTTCTGCAACACCCCTGCCACATAGAACTTGATAAAGGAGATGTCGTATCGCGCGGCCTTGGTCCCTAATGTATCGATCTTCCATGCGGCATTGAGCGTCATGAGACGGGCTGCCTGGATTTCGGCAGCGCATTCCGCAATCCATGACTGAATGATCTGCTTGGTTGCGAGAGTCCTGCCGTCCGGCGACATGATTCTCCTGGATGCCCGGGAGCACATGAGGTCAAAGACCCGCTTGCAGATGCCGATCCACCTCATGCAGTGGTGAATACGGCCCGGACCGAGTCGCTCCTGTGCGATGACAAAGCCGTACCCTTCGCGACCCAGAAGGTTTTGCCGGGGCACCCGGCAGGACTGATACAGGATCTCGGCGTGGGATGCGTAATCTTCGCCTGCATGGCCCATTACCGGAATATTCCTCACGAGGTTGAAGCCGGGGGTGTCTGTGGGCACGATGATCATGCTTGCCTGCATATAGGGCGGTGCATCCGGGTCGGTCACGGCCATGACAATAGCGAATGCGGCGCCGTCCGCTGCCGAAGAGTACCATTTCTGCCCGTCGATCACATAGTCGTCCCCGTCCTTGACTGCGCTGGTGTCCATCATCACGGGATTGGAACCGGGCATCTCCACCTCGGTCATGGAAAAGCAACTCCTGATTTTGCCTGCAACCAGGGGCCTCAAATACCGCTCTTTCTGCTCCGGCGTGCCGTGCAGGTAGAGGATTTCAATATTTCCGGCATCCGGGGCATGGCATCCGAAGACAAAATGGCCAAGAGGCGTCCTGCCGAGAGATTCCGAGACAAAACCATGTTCCACAAGCCCGAGTCCCATGCCGCCGTACTCTACAGGATGATTGGGAGCCCAGAGTTCCATCCTCCTGACCAGATTTCTCTTTTCCTCGATCACCGGGAGCATCTCCCTGAAAGGTCTGCGGAGGAATTCCGGCTCCAGGGGAATGAGCTCCTTTTCCACAAACTCATCCATCATGCCTGTGATGACCTTTACCTTTTCAGGGACTTCGAAATCCATAAAGGCGCTCCTTTCCTTAAATGAGATCAGCGATAGGTGACAAGGGATGGCTCACCCTCAAGCTCGAGGTGGGAAATGGAATTGAATCCTGAAAGGGTGATCCTCTGTTCATTGTACATAAACCTTGAGATGGAAGTGTTTACGACCTGCCAGTTCAACCGCATGGCATGCTCACCAGGGATGCCGAGAACATACGAGAGGGATGCGGCAATGGCGCCGCCGGAGGTGAAAACGGCAATCGTTTTACCCCTTCCATGCTTTTCCCTGATTTGCCGCAGCGACTCGGACACGCGGGCCTGCAGATCCTTCCAGCTCTCAATCCGGGGGGTGTCGAACCGTCCGGTAACCCATTTGAGCATTGCTCCCTCAAAGACGCGTTTAAAGGAATTCACGCTGGAGTACATCTTCGGGAGGTCGTGCTCCAGGGTCGGGTCCTCGACTGCCATGGACGGGAACATGGCTTCGACAATGGAGCCCGAGTCGAACTCATTGAACCCGCTCAGCTGCTCGAGGTTGGGAAGTGTTCTGCCACCTTCCCGATATACGGAGAGGAACTCCTCTGCAGTTTCCTTCTGGCGCAGCATGGTCCCGGAATAGACAGCATCGGGTTGAAAACCCGTTCTAAACAGAAACTGTGCAAGGATGCGCGCCTGCCTTCTCCCAAGGGTGGAGAGATGGTCGTAGTCTTCGTGACCGAAGGACGCCTGCCCGTGTCGAATCATGTAGATTATACTCATGGCCTGAAGATATCGGGGGAGAGGGGAGATTGTCAAGATATTATGAGCGAACGCTCGCTTTTCAGGCTTGCTTTCCCGCCCCCTCTTGTCTATTCTGGATCGCAAATTGAACCGCCAAGACGCCAAGTACGCCAAGAAAGCATTTGTTTCTTCACCTGCCGGCGCGGCTTCCGGCAGGTGAAGAAACAAATCTTCGCGTTCTTCTTTGCGTTCTTGGCGCCTTCGCGGTTCAAATTCTTGGTAGGGGAGGGTATCTTGAGGATCCTCGTTTGCGTCAAACAGGTGATCGACTCGAGCGAATCGCTCACTCTCGATGAACGGACAGGCGAGCTCTCGTATCATCCCTACTCGGCTTTCCGCATGAACCGGTTCGATGAGTTTGCCCTCGAGGAGGCACTGCTTATCAGGGAGAGGATGGCCGGAAGCACGATCGATGCGCTATCTGTGGGACCCGAGCGGGTCAGTTCCAATCTCCACCGGGCCCTCGGGATGGGAGCGGATCACGCCATCCATATTTTGCATCGCGCGGAAGGGTACATCAGCCCCTTTTCCGTGGCGTCCCTGATCGCCGCCTGCGCCGGCCCCAGGAGCTACGACCTGATCATCGCCGGTGTGATGGCAGAAGACACCATGGCCTGTCAGACCGGGCAGCTCATCGCGGCCCTCCTCGATCTTCCCTGTGCTACATCGGTGATCAAAGAAGAGGTTTGGCCCGAGAGGGCTGAGGCTCTCGTAGAAAGGGAGATCGAAGGCGGAGGCAGGGAGACGGTGCGGCTTGAACTGCCCGCTGTCTTTTCCATTCAGCCCGGCATCAATAGTCCAAGGTATCCGTCTTTTTCAAAGGTTATGAGGGCACAGACCTATAGGCAGGAGGTAGTCAAGGCCGAGGATCTTCTCGTGCCGGTACCTCGAGAAATCCGGCGATCCATTCGGACTCCCGATATCGCGGCACAGGGGAGCTTCGTGGAGGGATCCCCCCGGGAAAAGGCGCGCAAACTCGTCAGGATATTTCACGAGAAATCTATTTTATGAGGCAGCGCGGGAAAAGCATATAAAAACAGGTCCGACATCCGTCAGAAAATATGGAAGCAAAGCCGATCTATCTCATTGCAGAACGAAGAAAAGGTTGTGTCACTCAGGAGACATATGAGCTCCTTGGCTTTGCGCGTGCAGTTGGAAACGGGCAAATGGTGATCGTGATCCTGCCCGGGAAAGATGTTCTGGCCTCTGCTCAGGAGATCGCCGAGAAAACAGGCTGTGAAACCATCGCACTCTCGGGCGACCACCTTGAGCATTACAATGGGCTTGCATATGCCGAAGTCCTCATGAATTTCCTGCGATGCAAAGCCGACGGGTGGGTGTGCCTGCCGCACACCTCCATGGGCTATGATCTGGCGCCGAGACTTGCCGTTCAGCTCGGGGCTTCCTGCATCACGGCAGTGGATTCCGCAGGGGACGGGTGGCTGAGGCGACCCGTTTACTCCGGAAGGTTCAAAGAAGAGATCGTTCCTCAAACCTCCCTGGTGGTGGTAACCGTACTCCCGGGAGCATTTCAAGCACCGGCTGAGAGAAGCGGATCGATGGGCGGGGTGATGGTCATCGAAGCCAATGAAAAGAAGTTGCCCTCGACAACTGTCGGAATTGCCGAATCCCCCCGCCGGGACAGCTCACTCAAGGACGCGGAAGTGATTGTTGCGGGAGGCAGGGGAATAGGCAAGAGGGAAAATGTCGCTCTCCTGGAGGAGCTTGCCGCCGCTTTTCCAAAATCCGCACTCGGCGCGTCACGCTCGGCCTGCGATCTGGGATGGTTCCAGCACAAACACCAGATCGGGGTCACGGGTCAAACCGTGTCGCCTAAGCTTTACATCGCATGCGGGATTTCCGGGGCATTTCAACATGTCTCGGGTATCCGGGGTGCGCAGAGCATTGTGGCTATCAACACTGATCCCCATGCCGCCATTTTTCAGTCGGCGCATTACTGCATCCGGGAAGATCTCGTCACCTTCATACCCATTCTGATTGAAGAGTTGAAACGGGTATCCTAATGCGAGACAGAGCCCAGTACGCCGATATTCCACTCCCCGGCGGTCTACTCCCATCATGGGTGTAAAGGGTACAATCGAATAAGGGATGATTGTACTCCATCTTACAGAGTCCTCCTACCTTTCTTTTCCATTTCCTTGGTTTAAGGTGACATCGATCCTGGCGTGAAAACGAACAGGGGAACGACGACACTGAAAGGAGGCCGGATCATGCAGAACATTGGACCCCAGGAGCTTTATGTTACCCTCACGGAAGAAGAGGCCTTTGAGTATCCACCTCCCAGAAGAACCCTGTGTCCGAGGTATGAAGATTGCCTCGAGCACGCTGCGGACCAGTTCTGGGTCTCTTTTACCTGCAGGGGTTGCTATCTGGAAGAGTTGATTCTTGCCGGAAGGCTGAAAGAGCTTCCTCCGCCCGAGGTTACGACCACCACCGTTTACCTGGAGTATCCGGCCTATGCGGCGCCGGTCCTCCTCGATTGATTGCGATCGAAGAGCCTTTTCTGGATAATTTATGAACGTACCACGAGCCACCTATCGGGTGCAGTTCCATCAGGGTTTCACCTTTGATGATGCAGCCGCCATCTCCGACTACCTTGCGGACCTCGGGGTCAGCCATCTTTATGCCTCCCCCTATTTGCAGGCGGCCCCGGGGAGCACTCACGGTTACGATGTCGTAGATCCGGGAAGAATCAACGAGGAACTCGGCGGATCTGAAGGCCATCAGCGACTAACCCATGCCTTGAATACTGCCGGGCTGGGTCAGATCCTGGACATTGTCCCCAACCATATGGCCATCGCAGGCGCCCAAAACAGGTGGTGGTGGGACGTGCTTGAGAATGGTCCTTCCAGCATCTATGCCTCGTATTTCGACGTGGAATGGAAATCGCCCGAAGAGCGTTTGACCAACAAAATCCTTCTCCCTATTCTCGAAGACCACTATGGCTGCGTTCTGGATGCCGGCAAAATCAGGCTGCAGCATCGATCCGGAACCTTTACGATCCACTACTTTGACCACATGTTTCCTGTCTCCCCTCGTTCTCTCCATCTTCTCCTGGATCGAGCGGCCGAAAGGGTGGAGTCGGATACCCTGGCGTTCATCGCCGATGCACTTGGGCGGCTTCCATTGCCGACGATTACGGAAAAGGAGAGCATCCGCAGAGGGGATCGAAACAAGAGGGTGCTCCTCGTCCAGCTTGGACGGTTGATGGAGGAGGAACCGCCAATCAATGGAGCTGTAGAGGCAAGCATCGAGGAGATCAATTCGAGCCCGGATCTGCTCGACAATCTTCTGGAAGAGCAGAATTACCGGGTTGCATACTGGCGCGCTGCGTCCGGGGATCTCGGATACCGACGCTTTTTCGACATCAATACGTTGATCGGCCTGCGGTCTGAGGATGAAATCGTTTTTAGAGACACGCATCGGCTGGTATTGGAATGGCTTCAAGGAGGGGGGCTGGACGGGGTGCGGATAGATCATCCGGATGGACTTCGAGATCCGGAGGAGTATTTTCGAAGATTGCGAAAGGCAGCTCCTGAAGCATGGATTGTTGTGGAGAAGATCCTCCATCCCGGTGAGCAGCTTCCGTCGGCTTGGCCGGTGGAAGGGACTACAGGATATGATTTTCTGAATATGGCGGGAGGCCTTTTCATCGATCGCTCGGGGGAGAAAGGTCTCACCGATTTTTATGCGGAGTTTACTGGCTACGAAGTCAATTACCGGTTGCTTGCAAGGGAGAAGAAACATCAGGTCATTCACGAGCTGCTCGCCAGCGATGTCAATCGGCTGACCGAGCTGATGATACAGGTTTGTGAGCGAAACCGGCGCTACCGGGATTACACCCGATATGAGGTGAATGAAGCCATCAAGGAGGTCATGGCTTGTTTCCCGGTGTATCGGAGCTATGTCAGGGCCGAAGCAGGCATGGTCAGCGAGGAAGATCGAGCAGTAATAGAAAAGGCAATGGATGCTGCCAGGTTCTTCAGGCCTGAACTCGATCCGGAGCTCTTCGGCTTCATGAAAGCGCTCCTGCTGCTGGAGCGCAGGGGGGATCTCGAGACCGAATTCGTGATGCGCTTTCAGCAGATGACCGGACCTATCACCGCGAAAGGAATAGAAGACACCGCCTTCTACTGCTTCAATCGCTTCATCGCGTTGAACGAGGTGGGCGGGGACCCCGGTACGTTCGGCTTTTCCGTGCAGTCGTTTCATGAAGCAATGATGCGGGCGGCCGCAAACCGCCCCCATGCAATGCTCTCCACATCCACACATGACACCAAGCGGAGCGAGGATGTACGTGCAAGGCTGGCGGTTCTCTCGGAAATCCCGGAAGCGTGGGCGGAGGCAGTGCGGGGATGGGCGGCGCATAATGAACGATACCGCAGGAATGGCTTGCCCGACAGGAATACGGAATACCTCCTGTATCAGACTCTGGTGGGCGCATGGCCTGTCGAGCAGGAGCGGGTGGAAGTTTTTCTCGAGAAGGCTATGCGGGAGGCGAAGGTCCATACCTCATGGACACGCCCGAACGAAGCCTACGAAAAAGCGGTGAAAGAATTCAGCTCCAACATTCTGAAAGACGTTGAATTTCGCGGGATGTTGGAAAGCTTCACAGAGCCGCTGGTATATCCCGGCAGGGTCAATTCCCTGTCTCAGCTGCTGGTGAAGCTGACTGCCCCCGGAGTGCCCGATATCTATCAGGGAATGGAGACATGGAACTTGAGCCTGGTCGATCCGGACAACCGCAGAGCAGTCGACTTCTCCATGCTTCGCCGGATGCTTGGTTCCTTGAACCGAAACAGCGAGCGCATTCTCCGCGCTTCGCTTGGAGTCCCACCCCTTCGGGGCGGTACCCTTTCTCCCCGCAGCTCGCTGCGGGGATTAGCGAGCGAGCCAAAACAGACAGAGAGTCCTCGTGAGGTGGAAGATTCCTCGCAGCTCGCTGCGGGGAGCTTCAATGACATGACGCCCGAAGAGATTCTGGAGAGAATGAATGAAGGATTTCCGAAAATGTGGGTGCTCAAAAAGACACTGAAACTTCGAAAAGAGCGTCACCCGGTCTTTGAGCAGGGCGCCTATCTTCCCCTGGAAATAACCGGCGAGAAAGCGGACCATGCAGTTGCCTACCTTCGAGGGGGGGAAATCCTCACCCTTGTGCCGCGTCTCCCCTACCGGAATGCCGGAAAATGGGGCGACACAAGAGTGGAACTTCCCGACGGCCGGTGGCGCAATCAGTTTACAGGTCAAACCTTCAAGCGGGAAGCACCGCTTCAGGATATCTGGGCCCGATTTCCCGTTGCCCTGATGGCAAGGGATCAATAATTGCCGACCCCCTGATTCTCGCACTCTACCGCGGTTGCATGGACATAGACCAATGATCCGCCCAGCCATCCTGAAATGAAAAGGATGACCAACGCTATGCCGGACAGGACAACAGGTCCTCTCCCCAACTCTGCCGCCCCAGCCCTGATCCAGAGATTCACGGCATAGAGAAGGACGAGCAGGAGATTCAAACTCATGTGAATCGTGGCGATTTTGCGGGATCGGCCCGAGAGGGACAAGAAGTCTATGAACCCGGGAATTGCCGCCAGCAGAGCACCGACCACCCCGCCCGCCATGGAGCGAAAGGCAACATCTTGCCATACAGGGCCTCCCCACCCCAGAAAGTAAATGAGATCCGATACAAACGAAAATATCCAGAGCGCAATGGGAAAGACGACAAACATCGGATGTATCGGGTGTTTTGCGATGCTTGCGGGACTTGCCATAACGAATACCTCCAAATGTTTCTGATTGGCACAAGTTAGTGACAAGCTCCCGCAATGCAAATGGGATGTTGCACGTATTCTCAGGTGTAATCTTTAGGTATTGATCTCTGCGAGGGAAAAAATGTACCGCTCATTTCCTCCAGAACTCCGGCATCATCAACACAAGCACCGTGTAGATCTCAAGCCTTCCCACCAACATGCAGAATATGAGGACCCATTTGCCGAGAAAGGGCACTGCAAGAAAGTTCTGGGTGGGTCCGACAGCGCCCAGACCCGGACCTACATTGAAAACACAGGCTGCCACGGCGGTGAAGGCCGAAATGGCATCCAGTCCAAGCGCTGAAATGATCAGGGCCGATACGACGAATATGAAAAGATAAAGGAGGGTAAACCCCCAGATGCCGCTCATGACCTCCTGAGGAACAGGCTTTCCGCCTAGCTTCAAGCTGGTGACCGCGTGCGGGTGGATGATCCTGAAGATCTCCAGGTAAGCCTGTTTTCCAAGAAGAATGATTCGCATCGTCTTTATACCGCCGGCCGTCGATCCTGCCATGCCTCCCAGGAACATGCAAAGGACAAGCACTATCTGAGAAAAGCCGGGCCAACGATCGAAATCGGCCGTGGCGAAACCGGTCGTGCTGATGATCGAGACCACCTGGAACGCAGCGTAGCGAAAGGCTTTGCCAATCGAAGGGTAGATCGTCAAATAGAGATTGATCGTCACCGTGAGTATGAAGAAGGCCACGAGAACCAGAAAAAAACGACATTCCGGATCGCGATGGAAAATCCCGGTATTTCTCTTGATGAATTTATAATGGAGAGAAAAATTGATCGATGCCAGGAGCATGAAGACGATCACCACCGTATCGAAGTAGGGACTGTTGTAATGGGCGAGGCTCGCATTCTTGGTGGAAAAACCGCCGGTCGGCATTGTACAGAAGGCGTGGCAAACAGCATCGTAGAGCGGCATACCGCCTGCAATAAGGAGAAAAATCTGCATCAAGGTCAGCAGGATGTAGACCTTCCACAAGACCTTCGCCGTATCCGAGATTCTGGGCTTGAGCTTGTCCACCACCGGGCTCGGCACCTCGGCTTTGTACAGCTGCATACCCCCCACCCCGAGGAAGGGAAGGATGGCGATGGAGAGCACGATAATTCCCATCCCTCCGAGCCATTGTATGAGACTCCTCCACATGAGGAGAGATCGAGGCACTGCTTCGATATTCGCCAGGATGGAAGCGCCGGTAGTGGTGAAGCCTGAGATCGATTCAAAGTAGGCATCGGTGAAGTCAGGAATCGCGCCCGAGAGCATAAAGGGAAGGGCGCTGACCAATCCGGCGGCCACCCACCCGAAGGTTACGATTGCCACCCCATCGCGATGGCTGAGCGATTTTTCCTCATCCCGTTTCGCCGCATAATAGAGAACAACGCCTGCGGCGCATGCGAGGAGAATGGAGTAGATGATGGATCGTGTGCTGGCCTCCTTGTACCAGAGGGCTACCATAAGGGGGAGGATCATGGAGATTCCGAGGAAGAAGATCAGTGTCCCCATAAACCGAAGGATTCTGGAGGCATGCATTAGAAGAAGTCCAGTTTCACTGTAAGGAGTTTTTCCAGTTTCGGAACCACATTCTGCAATGCAAATATGATGAGACGGTCCTTGGGGAGGATAACGGTATCGCCACGCGGAATGATGATTTCCTCTCCCCTGACAACGGCGCCTACGATCGCCCCTTTCGGGAATTTTACTTTGGCCAGGGGAAGATTGACCACGTCTGATGTTTCCAGGGCTTCAGCCTCAATGGCTTCGGCGTGTTCGCCTTTGAGGGGCGCAACCGATATGACCTTGCCTTTTCGGATATATTGAAGAATTGCCCTGATAGCGGATAACCTCGAACTGATCACCGTGTCGATACCGATCGCAGAGACCAGAGGGATGTAGCTCAGTTTGTTGATGCGGGTGATGCATTTCCTTGCGCCTAATCCTTTTCCGAGAAGGGAAATAATGACATTGCTTTCCTCGTCTCCCGTAATCGAGACCATGAAATCCGTGTCGGCGATATTTTCTTCCTGGAGAAGATTCCTGTCCGTTCCATCCCCATTGATGACAATGACCCTTTCCAAGGTGTCGGCCAGGATTGCGCATCGCTGAGGATCCTTGTCGATGATTTTCACGTGCAGCTTGGTTTGATCCAGGGCTGCGGCCAATGCGGCGCCGGTCATCCCGGCCCCCACGATCATCACCCTCCGGATCTCCTTTTCCTGGTATCCGAAAACATCCTTCCCCAGGGGAATCTCGTCCGTTCTGGCGACGAGATACACCAGATCATTGGCCTGTATCGTGTCCTGCCCGTGAGGGATAAACACCTGATCCCCCCGGACGATGGCTCCTACGAGGATCTTTCCTTCCATATCTTGGAATGAAAGAAGCTGCCTCCCGGCAGCGGGGGAGCCGGGCTTTACGACGATGCCGATCAGCTTTACCCTTCCTCCCACGAAATTGATCACATCCGCTGCGCCGGGCACGCTGATAAGGTTCAGAACCGTCTCTACCATTACTGAAACCGGGTTGATGATCTGGTCCACCGCCAGGAGATCTCCGCTGAAGAGATCTGTCTCCTTCAGATACTCGGGGTTGCGGACTCGCGCCACCTTCAGGATGTAATGGTTGAGGTGCCGGGCGAGGAGACAGGCGATCAGATTGACCTCATCGCTGTCGGTTGCTGCGACCAGCATATCCGCGTCCTTGATTCCGGCGGTTTTGAGCATCACCGGGCTGGTTCCGGATCCGAGGATGGCTTGGACATCGAGTTCCTCAGTGATCCTCTTGATCTTTTCAGCGTCCTTCTCGATCAGGAAGACCTCCTGGTTCTCCTCGGAGAGTTTCTGCGCAATGTGAAAGCCGACTTCGCCGGCCCCTACAATGATTATTTTCAAGTTGCCTGTCTCCTCTGCGGCAGCTGTAAATGGCGGTCAGTTCCTGCAGCCATGCGGTTCAACTTTTATAGGAGAGGTGTAAAAAAGTCAACATGGCCGCAAGCTTGTGGAATCACGAATAACGAATCTCCTGCTCCTCAATGGGGAGCCCCACGGCAAGACAAATCAACAAGACGGAAACCACGGCAGGCCAGGGTATGATAAGAAGGCCGATGCAAAGGTAAGGAAAGGCATATATCAGCCTGATGAGTCCGGGTGCGCCCGCTTTTCCTTGCAGGCGGTCAAGTTCATTTCTATGGACAACCCCAGGTTCCCGGTGCTAATTTAACCCATCAAATAAATAGAGAAATCGGCGACAGAACTCCTTCTAGCCGGCAGGTGAGGAGAGATGCCGATTCGCCTTGTAGGAGAGCTGCGAGAGAATGTCCCGAATCATACGTGAGATCGGTTCTGAGTACAACCCTCATGAATTAGCTGGATACGTAGACAAATTCCCAAAAACAACCATCCTGGTCGTGGGTGATATCATTCTTGATGAGTACATCTGGGGGGATGTCAACCGAATTTCACCAGAGGCGCCTGTTCCGGTCGTGGAGGTACGGGACGAGACCAAGATGCTGGGCGGTGCTGCCAACGTTGTAAGCAATATTGCTTCCCTCGGCGGTAAAGCAGTCCTGTGCGGTATCACGGGAAGTGATGACACGGCTCGGGAAATCGAGAACAGAATCCGGAGCCTGGGGTTTTCCACTGGAGGGATCCTTGCCGAAGCCGGCAGGGTGACCTCGATCAAGACGAGAATCGTGGCCCACAACCAGCAAGTCGTCCGGTATGATCGGGAAAGCCGAAGAGATATCCGGTCTGAGACCGCAAAACGACTGCTGAAGATCGCGGAGCGATACTCCGGGGTGGATGGAGTGATCGTGAGCGATTATGGAAAAGGGGTCGTCTCCGGCAGCCTCATGAGGGGTCTGCGATCCCTCCTCCGAAAAAGGGGGGCGGTCTTTGCGGTTGACCCGAAGACCGGCAATTTCGAGTATTATCGCGGTGTGGACGTGATTACCCCCAATCACCACGAGGCTGGTGCGTTCTGCGGCTTTCGAATTCACGATGAAAAGACCCTCATCAAAGCTGGAAGACACATGCTGAAGGAGTTGAACTGCCGGTCCGTGCTGATCACACAAGGCAGAGACGGAATGACTCTCTTTGAAAACGGGGGCGAAATCAGCCACATTCCCACCGTAGCCCGGAAGGTCTTTGATGTTACCGGAGCAGGAGATACCGTGATCAGTACCTTCTGTCTGGGTCTCGCGTCAGGAATGGATTTGAAGTCCGCAGCAATCATCTCCAACATGGCGGCCGGCATCGTGGTAGGCGAGGTGGGAACCTCCACGGTGAAGGCTGAAGAGCTCAAGAAGAACATCCATCGTTCATTGAAGAATAGTCATCCATGAGTCATTTGACCGAGCCTGAGGATGTGAAGCTGATCTGCAGCGTTTTTTCTCCCGAAGAGAGGATGATTCGGGAATGCATAGAGCATCTGGAAGAGATTTTCGGCCCGGCGGACTGGGTCGGCCCCCCTATGTTCTTCGACCGCACGAAGTATTATGAGAAGGAGATGGGCTGGCCGCTGCACCGCCGCTTTGTATCTTTCACAAGACTCATCAGGCCCGAACGAATCGTAGAGGCAAAGCTCACGGCAGACGGATTGGAGCAGAAGTACTCCCGGGAAGGAATGAGAAGAGTCAACATAGACCCCGGGTACGTTTCCCTCGAAAGGCTGGTACTCGCTACTGGAAAAAACTACACTCACAGGGTCTATTTATCCAAGGGCGTTTACGCCGATCTCACCCTCCTGTTTCAAAGAGGAACTTTTCGTTCGCTCGAGTGGACGTTTCCCGATTATGCTTCTTCTGAGATGATAGGGATTTTCAACGAAATCAGGACGGGTTATAAGGAGCAGCTGAGAAGGAGCTAGGAAATGTTGAGAAGCATGACAGGTTACGGGCAGGGCGAATCCGTCGCAGGGGAGCATACGGTCGTTGCCGAAGTAAAATCGGTCAATAACCGCTACCGGGATATCGTGGTGCGGATCCCCAGGAGTCTTCAGTCGCTTGAGGATGAGCTTCGAGCTCAGGTCGCACTGAAGATGAAGAGAGGGCGTTTTGATGTGACTGCTCAGGTAGTAAGAAAGGAAGGGCAGGATGAGGCTGCCCTGGACATTAATATGCCTCTCGCGAGATCTTACTTTCGAATCCTCTCCACATTGTGCGACGAGTTCGGACTGGAAAAAGCGATCCGGCCTGAAGAGATTTGCCAGATGAAGGATGTCATCTCCTACAAACCCGAAGAGTTGAATCTGGAGGAGATCCGAGAGGGGTTGAAATCCGCCCTGGACAAGGCACTGGAGAATTGCGATGCGATGCGTATCAAGGAGGGATACGCATTGGAGGAGGACCTGCGCAGTCGAGTAAATCACATAGAGAAATGCCTTGATGAGATCCAGGGCAAGGCTTCGCTGGTCACGGAGGAGTGGAGAAAGAAGATGCGGGAGAAGATCCGGCAAATTGTTGAGGATGTGCAGATTGACGAAGCCCGTCTCGCGCAGGAGATTGTTTACTCCGCTGAGCGCTCCGACATCACAGAGGAGATCGTTCGAAGCCGAAGCCACCTCGTTCAATTCAGAAACGCCATGTCCGGCGATGAACCTGTGGGCCGCAAACTGGAATTTCTGATCCAGGAGCTCCATCGAGAGACCAATACCATCGGCTCCAAAGCTTCGGATACCGCTATTTCGGCAGCTGCCGTTGAAATCAAAGTGGAACTTGAAAAACTGCGAGAACAGGTACAAAATGTCGAGTGAAAGGAGACAAGGATTATGGGGACTAAACTCGTGAATATAGGTTTTGGGAATTCAGTGGTATCCAGACGAGTTGTCGCCATCGTCTCCCCAAGCGCCGCCCCGATCAGACGTCTTCGGGAAGAAGCCCGTGAGGACAAGAGGCTGATCGATGCCACACAGGGGAGAAAAACCAGGTCGGTCATTATCACCGATAGCAATCATGTCATCCTTTCGGCTATTCAATCCGAAACCATCGCCCAGCGATTCAATCCCGAATGCAAGCTCAGCAAAGAAGACTTTGAAGAGTAAGCCATGTCCGGCAGGCTGTACGTCATTTCAGGACCTTCGGGTGCGGGAAAATCGACGATCATCCATCATGTGATGAAAGAGATCCCGGATCTGGGATATTCCGTTTCCCACACAACCCGGCAGCCCAGGGAAAACGAAGTGGATGGACAGGACTATCATTTCGTGGATAAGCAAACCTTCCAGAGGATGATACGGGAGGGCGACTTCCTCGAATGGGCGCAGGTGTACGATGATCTTTACGGGACCTCCCTTTCAGGCCTTCATCGCCGGCTTGACATGAACATGGATGTCATCCTGGATGTGGATGTCCAGGGGGCTGGAAATGTCAGACGCAAGTTCGAGGATGCAGTTCTCACCTTTCTGCTCCCGCCATCCCTCGAGGTGCTGGAGAAGAGGTTGCGAAACAGGGCAACAGAGAGTGAAAACGCTTTCCGAAACCGAACCGAAAAGGCGCTCCTTGAAATACGGGAGAGCCGGGACTATGACTACATCGTATTCAATGACGAGCTCAGGGATGGGGTGAAGAGGGTCGTCTCCATCATCCTCGCCGAAAGGTGCCGTTCTCGTCTTCTGTTCCCAAAAGCCGTCGAGATCTTCCGGATCCCGTGAGATGGTCCATTCCTCTCCTTCCCCTTCCAAGCAACATCTGATTCCTGGATACAGGCCTGTACTGGAGGCGCTCCTTTCAAGCCGCATCCGGATTCTGGAGATCTGGATCAGGGAGGGTAAGGAGGGGACCCGGGTGAAGGATGTCATCAGTGCGGCAGCGGAAAAGTCCATTCCGGTTTCCTACAAGAGCGGTCGCGAAATGGATCACCTGCTGCAGGGGGTGGCGCACCAGGGCGTGGCGGCGCTGGCGGGTGAATACCTCTATGCATCTATCGAGGAGATCGTTGCCGGTTCCATGTCTCGCCAGGGGGAAGCGCTGATCCTGGCGGCCGATCACATCACCGATGAGGGGAATCTGGGGGCGCTCGTGAGAACCGGAACATTCTTCGGCGCTGATGGTCTGGTGCTCCCCAAAGATCGATCCGCATCAATTTCTGCCGGCATTATCAAGAGATCCAGCGGCGCGCTCGTGAATCTTCCGGTCGCGAGGGTGGTGAATCTCGGGAGAACATTGACTACTTTGAAGGAAAAAGGATTCTGGATCATCGGTACTGCGGGGGAGAGCAGGGATTCCATTTATGATTTCGATTGGAAGAGGAACCTGGTGCTGGTCATGGGGAGCGAGGGAAAGGGTTTGAGTCCGTTGATCAGAGGGATATGTGACCAGATCGTGAGGATACCCGGCTCAGGAAGGGTGGAGTCCCTTAATGTTTCCGTCGCTGCAGGAGCGGTGCTCTCAGAGATTCAGCGTCAGCGAAGGTAATCTGTTCAACCATGATGGTTAGAGGCTTCGTTTGCCTGCTCAACGGGGCCGCGTCCGCTCCGTTCGACATAAAGACGAGACATCGTAGTTTTTCAGCGACCTGAGAGTGGAAATCGTTTCAGCGCGCCAACCTTGAGGAGCGCGCGAACGACGGCATTCAGGGGGAGTCCGACCACATTGGTGTAGGAGCCGGTGATGGACTGGACCATGAACGCCCCTATGCCCTGGATGGCGTAGCTTCCAGCCTTTCCGAAAACCTCACCGGTGGCGATATATTCCTCAATTTGCCGGCGGGTGAGCCTGGTGACCCTTACAAGCGTTTCGACTGCTTCGGAATGGACCGTGCGGCCGGAAGGATTCAGGATGCAGAAACCGGTAATGACGATATGTTCCTTGCCGCTCAGGAGGGAGAGCATGGAGGCGGCGGACCGGCGATCTGCGGGTTTGCCGAGGACTTTATTGTCGAAGACGACCTCTGTGTCGGCGCCGAGCACCCAGTGATCTCCGATCTTCCGGAATGTGGCGATTGCCTTCTTTTCCGCAAGAGAACGGACCCTTTCAGCCGGTTCACCGGTTTCACTTCCCTCGTCGATTCTCCCGGGCACTGCCCGGAACGGAAGCCGGACCTGTTTCAACAAGCTCTTCCGCCGAGGGGATGCCGAGGCAAGGATCAGCGGGAACGTGGAAGAAATCGTGGGAATCCTCATGCCTCTTGTCTCAGCCCGAAAAGCCTGGATGTATTTTCTTCGGTCTTCCTGCAGAATTCATGGAAATCCATTCCCCTCAGCGCCGCCACCCTTTCCGCGGTGTGGATGACGAACAGGGGCTCGTTCCTCTTGCCTCTCATTGGAACGGGACTCAGATAGGGGGCGTCCGTCTCCACCAGAAGGCGGTCAATAGGAATGCGGCCAGCCACTTCCTGGATATCGTGTGCGTTCTTATAGGTCACCGTGCCGGGAATCGAGATGCTGAAACCAAGGGAAATGAACTCCATTGCAATGGAATAGTCTCCCGAGAAACAGTGAATGACCCCGCGCTGCCGGCTGGATCGGTTTTGTTTCAGGATGGCGAGAATCTCCTCGTGAGCATCTCTGTCGTGAATGATCACCGGGAGATCGACCTGGGACGCAAGGTCCAGCTGCTCCTGAAACGAAATAAGCTGTTTTTCGCGCTCCGAGTAGAGCTTGAAAAAATCGAGACCGATCTCTCCCCAGGCAACAACCCTGGGTGCTGCCGCCAGCCTGCAGAGCTCTTCGAGGGTTTCTTTGTCACAATCCTTCGCATTATGAGGATGGCAGCCTACGGCGGAAAGGAGGCAGCCGTATTTGGACGCCAATTCCACTGCTTTGGCGGAACTTGGGAGATCCGTCCCAATGGTGATCATTCGTGTCACACCGCCCTTCAGTGCCCTTTCCAGCATCTGTTCCCGGTCGTGGTCGAATTCCTCCATCTCTAGATGGGCATGACTATCGGTTATCATGGAAATTCCAATACTTGATTGATATAAGGGCATGTTAAGCGTGAGAAAATCATTTCTTCCGATTACTCTGTACGATCGGCTATCATAGTAGAGGCAAACCATTGTGGCAACATCTCATACCATACGAAGACCCCGAGGTCCTTTCGAATCACTTTCCTTCAACCATCACTCCAATATTCCATTATTCGTAACACTTCAGCTCTTTGAAAATGGCGCAGGGTTTGGGCATGGAGGTCTTTTTTCAAAAGCGAAAAACTCGGCGGACGATGCTTGTCCGCGCTTCGCTTGGACTCCCACCCCTTCGGGGCGGTGCCCATTTTGGCGGGAGCAATACCCCCATGCCCAAACCTCACTCAACCGGATGTTTCATAGAGCTCCTAAGAAACTTCATTTCAGGTTTCAGGTTTCAGTGTTCAGGTGTCAGAAAACTGATGAACTACTGTGCTGACACC
>PHBH01000019.1 GCA_002840535.1 Deltaproteobacteria bacterium HGW-Deltaproteobacteria-15 | reverse complement strand
GTATTCTTTCCAATGGCGGAGAGATGCCGCCATTGGAAAAGCCCTGCCGCTGCGCGGGCGAGTCGTTTCTTCATCGAACCGATATTGTATAGCATCGTTCTCAGCGCCTCTGCGGTGAAATCTTGATCGTATTTTGCTGCTTATCGTAGCGTAGCGGAGATCCTGTGTGGTTTTCCGCGGGACTGCATAGTGCCTACTGCATACTGTTATGCTATCCCCTAGCTATCCCCGTTATCGCCGTGCCCGAAGGCAGGCAGAGCCCGCGCCGGAACAGATCCTCCGCAACTTCCCCGCCCAGCATTAGGGCATCAGAATTTTGTTGATGTCTTTTAGAAGCAACATGAGCTGCAAGGGGGAAAGGGGTGATGGCTCGAAATCGAACCGTTCATAGAAACTGCGAGCCCGTTCGTCTTTTGCATGCACGAGAATAGCCCGTATTCCCGCGATTTCAGCGGCCTGGAGTGTTCTTATGACGGCATCCTTCAGCAAGCTCTGACCGATCCTCTTCTTCTGATAAGATAGATCTACAGCCAGCCTCGCCAGTATCATCACCGGAACCGGATGCCGCGCCAGCCCCTTACGAACGCGCTCGGAAGCGGTTGCATAATCCACCGCCCCCACGGCCAGACTGTAATAGCCGACCACACGGTTTCCCTCACAAACGACAAATGTTCTCGCTGCATTTGCCCGCTGGTTCTGCAGCGCATGGCGCCGAAGCCATTCGTCGAGAGCGGGATTGCCGCAATCAAAGTCTTTGCAGTTATGAGCTGCTGAGAGTGGAACAGGCGCAGCATAGGGGGCCTTTTCGGTCATTCCCCTATTATTCCCAGACAGCCGGTTCTGAGAGAAGACGCCGCAAGCCTGCCTTCAACTGAGCAGGTCTTTCAAGGGCGTCCTGAAATTCCTGCCAGGCTTCCTCCGAAACCGAAAAAAACCGCTGATCCAAGAGGGTCTGTTCGGCCTTTTCGCAGGCACTAGAGAGAACAAATTCAGTCACACTCTTCCCCTTCACCTCAGCAGCTCTCTGAATGAGAGCCGCCTGGGCCGGGGTCGTTCGCAAACCAAGTCTAGCCGAACGGGTGCCTGAAACCCCTGCGCGAGAGCGATATGCTTTAGCCTTTATCTTTGACGATTTCATGGGGCCGTCCCCTTCTTGTCTTATTTGTACAAACAAAGTACACACACAACTCTTCTTTGTCAAGAGAAAGGCAAGCAAGACCCCTTCTGCTTTATCCGTGTTCATCCGCGTCCCGCGTAAGCGCATAGCGCACGGAGCATGGCGCATAGGGTTCACGTCCAATGATTTTTCTTTGGTGTTGCTGATCTCCGACCTCCGGCTTCCAGATCCACAGATTTCACAGATGAGTTATTCACCGCGGAGGCGCAGAGAACGCGGAGTGGGAGTATTTTTTCCAATGGTGGGAGATGCCACCATTGGAAAAGCTCTGCCGCTGCGGCGAGTCGTTTCTTCTTCAAACCTTGGATGTAAGGTACGGGGTGAGTTCACTGCCGGCGTTTAACAATGGCAGGAGGTACTGTGAGCGATCCATTTTGTCTGCGGTCGTCTCCCCCGCCGGAGGGCGCGTCGGGACAGGCCCGCAGACAAAAAAAGAATCCACTCTGCGCTCTCTGCGCCTCTGCGGTGAACAATTTCTTGCTCTTTGGTATCCGTGCTGATCCGTGTCATCCGCGTCCCATAGCCGTTGCCTTTGCTGTCCTCCTGCCTCCGAGCGCTTTGCGCTATGCTCTCTGCGCCTTGCGCACCCGCGCCACCTGCGGCACGTACTCCGGCACGATCCCGTGCAGCCCCATCTTGATCCCTTCGCCGTCGCCCTTTATGGCCAGGTCCACCAGCGCCTGGATCTGCCTCTGGAGCTTTTTGAGCGATGCGAGGTTGTATGTATTCAGGACCATGATGTCCTGATGTTCGGATGGGACGATTCCTTCCCCTTCGGTGATCAGCTCCTCGTGGAGTTTCTCCCCGGGCCGGAGGCCTGTCACCTTGATCTCGATGTCCTTGCCGGGCGTAAATCCGCTGAGCTGGATGATGTCCTTGGCCATGTCCATTATCCGGATCGGGGTGCCCATCTTCAAAATGAAGATCTCCCCTCCGTTTCCAAGGGCCCCTGCCTGAAGGATGAGGCGAGAGGCCTCTGGGATGGTCATGAAATACCTTGTCACGTCAGGATCCGTGACGGTCACGGGCCCGCCCCTTTTGATCTGATTTTTGAACAGAGGGATAACGCTGCCGGCGCTCCCTACCACGTTCCCGAACCGGACCGCCATGAACCGGCCGCTGTCCATGTGGGCATAGGCCTGGGCCAGTAGCTCGACCACCCTCTTGGATGCACCCATCACGTTCGTGGGCCGTACCGCCTTGTCCGTGGAGACCACCACCGTCCGCTCCACCTTTTTCCTGTTGCAGAGCTCGAGGAGCACCATGCTCCCCACGATGTTGTTGAACACCGCCTCCCAGGGGTGGATCTCCATCATGGGAACGTGCTTGTAGGCCGCTGCATGAAAAACCACCTGGGGGCGGTGCGCGTCGAAAAGGTCTTCCATAAGCTCCCTGTTCTGAATGGCGCCCAGCACAAACGCGACTTCCACCTCCGGAAACCTGGCCCGGATCTCGAGCTCGATCTCATAGAGGCCGGACTCGTTCCGGTCCAGAATCACAAGGGTCTTGGGCTTGAAGGAACCGATCTGGCGCAGAAGCTCGGACCCGATGGAGCCTGCCCCGCCCGTAACCAGGACCCGCTTGTCCGTAATATATCCGCCGATCTGTTCCATGTTCAGCTCGACCGGCTCGCGGCCGAGGAGGTCCTCGTACCGCACCTCCCTGATGAAATTGACCGACACCCTCCCCTCGATCAGCTCGCCTATCCCCGGGATGGTCTTGTAGGGAACACCGCTGGTCTCGCAGAAATTGACGATCCGCCTCATCTGCACGGCGCTGGCAGAGGGGATGGCGATGATCAGCTCGTCGATTTCAAGATTCTTGACCAGGGCTACCAGGTCGTTCAGGGTCCCGAGCACCGGAACGCCGTGGATGGTCTTCTGCACCTTGGACTCATTGTCGTCGATGAGCCCGACCACATGATAAGAGATATGCTTGTTCTCCCTCACCTCACGGATCAGCAGCTCCCCCGCGTCTCCTGCGCCGATGACGAGGACCCGCTTGAAGTCGCCGTTGCCGGATAGAATCTCTTTATGCCTGGAGCGGCCTTCCCTGTAGTCGAACAACAACCGAATGCCAATGCGGTAGCCCCCGACGAAAAGAAAGGTCAGGAAGAGGTCGATCAGGAACACGCTTCTTGCGAAACCCTCGAACCGGGTTCCAATGACCAGGATCAATGCAATGACGGCCGAGCCTACAACAGCGGCTTTCACCAGGTTCAGGAGATCATGGATGCTCGTGTAGCGCCACATGCCCCTGTAAAGTCCGAAGAAGAAAAATATCACGGCCTTGAGGGGAACGATCCACGGGAGGGTCATGAGGAAATTGTGCATTTCCCTTTGAGGGACATTGCCGTCGAAGCGGAGCAGGTAGGAAAAATGGTATGCAAGGGCAATGAGAAATGCATCCACCCAGAGCATCAACCAGAAATTTCGATTCCGGAGCTGGCTTAACATACTTCAACCCTCTTGTTTACTTAGTGCGTTGCGATGTGAGGCATGAGGGGGGGAAAACGCATAGCGCAGAGAGCATAGCGCATAGCGCAGAGAGCAACAGAAGCATAGCGCATAGTGCATAGAGCATGGGGTGTAAAAAGATGGCGAAAATCAGAGGAACACAGAAGTTGAGAAGGTTAGAAGGTGAGAAGTTGAGAAAAAGAATATCCACAGATTACAGATTTCACTTTGGCTTCACGCTTTGCCCAATGCACCATGCGTTTATGAAAACGACGCCTTCTTGACATTTCCATTTGGAACAATACAATCCAGACAGTCTGGCTAGAGGTGTCCCATGAAAAAGGTCTGGCAGCTGCAAGAGGCCAAGAACAAGTTGAGCGAAGTTGTGGAGGAAGCGCTGAAGAGCGGACCCCAGACCATCAGTCGCCGCGGAGAGGAGGCGGTGGTAGTACTCTCGGTTTCCGAATACCGTAAAATGCTCCTTGACCGGAAAAAGCTCTCGGAGTTCTTCAAAGAATCGCCTTTGGCGGGATTGGAGGGAATCGATTTCACGAGAGACCGGAGCAGCCTCCTGCCGGATGCCGAATTATGAAATGGCTTCTCGATACCTGCGCCATCTCCGAGCTCGTCTCAAGAAAGCCGGACAGGAAGGTGATCTGAGTGTGATCACGATAGGGGAGATCCGGGAAGGTACCGAAAAACTCCCTGACTCGAAGCGCAGGGATGCAATCCACAACTGGCTCACTGAAGATCTCTTCCTTCGTTTCAAAGACAGGCTGGTACCGCTCGATGCCGAGGTGATGCTCACCTGGGGTATTCTGACCGGCAGACTCGAGAGAGAAGGAACCAGGATGTCTGCCATCGATTCCCTCATTGCCGCAACCGCCCTTCACCATGATTTCACTCTGGTTACACGGAATGTGGAACACTTCTTCAATTCGCAGGTGAAGGTCTTTAATCCCTGGAACGAGTGATCCACAGATTACGCAGATTACTCAGATAGGTTGAAGCGCAGCTCGCTACGGGGAGCTTCAAATCTCATGATTTTCACCAGCTGGCTTCAACCTCCCTCCGCATGTCATGGGCAGACCCGATTCAGATTCCTATTTCTTTCCAGTAAATCATCCATCTTTATTGATCATCCATCCTTCCAACCATCCTATCTTTATTTCACCTTACATCCATCCTCTACTTTTCTCCTGATGACCTTCACCACCCTCGCCAAATCCTCTTCCGTCATCGCCGTACCGGAAGGCAAGCAGAGCCCGCGTCTGAACAGATCCTCCGCCACTTCACCACCCCGTACTCGGGCCTTATTCTTCTTTGCGCCTGTCTTGAATTGTTTTCACAATTTGGCCCTTTGCGGATTTGCGTGAGCCATTCTTTCCCTGAGCACTATGCCCTATACTCTTCGATTTCAGTGCCGTCCAACAAGAAGCCGGTTTTTGTCAGAAATAATCTCTAGCCTCTTGCGTAAGGCGAAGGCGTAAAGGCTAAACGCCCCAAAGCATACTGACAAGAAGAGAATTAGGGGAGAAAGGCCAAGTGACTTTATCAAGAGGGCAATCAGGCCAATAGCGGCCTGCAGAACACCGTATCCAAGTGAAACCTTCCAGTGAGCTATTGCCATCTCATTTGCAAGGAGTTGATAAACATGTCTTCGGTGAGGGTGAAGCAAGTTCTGGCCGTCCCGGACCCGGACAAACATGGTGTTGAGTTCGTCCGCATAGAAAGGAAAAAGAAAACCGCAAAGGCAGATGAAGTCGAGGACATCTTTGGACCATAGGGCGACAATCGAAGAGAAAACGAATCCAAGCAGAATGCTTCCTACATCCCCCAAAAAGACTCTGGCCTTGGGGAAGTTAAAAGGAAGGAATCCACAACAGGCCATTGAAAGGCAGAGGGGAAGAAGCGAGATAGATGGTTCAGCTTTGTTGAAGAACGCATAAATTGTAACCAGCCCGAATCCGACTACACCTGTGATGCCTGCGATGCCATTGATTCCATCCATGAAGTTGTAGACGTTAGCCGTACCGACCATTAGAAAACAAAAAAACAGAACTAGAGGCAAATCCAGAAGTGATGGCGGGAAAGTGTTTTTAGTTGCCGTTAAAAGGATGAAGGCCGCAACAAATTGAAGCAGCAATCGAATCTTAGGATCAAAATCGGAGTTGTCGGCAAAAAGGCTAAACAAGCCTAGGAGAAAAGCAGGCAACCACAAACTCACAGGAATTTGGAGAGCAATCGACACAGACAGAAAGGCGGCAAGAATCCCAATACCTCCCCCTTTCGGCGTCGGAATGACATGGGAACTGCGGTTGTTGGGCCGATCGATCAAGCCCAGCCTTCCCGCAAAGGCCGTGATAAAAAACGCCCCAACTGCACCGAGGATGAGGCTTGAAAGGCAAAGGGCGGCAGACATATCAAGACCCTTGAGGCATAAAGTCAGTTTCATCTATTTCCAAGGTAACTCCATGCTCCAAATGGGCCAACCGGTCATCCGATGTAAATACCCCCACGCTAAAAGAGTCTTTTCGAATTTCTAAGGGCAGAATCTGAGAATATCTATTTCGTCTTATATTGCGTTCGGGCCGCTCCGCGATGTGGCATAGTTAGACGCTTACTTGAAAAGGCCATCGGTAATCTTGCTGGACAATTTAGGGGTGACCATACCACAAAAACGCATCTCTTGTATTTCCTCGAAAATGCCAGCATCAAAAGATCTTGGTGAGAAACCCAGTTCATTTATAGACTTGGAGATGTCGAATATTTTATCCTCTCGCAATCGTAAAATTTGTTCATCGTTTATTGGGAAGCCCGGTATCCACTGAAGTGCTCTCACAGTTTGATATGCAAAGGCCTCATTAACATTGATTATTCGTACTTTCCTGTGCAGCTTTTGAATAATCGTATTGACGATCTCACGATAGCTGATAGCATTTGGGCCCGCTAAGTTATATTCTTGGTATTCGGTATTCGGATCGTCTATTGCCTCTACAATGCCTTTTGACAAATCACCAACATGTACAGGCTGCATTAGGCTTTTCCCCCCGCCGAAGATGGGAAAGAACGGAAAGCGGTCCAGGAACAAAATCAACCGATGCATGTTCTTGTCGCTGATGGTTCCATAAATCATGCTCGGCCGAAGAATTGTATAAACGATTTTCGATTTGCGAATTCGATTTTCATTCTCGATATAACTTTCAGCAAGCCGGCGGTATTTTGAGAAAATGCCAGTGGTTGTCACAAAATAGGCCCGCTCGATGCCTGATGAAACAACGGCTTCCAACGATTTGTGATAATGCTTAGGGTGGGTCATATCGAGGTAGACTACAGACGGCCCCAGAATGCCCTTGTAGGATTCCGGTTGAGTTATATCCGCCGTATGCAATCGGAGTCCCAATTCCATAAGAAGTGCGGTTTGCGACGTGGGGCGAACGATGCAGGTAATATGATCAAGGCCGACTTTGCAGATAAGCCGCTGGATCACTGCATGGCCTGTGCCGGAGGTTGCCCCTGCCACTACATAGTGCATATGACAGGCTCCTTAACTTTCCGCGCTACTTCTCTGAAGGTTCGGATGTACTGCTCCGCGATAATTTCTAGAGTATAATTCTTCAAGAAAGCTTGCCGTGCATTATGACCCATTCTCAGAACCGTGCTGGGTGAATAGAGTAGTTTGTTGAGTGCATCAGCGATTTGGTTAGGGGATTCAGGGTCTACCCTGATGCCGCAGTCATATTCGTTCAAAACCCGAGCGACTTCGGAGGAGGGATTCAAAATAGCCAGCGTAGGACGTCCGGAAGCTAAGATGTTATAGAATTTGCTTGGAACGCCGACTCCTTCCATATTAGATTCGAGTGTCACAAGGGATACATCTGCAGAGGCCAGAAGATCTGGATAATCTATTGTAGGAACGAATGGAAAGAATTGGACGTTGTTTAAACGCTTTTTCGCTGTCGTTCTAATAAGGTAATCTTTCTTTGCCCCTTCACCGACAAAAACAAAGGTTATCTCTTCCTCTCTTTCCTGAAGCAATTCTGCAGCGTCTAAAATGGATTCAAAATTCTGATATTTGCCAAAATTACCAGCGTATAATACAAGAAAGCCACTCAAGGAGTGCTTCTCTCTGAAACGGGTGCATTTGGGTAGCAGCGGAATTGCCTTCGGATCTGACCAGTTAGTGATGACAGCAATTTGTTCGGGCAATAAGTCATAGTTGTCGATGATATGATCGCGCATGCACCGGCCGATGACGATCACTTTTTTAGCATCTTTGAGCCATTGGCGCTGAAAATGTTTGGCAATACGGAAGAATGGATGTCTCTGTGGCAAGATTCCTAGTCGCATCAGGACGTCCGGATACAGGTCATGAATTAGATAGGCATACGGGACTCTTCGCATCCACGGTGTAAGTTTGGCGATAAGTGGAGCAGACGGGGGATTAGTGCCAAGAAAAACGAAGTCATAGGTATTACGCCCAGCCAGTTCTAAGGCTGTTCGTAAGGAGAACCACGTTCCCATAAGAAAACGCATGAGTGTAGAAGATTGATTGGATCTGGGGGTGTCGATCCGGTGGACTTGAATGCCGTCCCAATTTTTGAAAACGGCATGTTTAGCTGAGTTTCGATAGCCCTTATTGCTTGCAAAGACATCGATTTCTAAGTTGGGATAATTATCTGCCAAGTATCTCATTAAATTAGGCAGAACAGTCGGCGTACCTCCATGTGAATCGGGATCAAAATACTCTGTAATAACACAAATCCTCAAATTTAATCTACCTTAACGGAGTTCCCGGTGAGAAACAGCAACCGCCGGGTTGCCAGAATAGATCAAATACGGATCGGTGTTTTTCGAGATAACAGCACCGGCTGAAACAATCGAATGAAAACCGACTGTCACACCTGGCAGAATCATGGCCCTGGCACCCACCCAGGCGCCGTCCTCTATCTTGATTGGTTGAATGATCAAGCCAAAAGAGGGATCGCCCCAGTCGTGGTTTCCGGTGCATAAGAAGACCCCTTGTGACACACAGACATTGCTACCAATAGTAATTGGAGCCAGAGAATCAAGCCATACAGCTTCCCCTATCCAAGAATGGTCGCCGATTTCGAGATTCCATGGGTACTTGACGTTTATGGCTGGTTTCAGTACAACCCCATGTCCGATTCTCGCTCCGAAAAGCCGAAGAAGAAGGACTTTTAACTTTGAAGATGGATTTGAAGAAGTTTGCAGAAATAGAGCATTCGTAAAAAGCCAAAGCATTCGGATTGGAAAGCTTCGGCCGGGGTTGTACCATGCGTTATCAAATTTTGATAAATCAACATTCAAGGCTGGTTCCCATTCGCCAAGACCGTCCTATACACCTGTAGCATTTCTTCTGCGGCTCTATCCCAGGTATATTTCTCACGCACCAGTCGTAGTCCTCGCTCGCCCATGGCGACTCTTTCTTGTGGATTTTTCATCAAAGAAATAATAGCCTCGGAAAGTTTTGAGGCATCACAGGGGACGACCAGGCCAGCCTTTGCCTTCTTTATATAAAAGGAAATATTGACTCGATCGGTCACCACAACAGCTTTTCGGAATGCCATGGCTTCGACGATCGCCATACCGAAGCTCTCCAAATGGGATGAGGCCACAAAAACGTCAGCTGCCTTGAGCGCGGCGTTTTTTTCTTCGCCCAGCAATAGCCCGGTAAGAGTTACACTGTCCCCAACGCCCCCCTCATAAAGCCATCGCCGAATCTTCTTGCTGTAACCATTTTCGTCCGGCCCTACTAGAACAAGATGAGACTCCGGAACAGCCTGGACAACCGAGGGCCAAGCTTTTGCCATGAGATCGAGCCCTTTTATATAGTTCAATCTTCCAAGGCAAAGTGCAAGTTTCTTGCCAGCGACTTCAGGGAACCTTTTATAAAAAAGAGTTGAGTCATGTGGTTGGTCAAGCTGTTCAAAATCCAAGCCATTTGATACTATCACAGGCTGAACTTGCCACTTTACGGATATGGCTCCATTCCGTTCACCGTCAGAAGTAAAATGTACTCTTTCCGCGCGGGTCAGATGTTCCCGTTCAATAAGGTTCAGATAGAGCCTTTTCTTAAGGCTCCCTTTCATGGCAATAGCATTGGAGTCCAGCATTCCTCGTGGGGCAAGGAGATAGGGGACACCCTGTCGGAAGCATTCCCGCGCTGCCGCCATCGTCGGGTGTACATAAAGCCAGTTGATGTGAACTATGTCAAAGGTCCTAATTTGCCGCTTTAGAGCTTTCGAAAGGCTCAGGGAAAAGAAATAGGAACGAGGTTTTTGGACAGGAAAATAGTGCACTTTCACCCCGTCCAAAAGCAGCTCCGAGTCGGTTGGGACGTTCAGATTTGTGGGGCCATTGGCATTGGTGGTGAAGACAGTAACGTCGACTCCCTTCTTCACTAGAGTACGGCTCAGTTCATGGACCGATTTTACCGGTCCACCGTAGCGGTAAGCTGGAATATAGCAGGGAGTAACTTGAAGAATTCTCATTTCCGAAATTTCTTTGAGTACGAGTTGCTTAAATATGCTCCCGCAAGCCTTTCACCAAAGCAGTGCTCACACGGTGGATGTCTCTTAAAGTCATCTTAGTGGAACTAGGTAAGTTGAAACCGCGGGAAGCTAAGGACTCAGCATTTGGCAACTTATTATCCCCGTTCTTATCAACTCTTCGACAGTTTTCATAAGGTGGCATCTTGTGAATCGGCCAGAAGTAGGGACGAGTATCGATGTTTACAGAAAGGAGATACTCGCATATCTGTTCGCGCGCACCCACACGAGTACCTTCCGGCAAAACTGCACATACTAACCAGGGAGTGGGACGTGCCCACTCTTTTTGCGGGTTGATCGCAATACCAAATTGCTGCTCTAGGCCCTGGTTTCGGTACTCGTTCAAAATCATTCCCCTCTTGGCCGTGAGTTCTTCAAAGCGTCCCAACTGAGCAACCCCAAGGGCCGCCTGCAGATTGGTCATTCGATAATTAAAGCCAATCTCTGGATGCCAATAACGACGCTGTGGATCCATAGCGTGGTCTCGCAAGAAGCGTACGCGGGAATCATCCTCTTCATTCGAGGTGACAAGCATGCCCCCCTCCCCCGTCGTCATCACTTTATTTCCATAAAAAGAAAACGTCGCAAGGCTACCGAGCCTGCCGACCTTCCGTCCCTTATAAGTTGCTCCATGTGCTTCCGCGGCGTCTTCCAGTAGTAAAAGATTGTATCTGATGGCAATTTCAACAAGAGGATCCATATCAGCAGGGTGGCCGTAGAGATGAACGGCAATAATCGCCTTAGTACGCTCAGAAATAGCAGCCTTCACAGCGTCAGGATCCAAAACACCCATTTCGGGCACACAGTCGACAAACACTGGAGTGGCGCCGGCATGAATTACTGCAGCAGCCGTAGCGACAAAGGTCAAGGAGGGAACGATTACTTCGTCCCCATGGCCGATTCCCTTTACCACCAGTGCAAGATGAAGCGCGACAGTCCCGTTACAAACTGTCGCAGCAAAAGGGCTTTGACAAAAATGGGCAAACTCATTTTCAAAGCGAGTAATAAAACTTCCTAAAGAGCTGACCCATCCTGAGCGTAGTGCTTCCAGAACCAGATCTTCTTCTACTTGACTGAGATCGGGTTCAGCAACAGGGAGAAATTCATCGTTCATATACTTGTCTCTCATTTAACAAATCGCTATAAAGTCGACGATGCTTTTCCCGGAAATCGCGATAGGAGAATTCCTTCTGAGCTCTCTTTACCGCTCCCTTGGCAAGCCGATCATAGAGCTCCTTATCATTGATCAATCTCTCTATCACTCCGGCATGGGCCTTAAAGTCAAACGGATCCAGAATAAACCCGTTTTCCCCATCCTCAACGGCCTCCTGGGAACCATCCTGATTTCCCACAAGAATAGGTATACCACAGGCCATAGCTTCAAGTGGAGTGAGAGGAATCCCTTCCCCTCTATTGTGGCCACGGTCACTAACGAGTGAGAACACATGAGCAGCCCTGTATACGTCCGGTAAATGATCATCCTGGACCATCCCGGTAAAAATGACGTTCTCGGAAAGACCCAGAGTCTCGGCTAATCCGTACAGTTCCTGCCTCATATCGCCCTTTCCAGCGATGATGAGTCTACACTTGGGATAGCTGGAGGAAACAATAGAAAACACTTTGAGGAGCCTTTCGTAACCTTTGTGCGCTGCGGCCCGACTCAACCTTCCCAAGGTCATCACGTTAAAATGACTTTCTTTACCCGGTATCCGGTATTTTTCTAAGATAGCAGGGGAAGGCTTGCAAGGGTAAAACCTTTTCAGATCGACACAATCCCAAATCACGGTAGTGGTGTTGTTTGGACGGAAACCCCTCTTCTCCAAATAGTGTGCGGTGAAAAAACAATCCGACAATACACGTTGAGTTCTGCGGAGCCCAAATCTCGCATCAGGACTGAGGCCGCTCCATACTTCAAGACCATAAGTGTTCAGTATGGACTTTGCGCCAATTAACTTTGAGAGACCGTAGCCAAGACAACTCAGGTTCACGTGCGCCACATGCAGGACATCCGGTCGCCACAAAAAAATTTCTTTTGCAAGTCGTAGGGAGAAACGACACTTTTCAACTCCCCTATTTCCGCCGGCGGACCAACTCACTTGGAAATCCTGTTCAAAGGAGTCGAAAGTTTTTCCGAGCAAAGAAAAAACGCGAACAGATGCCTCTCCCCAAAGCTCTCTAAGTGCAGTGATCTGGTAACGAGAATAGCGGCTGATCCCACCTTTATCGAAACACCCCGGCGTGACAAATAATATCCTCATAAAGCAAGCGTAACCGGCCCCTTTGACTGGGATGCATGGCCATTATTTTGTTTCAGGACTCTAATTTTTAGAAATCTGCTAATCAGCCACCATGTTATTAAAGCCTGAAAAATCCCGCCGAAAATCATCGTGATATTCGATTCCACTTTTTCCAAGTGCCACAGGATATTTATAAAAGCCAATGTGTTCAGGTCTCCAAGGCCATAAGCAACTTTTGCCAAGCTCCAGCGATATAATCCTCCCTGTAAAAAGCTCAGAACAACCATCCCGAGAAAGCCAAAGTTGATAAACATTTCAACCAGCATAGGGAAGTTCATGGCAGCTTGCGAATTATAGCCCCTGCATCCGTACTCAGTCGCCAACAAAGTAGCATGATAGTTCGGCGGCTTCCAAGGAAAGATGATCCTAGGAACAGGAGTGAGAGGTAGCCACCAAAAGGTCTCACCATATTTTAAGTCTTTGCCCAGCATCTCGACCATGTACACGCACTGCCCCAAATAACTGATGTTTTCAAACCGACTTGACGCTTGCTTTGCAACGGAATCGTCGAGACTTCCCCAATCCCAAAAGCTGTACGATTTACCCATGTACTCCAGCCCTTTCCCGAGGAGTTCAGGGATTCCGAAGTGCTCATTCCCTGCCATTTGGTACCAGCGGTTGTGGGCTTCCATACGGAACTCCATACGAGCATTAAAAACAGGAAAAGCGATAAGAAAAGACACACCTATAGCAATCCAGGGTATCTTTTTGCGCTCAATTATGTAAACGAGCAGCAGACCGGCTGTTAGAAAGGCAATCTTGCTGAAGAGGGTTTCAGAAACTCTTAATAGAATCTCAAAGATAAAGAAAGCAGATGTGGGGAGCAATATGACGAATCGTCTCCCATTACGAAGGTAATATAGGAGACCCGAGCAAAGTGCTAGTACGGGAGCGAAGTCCAAGATTTGGAAAAGCTGGCTCCAAGGGCGCAGAACCCAAGGAAGATAATAATCAAAAGCTCTGGATAACAGACCGATCAAGACAAAAGTGACGGCTACCCGCCCCAAGATCTCAGGCGAAAATCGAAAATCAGGAGGGGAAATAAAGCTAACAAATGGTCGACGGAAAAGAACATAATATCCCAAAGCGAGGGCGGAAACACTTAAAGCAGAATAGACTGCCATTTCTGGTAGATATTCGAAAGGGATAACTCGGTAGCTGTGGGTCGGTAAATCCTCATAAAGATATGGTGCAACGAAATAAATCCAGGTCATAATAAGGGGAATAAAAAGACAAAAATGTTTCAATTGGCGGGAGAAGATAAAGCTGAACAGAGGTATCAAACTGATCAATAACGAAAGCAGCGCCCATACAGCCAGACCCCAAGAATCAGGCCTTACGAATAAGGACACCAAGGCAGTCACTCCAAAAGCTGTGGTTAAAATTTTAAGAGTTTGTTTTCTGATAATCATTAATAATCACACATCCAAAATTTAAGGAGTAATCAGCTTAACACTTGTTTGTAAATGCCTAGATAGATCTGCGCAACGGCAGCAATGGAGTATTTTTCGATAACCTCTTGACGAGCAGCTCTCCCTAGCATACTACCATGATCCTCATTTGATAAAAGTGCGCCCATGGCATCGGATAGCGTTTCAGGTCCTCTAGGTTCGACAAGCATCCCTACCCCAGAGAGCACGTCTTCATTTGCGCCACAGCGGGTTGCAATACAGGGGAGTCCAGAAGACATCGCCTCCAATAAGGCATGCGCATCATGTTCCAAATGCCATGGAAGAATGCGCGAGGGCATGACAAAAACATCGAGAGCTTTAAGAAAATCCGCAACCTCTGCATGAGGAATCGGAGGAACCAACTGCAACCACGGAAGGTCTTTTATCAGTGTGTGCAACTCCTCTTTCATAGGGCCATCCCCTAGTAGGCACAAGCGAAAATCCCTTTGCGACTGCTCGCGCAAATGCTTAACAGCTGCAATCAGGTCGGAGACCCCTTTGTAGTCTATTAAGCGGCCACAATAACCAAGAAGGGCTTCTCCCCGCTCCAAACAGAAACGCGTATAATACTTAGGTTTTTCACCTTCTTTTCCAGGAGCAAAGATGTTGGTGTCAACACCAAGATGAGTACAGTATGTCATCTTTTCGGGATTTGCACCGAATCGCTTCAAATAGATGTCAGCGACGCCCTGGTTTACTGTAAGGAAATGGTCCACCTGTGGAACTAGACGGCGCGCGGCAAAATCCTTTAAACCATCAATTACTTTTCCTCGGCTTGTATACGTATTCTGTTTTATTGTGCAGACAATCTTCGCCTTCGGGGCCCAGAATCGTGTAACGAAAAATGAATTAATAAAAACCGGTGAAAAAGGGTCGGCTTCAATGTGAACGATATCAGGACCAAAGTCCTTCATACCCAAGTCGAGAGATCTGAAAACGTAGGCCGCTTCCGGAAAGTTCGGAGGAATCCACTTATTGTACAGTCGAATCTTCCATCCCAGCCCAGAGATCAATTCTTCTGACACGTTGTAGTTGAAGATCATTCCCTTGAAGCTCTTGGGTGAGGCCACCTCGATGGAAATATGTTGACTAAGTTCCGTTAACTGCTTCTGGTTTTCTTTCGCCAAATATGAATGACCTACTATCAAAACCTTCATTCAGACTAATCCTTCGTGCACCCAATCACATTTAACAAATCTTCCATCCGGTCATGGTAACTATAACCCGAATTCAGGCACCTTTGGCGACCAGCGGCAGCAATTGCAGCGCGTTTGTCTTCGTTTTGAAGGTAGTATTTAATTTTATCAATCAATTCCACTTCATCACTGAAGTACTCAGCTTCAATCCCCTCCTGAAAAAGGCTTTCTTGCGCCTCCGTTCTTTCAGCTAGAAGAAATGCGCCGAACGCAGGAATTTCGAAGGTCCGAGTTGTCTCAACATCTCGATTCACTTTACGCAGAAAGCCGAGGAGTATTTTTGAGGAGCAAACAACTCTAGCGTAATCGTCTCCGTACGCTGGCCTTCCTTCGATACATAACTTCTGATGAGGATTTCTAAATTTGTCCCAGTTGTTCCCCCAGACTCGGACAGGTATTCCATGCTCAGCCAAGTTATTCAAGGTCTGCGCTCGTTCGTATTCAAATCCGCCAACGAAAGACACCTCGCAGCCAAACCGTTGTTTATCCGATTCGGAGCCGGCGAAAGGGCGGTGAACGTGCGGAGAATAAGCATTACCCGTGAGTTCGACACGGCGGGCGCCTAGCGACAAGAGCTCTGGAACATTATAAGTCTTGTTCGTGAAGTGCACATCATAAAGTGGCAAATTTTTGAGGTAATATCTTGACTGATTTCCGGGGTTCATCATGTCATCAAGGCTGTAGCAGATCAGCAGTGCATTGGGGCACGCATATCTTAGCTGTCTAATAGTGGCGGGCCGCAGGGTTAGCCCTTTCTCGACGAAAACGACGTCGGGCTGGAGAGCCGCAGCCATTTCCGCAAGTGTCCGGTTCTCGGCGCATTGTTCTGCCGGAAAGCCGATTCGCCGGCGAACGGAACGGTAAATCCGCTTCGTCAGGTTCACCCTTTCAGCGATACGGCTATAGTAAACCGTATGAACCTGATGGCCCAAGTCGCGGAGGGCCTGAATGCGCTGCCAGGATGTGGCGATATCTTCCGGTCCGAAATGTATGATTTTCAATCGACGTCTCTCGAAACAGCTTCCAATACCGGCTGGAATTGAGCCTCGTAGCTCAACGACGAGGCAAAGTGTGTCTTTGCCCGGGCAGAGATCTCCTCTCGCATGGCAGAGTTCAAAAAAAGCTTGTTCAGGCCGGCGGCTATGTTCTGGGGGGAACTGTTATCAACAAGGATCCCCACCCCGTTATCTTCGATGAAGCCGCGATATGTCTCCGAGGCGGGGACTACCACAGGCAGACCGCATGACATATACTCGGCCAGCTTGTTTGAAGCCCCCGCCAAATACCGGATATTTAGACAAGAGTCATCCTCGGTAGTGGCCATCACGCCAAGGCCGATATCGCAAGCTTTGGTAAACCTAGGCAGGTCAAGATAAGGGATGGTCGACTTGATGAGAAGACGATCCTGCACACCGAGGGTGCGGGCGATCGCCATAGCATCCTCTGAGAAAGAGGGCTGCAGGCCCGTCCCCCCGACCAAAAGGAGGCCGGCGGGAACATCCCAGTATGGCATAGACTCGATGACCCGCCGCAGCCCGCGCATCCAGTTCAGACCACCTTGGTAAATAACTACCTGTCCCCAGCGGCTCCTGAAATCCAGGATCTCCCTTTCGAGATCGACGATGTCGCCCCAGCCTCTCCGTGGTCCGTTGCCAACGATCAGGGGCTTTCTCTTCAATCCCGCCGAGTCGGCAAAAAGCTCTGCCCGTTCCGCTTGAGGGAAGACAACCAAATCTGCCCGGCGAGATGCAAGTTTTTCCATTCTGTTTAGAAAGGGATAAAATCCCCACTTTCCCCGTACAGGCGTCAAGTCGTGATTATGGTAGAGCCATCGAGCTCCCGACAAACGTGCCGCTAAATAGCCGGGCAGAACCCCTGTCATATTGTACGAGAAAATCCATTGATACTGTTTAAAAGAAGCGGCTAGGACGACCTGGATGCAAAACCTGGCAAAGTCAAACCGAAACCAAATACCCTTGCGCAATTCTCCCAGATAGTGAACTTTAACTCCAAGCGCAGGCTCTATGTAGTCCCCGGAATGGTAATGCAAGCCAAAGATGTCAACCTCGAATCCATGATCCGCAAGAATAGCAGCTGCGTTCATGGTCGGTGGATAAATCATCGGGTCGGAAAAAATGACGAAAGCAATTTTTCTATTGACCTTCATCCAACTTCTCTTGGGCAACAACGCACGATCGATCCAGTGTCGTTCTTTCTGTCACTTCGGCTTGGAGAGTCATTGGCATAGAGAATCTCGAAAAGCCACTCTCACCGGTGCTGCTATCTAATTAAAATCATAAATCCAACAGTGGTTTCTTGCTGTAAAACATCTTTCTATAGTGGAGTAGCCGAATTTGTGGGCATGTTCACTTATCGTTTTCCCACAGGCAAGAAGCTCAGACACCGCCGCTTCTAAACAACTTATGAGAAACTTTTCGATATCTATTAGCAAATATTTTTTGGCCAAAGAGAGTGGCCAAAAACTCTTTCCGCTCTACCCCGAGCAACATGCAGAGAACTCGGTGGGCCAATGAACCAATGACCGCCTTGTGTCCAGCATAGATTCGTGATCGCTTCAAGCATTCACGTGCCAAGGCGGTATCGGTCTCAAAATTGTTCCTTGCTAGTTTATGGTAAGCCTGCCCAAGCGGAATCCGGTACTTATCAAGGCAGCCTAGTTCTGTGATTCTTACTGTTACCTTCTCCAGCACCCGCACCCGCGACCGAAAGGCCCGTACAGACCCGAGATTGCTGCTCACCGAAACCCTTGCCGTGCCGTGGTTGCGGTAATAAGCTTCCCCCCTATTGGTGCGTTGGATCTTGGCCCCGCCCAGCAGTGCCCGCAGAATGAGGTCCCCGTCCTGGTTAGCCCAAAGTTCTTCATCCCACCCGCCGGTCTCTTCATAGGTGTGGCGTGCCCAAAGAAGGGCACACGGGGGGATGTACCATCCCACAAGCCACCCGAGCAGGGGATCTCCTTCTGGCGGGTCGGCCGGAAGCCCCGAAGGCAGCCTCACCCACCCCTTCGTGCTTTTCTCGAAACGGCGCCAGGAACAGGCGGCGATCCCCTTTTTCCCCTCGAGGGCGGTCACCAGGTGTTCCATCGAATCGGGCCCAAGTAGGTCGTCGGCGTCCAAGAACATGAGGTATTCACCCTTAGCCTTGGCGGCTCCCACATTGCGCGCTCGACACCCACCACCATTGCGCTGCCGGATGGCGGTCACCTTCTCACCAAACGAACGGATAACATTCCAGCTGTTATCGGTCGACCCGTCATCGACAACGATGATTTCCAGGCGCGTCCATGATTGGTCCTGAACGGAAGCAATGGTTTCCCCCACGAAGGGCTCAGCATTGTAACAAGGGATAATGACCGATACGAGCTTTTCGGATGCAACATTCTTTGACATTAAATTCGTTCCTATGACAACCTGCGAAGCAGAGAGACAATCCTGTCCGCCCGATGAGCGAACTGAAATTTCGATGCGACACGATCTCTACCGGCTCGCCCCATGGCTTCCATCCGGGCAGGATCCCTGAGGAGTTGCACCATACGCTCGGCCATGGATTCGTAATCGTATTCCGGCACCAGAAATCCCGTCTCCCCATGGACGACGTTTTCGGGAATGCCGTCGTGCAGAGTCGAAACCACGGGCAGGCCGCTCGCGGCGGCCTCCAGGAAAGAAATGTTGAACCCTTCCTGATCACCGCTGGAATCGGTGACGCAATGCTGGGCGTATAGGCTGTGTCTCGCCAGTTCGGCAAGCGCCCTGTCATTGGGCAGGGCTCCCGTTAGCGATACCGAATCGGTCAACCCGAGTTCGCGGATTCGCCTTTCCACCGGTGCACGCAGGGGTCCGTCACCAATAATGGTTAGAGTCGCTTCCGGCACCTGGCTCTTCACGATGCTGAATGCGTGCAGCAGCGCCAGAGGATTCTTTTTTTCTACCAAACGACCCAGATGAACCACGGAGGGTTTGATCGACCGCCTGCTGGCCCAATCCGGCTCCGGAATTTTATCGACCTGCACTCCGAGGGGGATCAGATGAATCTTCTCATCGGGGCATCCAGCAAGAATCAGGCGTCGGCGGATATGACCGGAGGCCACGATCATCCCGGCCGAATCGGCAAAAACGTCTTCAAGCTGCTCGGCATAAACCTTCGAGCCGAAAAGATGGGAAGCATCCCGGCCATGGAAGTGCACCACATAAGGAATCTCCAAGGCCTTCAGGGCTGATCTCACCAGCACTGCGTTGTTCCCGTGATCAATGTAGGCAACATCCGGACTAAAAGACTTTAATGGCTGAAGCAATGCATGATGGGAAACACGTCCTCGCAGACGGGAAGATAGGTGATGGGCATTGAATAAAATTCTGCCTGCGCGTCCCAACCAGACAATCAAGCCATTGTATCTGGATGTAAATCCTGTCTGGATGACCTCGAAATTGCCTCGGGGAGGATGGCAGCCAGCCATTTGCGCATTTTCAAACACTCGTACCTGAAGTCCTCTTTGGGCAATCCCATCGATGAGATCGGCAACAAACGTTTCACTCATAACCCCATAGTTTTCAACGATATAAGCTAATTTCATAAGTATATCTTATGAGCCACCGACCTGAATCAGCAAAAGGCTAGACGCCTTAATTGCTTTTAAAAATGCTTTCTTCAGCCACCCCGGAGCCCAATTTCGCCAAACGACACCAGAGACAAACCTGATTAAGTACTTGGTTTTCTTTATCCGTAACTCAAATAAGGAGGAAGGCTCATGCAGGAGTGAATCGTATAGGGCACCGTATACTTGTGCCTGGACAGGCAAATTGAAATGATTCTTTATATGCTCAAGACCGCGCGCCCCCATTTGCAATCTCAAACCAGGATTTACGATAAGACGTTCAAGAACATTGACTAAACTCTCCAGATCACCATCAGGAAAAAGAAAGCCTGAATCGCCATGACTGACAAGCTCCGCGACATCATCAACATTAGTAGAAACGACAGGTTTCCCAGCCGCCATGCATTCCATCAGGGAATTTGGGATGCCCTCATGACCGTGCATTGAAACGCAAGTTCCAATATCGAAGCCGCGAATTACTCTTTTAGGATCCTCCAATGGCCCGGTAAAAACTACATGGTCTTCGATCCCTTTTGCGCGTTCTCTCAGGGCACGGTCTTCATCAACCGATCCAGGCAGGGTGGAATTCCCACCGACTAGAACCAGCCGAGCCTTCGGATAACGTTTAACGAGATCTCGTACGGCATCTATAAGGATGCCGATATTTTTGCCAGGGTGAAAGACGGAAACTCTCCCTATTAGAATATCATCGTCTGGAAATCCTAGCCGATCGATGGGGCCGCTTCGATAATCCTCCAGATCGACACCATTGTATATGAGGTGGATCTTGTCCTTTTCAATCATCTGCGAAATAGGACCGACCGTTCCGGACGTAGAGGCGATCACCGCGTTCAACCCTTTTTTGCAGCGCAAAGCCTGACCGTTTTTGAGGCCATCGGTTCGCTCAATGACCACTGGAATTCCCGCAGCCAAAGCGGCATCGGCATATATCCGCTCATTACTATACTGGACAATATTCACGTTGTATTTCTTCAGCAGATTAAACAGGCGCCAGTAATTACCCTCTGCAAAGAGTACAGTACCCAACTTGTAGAATTGGGCATTGGCCTGCGAGACTTCGGTTGCAATGAAAAAAAAGTCGTATTTATCCTGTAAATGGCTGGCAATTCGGGCTGCAATATTCGCCATCCCCCCACCCTGGAAGGTTTTCATCACATAGGCGACGCGCGGCTTGCTTTTAATCATGAAAACTTACGACTATTTCGGTTAAATGGACGACTGGGTTGCCGGATGTATGGCCGTTTCATGCTGCCTGAAAGATGTGACTATGTAGTCGCCCTCACATAAACCGATTGTGCATCATCGAACCTCTCTGGCCACCCTGGAAACCTCTTCAAAAGATCTGCCTCGCTGACCCGTTCGCACTGGTCAATCCCGGCCTCTGAAAGCGCCCACTTAAGCAATTCGAAGTCTAACAAGTTTCTATGTTCGCCATCTTGATTGAAAATCATGTTGATATAATGTTGGATAGGCTCTTTACCCCACTTGTTCTCCGGATAACGATTCAAGGTGTCTTCCCACAGCGACAGGCCCCTGTCCCGCTCATAGGATCGGCAAATTTTGGCCATGTCGGGGCAACAGAGCCAGATTTCACCCCCCCGCTTAAGGCAACGTCGCATTTCGCCTAGAAGGGGAATCAGTTCCCTTTTCAACTCCAAATGTTCGATGACCTGCTGAGCGACTATTGCATCGAAGCAATTGTCCACCCAAGGTAAGGTCCCGACTGCCAAATCGAGGTCATGTTGAGATCCTGCCACGTCGACATTCAGTCATCCAGGCACAAAACGCCTGCCGCACCCGATATGCAAAAAGTGTTTGTCGGGAATGAGGTTTTGTTTTTGGTTCCTGACCCTCGCACTCAATCTGCGCAGATCATGTAGAACCATCGAGGTCGTTCTATCGGACTGAAGAATGATATTTATTATTTTTGTTAGGTACTGCCCTAGCATTTTGCCTCCGCATGAAAGCAAGCTTCTGTTTCCGTGGGTAACAACATCAAGTTTCATCCACCTCCTTGGTGGAATCCCAGCAATTCTGATTTTGCTGGGCCCGAGAATATCTTTATTATGATGACTTCGTTCAAGCGCCCGCTTTTATGGCTTTGAAGTATCGGACAATTTCAAGGTAGCCATCAATTTTACATGCGGCGATAAGTATCCAGTAGATCAATACGCCGGTCATTACCTGAAAGCCAAGCAATTCGACTGAAGGCAGATTCGAGGGCAACCATCTGGGCGTCAGGATCACAAAAATTCCCATAGTTAGAGAGCAGAGGAATGGCGCCGAAATAGCTTTGATAAAGTCTCCATAATTCATTCCGATGAGTCGACCGGCTATTGTTATCCCGGGATAGGTGTTGAAAAGCGTCACTAGACCATAAAAAAGTGCCACTCCGACAGCCCCCCATTTCAACCCGACAATGACGCCAAAGATGCCGAGGCTTTTCAGAATCAGACTAAGTCTGAAATGGGCTCGTGCTGCGCCCTGGGACATGAAAATCGCTCCGTTTAGCGAACCGGCGGCTGTGGAGATTCCCAAGAGAGATAGCGCCTGAAGTATGGGGACCATCTCAACCCACTGGGAACCGAAGAAGGTCAGCACAAAATTGTGGGAGGTTGCAAAAAGACCCAGGGTTAGAGGAAACGTGACCAAGGTAACTACGTTGATGGCTTTAAGATAGGCCCGCTTCACTCTCTCCTTGTCGTCCCGGATACTCGACATGGCCGGGAAAAAAACATTGGAAATCATACGGGAAAGACTGTTGACCCGGAAGACAAGCACCATATGGGCGCGTGAATAAAGCCCTAGAGATGCCGATCCAAAAAATTTGCCTATTAGAATTTTATCAAGGCTTCGGGTCCAGTAATCCAAAGTGGAGGTCCCCAGCACATTGGCTCCGAAGTTTAAAAGCTCCCGAATCGAGGCAAAGCTGAAGATAAACGACGGCCGCCAATTGCTTCTTCGCCACAAAATCAGGTTCAAAATACAGGACATGATGAGGGGTTGCCATGCGAGACTCCAGTAGCTAAGTCCCAGAACTGCCATGAAAACAACTGCTACCCCCGATAATATTCTTGCGATCACATCGGCTATGGAAAGGGTTCGAAATTCCATCTCTCTGGTCAACAAAATACGTTGAACAGTGACAAGGGCGTTGGCAATAAAGATAAAGGAAACTATGATCGTTATGCCATATAAAGCGGGCTCACGGTAAAAAGACGCTATCAGGGATGCTCCGCAGATAAATATCAAGGACAAAATCACCCCGCAGGTAAGATTCAGCCAGAAGACAGAAGATAGCTGGAGATCGGAGACTTCCTCCTTTTGTATTAAAGCTGCACCCAACCCGAGTTCAGCAAAAAGGCTGGCAAACCCACTAAGGGCTGTCACCATGGCTACAAGACCGAACTCCCGTGGACTCAGTAGCCTGGCAAGAGCCACCATGACCAGAAAGGTCCATAGCTGGGTTACGATCTGGGATGTGAAACTCCAGCCCACCCCTGAAAAGATCTTGGTCCTTAAGTTCTTCACTTAATTGTGTAAAAAAGAGGGACGTTCTTGATTTGGTGACTTACTCACCTGTCGGCTTTTGCTGGATGCGCTCTGCTGCGCCCCGCAATGTGCGACCAGCGCGTGAAAATAGGGGACGTACATCAGCTAATAAATACTGGATTCTCACGTAACCGCCATCGCCGAGAACTATGTGTAACGTTCGTGATTTGTTGACATTCTGTTAGTTTTCTGGGGAAATTTAGGGGGACGCCCTTCACTTTTGTACTTTCTCAGATTTTTCAGCATGCAAAGCTGGTTCGCTATTTGGCCTTCTTCTTAATCACATGTTTGAATTTCAAGACGGCAAAGTTAAGTTGAAGCTTCCCGCAGTAAGTTGCGCGGAATCTTCCACCTCACGAGGACTTTCTATCTGTTTTGGCTCGCTCGCTAACCCCGCCGCAAGCAGCGGGGAATGCGCTCGCTACTTCGGTTCAAAAGCGAGAGGATGTCACGACAGATCTTCGAAAGCTTCAGCGCGCATCCTCTGTACAGCTTTGATTAAAAGTGGGATATGCGTTTTGCAGATATCATAAACTATTTCGTGATCAACGTGGTCGTAGTGATGTGAAACCAGATCCCGGAAGCGAGAGATCTTCTCCCATTCGATCTCAGGATACGCCAAGAAAAAGGATGAGTCGATTTTCTGGATCTGCTTTACCGACTCGCCGATCACCTGTAATCTCATGACGATTGCGTCAAGAAGAGTCACGCCCTCTGGTGTACGCACAAAATCGTCAGGTTCGCCTATGTTCAAAAATCTCTCCTGGACCAGTCCTATGGATTCGACAATCAACTCCACGCTATCGATGATTTCCTCTTTAGGCATATTGAATATTCTTTTCTATCCGCCTGACAAACCGCTTACCTAGATTCTTCCGTTTCCTTATTAGGTCGACAGGCTTCCCGAGTCTGCGTTCAAGGTATATCTGCAACCCCGCGAGAGAATCGAAACGGGGCTCGGCAAACTCGACCAGTAGATCGACGTCGCTTTCAGGTCCCTGTGCACCCTTGGCGCAGGAGCCGAAAAGGCCGACCGACAGAAGTCCGTATTTTTCCCGGAGGTACGGCTTCTCACGCCGCAGGACATCCAGTATTTCTTGGTCGGTCATTTGCATGGCAGAGGTTCTCTTACTATGGTTTTCAAATGAATTATACAGCCAGGTTGTTAAAATTCAATAGAGTGGGACGCCTTGGCAAGCAGGCAGATTTCTCAGATTCTCGGATAAGTGAAAACAGGGGGACGCCCATGTGCAGTAGAGGGGGACGTGGTTGACTTGTTGACTTACTCCAGAATTGAGAGGTCGGATATTAGCAACAGCAAAGATTGTTGGACACGGATGAACACGTGAAAAATGGGGGACGTACATCAGCTAATAAATATAGGATTCTCACGTAACCGCCATCGCCGCGTAGGCTATGACGCTTATGAAACCGCAAAGGCGCAAATTGTGGAAATATGTGAAACGAGCTGGTAAGAAAGTAAATCTGGTTCTCGCGCAGAGCCGCTGGGACGCAGACAGTTTGTTGTTGAAAGTGAAATGTTGACTTTCTCTTCGATTTGGCCTGCCCAATTGCGGAAAGGGTCTAGAACTTCTTTGGTAATCCCGCTTGTTTCAGAACTGCGTTAGCGGTATGGCGTGATTTGATGTGTGTATCGACTGCGAACCGGATATGGGTAATAGGGCTGTACCAGATCTCGTGGTCACCTTTCCCCTGCCTTTCAAACTCACAACCGGCCTCGCGCAGGTGTTGCTTCAGCGGTTTAGAGTAGTCTACCATCAGTTTTCAACTCTGTGGGTCACCTCAAAACGCCGGGTCATGACCTCAAAGGGCAGCGATTGATCGACCTTCACGCCATTGGCCTCAAAAAGCTCCGGTATAAGTATCTTCAGCTTTTCAATCAGACGCTCCATGGTGGCTTCTTCGGTAGCCAGGCCTGGGATATCGTCGCTGGTTGCAACCCATACCTTTGCTTCCTCGTCCCACTCGGCTCTTACAAATAAAGGCTTCAGCATCTGGAGGTTCTCCTTTGCCCGACTTTACTGAAGATTGTTGATTCAATTAGTGTTTTTGTCAAAAGACTTTGCTAACTTACTCCTGGGAAATCCCTAGAGCGTTTCGTCCATGTGACCCGGGTTGGCATTGATCCAGTTTCGGAGAGTCTCCTTCACCTCCTGGACATCCTTCAGCTCCCTTGTGCAGATCTCGTACAACTCCTTTGGTTTGATCTCATGGTAAAAATGGACCATCCTGTTGCGGTAGCCTGCAAGGATTTTGAGGAGGACAGCATTGTCAGCATGCAGAATTCCTTGCCGCTCCAACTCGAAGGCAATTTCCTTGTATTCCGTGACCCCGACCCCAAACCGTTTGGCCAGGATATGCCGGCCGAGATCAAACAAAGCTTCCAGTGACGTCCGGAGGCAGGACTCGGCGGTAAAGACGTTTCGGCTATCTTCAAGAAAAGTCTCCAGGCTGCCCAACGGGAGCTTATTTATCTCCTCGAGCATTCGCTCTATCCACGCCAGACGATCGGCGGCGATCCGACGGCTCACCTTGCCCGGGCTCATTCCGTTACCTTGAGGATCATGCGGATCCTATCGCGCTCGAGGGGGATGAGATCGCCGGCACGTCTTAAGAGGTACAGCTCGTACTCGTCGGCTCGGTGCTCATCACTGCAGTAGACACGCTCCCCCCGAATGGCGTTTACGGCCACAAAGGGATCCGCCTCGGGCAGGATGACCAGGTCCACCCGGGCCGCACCCAACAGTTCCTCGATCTCCAGAGTGATTTCTACCTTTTCTCTCGCGCTCAATACGACCTGAGCATCCGGTAATACCGCAATATCCACGTCGCTACCGCTTTCCACAAGCTTCCCGGATCCGGTCCGGATGATGTCCGCCGCCTCCTTGGCCCTGCTTCCGAAGGCATAGAAAGCAGAAAGACGGTACCTCTTGGAAAGCCGGGCAAGCGCCAGCTCCTTTTCTGAGGGCCGGGCAATTTTGCTTACAGGTTTCTTCATGAGGTACAGGATACAGGATCCATGGTGCAAGATTCAAGGGATACGGGGGGACTTAGTCAGGTTATTACTTCCTGATATGCGGCTACGCGAGATACGGATGATGTTCATCTTTACGTCCCACAGGAGCCGCGTTCCTGATCTGATAAATAATTGGCTATTCGGATCGGAGGTAAGCCTCGACCGCCTCAATGAAATGATCGAAATCATGTCTTCCGGCTTGAATGTTGTCGATCAGTCGCAGATCGTCGACAACCCAATATCGGTGGATCAAGCTGTTCCTAAAATCGAAGAAAGGCTTCAACCTTTGGAAAAGGTCCTCGGAAATGATCCCGTGTTCATACGCTTTGACAACCGTGTCGATATAGCCCGAAACCGCAATTCCTTTTTCCTTTGCCAGGATATGCTGGATGGTATTGGAAATCGCCTCGGCCAGTTCTATCAGCATGTATTTGGCGGCTTTCAGCGGTACGGAATCCGGTGACAGCTCATTCTGTTCGATGAGCTGGTTCAGTGCCAGGCTGTTTCGCCTGATTTCGAAAAGGCTGCTCTTGATGCGGGCCGGATCGACCTTCACGCAAGCACCTCCTGGATGAGCCCTTCGCACTCACGAAATCTCGACCCGTACCGCTCCAGGAAATCGGAGCGCAGATCGGGATCCCGATCGACGAGAATCCGGCCGCTGCTGAGCACATTCTTTAAGTAAAGAAGCGCAAAAAGGTCTCCCTGCTCATTCAGACCGTTCAGAATGCGGATATCGAAAACATCGGGCGAAAGTCCCGTTTCCGTAGACAGCGCGACTTTCAAATCCGACGACAAGCGGTGGGGATCGCCTGACTCTTCCGAAAAGATCCCGATATCCACGTCTCTTCCCTTCTCTCCGGAAGCTGACGAGCCGTATAGATAGGCAAAGAGAACCCCGTCATTGCCCGAGAGCACCTGGGCAATGGTTTGAATCAATTCCTTGAAGGGTCTCGAGTCCAGGGTCGAAGGGTCGGTCTGGTTTTGAATGGCGTCCATGGGAAAAGGGTAATTCATTCAACCGCTCCTGGCAAGCCGTTGGAGATAGAGGCCTTTAATTTGGGCAAAATACGAGGCATCTATTAATGCGCTTCCAATTCGACTAACTCTGTCGCGACCATCCTTGGGGCCATCCGGTGTGAGATACCGGGGAGGTAGTCAACTTTTTAACTTTCTCCCGGGAGAGATATGACAAGTTGTTGACATGAGGGTACTTCTGGTACCGACCAATGAATAGCCCAGCTGACTGCAAGGTCAGGCATGAGGTTTTCATAGTCTGACATCACTGAAGCATGTCGAGGACCAGCATCATCTTTCAGACAAACCAGACAAACCAAACAAACTAGACAAACTTCAGTATGGATTGCAACACTTGCTCCGCCGCATGGCCGTTGCCGTAGTAATTGCCGCGGGGTTTCCCCGGTCTTGCGGAGTGAGCCGCAGCGACGATTTTATCCGGATCGGCTCCCACGAGCAGATTCCATCCCGCTTCCACAGTCTCTACCCACTCGGTGTCATCCCTCATGGTCACACAAGGGACCCCCAACCAGTATGCTTCTTTCTGCACTCCTCCTGAATCGGTCAGGATGACCTTGGCGCTCTTTTCGAGGAGAAGCATGTCAAGGTAAGGGACAGGATCGGTCAAGGTAAAGGGGGGGCGAGAACCGGCAAAGGCGGAATTTTCGCCGATCATCTTCCGAGTCCGCGGGTGGAGCGGCAGGACAATGGGAAGCCCTTCACGGGCGATCTGTTCAAGACCCCTGAAAATGTTTTTCAGCCGAACCGGGTCATCCGTATTCTCCGCCCTGTGAATGGTCACGAGGCCATAATTTCCCGGGTTGAGCTTGAGCCTGTCGAGCACATCGGACCGTTTTTCCGCGACCCCTGTATAATGAAGGATAGAATCATACATGACATCGCCCACATTCTCCACAGATGCGGAGCCCGCCCCGTCGATCCCCTCTCTTCTGAGGTTCTCCACAGCGGTCCGGGTGGGGCAAAGCAGCAGGGTGGAGAGGTGGTCCGAGACCACCCGATTATGCTCCTCGGCCATCCTTCTATTGAAGGAGCGTAGGCCTGCCTCGACATGGGCAAGCGGGATATGGAGCTTGACGGCCGCAAGAGCGCCAGCCAGGGTGGAATTGGTGTCCCCATAGATCAATACCCAATCCGGCCTTTCCCGGAGGAGGGTCTCTTCTATCCCTGTCAGCATCCTCCCCGTCTGCCATCCCTGAGGACCTGAGCCCACGCCCAGATGTTCGTTCGGTTCGGGAAGTTCAAGGTCCCGGAAGAATACACCCGACATCACCTCATCGTAATGCTGGCCAGTGTGCAGGAGGAATTCCTGTATGGCCGAGGCGCCGAGACTTTCATTGCGGGCCACGATGGCGCGTGAAACCGCTGCAGCCTTGACGAACTGGGGACGAGCCCCGACGATGGTGACAAGTTTCATAGAATTAGTATGAAATCATAGGGACGGTGCCAGGTTTTTAGGTTTCTCCCTCTTTCCTGGGCTGGGTGGACGCTCCATCCGTTTTCAAGAGTGGCAGATTCAAGAGAGAGACCTATCCGAACATTACGCAGAAATTTCGACTTCAAGACCTTCCACTCATCTTTCGTGAGTGAAAAGAGGGACGTTAACTTCAACTTGGCAGGGGAACCTGAACTTCTTCCCACTCCTTTTCAAGGCCGTACTCCGCGATCTTTTTCCGGAGAGATTCCATATCTATTTGTTCCGGCGAAAGGTCCATAATGCCTGCGATGTCCCTGAGGTGTTTCTCCGAGCCTCCTTCGCGATAGTACTCCAGTTTGCGGAGGATCACGTACTCCGGCGGGGCGACCCATATCGACAGCCCTTCGAAATCAATCCGTCTCCGCTCCGCCATGGCCCAGCGATGGAGTTCGTCCCGCCCCTTTAAATAGAAGTCAGCCTTGAACCCGCTCGCGTGATGGATGACATTGAAATGGCCACGAAGAGCGCGTCTGGCCTCCTGCTCAAGGATTTCCCTGGGGGGGCAATAGAATTGATCCTCTGGGAACACGTGAGAAACCTTCCAAGCGTCCCCCTCGCTCATTTCCACAACCAAGTCGATGTCATGGGTGAGCCGCGGCTGTCCATAGACGATGGCAGCCGCAGCCCCGGTCATCATGTACTGGAGGCCCGATTCCTCCAACCGGCTCAGGACTATCCTGAAAAGATCAGTCTCCGGCATGGCTGAAAATCTCGCGGACTTTTTGCTGAATCTTCTCCTCTGTCCAGTCCGGGTGCTGATGGCGAAGGCCGCCAGCCTTCAGCTCTCTTGCGGAATAATAAAGATTCATAGCCGCCTTGAGTTTCTCGGAAGGGGTCATCGATTTGAGAATGCGTTTTTGGTCAGGGTGCAGCATGATCTATAATAGATGCAAGATCCAGGGGGCACGATTCAGGATGAAAAAATGAACTGCGAAACCGCCCCCGGACTAAACCGCTCTGGACGCGGATAAACACAGATGAACACGAATCAAAGCCGCATAGCGCATAGCGTCAATCAGGGAGCAAGAAACGGGTGATATTCGCCTTTACGGCCGACGGGGACAGCGTTCCTTATCTGATAAGCAATCTCGATGGATGGTCTGACATCCTCTAAACCGAAGCCTGTGCCCTTCAGGATCTCGGCGTAACTCACAGTGTGGAGATCTGTGAATCCTTCTGAGAATTCGAGTTCCTCGCCGTTCACTGTGACCGAGCGGTAGGTGGTCTTCCTGGTCTCGACCGCGGTTTCAGGGAGATCGGATCTGTCGATGGATAAAAACCATCTCACCCGGGCCTTTTCGAACTCCAGGTAGCCTGCAACCTTGGTCGGTTCGGATACATGCACGGTGAGGTGCTGGACTCTCCCGAACACCCACTGAAGCATGTCGAAGAAGTGGATACCGATGTTCGTTGCGACACCGCCGGATTTCGAGACGTCGCCTTTCCACGAAACCAGATACCAGAGGCCCCGTGAGGTGATGTAGGTCAGGTCCACATCGTACTTGCCGGTGTTTGGCGCCACTTTTTCCTTGAGTGCCCTGATGGCTGGATGGAGCCTCAACTGGAGGATGGAGTGCACTCTGTTGTTGTTTTCCTTCTCCAGGTCAGCAATGGCATCGAGGTTCCACGGATTGAGAACGAGAGGCTTTTCGCAAATGGGATCCGCCCCGACCCGGAGGGCGAACCGGATATGCGAGTCGTGCAGATAGTTGGGGGAGGCGATGCTCACATAATGAACCCTCTCCTCTTCTCCCTTTCTTCTCAGCTTCTCCATATGGCGGTCGAACCTCTCGAACTCCACAAAGAAGCTCGAGTCCGGGAAATAGCTGTCCATGATTCCGACGGCATCGTGCTTATCAAGGGCAGCGACCAGCCTGTTGCCCGTCTCCTTGATGGCCTTCATGTGACGGGGGGCAATGTACCCGGCCGCGCCGATCAGGGCGAAGTTTCTCACTTTTCGATTACCTCCACAGAGTTCAACATAAGGGATGCAGGATACACGATGCAAGTTTCAGAATAAAGAAAGCAAAAAGAATAATGGGACACGGATTGCTAAAGGGATGCAGGATACACGATGCAGGTTGCAGGATTAAGAGAACCAAAAAGATTTGCGGGAGAAAGCTCCGCCCCTTGGATTACAGCATGCCTATCCCCGGCATTTGCGACTGCGGATTTTCCGGGGGATGCGCAGAGGCAATACAGAGACCATCCGACCGCATATCCCATGCCAGACCGCCAGAGGTCTGAAACACATGTCTGAGAGGCTCATTCGCAATTCAGCTTCCAACTCCTGCCGACTTTGTTGCCGGTTGCGACAACAAAATGGGATGCGATTGGCTTTTACTGCTCACTGCTCACTGCTTATCGTAGCGAAGCGAAGATCCCGTGTGTCGTTTCGCGGGACTGCCTGTTGCTTGCTTCTTGCCGCCAACCGCCTAAGACTTCCATATCTGTCGCGAAAAGGCGCGAAGAACCTGGCTGTCCTCTTCGATCGCCCGCAGGGTTGGATTCTTTGAATCCTTTTCAGAAACGATGGGGTTTGCGATCGGCCATTCGATCTTCAGCTCCGGATCGTTCCAGATGATTCCACCTTCGTCTTCGGGATGATAGTAATCGGTGCACTTGTAGACCAAATCCACCTGTTCGGAGATAACGCAAAAGCCATGGGCGAACCCTGGTGGTATCCAGAGCTGGTGATGGTTTTCATCGCTCAATACGGCGCCGTGCCAGCGACCGAAAGAAGGCGATTCCCTTCGGAGATCCAGGGCCACATCAAAAATGGCGCCGGAAATAACGTAGATCAACTTGCCTTGGGGATGGTTCTTCTGAAAATGAAGGCCGCGGAGCACTCCCTTGCGGGATCGCGAGTGGTTATCCTGGACAAACTCCTGCCCGATTCCTTGATCCTCAAAGCCGCGCCTGCGAAACGTCTCGAGGAAAAAACCGCGTTCGTCTGCAAACACTCGAGGCTGGATGAGCAACAAGTCGGGTATGGGGGTTTTGGCGATTTTCATGGGGTCATCCACTCAGAAAATGTGAAGTGTAACACGCGGCACGTAATCCGAAGTAAACGGATCAAGAAAAGGCGATCCACAGATTACAAAGATTTCACAGATGTTCTCACTGCGGAGGCGCAGAGTGAATAGGGTCATTTTACATGAAAGCAATGAAAAGTCGGGCGATGAGAATTGCAACGAGCAGTGCAATGATGATTTCGTGATATTTCTTCCAGAACGCATGTAGCCGAGGATGTCTGGAGCTCCTCAGGATGACCCGTTTCTCTCTCCCACGGCCCGGTTCATCAGGCATGTGATCCCCCAGGGGACAGAAGACAGAGGTCACAAAGTCAGAGGACAGAAGACAGAAGACAGAGATCAGCAACTGCATAAAGCAAGAAAAGGATCATGGGACGCTGATCAACACGTTAGAAAACAGAAGACAGAGGACAGAAGTCAGAGATCAGAAACGGCAAAGACAAAAAGGATCGCACAGCGCATGGTCCAAAAATGCGACAGAGACCAAGAAACTGAGAGACTATCCACAGATTACACAGATTTCACAGATGTTGCTGCCCTCTGGTTCTATATTCTTCGCTCTTCAACCGCCCACCGGTAGGTATCCCTGATGCCCTCTTCCAGGGAGATCCCGGGCTGCCAGCCGAGAGCGGTCAATCTCGACACATCCAGCAGCTTGCGCGGGGCGCCGTCAGGCTTTTCGCGGTTGAAAACCACCTGCCCCTCATACCCGACAATGGCACGCACGAGCTCTGCAAGCTCCTTCACTGAAAGGTCCTCTCCCCACCCCACATTGACCAGCGGAAAGGGGTCGGCAAGTAGCGAAGAAAAGGAGGAGTCTTCCAGGCTCATGATGAAGAGGCAGGCGTCCGCCAGGTCGTCGACGTGCAGGAATTCCCTGCGAGGATTGCCCGAGCCCCAGACCTCTACGGATTCACTCCGGCTCACCTTCGCTTCGTGAAACTTCCGGATGAGGGCCGGCAGGACGTGACTCGTTTCCAGATCGAAGTTGTCGTTGGGGCCATAAAGATTGGTCGGCATGACGGAATAAAACTTCGTCCCATACTGTCGATTGAAGGCCTGGCAGGTCTTGATGCCCGCGATTTTTGCAACGGCATAGGGTTCGTTGGTCGATTCAAGGGGGCCGCTCAGAAGAAAAGATTCCTTCATCGGCTGAGGACACTCCCTTGGGTAGATGCAGGAGGATCCCAGAAAAAGCAACCTCTTCACCCCGCTCTTCCACGAAGCATGAATGATGTTTGTCTGGATTGCGAGGTTACTGTAAATAAATTCCGCCGGATAGGTGCTGTTGGCCAGAATGCCGCCGACTCTTGCGGCGGCGAGAAAAACATACTCGGGCCGCTCTTTGTCGAAGAATGCTTCGACTTCGGACTGGCGCTCAAGATCCAACTCCGCGTGCCGTCTTCCGATCAGACGGCCATACCCCTTGAATTGAAGCCTTCGCCAGACGGCGGACCCCACCAGGCCCGTGTGGCCGGCAACGTAGATTTTAGAGTCAGGGTTCATCAGATCCACAGATTACACAGATTTCACAGATGTTTTCACCGCAGAGGCGCAGAGAACGCAGAGAGGATCAATCTTTTCAATGCCGGGAGATACCGGCAGTGAAAAAAGCTCATCGCTTCGCGAAGTTCTTCTTTCGATTTGCTGTGAGACATACTCTAGCATGAGCACGAATTAACGGCCAGCATTCAAAGGGAGGAGGCACCAGTGGAGCGATCCTTTTTGTCTGCGGTCGTCTCCCTGCAGACAAAAGAAATTCACTCTGCGCCCTCTGCGCCTCCCGCGAAAAACCGCACGGGATCTAAGGATCTGCGGTGAATACTTCTTGCAGTTGCTGACCTCTGGTCTCAGACCTCTGATCTCTGGGTTTTTCACATCAGCGCTTCCATGCTGCGGGGGGATGTGAAGCCGTTTCTCCGGCAAACGGCGTCACGGGCCGCTTCCTCGAGATCGGCGGAGATCATCTCTTTGACCATTTCGTCAAAGCTCGTCTCGGCCCGCCATCCCAGCTTCTTCAGTGCCTTGGAAGGATCGCCCAGGAGGGTTTCAACCTCTGTGGGCCGGAAGTATCGAGGATCCACGGAAACCAGGGTGGCGCCCCTGGTCACAGGTTTCACAGGCAGTATGGTTCCGTATTTCTCCAGGAAAGACGATTCCGTGACCTCTGCAGCGATGCCCTTTTCCTCGATACCGCGCCCCTGCCATTCCAGCCGAATGCCGAGCTTTCCGAAAGCGGTTTCGCAGAACTCGCGAACCGAATGCTGCTCGCCGGTTGCAATGACGTAATCTTCCGGCTCATCCTGCTGCAGGATGAGGTACTGAGCCTCCACATAGTCCTTTGCGTGTCCCCAATCCCTCTTTGCAGCCAGATTGCCCAGGTACAGATGCTTTTCGAAACCAAGCACGATACGGGCGGCGGTTCGGGTGATCTTCCGCGTGACAAAAGTCTCCCCGCGAATCGGGGATTCATGGTTGAACAGGATGCCGTTGCAGGCAAACATCCCATAAGCTTCCCGGTAGTTTACCGTACACCAGTAGGCGTAGAGCTTTGCACAGGCATAGGGGGATCTTGGGTAAAAGGGTGTTTTCTCGGTCTGGGGGATCTCCTGGACCTTTCCATACAGTTCGGAGGTGGATGCCTGGTAGAAACGCGTCTTTTCCTGCAGGTTCAGAATCCGCATGGCCTCCAGGATCCGCAGGGGACCCAAAGCATCGGCGTTCGCAGTGTACTCCGGGGTTTCGAAGGAGACCTTCACATGGCTTTGAGCCGCGAGATTGTAGATCTCATGAGGCTGGACTTCCTGGATAATGCGGATGAGATTGGTGGCATCGGTCATGTCCCCGTAGTGAAGCACGAAACGGAGATCCTTCTCGTGCGGGTCCTGATAGAGATGGTCGACCCTCTGGGTGTTGAAGAGCGACGCGCGCCGCTTGATGCCGTGCACTTCGTAGCCCTTGGCCGTGAGAGATTCAGCCAGGTAGGCGCCGTCCTGGCCGGTGATTCCTGTGATGAGCGCTCTTTTGTTCATTTAAACTCCGAAGAAGGATGCAAGCTGCAAGATGCAATATGGGCCATAAACGTAAAACCGAGCTGGACCTTTTGTCAATGGAGGCATCTCCTCCTATTGAGAAACAGGAGTCTCTCTGCGCCTCCCGCGAAAAACCGCACGGGATCTAAGGATCTGCGGTGAACACATCTGTCAGCTGCATCGCTCAGAATGTCCAGGATCTCCTGCCGCACCCTCTCCTCGGTCCAGTTGGGATGTTGACAGCGAAGGGTTGCAGCCTTCAGCACTCGCGTGGAATAGTAACGGTCCCTCGTCTCTTTCAGTTTCTTCGTCATTGCTTTACGGGTTCGCAAAAAGGCTTGAAGATCCACCAAGAGGATTCATAGAATTTCCATCCACAGATTACACAGATTACACAGATAGAAGATGAGTTTCATCTGAATGATCAGTGGATAAACCTCTTGTACTGCAGGGTCTTTGCCCCGAAATTGATGAGCAAGCCGGTCTTGAGACCGGTTGCCTTAAGATAATTGATGAGTTGAGCCCCTTCGATGCCGGAGAGGGAGGATAGGGCTTTGAGTTCCACGAGGACACCCTCGAAACACAACAGATCCGGCTGGTATGTTTTCTTCAAAGGTTGTCCCTTATATTTGATTTGCACAACGGGTTGTGACTTGAAAGGGATACCTCGACTGGTGAGTTCATGCTCCAGCGCCTCTTGGTAAACCGCTTCCAGGAAGCCGCTCCCAAGCTCATTGTGAACTTCCATGGCAGCACCGATAATCAAATGCGTGCGAGGATCTCTGTCCATAATCCGGAATCCCTATCCCTGGATTGCCCGGCAGCAAAGTCCCTAGCTGCATAATCAATGGATACTGTATTCTCACGACCGTGCAGATCCCCAAGACCGGTGATCATACGTGGACGTGTTCTGGAATTTTGGTCTTGTGAGATACTATCTGTGAAATCGGTGTAATCTGTGGATTAAGTTGTAGCGGTCTGTCTGTTTTCAAATAAGAATCTGTGGATGGATTTAACCACCCTTTCCGCAGTATGCCCGTCCCAGAGCTCCGGAATTTTCCCCTTGGGGCCGTGGTTTTCGAGAAGCGCATGCACATGCGATCCGAGCTCTTCCGGTTGGATCAAACGGTTGGTGCCCTCTGTCACGGTTATGGGCCGTTCCGTGTTGGGGCGGAGGGTCAGGCACGGAATACCGAGGTATGTGGTCTCCTCCTGAATTCCTCCCGAATCCGTAATGGCAAACCTGCAATTGAAAACCATGTTCATAAAAGGAACATAGCTGATCGGTTCCTCGATCGAGATCCCTCTGGATTCCTTCAGCCGGGTCATGAGGCCCGTGGCTTCGAGGTTTTTCCTTGTACGCGGATGCACGGGAAAGATGAGCGGGATTTTCGAGCTAATTCCTATGAGTTCGCTGCACAATCTCTCCAGTGATTCCCGGCCGTCCACATTCGATGGACGATGAAGCGTCACAAGCCCGTATCGGCCTCGTTCGAGCCCGTATTTTCGCCACGCGTCCGTCCGGTCGATTCTCAGACGCATCATCTCGAGGGAATCGATCATGATGTTTCCTACGAATCGGATCTTTTCCCCGGGGACCCCCTCCCGCAACAGGTTGGCGTCCGCATCCCTGGAAGGTGTCCAGAGAAGATCGGCGAGGGCATCGGTCACAATGCGGTTGATCTCCTCGGGCATGGTGCGGTCGAACGAACGGAGACCCGCTTCCAGGTGGGCGACCTTCACGCCCATTTTTGCAGCAGCCAGGGTTGCCGCTGCCGTGGAGTTCACGTCCCCGACAACCACCACCAGATCGACCGTGCCACCGGCAAGCAGCTTCTCATATTCGATCATAACCCGGCCGGTTTGCTCCGCATGGGTTCCGCTTCCTACCCCAAGGTGAAAGTGCGGCTCAGGAAGCTCCAGATCCTGAAAAAAGGCGCCGGACATACCGGGGTCGTAATGCTGTCCGGTGTGGACAATAACGGGCTCTGCCCAGGACTCCTTTTTAAGCGCATGGTAGAGGGGAGCGATCTTCATGAAGTTAGGCCGGGCGGCCGCGATCAGGTGGATTTTTGCGATTGCGTGCATTTCAGTGCAACAAGGCGATATCAAATTACACGATCTGTGAAGGATATTGCACGGATTATTGAGTTGATCTGGTTTGTCTGGTCTGTTTTGTCCATCAGGTTCGCCATCAGGAATTGAAACACCCTCAAGTATATGAAAAGGTTTGTTTAGTTCGTCGGGTTTCTTTGGTTTCCCTTCTCCTGTTGGGCAACCAAGTTTCCAAAGCCGGTTCCCGGGCACAGCTCCGCCCCTTGACTTACAGATGAAGTTTGATATACCAATTTGAAATTACATCAGTTTTATCAAATCCCGATCATCGACCGGTTCATGGAGTACGTTTCGCGCGCCCCGTGAATATCCCCACATCGGCAGGAGCCACTTCCTCAGCAAGCTCGCGGATCTCGCTTTTAATCTTTTCGTAGTCCTCGATCCTCAACTTGAGGAAATTCAAGGCCAGCCTCGTTTTTTCCTCCATGCCTGCGGAGGTAAGCAAATACCTGTACTTTAACCTGTTTCCGAACATCCTGGTTTGTTCAATGAGAATCAAACCCCTTCGGGTCAGGTCCGATAGAAAAAAGTTAACAATACCGAGGCTTACACCGATTCGCTTTGACATCTCCCGTTGGGTGAGACTGCCCTCAGCGCTCAGAAGCTTCAGTAATCTATACTGAATTTCCTGTCCAGGCCCTGTGTTCATGGGGTGAACTATTTAAATCAAACAGGTTTTTGAGTCAAGCATTTCCTGCCGTAGGACACCGGTCGGAATACTGCAAAAACCCGGCCGGAGTACATGATCGACTGTATAAGAGAGGAGGAGCATAGCTGAAGGACAGAGGACAGAGGACAGAGGACAGAGGACAGAGGTCAGAGGACAGAAGACAGAGGACAGAGGACAGAGAGCAGAGGACAGAGGACAGAGGACAGAAGACAGAGGACAGAGGACAGAAGACAGAAGACAGAAGACAGAAGACAGAAGACAGAGGACAGAGGACAGAGGACAGAGATCAGGGGGCAGAGACAGCAACGGCAAGACAAAAAGAGCATACCGCATGGCGCAAAGGGCGGAGTCTTTACGGAAGGATCTGGACTCCGGCTTTCGCCGGAGTGACGGTAACCTCTTCTTCGGTATGCGCTATGCGTTTTTTCGCCGTGCGCTCCTCTGCACTGAATGAATAGCCGTTTAGGTTCAATTACGAGATTTTCCCTATTGCTCCTGAGCAAACTTGATGGTCTCGTAAAAGTCGAAAACACCCTTTTTTCGTCATCCCGGCGGAATGACCACCTCTTACGAGATTGTCAAGGTTGGTCTGGTTTGGGAACAGGGGACGGCCGATGGAGACTCAAAGGAATAATCCAATCCGCATTCAGGAATGGTCATGTGACTTTAAGGATGCGGATGCGCTTGTCACTCGCGAGTGGCTCGTCACCAACGGCCTGGGAGGTTATGCCTCGGGAACTGTATCCGGGGTCAGCACCCGACGTTACCATGGCCTCTTGATTGCAGCACTTCCTTCTCCCTTCGGCCGGACGGTGATGCTGGACCACCTGTGCGAGCAAATCCGGCTGCCGGACGGGAAGCCGGTCCCATTCGGAGGGGAAGAGCTGATGCATCGAGGCCTTGATCTCCATTGCTCGAAGTTCTTGCGGGAGTTCGGGCTCGACATGGGCCTTCCGGTATGGCGATTCGATATTTCAGGGATGGCTCTGGAAAAGCATGTTCTTATGCCATACGGCCAGAATACCGTGCAGATCACGTACCGGTTGTTGGAAGGGCCGGAGGCGGTCCAACTGGAATTGAGACCTTCCATGGCCTTCCGAAACCATGAAGACGAAGTGGACCAGGAGTCTGCCGGCGAATATGAGGTAAAAGCCGTCGGTGACAGATACGAGATCTCCTTCGGCTCGAACCTTCCGAAACTGAGGATTCGACTGCTCGGTGAATCTTCGGTCTTTACCCTGGACGGTGGACGGAAACTGGAGTTCTACTACCGCCGGGAGTCTGAACGCGGATACAAACCGACCGGCGGGTTGTGGAGCCCGGGAATTCTCGGAGGTCAGCTCAGGCGCGGGAGTGACGTGCACCTCATTGCATCCACCGAGGAGTGGGATACGGTCACGGCATTGCACCCTGCTGAGGCGACCAAGGCGGAGATTGTGAGAAGGCGCAGTCTGCTGGAATCGGCGGATTCGGCTCTCCGATCGGAGTTCGGCGCCGAGCTCGTGCTGGCTGCCGATGGATTTATCGTTGCCCCGGCCGCACGAGTCGAAGACAGGGCCCGCCTGCACGCACTGGGGGAGGATGCGCGGACGATCATAGCTGGATATCATTGGTTTACGGATTGGGGCCGTGACTCGATGATCAGCCTCGAAGGGCTCACGCTTCTCACGGGAAGACACCGGGAGGCGGCTCATGTCCTTCGCACGTTTGCACAGCATATCCGCTACGGACTCATACCCAACCATTTCACTGAGAGGGGGGGCGAAGGCGCGTACAATACCGCTGATGCAACCCTGTGGTTCTTTCAGGCGCTCGAAAGATACTTGTCCGTCACCGGGGACAGACGGTTGCTCAAGAGCATTCTGCCCGCCCTGCGCGAAGTAGTGAAAATCCACTTTGCCGGAACCCGATTCGGCATCCGCGTGGACCCTGAAGACGGTCTCCTGACGCAGGGCGAGGAGGGGCTTCAGTTGACGTGGATGGATGCAAAAGTGGAGGAATGGGTCGTCACTCCCAGAAGGGGAAAAGCGGTTGAGATCAACGGACTCTGGTACAACGCATTGCGCCTTCTCTCGGGCTGGCTGCGCGACGAGGGGGGGGAGGACGCAGACGAACTGGACCGTGCCGCGCAGAAGGTCTTTGAATCGTTTAACAAGAAATTCTGGTTCGAAGAAGGCGAATATCTCTACGATGTCGTTGACGGCGAGCAGGGGCACGACAGGGCTTTTCGGCCGAACCAGCTTTTCGCGTTTTCCCTCACCTATCCAGTGCTGAAACAAGACCGTTGGATGCCTGTCCTCGACAAGGTCAGAGAACGGTTGCTCACCCCTTATGGCCTTCGTTCCCTCAGCCCGCAACATCCCGATTACAAGGCCAAGTACTTTGGTGACCTTCGATCGAGGGACGCGGCCTACCACCAGGGGACGGTATGGGCGTGGCTCATTGGACCTTTCATCGATGCCTGGCTGAGGGTGCATCCGAACGACCTTGGAGTGACGCGCGGATTTCTGGAAGGGTTCAAATCGCACATGGATGAAGCGTGTGTAGGTTCCATCAGCGAAATCTTCGATGCCGAACCTCCGTTTACGCCCAGGGGCTGCATCTCCCAGGCGTGGAGTGTGGCGGAGATCCTGCGATGCTGGGTGAAAACGGCGGAAGCCATACAGGTCGGAGGTCAGAGGTCAGAGGTCGGAGGTAAAGATTGAGATGCATGGCGCATGGAGCGTAGCGCATAGCGTTTAGAAAACAGAAGTGAGAGGTCGGAGATCAGGGGTCAAAAATAGGATGTTCACCGCGGAGGCGCAGAGAACGCAGAGGAGAGCTGATTTTTTGTCTGCGGGGAGACGACCGCAGACAAAAAGAAGCCTCTTGACAGCCCCTGACACTGTGCGTACGTCGGCTGTGACTGCACGCCATACGTCGCACCCAGGCAGAAGAAACGACTTGCCCGCTCAGAGGCAGAGCTTTACCATTGGCGGCCTCTCCGCGCCATTGGTAAAAGATAAATCCCTCGCTGCGTACTCAGCGCCTCCCGCGAAACAGCACACGGGATCTAAGGATCTGCGGTGAGTACTTCTTTTTCCATGTCGCTGCAGCTTTATGCGAGACCTCCGTCCAGAGCACGCGCGCCGAACAGCCGGAGTACGCTGGCGTGTCCCATCTTATCAGCCGATTCCCCCATTGATGTAGAACGTCCAAACACCTAACTTCTGAAACATGACAGGGCGCACGGTTACTCCACCAAAAGGAACAGCCGGGAAGAAGCCCGTCAAATCCTGAGAAAGGGGAGAATATATCCATGAAGAGCAAAATTTTCTCTGTGTTGATAGGGTTGATGATGGTCTTCAGCCTTTCAGTAGGGCAGGCGTTCGCACAGCAATCGCCCATGGCCAGTGATCCTATGAAGGCGGACCCGAAGGCAGGAGCAACTTCCGGTATGAAAACGGGAAAGGACCTCACCGGCAGCCATCGAGGCAGCGAGTTCATGCACAAGACCGTAAAAAACGATAAGGGTGAAAACCTGGGCACTGTTCAAGATTTCATTTTCGATCGCGAGGGCGAACTCAGCTATATCGTGGTTTCCGACGCTGCGGCCGGGGACAATCTGATTCCGGTTCCTTTTACAAGCGGAATGGTGAGGTTCGAAGAGGATTCGGTGGTGCTTTCCAATGTCGACAAGTCGAAGCTGGAAAAGGCGCCCACGTTCGGCGCTGCAGAGTGGAACAAGCTAGATGATCCCACATTCGAATCCACGGTACATGGGTACTACAAAGAAGGTGGGGCCGCTGGAGAGTTGAAAGGGGGCGCGGCCGGTGAGATGAAGGGCGGCGCAGCCGAAGACCCGATGAAGAAGTCAATGCCCGAGAAAAAATACTAAATGCCCTATTGGGGGGTGGTCAGTTTCCAACCTCCGTTCACGTTCGCCGGTTACTCTGGAGCGGGTAACCGGTTTCATTTTGGGCACGAAATGGAAGTGAGAACGTGTAAACCGCGGATCCTGCAAAATAGCTGTTGCTGAGTTCAAGTCTCTGACTTCTTCGTCTCTTGCTGATGTCTTGATCCGTGTTCACACGCGTCCCATTATCTTTTCCTTGTCTTTGCCGTTGCAGGCCCCCGACCCCCTGATCTCTGGCCTCTGTTTTCGCTATGCTGCTTTTTATCCCTAAGTACACCAACATGAGTGGAGCTGTAACGGAAAATACCTGACCGGACAGCGAGAATATAAGGGATCTGCCCTATTCCAACGAGTCGTCCCTTTTGTTGTTGTGTTTGCAGCGGGCTTGCAGAAATCTATTTCGAAGTTCCCGGAAAGGGAGGCAGCTCAACTCTTGTGAATGCCAAAAAGAAGTGGAAGGTCCTGATCGTCGGAGACCAGACCCTGGTTCGGGAAGGGCTGCGGTCTATTTTGTCTGCGGCTGACGACATCGAGGTGATCGGCGAAGAAAAGGATCCTCTGGATGCAATCAGAAGGGTACAGGAGATCGACCCCGATCTCATCCTTCTCGATCTCAGTCTGGAGCGCATGGAGGTCCTAACCGCACTGAAGGGGTTGAGGGCCCATTCCCCCAAGGCCAAAATCCTTCTTCTGACCGTTCACAAGGACGTGGAATATGTTTTGGAGGCCTTTAAGTCCGGGGCAAACGGGTACTGCCTGAAAGAGACATCGTCCGCTGAACTGCTGATAGCTGCTCGGAACCTCCTGGCCGGCATTCCTTTTATCGATCCGGGCGTACTGGAAAAGCTCCTGACGAAGTCCCTGCAGATGCATGAGACCGCAAGCGCGCGCACCGTCCTGAATGTATTGAGTCCGCGCGAGCAGGAGGTGCTGAGGCTGATCGGGCAGCGGTACAAGACAAGAGAAATCGCGGACCTCCTTTTCATCAGCAAGAGAACCGTTGAGAAGCATCGCTCCAATATCATGAAGAAGCTGGCCCTGCACAGAACCCCTGCGCTCGTGGCTTTTGCCATAGAACACCGTCTCGTGAATCTGGGCAGGGGTGAGGAAACCATGGAGGGTATGGATAAGGAAGGGGCGTAGCGAAGCCAACTAAAGTTAACAGTTACCGGTTAATAGTTATCAGTTGCAAATTGGGGCCGCTCGGATGATCCGGGCGGCCCCAATTTTTCGTCTACCTATATTTTAGCTTTTGCCGGTTATTGAGCGGACGCAGGAAAGAGCGTCTCTCGCCCGCTTCGCTTGAGGGCACAGAGTTCTGGAGAGTGCCAACTTGTCCTGTTTTTTTTAAAAAACAGGACAAACTTCACCCTTCGGGGCAAGAGCTAGAAGCGGCATTTCGGTTCTGCCGTCGATCGAGTACCAACTCGCTCTGTGGGCTCTGCGAGATAAATGCAAACCCTTTTCTGCTCTCCGTAATAACTATTAACAAACAACTCACTGCTACAGTTGGATGCTTTCCGCCTGCTCCAGACAGCCCTTGAGAAAGAAAGGCAGGCCATCCGAATCCCCGTCCGCCTGCGCCGATAACAGGGCTTCGATGGTGCGGATGTAGGTATTCAGGATCTTCTCTCTCTTTTTCGGTTTGATGAACGAGAGATGTCGCCCCGCTCCGTCCATTTTCAAGGGACGCTCCAGGTTGTTTTTCAACCTGTCAACGAACATCAGCGAATGCAAGAAGGAGGTGCAGAACTCATCCACGTTCTGACTTGAGTGGCCGCCCTTCATTCCCTCCAGAAAGTTCTTCTCGTCGATAAAGGCAAAGAAGTCCTTGTGAGGAATGGTTGCCCCCGGATCGTCCGGCACGGCTCCTCTCGTGATTAAAGCGAATCGCTCCCGGGAGAGGCTGTCGTACCCTCTCAGGTCTGAAAAGAGTTCTCGGATGCTCAAATCCTTTGCCAATCTCTTCCGGTCCACCAGGATGTGGAGCGCTTCGTGTTCGGCTATGGTTCGCAATTCGTCCAGCGGTTCCGAGAGAAAAGTTTTGATGTAGAACCAGATGTCGGAGTTCTCCTCGCATGTCACCGCATTCTGCACCTTCTCATAATCCAGGATCTTCACCCGGCCGACGAGCTTTGTCCCAAAGGCCTTTTCCACGGACTTAATGCCATCCGCAACCGCCTTCAGCCTGTCCTGAAAATCGGATCGTTCCATGTGCGTGCCAAGCCGTTCGCCCAGGTACTGAAATTCGATCGGGTTCTCTCTTTGATCCGTGCTGTCGGAACTCTTATGAAAGGTATCGTACCCCTTCTGCCGGATGGGCAGAGAACAGCTGGATTCCCCGGTCTCTACCGAAATCTGGAAGCTGCAATCGGGGCTCACGGCGTCGCCGGCCACCCGGGGGAACAGTGAGTACCCCTCCACAAAGGCCTGTGCGGTTTCGCGGAACCCTTTCTGGTAATAGCTGTTGGAGGGCGCCATGCCGATTTCGTTAGAGCCGACCTTTCCAAAGTATTTGATGGAGTAAGTGCCGTCTTCGTTTTTCCGGATCTTGCTCATGTTCTGCCCGTCGACTTTGACATCCATCTCGACGTTGGCAAGGATGAGAATGCCGGTAACATACCCATCCACTTCAATGGCGTCCCGGTCCTGGAAATCCGCAGGCCCGAGAATTCGGTTCAGAGACTTTCCGTTTTGAACTGTATAGAGTTTGATCATGCTAACTCTTTCGCTGAGTCCTTTCTCTTCTGCAGTGGTCGAGGAGAGCGACTTCTCTGCATAGACAAGCATTGCAGGCAACAGAAACACGGAAAATGTTGCCAGGATGATGCCTAAAGGGCGTCGGGCTTTGACCGTTTGGAAGGAAAAAATCATTACATATCTCCTGCGTGTTTACGTATCCAAACTACGTCCATGATCTACATGGCCTTACAGGGTGTAACCCATAGAAAGGCTATTGTCAAGGCTCTCAGGCTTGTGTGATGAAAAAAAGAGAAGAAAAAAATGAAAGAAGTATGAAGACAAGAAGATTAGGAGCAGCATAGCACGTGAAAAACAGCATGGCGCATTGGAGCATAGCGCATAGCGTCTGGAAAATAGTAACGGTAAAGACAAAAAAGGAAACTAGAGGACAGAAGTCAGCAACGGCAAGAGACCGGAGGTAAGAAGTCAGAGGACAGAAGTCGGCAACGGCCAAAGACAAGGGAGACCGGAGGTCAGAAGACGGAAGCAGCAACGGCAAACAGAAAGATTATAGAACGCGGATGAACACGAGACAAGAGGAGAGTAGCAGCAGCATAGCGCAGGGGGAAAGAGTGAGCAGTAAGCAGTGAGCAGTCCCGCGAAACGACACACGGGAGCTTCGCTTCGCTACGATAAGCAGTAAGAGTCAAAAGCATAGGGCATTGCGCTGAAGTCAGCAACGGCAAAGAGACCAGAGGTCGGAGGACAGAGGGCGGAGGACAGAGGGCAGAGGACAGAAGACAGAGGACGGAAGACAGAGGACGGAAGACAGAGAGCAGAGGACAGAGGGCAGAGGACGGAAGACAGAAGATAGAGACGGCAACGGCAAGACAAAAAGAGCATACCGCATGGCGCAAAGGGCGGAGTCTTTACGGAAGGATCCGGACTCCGGCCTTCGCCGGAGTGACGGTAACTTTTTCGCCATGCTCTATGCGGTTTTGCGCTTCGCGCCATCAGCGCTCCTCTTTCGCGGCGTGCCGGATGCTGATCTCTTCCTTTTTCTGCTCCTGCTGAGGGTGCGGGCAATTTCGGCGATCAAGGGGTTTTGCTCGATCTCTTCCAGGGGTTCCGGAAGCGGAATGGACCAGTTGGGCCACTCATCGATCGTGCCCGGCATGTTTGGCCTTGTCTCTACGGCGAGTCCATCCTCGAGTGATGCGGTCACAACGGCCGAAGGCGCCGTGGAAAGCGAACGGTAGGTTTTCACAATCACTTCATGCGGCTTCGCCCGATGCGTAGTCCTCGTCAGCTTCCGCAGGCGGCCCAGAATTTCCAGAGTCCCTTGCTCATTGGGATTCAGACCGAGCTTTCGTTGCGCTTCAAGATCTGATCCGCTCCACAATCCGGCTATCGTGGGCAGATCATGAGTGGTTACCGCCGCCAGGGCCATCTCGGGGTATTCAGAAGGCGGGGACGCTTCGAACCAGAGGACCTTGTAAGACATGATGCGGTGCGCGGCCAGTTGTTCGGTGACTCCTTTTTCCACTGTGCCGAGATCCTCTCCCACTACGAATGCCCTGGCTCGCAGGCTTTCAAGGGAAAGGATGGCCAGGAGCTCTTCTGCAGGGTACCGCACGTAGCCGCCTTGTGAAGCATCCGCGGATTCAGGGATCCAGAAGAGCCTGAAGAGGCCCATGATATGGTCCACGCGCAGACCCCCGGAGTGTCGGAGCGTGGCCCTGATGGTTTGGCGGAAGGGCCGGTAAGCCGTTTCTCTCAGCCTGTGCGGAATAAAGGGCGGGAGTCCCCAATTCTGCCCTTTTGTATTGAATTCATCCGGCGGCGCGCCCACGGTTGCGCCGAGGGCGAGCGAATCCTGCCAGACCCACGCATCGGCACCCTTGGGGTCCACTCCAATCGGCAGATCCTGCATCAAAGACAAAGGTTCACCCGCCCGTGCCATCTGCACATCCAGGAGCCACTGGATCCATTTGTAGAAGCGGATGGTTTCAGAGTTTTCCTGTGCAAACCGTGCCACATCCAGGGAGAAGGGGTGGCGATATCCCGAAGGCCACGTGCTCCAGTCACTCCCGAATCTCTGAACAAGTCCGCAGAACACTGCAAATTTGGTCAGGGACTCGCCTTGATCCAGGATGAACTCGTCGAACGCGGGATCGTCCCTGAAGCTCTTCCAGAGTTTTTGCAGGGCTTGGAACTTGAGCCGGAAAATCGTGTCTCTGTCGATAAGGCTCTCGTGGTTGAGCGCCCGTCCGGCATTGGCAAGGCTTTCCAGTTCCGGCACGGCATCCTGAGCGCCAGGGATCTCCTCGATGCAAAGATACAGGAGATTCTTGTAAATGCGGGTGCTGGGAAAATAAGGACTCGGCGTCTGAGGGATTATGGGGGTGGCTGCGTGAAGAGGGTTGAGAAGGAGGATTCCAGCATCCGCCTTTTCTTTGGACCACCGGGCCACTCTGCGCAGATCGGCCAGATCTCCCATTCCCCAGCTTCCGGCGGACCGAAGCGAGTAAAGCTGCAAAGCCCATCCCCAGGTTCGGAGTTCCTCGGGAAAATAACATGCACGGGGACAGACAATGAGCTCGATTTTCGTTTCATCGTTCAGGCTCTGGAGCACGTGGTATCCGAGGGGCAGGTCGGGAGGCAATTTCTTGTGCACCCGAATCGCGGGGCCATCTTCGAGAGTCAGATCGGCCGGCAACGGCACCGATACATCATCTCCGGGATGAATCACACGCACAGGATAATCGAGTGGGGCCGGTTCCTTGGGATCCGCGCCCATGGCGGAGTGAATGGCTCTGCGCACCTTCTCCGGCGTATCCTGCCACTGCCCCAGGGCATCCTCGAAACCGCTCTCGATTCCCCATTGATTAACAGTCATAAGATCAATCCAGGATTCAAGATGCAAGATGCAGCGTTAAAGACAGTCTCTCGCAGAGGCGCAGAGGGGAAAGAAATTCACTCTGCGCCTCTGCGAGAGACCTCTTCGCTTTTGTCGTGCAGCCAATCGTGTCTCCTGTTGGGCATCCTATGTGGATAGGGAAAGGGTCAGAATAGGGTAACGCAGGTATTTCAAGGGACGGTAACGGGTATTCTGTGTTCCCCTGACAGCCGCGACATCGGCAGGGTTTCTGGGAATGCGGATCTAACGGATCACAAAGAGCAGAAAAATGGCCCAGAGAACCTTTGGTTCCGAGCGGATGAGCCATACTGAAACATGAAGTACAGGATTTCAGGAATTGCGGAGGAGACGAGTAAATCGTAACTTTCTTAAATGACTTTGATAAAAGGAGGAGCGCACCATGCTCGAGAGGAATAATATGTCGGATCGATGGATCTATTTTTTTCTGGGCGGAATTTTTGGGGCGTCAGCACTGCTGTTCGTTTCTCCCAGGGCGCGAGAAAAGATTGTGAAATTCGCCGAACAGGGCAGACAGCGGGTTGGTGAAGAGGTGAAAAAGGGCCAGGAAAAAATCTTCGAAGGAAGAGAAGAACTTGAAAAAGAGGCGAGGGGACTTGTCGACAGGGCGAGGGACTTCACCAATCGGGAGAAGGAAATCATCCGCAAGGCTATCGAGGCCGGGATGCAGGCCTACAAGGAGCAACGGGAGAGCCGAAGGTCGAATTTCGAAATCTAAAACAGACAGAGATCAGAAGTCAGAATTCAATAGACAGATCTTCCGGATTACTATAAGATCCTACTGTTTACGTCCGTTTGAATCCTGAATGTTCGGGATTCCCACGAGGGGCGGGCCTGTTTGCCTGCCCCGCAATGTTGTTCCCCGGTAGCTCAGCAGGTAGAGCGGGTGGCTGTGGAAGAGGGAACTGCAGCTTCCACGAGAAATCGTGGTTGAAAAATCGGGTGAATTCAGGGAAGCCTGCCCCCCACGCGATGTGGAGAATGGTAATCCTGAGCCAAGCCCTGGAATGTTTTTCAGGGAAGGTGCAGAGACTAGAGCTTCGGCTCGTACCCCGGTGACAAATCGGGGGAAGCGCCCGACACCCTCAGCCCCGAAATTGGGGACGGGTGATGAGATAGTCCAAGCCTGATAGAAATATCAGGGCACTTGTAACCACTTGGTCGGCGGTTCGAGTCCGTCCCGGGGAGCCAGAAGGAAATGAGGCAGCCGCTCACAAACGGCTGCCTTTTTATTTCTGAGACGCAGGGTCCAGGGACACAGGATGCATGAGGTGAGAACGCCAGTGACGAACGGTTCTTGGTCCAGGAGTGAAAGGCATCCGAAGGTCTCTGATTTCTGCAACTGCCGTACATGCAATTCTTTGCCGTTGATCGTGCGTCCTGTATCCTGCATCCATGCATCAACTCTTGTGAGTAGCTCATGAAACAGATCATTCTCGGCACGGCCGGCCACATCGATCACGGTAAGACAACACTGGTCAGAGCTCTTACCGGCATAGACACTGACAGGCTCAAGGAAGAGAAGGCGCGCGGCATCACCATTGAGCTGGGCTTCGCGCATCTGGAGCTTCCAGGAGGCCAGATGTTGGGCATTGTGGACGTACCCGGGCATGAGAAGTTCGTAAAGAACATGGTTGCGGGCGCGACCGGCATCGATCTCGTGGCGCTCGTCATAGCAGCCGACGAAGGGGTCATGCCCCAGACCAGAGAGCATCTTGAAATCTGCCAGCTCCTGAGGGTCAGAAGCGGGCTGGTGATCCTGACCAAAGTGGATCTCGTGGACTCCGACTGGCTCGAGCTCGTCAAGGAGGACGTCTCCAATTTCCTTACCGGCACCTTTCTGGCCGGCGCACCCGTGATCGAGGTCTCCTCGACCACAGGCCGCGGGATTGACGAGCTTCTGAAGACCCTGGACAACCTGGTCAAGGGGGTGGCGGAAAGGGACACGGGTAGCTTCTTTCGTCTCCCCATAGACCGCGTTTTTACCATGAAGGGATTCGGTACGGTCGTCACCGGGACAACAATATCGGGCCAGATCGACCTGGGAGAAGAGGCCACAATCTACCCAAAGGATGTCACATCCAAGATCAGGGGTATCCAGGTCCATAACCGTGAGGTTACGAGGGTGAGCGCAGGGCTTCGGACCGCCATCAATCTTCAGGGAGTGGAAAAGGCGGAGATCGAGAGGGGGGATGTGCTTGCCGCAAAGGATTCCCTGAGGGCGACTCAACTGGCGGACGTGACCCTCGATCTGCTCAAGAGCGCACCGCGAAAACTGAAACACAGAGCAAAAGTAAGGTTTCACACCGGGACCTCGGAAATCATCTCTACCATCCTCCTCCTGGACAGGGACGAACTGAACCCTGGCGAGACCTGCTTCGCCCAGATCAGGCTCGAGAAACCCACTCTGCTTCTGGCGCGCGACCGGTATGTGATCAGGAGCTATTCACCTGTGAGGGCAATCGGGGGCGGGGAGGTGTTGAATGCCCTTCCCGAAAGGCGAAAGCGGAGAGCGGAGAAGTCCCTCTCCGAGTTGAAAACACTCAACCGGGGAGACTTGAACGAAATCACGGAACAGTTCGTCCATACGGGGCGGTTCAGGGGAATGGAACAGTCCGCTCTTCCTTTCCTGACCAACACGAGCAGGAAGCGGCTTGACGAGGTTTTGAAGAAACTTCTGGCGCAGAAGAAGGTGATCCTCTATGACAGGGAGAAAGGGGGTCTCATCCATTCTGAGTACCTGCAGGCGGCGAGAGATGAGATCACCTCCACCCTCGAGCGCTATCATCGGGAGAATCCTCTGAGGGAGGGGTTTCACAAGGAGGAGCTCCGGTCCCGAACAGCCGGATTACGCAATCCGAAGCTCTTTCAGTTTCTGATAAGCCAGCTCACAAACGAGGGGGTGGTCGTCCAGGAGAAGGAGACCCTGAGACTGGGGAGCCACAAGGTTACTCTGGCCGCGGATCAGCAGCAGGTGCGTCGACGCATCGAGGAGATTTATCTGAAGGGCGGTCTTCAGCCCCCGTACTTCAAGGAGATCAAGGATGAGTTTGCGGGCGGGGGTCCTGATGTGCTCCAGGTCATGCTCAAGGAGGGGGTCCTCATCAAGGTCAAGGAGGATCTCTTTTTCCACCGGGATGCGCTCGCAGAACTCAGAAGCAGGCTGATTGAGCACCTGAGGGAGAAGGGGGAGATCGACACTCCGCAGTTCAAGGAGATGACGAATGTCTCCAGGAAATACACCATTCCCCTTCTCGAGTATTTCGACATCACTCAGGTTACGGTGAGGGTCGGGGACAAAAGGGTGCTGCGAAAGAAATAGAGGCCGGGAAGCGTGGCGCAAAGAGCATAGCGTGGAAGCAGAAGTGAGCAGCATAGCGCATGGCGCATAGAGCATGGCGAAGAGATAAAGAAGGACAGAGGTCGGAGGTCAGAGATCAGCAACTGCAAGGAATTCACCGCAGAGGCGCTGAGAACGCAGAGTGAATTCTTTTTTGTCTGGCGGGAGACGACGCCAGACAAAAAGGATAGCTCACCGGCGACTACAGTCAGAGGGCGGATATGTTCAACCGACATGTGAAACAAAGACCCCGCTGAGCGGCGAGCTTTTTCAATGGCGGCATCTCCCGCCATTGAAAAATATTTCCTCTCTGCGTACTCCGCGCCTCTGCGGTGAATATCATCTTTGAATCAGTGGATCTGCATCTTGAATCATGCATCGTGCAACTTGATTGAATCTCTGGCACTTGGTCCGAGAGAGCATATCGCCCTTGTGGGCGCCGGAGGCAAGACGACTCTTCTGCTCGCGCTGGCCAGGGAATTGGCGGCCGCCGGGGAGAAGGTGGTTGCCGGCACTACGACAAAGGTGTGGCTTTCTGAGGCATCACAGTTCGAATCCGTTCGGCTGATCGATCCTGACCCGTTTTGGAGAGAAAATCTCAGTCGGGATCTGGAAAAGGGGAGAGCTGTTTTTCTGGGGCAGAGGAGTCTTGAGTCGGGAAAGGTGCAGGGAGTCGATCCTTCTCTGCTGGATGGCGTGTTCGTGGAGGAGAATGCGGATTACATCGTGGCCGAGGCGGACGGGTCGGCCGGTCATCCTGTGAAGGCCCCTCTGACACACGAGCCGGTCATCCCATGTTCGGCAACAATGGTTCTGGCAGTCATCGGCTTGGAAGCCCTTGGCTCGCCCCTGACACCGGATGTCGTATTCAGAGCGGATGCTTTCGAGAAGATCACCCGGACCGGGTGGGGAGAGGCTATCACGGGCCGGTGTTTGTACAGACTCATCGGCCATCCCGAGGGATCGTTCAAAGGCAGTCCGGAGTCATCGAGAAAGGTGGTTTTCCTGAACAAGGCAGACGTTGCTCCTGATCGGGAAGAAATCGAGGAACTGACCCGTCTTATCCTGACAGGCGGCGATCTGCAGGTGGAGCGCGTGCTGGTCGGGTCACTGATGAAGAAATCCTGGGAGGTTTATACGAAAGCCGCATAACGCAGGGAGAAAAGAGTAGGCAGTAAGCAGTGAGCAGTCCCGCGAAACGACACACGGGATCTTCGCTTCGCTACGATAAGCAGTAAGAGTCAAAAGCATAGGGCATAGCGCTTAAGTCAGAGGACAGAAGTCAGAAGTCAGAGGACAGAGATCAGAGATCAGAAGTCAGAGGTCAGCAAAGGCAAAGCAAAGAAGATTATGGGACACGGATCAACACGGATGAACACGAATCAAGGAAGAGGGTTGGTAGTGACAGAAGCCGTGCCCCAGAAGGGCCTTTAATAAAATGTCATTTCGGGCCCCCGCCCAAGCGGGGGGGAGAAATCTTATGCTTGGAGGGAGTTAAGATCTTCCGTCGAGATGACAACTGCCAAAATCCTGTTGATCCTGTTATCCTGTCTAAGTTCTTGATCCGGGGATTGGCGTGAGACTCATAATACTTTTTTGGAGAAGCGTGGATGAGTGAGATATATTCGAAAATCTTTGGGCTGCTGAAGGACGGACACCCTGTCGTCCTTGCCACAATCACGAGGCTCAGCGGGTCCGGGCCGAGAGGGGTGGGTGCGAGTATTCTCGTGCTCGAGGACGGCCGTTCCCTCGGAACCATAGGGGGAGGGCTTCTCGAGGCCAAAGTCATCGAGGAGTCGGCGAATGTTTTCCGCAAGCGTGCTCCGGCCCTGCTGGGCTTGTCCCTGATGGGGAAAGATGTGTACAAAACGGAGATGCTTTGTGGAGGAGAGGTGGAGGTGTTCCTGGAACCCATCTTTCCGGAGAAATTGAAGCAGGTGCAGTTATACGAAAAGGCAGAGACAATCGTCCGCCAGTCCGGCTCAGGCCTGGTTGCAACCCTGGTCGACCCTGATTTTCATCAAGAAGGGTCTGCCCCGAAACTGGTCATCGGAAGGGATGGAGACAGGCTGGGATCCTTGCCGAGCGCACGGTTGGAGGCCCTTGTCGTCGAGGAGATGAATCAGTTTCTCCGAAAGCGAAAACCCGTCCTTGTGAGCTATCGCGAAAAAGACGGAAGGGAACTCCATCTTTTTGTCGCGCCTCTTGCGGCTGATCCGGTTGTCTATATTTTCGGCGGAGGACATGTATCGGCGCAGATCGTGCCACTCGCAAGCCATGTAGATTTCCGAGTTGTTGTAGTGGACGACCGGCAGGAGTTTGCAGATCCGGAAAGGTTCCCTGAAGCAAGCGAGGTAGTCAGGATGGACTTCAAGGACGCCGTGGAAAAGCTCCCGATCGACAAGGCATCCTACATGGTGATAGTGACCAGGGGACATGCCCATGACAAAACCGTGCTCGAACAGTGCTTAAGGTCCGGGGCGGGATATATCGGCATGATCGGCAGCAGGCGGAAAAGGGCCATTATCTATGAGAAGCTGCTTCAAGAGGGGTTCAGTCAATCGGATCTCGACCGGGTTCATTCGCCTATAGGGATCGACATCGGCGCGGAAACGCCGGAAGAAATAGGGGTGAGCATCGTGGCGGAACTGATCAAGATCAGGGCCGGAGCCGAGGAGAAGAAGCATGAGCGAATCATGTGAAGCATGGTTGGGGGAAAAACAGGGGGAGCGTTGCGTCGAGGCATTGAAGAGCCATGGCTTTGACGCCCATTTCGTATCGACGTCGGAGGAAGCTCGCGATCTTGTCCTGATGCTGATCGGGGGGTATGAGAGTTTCGGTTTCGGGGGATCGAATACAACGCGCTCCATAGGGATCCTCGATGAGCTCAAAGCAAGAGGAAAAAAAATCTTAGACCATTGGCAGGGGGAAGTTCTGGGGGAGCAAACCCGGACGATTCGGTTGGAGCAGGGAAGGTGCGACTGCTTTCTAAGCAGCGCAAACGCCATATCCGCTACGGGTGAGATCGTGAATGTCGACGCCCTGGGCAATCGCACGAATGCCATGAGCTTCGGGCCCAGGAAAACGGTGATCGTAGCCGGAATAAACAAGGTGAGGCCGGATCTCGAGTCCGCCCTGCGGCGGGTTCGTGAGATCGCCGCACCAATGCGGGCCAGGAGTCTCAACATGAAGACTCCCTGTGCGGAAACCGGTGTCTGCACCGACTGCAACAGTCCCCAGAGGATCTGCCGGATTACAACCATACTGCACCGAAAGCCCATGATGAGCGATATCTCGGTCGTGCTGGTAAATGAATCCATGGGGTTCTAAACGCTCCTTCAAAGTGGGGCGGCGAGCAATCCGCTAAACGATGAGAAGTCGAGAAGATGGAGAATTCTTAAAGGAGAATGGAATGGTTCGACAACTGACTGGAAGTCTGAAGGTTACACTGACCGGCTTGTTTATTCTGGTGCTTACGATCTGCAGCCCATGGGGCGCATTTTCCAACAACGAATGCCTGGCCGAATCGGTCGGTGCCCGGACATCCTTTGCCGGGCTGGCCAAAAAGGCGAGCCCTTCTGTTGTGAATATCAGCACGCTCAAGGTGATGAAGGGCGCGGAAAGGCAGGTTCCAATGCCTTTCGGACCCAATGATCCATTCAAGGATTTCTTCGACAGGTTCAGGGACATGGTTCCCAAAGACTACAAGCAGCAGGCCCTGGGCACGGGGTTTGTCATCGACAGCAACGGCTTCATACTCACCAACAATCACGTGGTCGAGAAGGGTGAAGAAATCAAGGTGAAGCTGTCCGACGGCAAGGAGTTCGTTGCCAAAATCATCGGCCGCGATCCGAAAACGGATCTGGCCCTCATCAAGATAGAGTCCGACGTATCCCTGGTTCCCCTTCCCATCGGCGATTCGGATGCGCTGGAGGTAGGGGAATGGGTGGTTGCAATCGGCAATCCTTTCGGCCTCGGGCATACCGTGACAGCAGGTATTGTAAGCGCAAAGTACCGCCATCTGGGGACGGGCGCTTATGACAACTTCATCCAGACAGACGCCTCCATCAATCCAGGAAACAGCGGAGGGCCTCTGCTCAACGCGGAAGGCCAGGTGGTGGGGGTGAACACGGCTATCTATTCCCAAACCGGCGGGAGCGTCGGCATCGGCTTTGCGATACCCATCAATATGGCCAAAAATCTCCTCCCCCAGCTCAAGGAAGGAAAGGTGGTCAGAGGATGGCTTGGCGTGATGATTCAGAAGATCACTTCCGAGCTGAAGAACAAGCTCGGTCTCAAAGACGAGAGAGGGGCCCTTGTTGCGGATGTTACCCCGAACGGTCCGGCTGAAAAGGCGGGCATCAAGCGGGGGGACGTGATTCTTTCCTTTGACGGGAAGGAGATCAGGGAGATGAATGATCTTCCCTTTATCGTTGCCTCCACCCCGGTAGGCAAGACGGTGACGGTGGAGGTCTGGAGGAAGAATAAAAAAGAGAGCCTGCAGGTGAAGCTGGGAGAACTCAAGGATGACGAAAAGCAGCAGCCGGTTGAAGAAGAAACCGGGTTTTTCGGGATGACGCTCGAGGAGTTGACGGAAGAGAGCGCAAAACGATATGGCCTTTCGGAGAGCAGCGGTATCCTGGTTGTGGAGGTGGAGCAGAACAGCCCTGCCGAAGAGGCGGGAATGCAGAGAGGGGACATCATATTGGAGATCGATCAGACCCCGGCGAAAGGGTTGGAAGAGTTCGAACGCAAAGCAAAAGAGTATGGTAAAGGGGGGACCGTTCTTCTCCTGATCAAGCGAAAGGAAGCGACCATCTTCGTAACGTTAAAGATAAAAGGGTGAGTCTCTCATGAGCAGGCACAGCCACAGATTTGTAGAGGAGTATGATGGGCCGGTCGCATTCGGGCTGGAACCGGAAGCGGACAAGGCAACCCTCACCTGGTATCTGCAGAAGTTCGCCGATGACGCTAACATGGCCCTCATGCGCGAACGAATGTCACCGTCGGATTTGTCCGCGCTCTTCGATCTTCTTGGCGGCCTTCTCAAGAAGTACCTCAGTGAGAAGGAGTATCATGAGGTTTTCCTGAAGGACGAGATCGTGTCTCACAAATAGGTTGGGATGAACTCCGGCAGAGATCTGTGGGTCCTGTTTCGAAGACATGCGGATGGAGCCTCAATCATCAGTGCCGGCACGTTTACTCACGGTCTCTTTCCGGATCGGATTTCCTTGATCCTGGACAGGTACTCGGCGGCCCGTTCGGTGATCAGACCCCGCTCTCCGTTTTTCAGAAACCGTCGGTTGACCAGATCGCCCCCCGACCCAACGAAAGCCGCCCCTGCGTCAAAATATCCCTCAACCGTTTCAAGCGATACCCCTCCTGTCGGGACGAGCGGGATATGCGGCATGGGTTCATGGATCATCCGGATATAAGCGGGCCCCCCGACCGCCTTGGCAGGAAAGATCTTCACGGCGTCCGCTCCAGCCTCCCACACGGCGAGTATCTCAGTGGGGGTCAGGGCCCCGCCGATAACACAGACCCCCTCTTTGCGACACAATTCGATGACCTCCGTTTTCACGGCAGGGGTCACCACAAACCGGCTTCCGGCCGCAATGGCTTTGGCGCAGGTGGCACTGTCTGTCACGGTGCCTGCGCCGACGAGGAGGCGATCGGCAAAATCCCGGACACAGCGTTCTATGATCGTGATGGCATCCGGAACCGTCATTGTAATCTCAGCAACGGGGATTCCGCCGGCGAGAAGCGCCTCAATAGCGAGCAGCGTTTCCTTCTCCGTATCGGCTCGAATGACGGGCACTATGCCTGTTTCGACAAGTTTTCCAAAGACAGTTGTTTTATCCACGTGGGCTTCCTCATACACCAGTGCAGTGCGACGTAGTTCCTTGTTTCGTCAAAAGTGGATTCCCGCCTGCGCGGGAATGACGTGAAAAGAGTGTGAAGAAAAGTTGGACGTATCAAAACCATTTGCCGACACGCACGGGAACACGACCGCGGAGTCTACCACCGGTTTACCCAGCATATCGGCTGTTGGCCCTGAAACACCCTGGCGATTTCCTGCGCGGCACGGGTCTGCAACTCCCGCACCGCATCTTTGGAATACCAGCCCACGTGCCCGGTGAGTACGGCATTGGGCAGCGCCAGGAGGGGATGGGTCTTCTCTATGGGTTCCTTTTCAAACACATCAATTCCCGCAGCCAGAATCGTTCCCTCCTGCAGAGCTTTCACAAGAGCCGGTTCATCAACGATCTCGCCCCTGGAGGTATTGACCAGCACCGCTGTTCTCTTCATCCTCTGAAAACCGTGCTCATCGATCAAATGTCTCGTCTCCGGAGTGAGCGGGGCGTGGATGGAGATGTAATCGGATTCTGCCAGAAGCGTGTCGAGATCCGTGGTCTCCACACCGCTTTCCTCGGGAATCCGGTCATGGGCATAGGGATCGAACACGAGTACCCTTCCGGGCAGGAATCCTTTCCATTTCCGGTGGAACGCGCGTCCGATCCGACCGTATCCGATGAGGCCCAGGACCTTGCCGGTCGTCCGATAGAGAGGGTCCTGGATATCCGTTTCAAATCTCCCTTCACGAAGCCTTCTGTCACGAACCAGGAGGGTTCTCACGCAGGCGAGGAGCAGGGCCACGGCATGGTCGGACACTTCCTCGGTGCCGTAACCGGGAACGTTTGCAACATAGATCCTCTTCTCTTTGGCCCTTCCCAGGTCGATATTGTCAACGCCTACGCCGTAGCGGGCGACCACCTTAAGGCGATCGAGACGATCGAGCACCCTCGCCCCGATGGGCGCCTCCCTCACCAGGATGGCATCCGCCCCGGCGGCAACATCGATGACTTCCTGCTCCGTGAGGCAGTCGCGAGTGGCCAGGACGATCTCGGCGCCAAGAGGGTCCAGGATCTCCTTCTCCGTCTCATAAGACTCATATCCCAGACTGACGACAGCTACTCTGTATTTTGACATTGGCATTCACCACCTGGGAAACAGAGGTCAGAAGTCAGAGATCAGAGGTCGGACTTTGGAACCTCTTCGAAAGATGAACTTCGAATATCGAATCAAAACCGCTGAATTAAACCACCAAGGCACTGTCATCCACAGATTCCACAGATTCCGCAGATGAACACAGATAATCTGAGAAATCTGTCTAATCTGTGGAACGGGTCTCCAACCTCCCCCGACCGCTCTCTTTACAGCCCCTCTTCCTTCCATCCGAGAAGAGCCTCCACGCGGGAACGCACCGGAACGGGAGTAACACAGCCGAGCCCGGTGGTGGTCAAGGCAGCGGCGGCATTCGCGAATTGGGTGCATTTTTCAGGGGACCAGCCGGACAGGAAGCCGTGCACGAAATAAGCGTCGAAAGTATCTCCGGCGCCGGACATGTCCACGGATTCCACTTTTTGAGGCGGGAATCTCCGAGTCACGGGTGCGGACGGCGGCTCCCCTTCACCGGACGTTGCCAGCATGGCGCCGTCGCCCCCCAGTTTCAGGACAACCACCTTCGGTCCCAGATCCAGATAGTATCTTGCGATCTCTTCTGGATCTTCCAGCCCGCTCAGCGCCCTGGCGTCTTCAAGGCTCGGGAAAACCAGGTCCGCTTGCCGGATGGCTTCGTGAATGACAGCCCTGGCCCTTTCCAGAGGCCACAGTTTGGGCCTGAAGTTAGGATCATAGGAGACCAGCACTCCGGCGGCCCGGGCAACGCCAACAGCGGCAAACACCGTGTCACAGGCCGCATCGCTGATTCCCTGGCTGATCCCTGACACGTGAAGGAGTCTGGCGTTTCTGATATAGTCGGCGGGCAAGAAATCCGGTGTCATACGGCTCGCAGCCGAATCCTTACGGTAATAGGTGAAATGATGCCTGCCCTCTGCCCTTGAGATGAAATAGATCCCGGTGGGGGCCGCCGGATCCCTTTCTACAAAACGGGTGTCTACCCCTTCCCTCTGCCAGAGCCGCAGGAAGCTCTCTCCGAACTCGTCCTCTCCTAAGCGCGTAATGTACCCTACCCTGCTTCCGGCCCTGCTTGCTGCAACGGAGAAGTTGGAGGTATCGCCTCCCCAGCCGACCAGGAACGCCCCAACCTCGAAGAGAGTTCCTTCTTCCGATGCATTGAATTCCAGCATCGGTTCCCCAAGCGCGACAATATCGATGCTCATCCCAATCTCCCTTAGATCCGGCCGTACTTTGCCAACCCTTCGCGGAGCGAACCGGTCTCCCGGATCAGCCTGGCCTGCTCGGCCTCACGCACTTCGATCTCCGTGGCCATGCGGAGCACGTCCTCAACGTTGGCCATGGGCACCACCACTACACCGTCCAGATCGGCGACGATAAGATCGCCGGGATGCACCATGATACCGCCACACAGAACCGGCACATTGGCGGCAAGGGTTTTGAAGCGTCCCAGTGTCGTTCCCGGGGATACGCTTCGCGCAAAGACCTGGAAATCGGAATCGCGGCGGATCTCTGTCACATCCCGCACGCCACCATCCAGCACCGCACCGGCCAACCGGTTCACTTCCGCCCCCGCTGTCATGAGCCCTCCCCACACGGCCACTTCGGACTCGCCGTTGATGCCAATAACAATGACGCTCCCTTCAGGGGACTCGTCGATGGCATCCAGGGCGTGCTGCGGGGGAAGGAACTCCTCGGTGGCGCTTTCCAGGATGGTTACGGCAGGGCCCACGATCTTTTTCTCGCTGATCCGGGGTTTGATGGCATGATCCATGTAGCCCCTTTTTCCGGCGATCTTGTCCACGGCATCGGAAACCGAGGCTGTGGAGACCTTCATGTATCCCTCTATGCTGATTTTCGAGTACATCGTTTCTCTCCTGAAACCAAAGGGCCGGTGACGGGTCCGCGGTTCCTCGGTCTTCAGAAGAACCACCCCGAGCCCGCCGCCGGTCGTGTTGAATCTCAATTTATTTTTCCTTTTTGTATGCCTCCACGGCGGAGAAGAGCTTCTCCACCCATTCCTTGCCGATCTGCTCTTCAACCCATGCCCTCACCGCAGGCTGCGCCTTGTTGCGGAAAGCGGCCACCTGCTCCGGGGCAAGGGGCGTAACCTCCATGCCGAGGCTTCCCAGCATGGTTGGGGCATTCAAATCCTGAGCGCAAGTCATGCCCCGATGAATAATCTTTGCAATCCGGATACCCTTGAGCACCACCTGCTGCTCCTCCGGGGTAAGACCACTGAAAAATTTGTCATTCATGAGATAGGCGTGCCAGCTGTAAACGTGGCCGTCCAGGGAGATGTATTTCTGGCTCTGGTAGAGGCTCGCGGCCAGGATGTTGGTGACCCCGTTTTCCTGACCGTCGACGACGCCCTGCTGGAGTGCTGCGGGAAGCTCGCCCCATGGAACAGGCGAGGGGCTGGCGCCCAGCGACTCCACGAGTTTGCTCCAGATGGGGCCCGGCATGACGCGAATCTTAAGCCCCTTCATGTCGTCCGGGCTCTTGATGGGTCTCTTGCTGTTGGTGAAGTGGCGGATACCGTTGTCCCCCAGCGCCATCATGCGGACCCCCGTCTTCTTGACCATGTCGGCGGCCATCTCCTTTCCAAAGGGACCGTCGACTACGCTCCATGCCATAGCCTGATCGTCGAAGAGGTAGGGGATAGCATAGAGCATGAACGGCTTGTAAAAGGTCGAGATGGGGCCGTCATGGAGCACGATCAACTCCATGGTGCCCAGCTTCAGCCCCTCGATGACGGTAACTTCATTGCCGAGCTGACCTGCCGGATAAACCTCAACCTTGATGGATCCTTTGGTGTTTGCCTCCACATAGTTCTTGAAGGCCAGAGCAGCCGCATGCTTTGGCTGGTCCAGCTTGGCCGGCTGGAAATGACCGTACTTCATCACCTTGGGGGCGGCCCAGACAGGCGCGCCAACGGCCAATACCACGGCGCCCATGCAGCACAGCAGGAACAATGCTAGTTTCACAGATCCGTGTACCTTTTGCATACCGAATACCTCCTCCATTTAATGGGTGAACCCGAATAGCATGGGTATGAAGGTGCTGATCGGCGGCAAGACGATCACCGCGATCAGCACTACCATTTCCGCTGCAATGAGCGGTATTGCTGCTTTTACGAGATCTTCAAATCGAACCCGGCCCACTGTGCTGATGACGAACAGCACCGGCCCCACGGGCGGCGTAACCAGGCCGATCGTCAGGTTCAGGACCACAGCCATGGCAAAGTAAAGGGGATCGATGTGGAATTTGTCCACAAGAGGCCCCAGCACCGGCACGAGGATGATAAGGGCCGGGAGCGTGTCGATCAGCATGCCGCAGAGAAAGACGATGACGGCTACAAGAACCATGACCAGAATGGGACTGGTGGTGAGGTTCGCGATCCCTGCAGCCAAGGCCTGCGGGACCTGAAGGATGGTCAGGAGCCAGGAGAAGATGGAGGCCATGGAGACGATGAGAAGCACCCCCGCCGAGGTGACACTGCTTCGCGTAAACACTTCCACCAGGTTTCCCCACCTGAGGGTGCGGCTGAGAAAAAAACCGACCAGCAGGGAATAGGCGACGGCAACGGCCGCCGCCTCGGTGGGTGTGAACATACCGCCCAGAATCCCGGCCATGATGACGAAAGGAAGACCCAATGAGGGCAGTGCCCGTCCGAAACTCCGGGTCAGTTCTCCAAGTCCGGGCCGGCGGCTCCGGAACACGTATCCACGCCGGATGGAGATCCAGTGGTTCATGGCAGCCAGAGCCAGCGCCAGGAGGATTCCTGGGCCGATTCCTGCCAGGAAAAGACCTGCGACAGTGACCCTTGCATCGGATATGGCATAGATCACCATGAGGATGCTTGGGGGAATGATGGGCCCGATCGTGGCGGTGGCTGCGCTGAGGGCTCCTGCGTAGGCTGCGTCATAACCGGCCTTTCGCATCATGCTCATCTCTATGGCGCCGGGTCCGGCCGCATCCGCGAGAGCCGAACCGCTCACCCCGGCAAAGAGCATGCTGACAAGGACATTGACGTGCCCGAGCCCACCCCGGATATGACCCACCAGGTTGTTTGCGAATTGCATAAGGGAGGCGGTCAGGCCGGTGGCGGTCATGAGATCCGCTGCCAGGACAAAGAAAGGGACGGCCATGAGGGGGAAGGAACTTATTCCATTGAACAGATGCTGCGGGACCACCACGGCCGGAAACCGTCCATCCACCAGAACGGCGACCATTCCCGATAGTCCCATGGTCATAGAGACCGGCAGTCCAAGCGCCAGTGTCAGGAAGAAAACCAGGAAGAGAACGGTCGTCATCCCGGATTCATCCTCAGGACCCACCTGTTCCCAGCTTCGCACAAGCCATTGTTTGAATATTAAGGCCAGGTGGATTGCGAACACCACCGAGCCTATGGGGAGGGCCAGATAGGGAATGCCCCGAGGGATCTGGGTGACGGAAGTCTCCTGTGACCAGCCCAGGATGCAAAGCTTTACTCCGAAATAGGCCAGCAGGAGGAAGAAGAGGAGAAGCGCACCGCCCAGAAAGGCCCGGAGAACCCGGCGAGGGGTCTCGCTCAGCCGGTCCTGGAGGAAATCGATGCTGGCATGCCGTCCTTCCCTGAGCGCCAGGCCTGCACCGAGATAGGTGATGGCGATCATCAGGAAGGTGGAGACCTCCTCAGACGTGGCAATGGAAAAGCCGAGGCAGTAACGGGTCACCACATTGGCGAAAACCAGGATGAACATGACGCCCAACATGGAGGCGACGATCCACTGATTGACGCGGACGAACAGCTTCTCAGCCGGGGTTGCCATGATCCGGCCCCTTTCAGGCCCTTGCACTTAGAGACTCAGAATCGTTTGTCCACCAGGGCGCGCTTCACTTTGTCCAGACGGTTCCCGGTGTCTTCGAAACCTTTCATTGCCACGGAGACGAACAAGACGTCGATGATTGCCATTTGGGCGAGACGTGAGGTCATGGGCGCCAGACGGAGAGCAGCCTCCTGAGAGTATACCGAGATGGGGATATCACAGAACTTCGAAAGAGGGCATTTCTCCTGGCCAAGGATGCCGATCACCGTCGCTCCGGCCTTCCTGGCGACTTTCACACTTTCGATGATGTCCTTGGTTGAACCTGTGTGGGAAATGGCCACTGCCACGTCTTCGGGAGTGAGGAGTGCTGCGGACATGACCTGCATGTGGGGGTCATCGTAGGCGATGCAGGAGATGCCGAGCCTGAAGAACTTGTGATGGGCATCTTTGGCCACAATGGCGGATCCGCCCAGGCCGTAGAATTCCACCCTCCGGGCCGAACCGAGAACCTTCACTGAAGCCTCAAGCACCTCCAGGTCTACTCGGTTCAAGGTGTTGTTGAGCGCCTCCCTGTGTGCGCTCAAGATCTTCCCCACAATCTGGGCAAGGGTATCCTTCTCGCTCACGTTTTCAAAAAACTGCTGCACTGAAGGGATGTCTCTTGCCAGGTTGAGCCGGAGCTCCATGTAGCCGTTCAGGCCCAGCTTCCGGCAGAACCGGATCACCGTAGGTTCGCTGGTCCCCGCTCTTTCGGCCAGCTCCGTGATGGACAGAGAAACAACGGCCTGGGGGTCCTCCATGATGCACTTGGCTACCTTCTTTTCAGAATTGCGGAGCGAGCCCAATGCGTTTCGGACGCTTGTCAGGGTGTCGGTCACTATATATCTTCCCTAATGTGGTGTGTCAGAAGTCCATTAACAAATTGCCATTGTCGATTTGTTCCGGTCCCGGGGTAGTCTTCTCCGAAAAGGTCACGATGTCGTCATCAAAAACAGGAGTGTTGTAATTTTCCTACAAAACAAGAGTTAGTCAATAAAAAAGTGAGATATGTAGAAAAGTTTCAAGCAAGAGAGGAAAGTCCAGAGATTTTGGCTTGACGAGGTAATCAAATAACTGTTTGATTGCATGTTTTCCTTGCGGAAATTCTCACAGGAAAAGGATGGATACAGAATGTTTCGCCCAAAGGATCTTGTTCTGCTCGGAGTGATCTTCTCCTCTCTCTTTGTGGGGATCATGGCGCCGGGATTCTCTTCCTGGTTTCAGCCGTTCCCGATCTACTGCATGATGAGCCTTCTTCTTCTCAGCTTCCTCTCCATTCGTGTATCCGCAATATGGGACATCCTCAGGAGCCAGGCCCTGGTCATCTGTCTCTTTCTGGTGCTGAGAATGATCGTGCTTCCAATCGGCGTTGCGCTGCTCTTTCGTCTCATCTGGCCGGCATACAGTCTCTCGGCCTTGTTGCTTACCGGGATCTCCACAGGCGTGGTCGCGCCTTTCCTCTCCAATCTTGTTCAGGCGAACAGCCCGCTCGTTCTTGTAGTGGTAGTCCTGTCGTCCCTTCTGGTCCCGTTTACTCTCCCCGCCCTTGTGGATCTCCTGTTCGGTCAGACAATGAATATTACCCTCGCGAGCATGATCCGACTGCTCCTGCTGGTGGTCTTTGTCCCGTTTGCGCTGGCCGAGTCTCTGAGAAGGTTTTCAAGAGGTTTTTACCTGGCGCTCCTGCAAAGGCAGTATGGGATCTCTCTTGTCCTCTTCGCGATAACGAACCTGGGGATTTTTTCGGCATATTCCGACTATTTCCGGCAGCAGCCGATGCTCATTCTGGACGCAGTCGGTGTGACGTTCGTTCTCGGGGCAATCTACCTCGTTGCAGGACTCCTTCTCTCCTGGGGGAGACCCGTGGAGGATCAGCTCGCTTCCGTGATCTGCCTCGGCCTCATGAACAACGTCCTCGTCCTTGTTTTCAGCTCCCAGTTCTTCACCCCGAAAGAACCTATGGTAGCCGCGTTTTATATCATCCCATTTTTTGGACTGCTGCTGCCCTTGCGGGCGTATCGGAAGTATAAGGACGCAGGGAAGCAGGAATAAAGATAAAAGAAAAAGATGAACGTCGAACATCCAACATCGAACGTCCAACATCGAATGAATTAAAACTCAATGCTGAACCGTCTCGTAAAAAGTCATCATCCCGGTTGAATGAAACCTGTCCCGGCGAAGGCCGGGAAGCGGGGTCCAGCGGGCATGCAAAAACATGAACGTCGAACATCCAACATCGAACGTCCAACATCGAATGAAAATCAATACCCGATACTGAACGTCTGAAAGAAGGGATGTTCAATGCTGGAATCAATGTTCGATGCTATTCTCTGTTCGGTTCTTGTGCATTTATCTGACTTGCGAGCTTCCTGTAAGTATTGAGGGCCTTCTCTCCAAAGCAGACAAAGAGGATCTTCTTAATGGTCTGATCGGTCTTCAGGAATTTCCTGGTCTCACGGAGCGCTATCTCGGTGGCTTTTTCGAGCGGGAACCCATATGCGCCCGTACTGATCGATGGAAAGGCGATACTCGCTGCGCCGATTTCAACCGCGGCCTTGAGACTATTCCTGTAACAACTCGCCAGAAGCGCTTCCTCATTTCTGTTCCCGCCTTTCCAGATCGGCCCTACCGTATGGATCACCCATTTGGCAGGAAGCCGGTATCCTTTGGTGATCCGGGCTTCGCCGGTTGGGCACCCCCCAAGCGTTTTCGTTTCTCCAAGCAGTTCCGGTCCTGCGGCTCTGTGGATCGCGCCATCCACACCGCCTCCGCCGAGAAGAGAGTTATTGGCGGCGTTCACAATCGCATCCACCTTCTGCTTCGTGATGTCTCCTTCGACGATTTCAATTCTCGTGTCCATAGTACCTCCTGAAAAGACCTTTATAGGAGCAACCTCTCCATCCTCCGAGCACTGAGTACTTGAATTTCATTCGACGTTGGACGTTCGATGTTGGATGTTCATCTTTATACGCCTTATACGCCTTCCAGATTCTCCAACCCCAGCGCAAGCCTCACGTACCACTCCCGGATTCCCCTTTCGAAATCCTCCTTTCCAATGCACGCGCTCTCCTCGGCTTCGTCCCACCATCCGATCTGGTTAAGGTGATCCGCATCCATGATCTCAAGGAAGTACTTGTCCTTCCATTTTGCAGAGTGGAGGGAAACGAGACCGTCGTTCTCCCCCTCTTCCCTTGATATGATTCCATAGGCAAACCGGAAATGCTTGCATATGCGCGACAGGGGTTGAACACCGGCAACAGTCCTGTAGATCACGGTGCTCTCCTCCTCATACTCGGAAAGTGCGAGATTCCGTCTTTCGCACTCGTCCCTTGTAAGAGCCCTGAATCCGGACAGATCGAGCCCCAGCGGTTTGGCCCATCCTATAAGGAAGGAGAAATTCCTGAGCCCCCAGTCCGCATAGGATGTGCCGAGATGCGGTGTTCCGATGGTCGTCAGCGAGACGACCCGTTTATCCATTCCGTAGCGGTAGATCATGTAGCGGGCGTCGAGACCGCCCATGCTGTGGGCGATGATATGTACTTTCGGCCATCTTCTGAATGAATCGGTGAAACTCAGAATCTCGTTTCTCAGATCGAGCGCCCTTCTCTCCAGGGAAGAGGACCAGCCCACACCGGCATGAAAAACGGTAAATCCCTTTGCGATGAGGGTGCTCCGGATCCTGCGGAAATAGTGAAAGCGGTCATCCGAGGCATTGTCCCGGCAGGATGCAAAGGGGAGAAGCCTGTGAAACGGGCAGATGCCGTGTGCAAGGATTATGGGAAGTGAGGTCATGACTCAAGATACGATACAGGATGCAGGATGCAGGATCAAGGGTCAGAAGTCAGAAGACAGAAGACAGAGGTCAGAGGTCAGAAGACAGAAGTCAGAGGTCAGATATACCAAAAGAGCCTCACCTCAAAACGCAAAGGTTGAGCAGGAAAGAAAAAAGAAATTTGAAGATTATAGATGAAGTCGAACCACGGCGAGGTCTTCCCTTGGGCATTGGAAATCCTACATTGGATATTGGATATTTTCTTTTAGTCGTCTCTTTTTCCGGTGATAAAGTCCTCCGCCAGCTTTCGGGCTTCTTCGTCGGTGAATTGCCTGGGCGGATGCTTCATGAAATAGGCTGATGGGGAATAGAGAACCCCCCCCCTGCCGCGCTTCAGGGCAAGCTTGCAGCATCGGATGGCGTCGATCACAACTCCGCCCGAATTGGGGGAGTCCTCGACCGAAAGGCGCAACTCCAGGTTCATGGGAACATCCCCGAAGAGCCTTCCTTCGAGCCGCATGAAAGCGACTTTGTTGTCCTTTTGCCATGCCACCCAGTCGCTTGGACCGATATGGATATTTTCCTGGCTCAGACGATCATCCCCAAGCTGAGATTGCACGGCTTCGGTTTTGGAGGTCTTCTTCGAAGTCAACCGTTTCCGGTCCAGCATGTTCAGAAAGTCGGTGTTACCGCCGATATTGAGCTGATACGTATGGTCCACCTTGACCCCCCTGGTCTTGAACAGATGGACCAGTACCCGATGAATGATCGTTGCACCGATTTGCGATTTCACATCGTCTCCGATAATGGGGAGCTTGGCCTGGTAGAAACGCTTTGCCCATTCCGGATCGCTGGCAATGAAGACGGGAATGTTGTTGACGAAGCCCAATCCAGCCTTCAAGGCGCATTCCGCATAGAATCTGGCAGCCTGCTCTGAACCTACAGGAAGGTAGTTCAGGAGGATCTCCGCCCCGGATTTTTTCAGTATTTTTACGACGTCCTCTTCCTCGGCCTGGGCTTGATCGGAGGGTAGAAAGGTATACTTGTTGTCGTAGTTCTCCATATGGCCGGCGAACCCGTCGAGGATCCGGCCCATCTGCACGGTTACTCCCGTGCTCGGCATCGGCCTGACGATGTCCTTGGTGCAATTCGGGAGCTGAAAAATGGCCTCTGCGAGGTCTTTTCCAATTTTCCTTTGATCGATGTCAAAGGCAGCAACAACCTCAATGTCGCCCGGCCTGTAACCCCCTATGTCCCAATGCATGAACCCTATGGCTGTTTCAGGGTCCTTGTTTCTGTAATAATGTATTCCTTGAATGAGAGAACTCGCGCAGTTACCGATACCTGCAACAGCAATCCTGATCTTATCCATTTGGAAGAAACCCCGATGAGAGGTACTGTGCTCAAGTCAGAAAAGCGCTACGAAATCTATATAATAACTCTCTCGAACTTGTCAAACATCGTAACCTTTAAGCTACGCCCAGATAACGAGTCCCATATTATGCCGGCTCTCAGGGTTCGGGTGATTCGGAGTGATTCGCACATTGATCCCGAAATGGCCGGCCTCCTCAAAAAGGACTTCGCATCGGTACCTGTAAAGGTGATCCCCAATCGTCTCCCCCGCAACCATGATCTGGGTAAAACGGTCGATGTAATTCTGCGATGGGTCCACCCTGCCTGCATAGGCCTCCACCATGACATCATCCGGCAGGAGTCCTCCCAGGAAGACCTCGGCCTCCACCGGAAAAGGCTCGCCCACCTCAATTTCGGAGATTGGGTTCATCCGGACCCTGCGTATGGCTATGTCCGCCCAGTTGTACATCACCTTTTCACGCCATTTGGCCAAGTTTCGAAGTCCATCCCAATTATTCTCCTGATGTTGAAACCCCCGCTCGGCTGCGGGGAGATAAAAACGGTCCCAGTATTCGGAAACCATCCGGTGGGAATTGAACATGGGACAAAGCCTGTGCATGGAGCTTTTCATCATGGAGACCCATCTCCTTGGGAGTCCGTCATGCCCGCGATCGTAGAAAACCGGGATGATATCGTTCTCCAGGATGTCATACAAAGCCCGGCTCTCCGTCTCGTCCTGAAAGACATGATCGTCGTATTCTTCGCCGTTGCCTATGGCCCACCCGATCTCCCGCTCGTATCCTTCCTCCCACCAGCCGTCGAGGACGCTGAAGTGCAGGGCTCCGTTGGCTGCCGCCTTCATCCCGCTCGTGCCACAGGCCTCCAGAGGCCGGCGGGGCGTATTGAGCCATACGTCGACACCCTGGACCATGTTGCGCGCAATATGAAAATCATAATCCTCCAGGAAAACCATATGGCGCCGGAGGGACTCCCGGCCGGCGGTCTGAACAATCTGTTTGATCAACTCCTTGCCGGGCCGATCCTGGGGGTGGGCCTTGCCTGCAAAGATGATCTGAACCGGGTGCTTGTCGTTTGTCAAAATCTTCTCGAGGCGGGCGAGATCCTGCAGAATGAGGTGGGCGCGTTTGTAAGGAGCGAATCGCCTGGCAAACCCGATGGTCAATACTTCGGTATTGAGGACCTCGTCGGCAAAGGCGAGCTCCCGATTGGAGGCGCCTCTTTTTGCGAGCTGTGCTCTCAATCTCATTCTCGTGAACGCAATGAGCCGTTCCCTTCCCCGTTCGTGCGTTCTCCACAGCTCGGTGTCCGGGATCTTGCTGACTCTTTCCCAAACCTTTACATTATCGGGGTCCTCCATCCATCGGGGGCCAAGATAACGGGTGAAATTCTCGCTCATGCCCTTGGATACCCAGGAGGGAATGTGCACGCCGTTGGTGGTATGGGAGATCGGCAAGTCCGCCTCAGGGGTTTTTGGCCAGATCCTCTGCCACATCCTCCGGCTTACCTTTCCGTGGAGTCGGCTCACCCCATTATTCCAGTTGGAAAGCCTCAGGGCCAGAACTGCCATGGAGAATGGTTCGTCCTTGTCTCGTGGATCCTGTCTCCCATACCCGAGAAGAACGGCAACCGAGATTCCCATGGATCTGGCAAAATCCTCGAAGTAAGCCCGAATCAGATCCGGGTGAAAGGTGTCTATGCCGGCAGGTACCGGAGTGTGGGTGGTGAAGACACTGGTGACCCTGACGAATTCCAGCGCCTCATTGAAGCTGAGGCCGCGTTCTTCCCTGAGCTGTCTGATGCGCTCGAATACGGCAAAGGCGGAATGGCCCTCGTTCATATGGTAGATGGCAGGGTCCAGACCAATGGCACGCAACATCCGGACTCCTCCGATCCCCAGGACGACCTCCTGGCGGATCCTCATTTCCCGATCACCGCCATAAAGCTCAGAGGTGATCTCCCGGGCTGATGGGGAATTCTCCTTCAGGTTGGTATCCAGAAGATAAAGGCTTGTCCGCCCCACCCTCACTCGCCATGCCTGAACTTTCACGGGCTCGCCTTTGAGATGGAGCGAAATCTGCAGCGGATTGCCCTGGCTGTCCCGAACCAGGAGCATGGGCATGGCGTTGAATTGATTGTAGGGGTAGCTCTCCATCTGCCACCCGTCCTGAATCAGGTACTGGCGAAAATACCCCTTCTGGTACGCCAGGGAGATGCCGATCACCGGAAGTCTGAGATCGCTGGCAGATTTCAAATGATCCCCGGCCAGGATGCCGAGCCCGCCTGAGTAAATGGGAAGGCAGTCGGCAAGTCCGCACTCGGCGGTGAAATAGGCTATGGTGAACGGCTGCTCTCTTCTGCCGAAAACACGGACATCCGGTTCTTCCGACAGATATCGGTGGAATTCCTGTTTGACCCTCTCGATGTGGGCGCAGAACCCTTCGTCTTCGGCGAAGCTGTCCAGCTCAGACTGCTTGAGCCTGCCGATGAGCTCCACAGGGTTTTCTCTTGTTTCTTCCCAGAGATCGGGGTTCATCTCCCGGAAAAGAGTCTCGGCTTCGGAATTCCACATGAACCACAGATTATAAGAGAGTTCCCCCAGGAATTTCAGCGGTGCCGGGATCTTGGGTCTCACATCCAGGGTTTTTATCGGTACAGTCATAGAGTACACTCCTGCGTGATCCATGATGTCTCAAATCTTTTTTTCAAGGCTGAGAGTCACCTGGGGCGGATCGATGCTGACGATATTGAGCTTGTCATTGGGAAGTTGAATGTTGGCCCTGGTAATAGGAAAGCTTTTTTTACCGGCGGTTTCCTTGGACAGGTCCAGCCCCACCTGGAGGTTTCTTTCATTGACCGTGCTCGCGTCTTTTCGCAGACCTCTCACCTTTATCCTTATGGCCTGGCTCAGCGGTTCTGTCACGGTCATTCCTGAAGGAAGATTTCTGACTTCCAGCGGAACGCTCAGTGTGACTTCAAAGTCCTGCTGACCCGCCAACATCACCCACAACACGACCACAAGACCGAGAGTTCCCGCCTTGGCCATCCACTGATTCAGGATCAGGAAACGGGTCTTCTGCCAAGGCGTCTTCCTGGGAGGGGTCATCGGCCGGATCCCCTCTATGATCCGCTGTGACAACTCTTCCGGACTCCTGATCGGCCACGAGCCTCCTTTGCTCACCAGGGTGATTTCGCCCCGCTCTTCGGATACCACTATGACCATGGAATCGCATCGTTCGCACAGTCCGGCAGCAGCCCTGTGCCTGGTCCCCCATTCATTGGGGAGCTTCTCGTCGGAACTAAGCGGAAGATAGCACGCCACGAGGCTGATACGGCCATCCCTCAGCAGCATGGCCCCGTCGTGAAGGGGAGAGTGCTTCTGAAAGATGCTCAGGGCAAGCTCAGGACTCAATGCAGCGTCCAACTGCTGCCCGCACGTGATCCATTCGTCCACCCTGTCCGCCCGCTCTATGATGATGAGCGCACCGATATGCTTCGCGGCCAACATATGAACCGCGTCCGCAGCAACCTGGACCCACTCCCCCACCCTGGAATGCCTTCGAAGACCGAGCGCCTGCAAGGGATTGACACGCTCAAGGGCCTGTCTGATCTCGGACTGAAAAAGTATGATCAGAAGAATGACCAAAACCTGCCACAGGATCTGAAAGACCCAGGTGGTCATGAAAAGACCCCAGGTTCGCGCCACCGTGAAGATTACCCCCAGCACCAGCAAACCAACGAGAGCTTTAAAGGCCTTGGTCCCCTTGAACCAGAGATAAAGGTGGTAGGCCACGATAAATAGAAAGAGGATGTCCAATGCATCCTGAAATCTGAGATCGACGAAGCTGGAGAAAATGGACATATGCCTAAACCAGATTCAGTTAAGGGTTAGATGTCGGATCCAGGATCTGACCTCCAGAAGTCAGAAGTCAGAGATCAGAGATCAGAAAATCGAGACCAGAAACCAGAGAGATCAGAAGTCGGAGGACAGATATGAAAAAACTTTCGTCAAAGCTTGCTCCGGACATGATCCAGGGGCGCAAGATTAAAACAAAAAAGAAGATGGATCAAGTAACAGGGACTGATTAAAATGTGGTCATTGGACATTCTTCTTCCCTGCTCTCCCGTAAGCCTCCGTCATCTCCATGAGTCTTCGAAAAACCGGGATAACGATCTGCTCCGGCAAAAACCTCCACTGCCAGTTCCCTTCTCTGGTCGCAGGGCGATTCATCCTTGCCTCAGGGCCGAGGCCCAGGACATCCTGCAGCGGGACCACGACCTTCTCCGCAACCGACATCATGGCCAGGCGTATCAAATCCCAATGGATTTCATCCGGAGAAACCTCCTTGCCAAGGTATTGAAAAAGTCTTCTCAACTCCTCCTCAGAGGCCTCATGCTCAAACCAGGCTCTCGCAGTGTTATTGTCATGCGTGCCGGTGTATACGACGCAATTCGGGACGAAGTTGTGGGGCAGATACGGATTGGCTCCAGGATCGCCGGTGAAGGCAAACAGGAGAACCTTCATTCCGGGAAAACCGAACCGCTCCATCACCTCCTGGACGTCCGGAGTGATGATTCCCAAATCCTCCGCAATGAGAGGCAGGACCTTAAACCGGGAAACGAGCTTTTCAAAGAAATCGATGGCAGGGGCCTTTACCCATGTCCCATTGACAGCATTCTTCTCGCAACAGGGCACCTCCCAGAAAGCCACAAAACCACGGAAATGGTCTATTCGGATAGAATCATATAAGTTCATGCTGTGGCCGATTTTCCGAAGCCACCAGTCGTATCCTGAATTCTTCAATTCGTCCCATCTGTAAACCGGATTGCCCCACAGCTGACCTGTTTTGCTGAAGTAATCGGGAGGAACGCCGGCCACTGTCAGAGGCCGCTTCTCTTCATCCAGGTTAAAGACGTTGGGATGGATCCAGACGTCGGCGCTGTCGTGCACTGCATAGATGGGGATGTCTCCGATGATCTCCACGCCTTTTTCCCTGCAGTATTTTCGCAAGGAGTGCCATTGTCTGAAAAAGATAAACTGCAGAAACTTTTCCCTTTCCACGGGTGCTCTCAGCAGGGTTTCCGCTTCCCGGAGGGCTTCCGGACGCCTGTCACGGATTTCTTTGGGCCACTCGTTCCAAAGCCTGCCTTGATAATGGCCTTTCAAGGACATGAAGAGAGCAAAATCATCAAGCCAGTAGCTGTTCTCTTTGCAGAAGTTGCCATAATCCTGATCAAACCGATTTCCAAACCGTTCGAACGCCTTCTGAAAAAGGATGTGCTTGTAGCTGAGGACTGGAGAGAAGTCGACACGCTCCGGACGAAAACAGGGAATGGGCTCCAGGTCGGACGGTGTGATTAATCCGTCTCTCATCAGGAGTTCCGGACTGATAAGAAGAGGGTTGCCGGCAAATGAAGAAGTACTGTGGTACGGAGAACTGCAGCAGGCCAGATCGGTTGGATTGAGGGGCAGGATCTGCCAAATAGTCTGCTTCGCCTCCCAAAGCAAATCCACGAACCGGTAAGCGGCAGGGCCTATATCCCCTATACCGAACTGCGAGGGCAGTGAAGTTATATGAAGAAGGATTCCGCTCTTTCGCTGATTCATCTCAGATTATGCATCCTGGACCGCTCATCTGCCCCGGTAGAATCCTTCGAGATCCTGGAGCTTCTTTACGTATTCCTGCTGAAAGAGAAAATCCCCCTGGTAGCTCATTTCTGTCGAAAGCGCCTTGAGATGAGGAGCGATATCGATGCCGAATGTGTTCTTTCCCCTCTTATCCGCGTCATGGACAATCAGGAGGGAATAGTAGGTGATAAGCCATCTCACCCCGGGGGAGTTGCGGAACAGATAGGCGCGGCCGCCAATGGTGTTCAGGAAGAAACCGGCATAGGAATAAAGAGCGTCGGGTGGGGGTCTGAAGCCACCGCTTTCGGGACATTGATCTCCCAGTGAAAGCCACCTGAAGAACAGATCCATGTTGGCTTCGAGTGTGGACTCCTCGTTCACCATGACATCCCTGATGAGTCTCATCTCTTTGGCATCCAAATTTCTGAAAAAATAAAAAATATGGTTTGCCATGGCCACAGGGTCCAGATTTTCTCCGGCTGGAACAGGAAGATTGGATGAGAGTCGGGTCAGGATCCTGTTGAACCATTGGTAGGTATCAAGCTCGGGGTCGATTTGCCTGACGTAAGGCTTCTTATTAAGATATTCAAAGAAATCCTTCAGATCCTCCTGCACTCTCCGGCATTCGTCACCTCGTGGAAATCTGGATGTTTCATCGATCTTTCCTATATGGATTTTCTCCTGTATCAAAGGGGGAGCGCTGTCGGTTTTTGAAGTGGCAGGCTTTGAAGCAGCGGACTGTTCCACTGGAGGGGGCTGCACAACTTTCCCGGCTCTTTTCGTTCCAAAGAAATATCCCGCGGCCAGGGAAAGGCAAACCACTAGGGCAACAATCAGCCAAGGGAACTTTCGTCCTCCGGGTTTCTTATTCATATTCCCTCCTTTAGGAATGACGCCCATTTTAGCGCAGGTCCGAGATGGAGGCAAGAAAAGAGCAAGGACTATGGTACTTTTGGGCTATTTGTGTTACCTTCTTTCATCCCTGAACCACTTGCGATCCGGGGCTTCTGCCCGCAGGCAGGTGTCGCGCATCCCCTTTTCCGGCCCCATGAACAGGGGGAAGGAAAGCATTTCGACGACCCTCGCCGAACCGGGGACGGAGGCTGGGAGGGCGCGATAGTCGGGGCAAAAAGATGCAGGAGTATTTCGATGAAGGTCCTGTTGACCAACGATGATGGAGTGTATGCTCCCGGATTGACGGCTCTCCGTGATGAGCTGAAAAAGGATTTTGACGTCTGGGTGGTGGCGCCGGAATCCGAGATGAGCGCCGTAGGACATGGCATCACACTGAGTTCACCATTGAGAGTTCGAAAGGTGAACATCAATGGAGGGTTTTTCGGTTTTGGAGTGAGAGGAACTCCGGCGGATTGCGTGAAAATAGGAGTCCAGGAGCTGGTGGGGGGTCCGCCTGATATCATTCTCTCAGGCATCAATCTAGGAGCGAATGTAGGTGTTAATGTTCTCTATTCCGGTACGGTCTCGGCTGCTGCGGAAGGCGCATTTCTCGGAATTCGATCTGCAGCGCTGTCGCTGGATGCCAGAGGTGATCCGGATTTTAGGTTCGCTGCACGGTTCAGTCGGGAGATTATCCGATTCATCGAGCAGTTCGGATTGAAAGAGAAGACAGCCTTGAACGTAAACATCCCGGCCGTTTCCCCTGAGCATATCGCAGGGGTTGCCATCACAAGGCAGGGGTTGGGAAAGTTTAACGAAAAGTTCGAGAAGCGGATGGATCCGAGGGGGGAATTCTATTACTGGCTGTCGGGTGAGACAGACGATGAAGAAGGAGTCGCGGATTCTGATGCCAAGGCCTTAAGAGAAAGATGGATCACCATCACCCCCATCAGTTATGATCTCACCTGCCGAGAGGAAGTGGCGAGACTGAGGTCCTGCCCTTTGCCCGATTTACGCAACCTCATAAGACAGAAGAGTTAGAATGCAAATAGTCAAAGGAATCAGGCGGGAGTACCCGGACTCACCGATCGTGGGCGTGGGGGGGATTGTCCTCCTTAATGACCAGGTGCTCCTCGCAAAAAGAGCTCAGGAACCAGGAAAAGGAATCTGGACTCTGCCGGGCGGCATGGTTGAGCTAGGAGAGAGCCTCGATGAGGCGCTGAGACGTGAAATACTGGAAGAGCTGTCCATGAAGATCCGTATCTGTGGTCTGGTAAAGCTCGTGGACAAGATCGTTCGGGATGACGCGAAAAGAGTCCGTTACCATTATGTGATAGCCGATTACTGGGCATACCCTCTTTCCGGAGAGCCCCGGCCCGGCTCCGACATCAGTGATGCCAAGTATGTGCCCCTGAAAAAGGTACATGAGTTGGGCCTTCACCAGGAAATCGTTGAGACGATTCTCATGGCAGATGGGATGAGGCAGCGGATGCAAATGAACCGAAACAGCGAGCGCATTCCCGGCAAGCCTGTAGAGTAGATGTGCACAGAACCATACGGAGAACGACAAATTTTATACTTTAGTTATCTGATGACCTGGAAGAAACGTTTCCAGTGCGGCCATGACCAGTAGATGACAAACGCCTTTCCCTTCACCGAATCAGCCGGCACGAATCCCCAGAATCTGCTGTCATAACTGTGGTCCCGGTTGTCGCCCATGACAAAATATTGACTCTCAGGGACGGTTATCGGTCCGAAATTGTGATTGCTCCCGGAAGGGTTCCTTCCAATGGGCTCTGTATAGTGGCCGTACCTGTCTTCATAAGGCTTTCCATTGATGTAGATCTTGGAATCGATAATCTCCAGCTTCTCTCCTGGTAACGCGACCACCCTCTTGATGAAATCTTTAGAAGTATCCACAGGATAAATGAACACAATCACGTCTTCCCGCTTTGGATCGGTGACAGGAATAAGTGTTTTCCTGGTGAACGGAATTTTGACGCCATAGAGGAACTTGTTCACAAGAATATGATCGCCTATCAGGAGGGTTGGTTCCATGGACCCGGAAGGAATCTTGAAAGCCTGGACAACAAAGGTCCTGATGAATAATGCGAGCAATACCGCAATTGCCGCCGCCTCAATATATTCCCTGAGGATATTCTTCTTTCGAACGGGTGTATTCATAATCTCAGTATTAATGACATATCTCCGACTGCATGGAATTTTGACACACTCATGAGCAGGATGCTGAAAAAGCTCAATTTACCCTCATGAGGAGGTGTTTGTAAAGGGGTTTCTGGACAGCGCCTGCTTTTCAAAATACCTTCAAATCCCATGAAAGCCCCTTCATCCCCAGCAAGCGCGGGACTATTTTGAATCCCGGCCAAATACAATATATAGTGCCAATCTTTTTTATTGTGCCCTATATATGCACAATTTATGCAAACTTTAGTTAATTTATGAAAAAATACTTGACAAATAACAACATATATATATGCTATCGCCCGTTCTCAACTGGATTCGTAGTCGAACTCAGATCTGGAGGAAAGAGTGGGCATGAATATTGTAAAGGGAATCAGAGAGGAACTCCTGATGAGTAAGGCTGAGCTCGCGAGAAAGGCAGGAGTTTCACCGTTGACCATCGACAGGATCGAAAAAGGGATGAGTTGCCGCATGGAGACACGGAGGAAAATCATACTGGCGCTTGGTTATAAGCTCTCTGATAAAGATCGCATTTTCCCCGAGTCATAAGGAAGAGTATGCCTATTGCCAAAAAGAATCAACTGGTCGGGCTGGACATCGGCTCTCACGCAATAAAGCTTGTAGAGATCGAGGACAGCAAGAAGGGTAAGATTCTCAAAAATTTCGGGATGATCGGTTTGCCCCGTGAGGCCATCGTGGAAGGATCGATCAGGGAAATCGAAATTGTCTCCGCTGCAATAAAGAATCTTTTCAAGAATCTCAAGATCAAGAACAAGAATGTGGCGACCTCGGTATCGGGTTATTCGGTGATCGTCAAGAAGATCAGCATAGCCAAACGCGAGGACTCTGAACTGGAATCCACGATCCAGGAAGAAGCAGAGCAGTACATCCCCTTTGACATCCACGATGTCAATCTCGACTACGAAATCCTTTCTGCGGAAGAAGATCAAAGTGCTGAATCGGAAGAGAAGACACAGTCCGGCCTCATGGATGTGATGCTGGTGGCAGCGAAAAAAGATATTGTGGAAGATTATGTCAGCCTGCTTCAGATTACCGGTCTTAACCCTGCCGTCCTCGACGTGGATGCCTTTGCACTTCAGAACGCCTTTGAATCGAGCAGCGAAAAAACGGACGAATGTTATGCCCTCGTAAATGTCGGGGCCGAAGAATTGGGCATCAATGTGATCAAGAACGGTGTTTCCATCTTCACAAGGGATTCATCGTTCGGGGGATTCCAAATCAATGAAGGGATCATGTCTTCATTCGAAGTGGAATATGACGAGGCCGAAAAGATAAAGCTCGGAGGCGTTAAACTGGAAGAGAAAGACAGGGGTAAGCTGGAAGAGGTGCTTACTTCTGTAATTTCGGGATGGGTCAATGAAATCAAACGCGCGCTCGATTTTTTGATCACGACCTATCCGGACCAGAACATCGAAAAGGTTCTGCTGAGCGGCGGTTCCTGCAGGATTCCCGGATTTCAGAAGTATCTGGAAATGCAAATAGATTTACCCGTGGAGGAGCTCAATCCGTTTTCCGGTCTTCAGATCAACGAAAAGGTTTTTGATCCCAAGTACCTGAGCTATATGGCCCCCCAGGCTGCAGTGGCAGTCGGGCTGGCGCTGAGGAGCACCGGCGACAAATGATCAGAATCAACCTCCTGCCCTTCAGGGCTGCAAAAAAGAGAGAGAACATCAAGAGGCAGATCTCCATCTATGTTCTCACCGTAGTGTTGGTATTCGGCGCCATGGCCTACGTGTTTATGGATTTGAATGCCGAGCTGGCCAGCGCCAAAGGCCAGGAACAGAGGCTCAGACAGGAACTCGCCACGTTCGAGATAACCCTGAAGAAAATAGGGGAGCTCGAGAAGAAGATCAAAGAAGTGAAGAAGAAGCTCGCTGTCATCAAAGACCTGGAAACGAAGAAAACAGGACCGGTTCATCTTCTGGATGAAATCGCAATGGCCGTTCCGAAAGAAAAACTCTGGCTCAACAATCTTTCGGAATCGGCCGGCGTGCTGAAACTCGTGGGGACGGCCATGGACAACGAGACCGTGGCGCTCTTTATGACCAATCTCGAACGATCCGAGTACATCCATTCGGTAGAACTGGTGAGTGCAAAATTGCAGCACCTTGCTCCACAGAGATTGAACGTGGCCGATTTCACTTTGGAATGCAAGACCTATGCTTATCAGGAGAAGGCGAAACTGAAAAAGTAAGAACGTGACCGTGAAGGGGAAAAGAAGATTCACGGGAAGCGGACATGATCTGAAGTGAGGCTCATGAATGGATCTAGGCCCTGTATTTGAAAAGATCGAAAAGATAAAAATGCCCATTAGGATCGTTATCCTCGCAGGCACCGTGATCCTGTTGGGCGGGTTGTTTATCTGGTTTTACTACATCCCGAAGTCAGAGGAGATCGTAAAGACCAGGAATGAGATCGCAGCCCTTGAGCAGAAGTTGACAAAGGCGAAAATAACCGCCAGACGGTTGGCCCAGTTTGAAGCGGAATGGGCCCAGGTGGACACCCAGTTTAAAGATGCCTTGAAGCTGCTGCCGAATACGAAGGAGATCCCGACTCTTCTGAAGACCATCACTCAACTTGGAAGCGACTCTGAATTGGAGTTTCGCCTCTTCAGCCCCCAAAGGGAGAAGATGCAGGATTTTTATGTAGAGATTCCGGTATCGATCGAGGTTAAGGGCAACTATCACCATGTAGCCGTTTTCTTTGACAAGGTGGGTGCAATGGAACGGATCGTGAACATCCTGAATGTCTCCATGGCACCCGATGCAGCTCGCTCCACGACTCTGAATACAAGGTGCGATGCGGTAACTTATCGGTTCAAAGGGGAAAGCGATGGCGCGCCTCCCAAGTAATAGAATGGTACTTATCGAAATGCGGAAGATGTCCTGCGTAGCGGCTCTCCTCTTTTTTGGAGTGACGAGTGTTTCTTTTCCCCCAATTGCATCAGCCGTGCCTCACGAGGTTATCAATAAAGAGAGCAGGCCGATGAAGAAACTATTCGAGGCTCCAAATGAGCCCGCGTCCGCCCAGGCGTCCGATCCGGGGGTGACTGTCGCCAAATACAGCTACGATCCCTCCGGAAAAACGGACCCTTTCAAGTCTTTCATTGCCGAACAGGAGGCTGTGGAAGAAAAAGGGGTGAGAAAACCGCGCACCTACCTGGAGACGCTCGATCTTTCACAGCTTGAATTGATAGCCATCATTTCAGGGCCGAAAGGGAATTGGGCCATGGTACGCGATTCCAAAGGAGTCGGGCATGTGATCCAAAAAGGAACCCCGATAGGGACGAACAGTGGCACAGTTTATGCTGTTACGGAAAAAGAGGTAATCGTACGAGAAGAGTTCAAAGATTTCAGAGGGACAGTTCAGCATAGAGACATAGCCAAGAAGCTCCCTTCTCTTGAGTAACGGGGAGCACCTTTCAGGTGGTATAAAGGAGAATCCATATGGGGAAAAGGCCAAAAGATGGTCTGGGGCGGCAAACCTTCTTCTTGTTTTTCGCTGGGGCCGTCCTGTTCCTGAGCGGATGTGCGTCCTCCTCCATGAATACCTCACCCTCCGGGGAGGCATCGAGTCCCACCATTCTGTCCATGAATGTGGCTCCTGGCTTGGAGAGAACCACGGTGGAAATCTTAAACTCCACTTCCGTCCCGTATACCGCGTTCAAGCTTATGGACCCGCCACGTGTTGTCTTGGACATCGAGGGGAAGGTCGGGAAGGAACTCGCCCCGGTGACCCCGGTATACAACGGGAATGTCAAGGATGTTGTATTCCAGCAGTTGAAGGATCAGCCCCCTATGACCCGAATGGTCATCGGGCTGGTGCTGCCTCTCGAGCACGAGATCAAGGCAACGGATAACAGGGTAAGCATTCTCCTTTTTGCGAAACAAGCGGCTGTTCCGATCGGCGGCCCCCTGACAACACCGCCAAAAGTCGACGGAACGAAAGAACCGTCAGCCTCTGTCCGGCCCAGCGAACCGAGAATCTTCTTCGATTCCAAAGCGACCGATGCCAATCAGGTTCTCGGAATCGACTTCACCATGCTGGAACAAGGCAAATCCAGGGTCATGGTAACCACGGATAAAAAAACCGTTTACGCCCTGGATAGAAAAGGGCCCAAGACATTGGTCCTGAAACTCTCCAAGGCGGCCATTCCCTCTCCTCTCCTGAGGGAAATCGATTCATCGCAGTTCCAGGGTGTGGTGGATCGTATCCAGCCCTCCTTTGCGCCTTCCGAGAAACAGGTGACAGTAACGATGCTTTTGAAGGAAATGGTTCCCTTTCATGTGGATCAGAATGCAAAGGGCATCCAGATTGACTTCGGTCCGACTGCAGTCAAACCTGTCGTGAAAACTCTCGTTCCTCTGCAAATGGCCCAGTCGCCTGCATCCGGAGCCAAGCCTCCTGCCGCCTCATCGACTGCTCCCGGAAACGAGCCTTCAAGCAATCTCCCCGGCATCCCCGGCGATCGGGACAAAGGGTACTCAGGTTCGCGGATGACCATGGATTTTGTGAATGCGGATGTGACAAACATCCTGCGTCTCATCGGGGAAATCAGCAGCCTCAATATCGTGTGGGGCCCGGAGGTTAAAGGGACGGTCTCCATGAGATTGAAGAATGTGCCGTGGGACCAGGCACTGGATCTTGTGCTGGCCAACAACAATCTTGCGAAACGCACCGATGGAAACGTGATCTGGGTCACTACAAAGCCGCAGATGGTGCAGTTTGAATCAGAAGAGAGAAGAAAGAAGGAAGATCAGCTGAAGGAAATTGAAGATAGAATGAGGAGAGAGAAGGCCGCTGAGAAAGAAGAAGAGGTGAAGACGGCCTATCTTACCGTTAACTACAAGGATGTGAACAACATCCGGGATATCATCGACAGGACCGTGAGAAGCGAGAAGGGAAAGATCACGGTGGATCCCCAGACCAAGACCATCATCTACTTCGATCGCATTTCCAAGCTCCAGGAGGCTCAAGCCCTCAAGGAACGACTGGACCAGGCGACACCCCAGGTAATGATCGAGGCGCGCATCATCGAGGCGGATACGAGCTTCTCACGCTCCCTGGGAGTTCAGTGGAACCGAAATACACAAGCACAGTTTAAGACCAAACCAAACCAGACCTGGCTGGGGCAGCCGGCTTGGGCTGCTACCAACTCGCCGCAAAATTGGCCGGCAGGAGCCAGTCTTTACAACCCCAGCTTTGCTACCGGGTTTTCTCCGTCAGTGTTTGCAGGCGAGACCCTGGGATTCGCCGTCTCGAAACTGACGAGTGATGGGCTCATCGGGCTTACGTTGGATGCCTCCCTGGCCCTTGCGGAGGCTGAAGGAAAAACAAGGACCCTTTCCGCCCCCAAGATCGTGACCCGGGATACCGTGAAGGCGACGATCCAGCAGGGAACCAAGATCGTCATCCCTGCCGGTACGGACGCCAATGGCAACAAAACCTACCAGCAGGTGGACGCAAGCCTGAAACTGGAGGTGAAACCCCAGATTACGCCCAACAACATGGTGATCATGGAAGTGCTTGTTAAAGACGATTTCCCCGATTATGCAAATGCCATGGGCGAAAACGTCCCGATCAAAACCAAAGAGGCCACCACCACGATGATGGTAGGCTCGGGAGACACCGTCGTGATCGGCGGGATCTACAAAGAAACGGATAGCGACAATAAAGAAGCAATTCCAGGTCTGGGAGATATCCCGCTGCTGGGATGGCTCTTTAAGGCAAAAAAGGGCACCTCAAGCCGCGTGGAACTGATCATATTCCTGACCCCGACCGTGCTGACCCTTTGATCTGCTGAGAACCCCCGACCTGCGGAAAATCAGGGGATTTTAAGAATCAGGCCTTGATAAGGCCTGATTCTTTTATGATTTCCCGAATACCCTTCATTTGGTCCACGTAATATTTCGCCTGCAAAGAAGGGTTCTTGTAGCTGATGAAAGGGACGTTTGCAGCCTTTGCGGTCTCTTCATCGATCAATGAGTCCCCCACGTAGAAAGACTTTGCAGCAGGCAGCTCAAAGAAGTCCAGAATTTTGAAGATGCACTCCGGGTGAGGCTTCGGATTTCTCACGTCCAGTGAAGATACGACAATATCGAAATAGCCGCTGATGCCGTACCGCTCCAGCACAGTTCCGATGGTGTTGCTCCGATTTGTCGCCACCGCCAGTCCTACATCGGGCTTGACAAGGCTCAGGAGTTCCTCGAGCCCGGGTTCCATCACCAGGTAGGAGATGAAGGGCGTATAGTCCATCCCGAGCCGGTACGCCAGGGCCTCTTCCAGATGAGGGCTCTGCCTGAAAAGGTAGCGAAGGGATTCGTCCGCAGTGTGCATGTGAACAAATTCCACATCTTCTTCCTCCAGGGGCCCGAGACCGAAACGACCCGCTATGTGGCTGTAGAACTCAATATTGGCCTGCCTGGAGTCGAACAACACGCCGTCACAATCAAAGATCAAAGCCGCAGCTTTCTTCATGGGGATCACCATTAAATCAAAAAAAATTATCCACAGAGTACACAGATGTCACAGATATCTTGGAAAGAAACAAATCTGTGGAAATCTGCGTAATCTGTGGATGAGCCAATCTGTGGATCAGTACTGCGTATACTTCAATCGGGCCGGGATCTCCGGAGCCGGCGTTTCTCCTTTTTCCGCTCTATGCAGATCAAGCCATGTTCGGATATACACAAAGGCCAATCCGCATACGACAATGGCAAGGGCCAGATACAGCAACCCCATGAAGATGAAGTAATCCGCAATCCACTTCCATTCAAAAGACAAGGGAGTCATTCTTATTCTCCTTTTTCGCGCACTAGCAGGTTGCTGAAAAACGCCCGTCTGCGGCGTTGCCCTCATCCTTCGTCGCCGCGACGTACTTAATGTACGCCTCCCTCCTCAGGATTTTCGGGCGCCTTGCATCCGGGCATTTTTGAGCAACCTGCAAACATGATTTTTTCAGCAGCAGCCAGCCGACCGCTCATCTTGAGAGAGTCGGGTTGAGCTCTCTTTCCTTTGGAAATACCGGAAGGTATCTATAAGAAAGAGAGAAGAGCAAAAATCCATACCCTACCACAGCCATGGAAATGCCCCATTCCTGCCATGTCGGGAGATAGCTCCAGAATCGATCGAAGGGCATCACCGGAATAGCCGCCGTGACGATAATGAAGACGAATCGATTGAGAACGATCCCCGCACAGTTCATCAGGCAGGCCACTATAAGCAGTTGTTTGTTTGCTCTCACACTGGGAACAATGAGCATAATGGCAGGGACGACTCCGAAAACAAGGATTTCCACCACAAGCAGCCAAGCGCCGTATGGCCCTTGCCTGAAAAAATCCGAGAACGAAAACCCTGCGCTTGGAACAATGCCGTATATCCAGGCAAGGGTATCGGCGATTTTCAGGACCATGTAGGATACCAGCAGCCACCCGGCTATTTTGGCGAGGGTCTGAACTGCTTTATCCGGGACGAGTTTCTTCCTGGTGATCGCTTCGGTCAATTTAGTCACCAGGATCGTGAAACAGGGCCCTGCGGCAATAGCAGAGAGCACGAAGAGGAAAAAGGTCGTGGGCCAGACATAGAACTCCCACCGTGCTGCAAAAGGCCTGGCATACATGACTCCGAACATACCGCCAAGGGAACCCTGGTGGAAGAAGGAGAGAAAGGCTCCTGTCGCGGCAAAGACCGCCATCGCATGATGAAGGTTATGGCCGAAGAGACGAAACTCCCGGACCTCCTCCAGTTTCCGGTTCTCCAGGACAATGGGAACGTATTCAATCGCGAGGACGCCGAGATAGCAGGTGATGCAGAAGGAAACCTCGGTCAGCATGGAATGAACATTGGCATGCCAGAAGATGAACCAGCCTCTCAGGGGCTGTCCGATATCTATTCCAAGCATGGCAACGGCCCCCGAGTAGCAGATAAAACCGATGATCACGGCCGCATTGATGACATCCTTCAGCTCTTTTCGATTGATGATGTAAGTGAGAAATCCTGTGAAAAAAGCGCCGGCCCCGAGCGCGATCACTGCAAGATCGAAGACGATCCACAGGGCGAAGGCAAAGACATTGCTCATATTTGTCTGGTTAAGCCCTTTCCACAGGCAGAGGAATGCGCTCACGAGTCCCCAGGCCAGAAGCCCGAGCCAGGGCAAGGTCCACAGAAAAAAGGTTCTGGGAGAACTTCTCGTCACGCCGTTTGGGAACAAAGCCGAGTCCATGAATCATCCTCCTCACAAAAGCATCAAAAGGGTCGAAGAGTCTATCGCTCCGATGATTTGAAAGCGTTTCTGTTCGCCCGGAATTTCAAGTTGACTTCCCCATCTTCTTCTCATGGGGCAAATAATTGTCCGCTGCAAGCCTTACCCATTCCTTCGAACTGATGTAGTAAACCTTGGGCTCCGTTCCGAGACGTTCGAGTAAACGGAAGGCGTGCGGGCTTTTTGCCAGCTGGGACACCTTGTGCTTGGGATTGTTGAGATCGCCGAAGGTAATGGCCTGTGCAGGGCAGGCTTCGGAGCATGCCGTGATGTACTCATGCTCCTCAAAATTCCTTCTTCCTTCTGCATAAGCCTTCGTCTTTGCCCTCATGTAACGGTGGTGACAGAAGGTACATTTCTCGACGACCCCTCTCATGCGTGGTGAAACCTCGGGAGAGAGGTGCCGTTCGGTTCCCTTGGGGAAAACAGGATCCCACCAGTTGAAATAGCGGGCATCGTAAGGGCAGGCAGCCTGGCAGTATCTGCATCCGATACAGCGGGTGTAGATCTGGCTGACGATTCCCGTTTCCGTATCCACGTCTGTGGCCGTTGGCGGGCAGACGAACACACACGGAGTGTGATGATCGCAATGCATACACGGCCGCGGGAAATAGGAGTACTCGGTCTTTGGAAACGGCTTCCCGTTATTGATCCGATAGAGCTGCATCCAGGACAGGAACCGTTCCTTGTCGGATTCATCGGGTCCCACGGAGACGTTGTTTTCCGCTGAACAGGCGACAACGCAAGTACCGCAACCGGTGCACTTATCCAGGTTGATGACCATCCCGAATTTGTATTTGCCCTTTACCTCTTTTTTCATCACTTACCCCATCCTGAGTACAGGAATAATGGAATAATGGAACATTGGAAGAATGGGTAAATGAAAAATGTGAGCCGGATTGATCGTCTTGTTTTCGCGCCCAGTATTCCAGTGTTCCATCATTCCAATCTTCCTGCTTTTCTTTTTTCACACTTTCGCTACTCTCACCCTCGTTTCCCACCAGACAGGCTGCCCGCTTATGGGGTCTTTTCCTGCATCCACGATTTCTCCTGGATTTGCGCCCTTGTCCCTGATGGGTTCCCCGTACCCTTTGTGCCCCAGACCCATGGCAAGGAATACAACGCCCGGCATCACCCCTTCGGACAGATTTACCCGGGCAGGAACTCTTCCCCGCCGGGATTCGACAAGGATGGAATCCCCCTGCTTCAACCTGTAGAGAGCAGCTGTCCCCGGGTTCATGTCGGCAAATGAGTCCTTCTTCCTCACCTGATCATCGAACAATGTTTTCTGCAGATAGGGAGGGGTTGGCAGCCAGCCGCTGCTGAGGTTGATCAACTCATAAGGCATCAGCAGCAGCGGGTACTTGTCGTTCCCGGTCCCGGTTCTCGGCTTTTCAAAGTGCGGGAGAAAGGCTTCGTCCCGGTCCGCAGCAATGCCGAACCGCTCCATGGCCTTTTTGGGATCCTTTCCCTTGGCAAGGGCTTCAATCGCGCTTTCCAGACTTGTGCTGTAAAATTCAAATTTGCCGGATGAAGTCTTGAAAAGCGTCTCCCACCGTTTGAATTCATGAGAAGGCCGGTACCATAAACCATTGGCCGTCACCTTCTGCCACATATCGTCAAAGGACGTGTACTCCGTCTCAACCACCACCCGGTCCTTGAGCCGCCTCCAAGGGGGGAGGTTCTCTTTGTAGACAGTAGTTCCCCCTCCAGCCTCATACAGTCCCTTGAACCTTGCCTTCAATGGCTCTTCGAAGCCCTTCCATGGGAAGGATGCCCCTACACTGCCCCCGATTGCCTGTGCCATCCGGATGAGAACGTCGCCGCTCTGCCTTGTATTGTAAACCGGCTTCACGACCGGCGTGGAGATGGCGCAGACGGGATATTGAAGCGTCGAAGGCCAGACCACATCTTCCCTTTTTTCGAGATAGGTATGGTCGGGAAGCACGAGGTCGGCCATGAGTGCGGTCTCATCCAGATAGGGAGAAAAACTCACGATGTAAGGGATTTTCTGCAGAGCATAGGAAACCGGCCCGGTGTGCGGGTAAGAGTAGGCCGGGTTTGCCGCAAAAACGAGAAGAACATCCACAGGAGATTCCTGGCTCTTCAGAATCGCTTCCGTGAAATTGTTGATGAGGGACCGGGTAAAGGGATAGGACGAGCTGCCGGCAAGGTCGAGACGAGGCTTTTTCAGGCCTTCGGAGGCCACCCCGTCTTTCTGCACTTCGGGAAGCGGGCTGAAAGGCAGAGGGTCATACAAGAGAACGCCGCTGGGCTTGTTGATGTTGCCGACGAGTGCGTTCAAGGATTGAACAGCCATGAATTCCAGTACGCTGCCGCTCATATCTCCCTTGCCTTTGCCGCAAAGAGCCACGGGCGCCTTGGCCTTTGCAAAGGCCCGAGCGAGCGACACGATTTCAGCGGGGTCCGCTCCGGTGATCTTGGATACGGATTCCGGGGAGTATCGTTGCAGCACCACTGTGCTGAATCCCGGGTGCGCCTTTCCCTCGGGGGACGTCCAATCGGAGAAACCGAAAGCATGATTGGCTGCAAAGGAGTTGTCGAAAAGCTTCTCCTTGATGATTACATGAGCCAGACCGAGAGCGAGCGCCCCTTCTGTTCCCGGGAAAGGGGCTATCCACTTATCCGCCTTGGAGGCGGTATTGGATGCCCTCGGTTCGATCTGCACGACCCGAACCTTTTTATTGGAAGGATTCTGGTTCCACATGCCCCAGGCATGAAGCATTCGGCCGGGGGTTCCCCAACCTTCGATAAGCCCGCACCCGAAGCTGAGAATGAAATCGGAATTCTCCAGATCATAGGCCATAGGAGCTTCGGTTCCCATCATGAGCCTGTTTGCAATGGCATAGGTATCTTCCGCACCAGGCATTCTGACGTAGTTGGGGCTTCCGCATGCCTCGAGAAATCTTTGGACGAGAACGGAGGTGGTGGTCCCTTCGCGATTTCCATCCACGGCGGCCAGAGCTTCCGGTCTATTCTGTTTTCTCAGTGCGGAAATCCTGCCGGTCAGCTCGCTCAAGGCTTCATCCCAGGAGATCTCCTTGTACTTTCCGGAGCCTCTTGGCCCTACCCTCCGCATGGGGCCGGTGAAGCGGATGGTCTCGTCATAGAGAAGCTGGAGGCCGCCCGCGCCCATTGGGCAGACGCCCCCCGGATTTACCGGGAAGTCCGTGCGGCCTTCGATCTTGACCGCCCTTTCATCCACCTTTCTGACCTCAATCCCGCACCCTCCCGAGCAAAGCTGGCAAACGGACTTCACATTGGTGAACTCTCCCCTGGGAGGGACAGGAATCCAGGGCCATGTCTGCGTCCAGATTGCGCTATCATCCATGAGCTTCCATGGAAGCGGGGTCATGTGAATGCCGGCTGCACCGCCTATCACCAGCTTGATGAAATTCCTTCTATTGAAGGCGGTCCACTTCACGAGATTCTTCATGTTCAATTCCATTGCTCTCTTCCCTATTATTTGTGGCAGACAAAGCAGTTGTTATTCTGCGGAAGCCCACGTGCGGTGTGGCAGTCTCCGCAATCATCCATTTTCATCCGATCCCACGGTTTGGACTTGTACCTTGCGATGTTCATCCCCTCAACATTTCTGCTGTAACCGGTTATGCGGTTCTTCTGGTGAACGGGCAGCACCTCGCTGCGGCCGTGGTCCCCGTGGCACGTGCGGCACTCGAGATTTCCCATCTTGACATGTGCAATATGCGAGAAATAGACGCAGTCGGGCTGCCGGGAATAGGAAAGCCAGGGGATTTCCTTCTCTTTTCCCGCATATTCGGTAAGAAACTTTTGTTCCTCGGGATCTTCTCCGAGGGGAGATTCGGGATCGCTATGGCATTCCATGCATGTTTCATTCTTGGGAATTCCGGCAAAGGTGCCGTCATCGCGAAAAGAATGGCAGTAGAGACACCTCTCCAGTTCGGTATCCCCGGAAATCCCTATGTCCGGATTGATGTGGATGGAATGACTGAAGCGAATGGGCTGCTCCTGGCCTGAGTACAGTGCGAGTGGGAAGACAAGCCATCCCACGATCAGGGCAGGGACCAGGCCCGCGAGAAAATAAACCAATCCGCTCTGGAAGGGTCTGGAAATCAGGTCGGCGTAAAAACCGAGAAAAAGATCGATGAACGAATTGATCCATCCTCTCTTCGGAGGTTTTCCGGAAGAGTTCGTTTGGTTTTCCATGTGGTCAACCCTCTGATAAGCATTGTTTTTTGAGGAAAGAACGAAAGGTACAAGCGATCCTGGGTATTTACCCGTTCAGCAGGATTTTGTCAAGAAATTCCTAACAAAAGTCCCTGCTTATGGTTTGGCGATGTAAATCCGGTTCCGAAGAGGCGAAGCAGATGCGGAAAGACCGCCGGGCGACGATCTTTCCGCAAGGAAACGAGTAAGCGAGAACCTCTGGAAAACAGGCTCAGGTGTCTGTGTGGGTGGACCGAAGGGGTGGTCGCTAATACATCTTCCGCATTCTTTTTCTTCTTCTCTTTGCCGCTTTTGCCTGTTTCTTCTTTTTCTGTACACTGGGCTTGTCATAAAAGCGGCGCTCCTTGATCTCGGAGAAGAATCCTTCTTTTGTAAGTTTTTTCTTGAGATCCCTCAGTGCCTTCTCTATCTGATTGTCCTGTACGATGACCTTCATTTTGCTGCTATCACCCTCCTTGAAAAGAGCTCATCTCAGAAAAAAAGCATCCCTGAAAGGAGATGCCCGTCTCGACCTCTTGTCTTCCTCTCAAACCAGGGCGCGTCTATCCTCCCGGGCTGCGTAATGTTTGAGATTCGATGAAGGCTGAGATCATCTCCCGCTCCCCACAAAGAGGGGTATGATGAAACCGAAAGGCAATTCTCCCTTTCTGGTTCTCTTCCGACTTCCGGCTATGGGAATCACCCCCTTTTCTTGCCTGAAAAAAAACTATTAATACAGGGGGAGAAGCAATTGTCAATAGATTTTCTATCGCTCTTTTCGCCGCACGAGCTTGACAACCGCCTCCACATGATAGGTGTGCGGAAACATGTCAACGGGTTGGACCTCCAGAATCTCGTATTCCTCCGACATGATCTTCAGGTCCCTGGCCAGTGTTGAGGGGTTGCAGGAGACATAGACAATCCGTTCAGCCGCGAGCTTCAAAACCGCGGCCAAAGCATCTTTATGCATCCCGTCCCTGGGAGGGTCGATGACCAGCACGTCGGGCTTGAACCTGGAGGTCGCAAGGGTTTCCCTGATATCCCCGATGACAAACCTGCAATTGGAGATTTCGTTCAGCCTGCAGTTTTTCTCCGCATCCCGAACCGCTGTCGGGTTGATTTCCATCCCCAGCACCTCGGCCCCGGTGCGGCTGCTGAGAAAGATCGGTATGGTGCCTGTGCCGCTGTAAAGATCCAAAACTCGTTCATTCCCTTTCAGTTCGGCATACTCCGCTACCTTTTCATACAATTTCACTGCTGTTCGTGAATTCGTCTGAAAGAATGAATTTGCCGATATCATAAAACGGAACTCCCCGAGCCTGTCCGTGATCGCCCCATTCCCCTGCAGGACAACCTCCCTTTCGCCCACTGCAATCGAAGCTTTTCGTTGACTGATATTGTTGACGATGGTTCCGATACCGGTGCACTCCTCCAGGAGCTCCTTTGACAACGCCTCCATGGTTTCCCTGTTTTCAACGCTTGTGATTATGTTGACCATCCACTCATCGAGGAAACTGCTGTGGCGAACTGCAAGAAATCTCCAGAAACCTTGATGGCTCCGGATGCCATAAGCCGGCAGGCCTGAGGTTGCTGCATACCTCTTCAATGTTCGCAGGATCCGGTTTCCTGCCTCAGGCTGAAGGAGACATGCTTCGATGTCCAGCACCTTGTCGAATGTACCGGGAACATGGAGCCCGAGTGCGAATCCTTCATCTTTTGAACCTTTTGCGAATTCTTCGGGAGGAAGCCATGGCCGGGTGGAGAAGGAGAACTCCATCTTGTTCCGGTAACCGTATTCACTTTCAGAAGGAATGGTTTCGCGAACGATCGCCATGGGCAGTGACGCGATGTGGGCAAGGGCCTCGGCAACGTGTGATTTCTTATATGCGAGCTGCCGCGAATAGAGCGCATGCTGCCACTTGCAACCCCCGCAGCGACCGAAGTAGGGGCAAGGGGCCGGTATCCTGTCGGGGGACGGCTCCAATATCTCCCAAATGGCGGTCTCGGCGTAGCTCTTCTTTTTCTTAAAGATTCTGGCCGTGACTTTGTCGCCCGGAAGCCCGCCTTTGACGAAAAAGACAAACCCGTCCTTCCTGGCGACCCCGTTTCCGCCGAAGGCCACGTTCTCGACCGTCAGCTCCACAAATTGACCTTTACTCGCTGGTTGAGAAGAAGAAACCGTGTGCATGTGAATCATGATAAACCACCCCGCGATTAATGCAACTGACATCCACAGATTCCAACCTGATGCCAGAAAATCAGGGCATACTGCACAAAATCCTGTGCAAAAAGCCCGGCCTCGGCCATTCCCCAAAAGGTCTGTTACTCAAGTTTCATAACAATTTTAAGTATTTGTTATTGTTGAGCGGCCGTGGCACGGGATTTGATTAAAAATAAGGACACCGGACCGATCGGACATCTCTTTGGCAATGTCTTTGGCAATCTTTCAGACAGCGACCGGCAATCACGCCCACTGCTGATCAATTTACTTGGAACCCTCGAATTTTCTGATCTGCAATATTGGACCGAAGGAGGCCTGCATGAGAAAATTGCGCAGACTCTTCTGCAACAACTTCGGATTCACCCTCACAGAGGCGATCGTCTCCTGTTTCGTCATTGCGATCACCGGGTCGATTGGTGTTTCGGTCTATTCTTCCTGGTACCCGAAATACCAACTGAAGGCGGCTGCCCGAGACCTGTACTCCAGTCTGCAGCACGCGAAAATGATGGCGATAAAGAACAAAATCGACTGCAAAATTACGTACAGCGTAGATCCTGATCGGTATGTTCTGTCGGGGGTTACGAAGACCGTCACCCTGCGTGATTATGGCGACGGAATCCGGTTCGAAGGGCCTCAGGGCCAAACCTTTTCCGTTCCCACCATTACCTTCAATTCCAGAGGATTCTGCAACGCGGGGTATGCCTACCTGACCAATAATCAGAAAACGACCTTTTTTCGTATAGGGCCGTCCTGGAGCACGGGAGCCATCCGACTTCAGCAATACGGACCCGATGGATGGGAGTGAGTCGGCGGAAGCGAACGGTAAGATCATATGCACGAGAAGTCAATCCTGCCCCCCTCTTTTCCTGTAATATTAGTTTACAGATGTAAATTTTATTTACAGAAGATTCTCTTCGTTTCGGTAATCCCAATGAAATGGAAGGGGAATTCAATCTCTTTTCCAGGGACATGCAAGAAGCATGGACATGGCACAGAAATTGCTGAACTTTAAAAGCAAGTGCGATGTGTCCATTCGGGGGGACGAAATGATGAAAAGTGGATCAGGGTTAAGAAGTACATGCTCCGGTTTTACGATCATTGAGGTGATGGTTACCTGCTTGATCATAGCTATCCTGGGGACCATTGCCACAGCAAGCTTTTCCGTATGGTTGCCCAGTTACCGGCTCAAGGCCGCTGTAAGGGACCTGTATTCCACCATGCAGCAGGCGAAAATGGCTGCGATCAAGCAGCATGGGAATTGCACCATCACATACAGCACTGCGCCTTCTCACCAGTATACAGCAACGGGAGTCACGAAGACGGTCGTTCTTTCCGAATATGGAAGCGGGGTCAAATTCGCGGGGCCTGCCGGCTTCGCAACACCGAATCCTCCTTATGATCAGGCCATTCTCACCTTCAATTCCCGCGGGATGTGCACGGGCCCTGTCGGTTACGCATACCTCTCGAATGAGAAGCAGACTGCGCATTACAGGATCGGACCCGTGAGCACCGGCTCCATAAAGCTGGAGAGGTGGAACGCAGAGAACAGCCAGTTTCAGGATTAGGGTCGTCGAGAAAAGGAGCAAGGCATGTTGAGCAGGAGAGGAAATCAGGGTTTCACATTAACAGAGCTCATGGTAGCCATGACCATCTTTGGCGTGGTCATGGCCGCTATCTACTCCACTTACTTGTCCCAGCAGGAGGCCTATCAAGTCACGGAGGCTGCGACCGGAGCGCAGCAGAATCTCAGGGCAGCCATGTACACGCTGGAGAGAGATATCCGGATGGTCGGGTTTGATCCCACCGGCTCCAAGAACTTCGGGTTCGTTTCCCCCCTGGCGCCCACATCTATCACCTTCAGCTATGACGCAAGCGAAGACGGGATTTCCGGGACAACGGAGTTCATAAGATTTCATCGGGACACCAGTGTTCCAGGCAAACAGACCCTGCGAAGATGCGTGGGAAGCGGAGGGCCGCCGCCGACCAGTTATCCGTCCACATCGATCAATGACATTGCCGAGGATATCGCGAGCGTCAATTTCCAGTATCTTGGTTCAAACGGGTTGGCGACAGTCACCCCGAGCGAGGTCAGAACCGTGGTGGTAACCCTCTCGGCAAGTCGTGACAACCACACCAGGCAGCTCAGTACAAGGATTCAATGCAGGAACATGGGGCTATAGGAGCAGTCATGAATCTACATCAGGCACATCCAAGCAGCGATGTCCCGGAGAGGCAAAAGGGTTTCACCCTGATCGAGGTGATGATCGCACTCGGTATTCTGGCCTTTGGCATTCTGGCGATCGCCTCCATGCAAACCGCGTCCCTCAGCGGAACCAGCCTGGCGGGAAACACGACCGAGGCGACAACTGTGGCGATGGACCGAATTGAACAACTCATCGCAAGACCATATTCCCATGCCGATCTGGTCAATGGGAACCATGGGCCCCTGACTCAAAACGGTCATATCATCACATGGGTTGTAACGGACAACCAGCCCCTCACGAATACCAAGACGATCCGGGTCTCGGTGCAATGGCAGGAGAAGGGGGCGAGCAAGTCAAGCACCCTCAGCTATATGAAAATGGATGTTATCTAGTGTTGACCTATCACTGCATAAGTGTGTTCAGACAAAAGGCATTGAAACGTCCGGAAACGAGATAAGTGGATTTGCCCAGCGAGCAGCCGATGTAAAGGAGAGTTTTTATGTCACGGAAATTACAAGACATGAAGGATCAAAAAGAGGCCTCATCCTCAAAATGGGTTCTTTTCTCCGTCTTCAGAAAGGGCGAGATGGATTTGAAAAACGAGGATGGAACGGTGTTGATCGTGGCCCTGCTGATGCTCATCCTGCTCACGGTGGTCGGAATCTCCGCTTCGACGATCAGCAGCATCGACATTCAGATCGCAGGAAACGAAAAGCTCTACAAGACCGTCTTCTACGCAGCGGACGGCGGAACCGAGGCCGGCTCTGAGCTGTTGGAAAAGAATATCGACACCAGGGCATTCACAACAACGACGATTGGAAATGCCACGATCTATAACAACGACTTCTGGGCTCAGACGGCAATGCCTGCAAGCAACGATGCCATCATACCCATCACCAATCCTACGGGGAATATAGGGCTCATGATCTGGGGAAACAGCGCGCTCTCCACAGGCGGGGCAATCCAGCTGGTCGCCGGTTACGAGGGCAAAGGCAAAGGGGCCTCCGGAAGCGGCGCTTACCTGGTTCATGATATCCGGTCTGAGGCAACAACCCAGGCCGCAGCCAAGGCTACAGTCAGGGCCAGATGGCGTCACATGATTTAACAGTTTGATGAAGAAACGGTCATCTCCCTGCAGGGGCGCGGGATCTGCGAGCGTCGTTGTCTTGCAGGTGGGCATTCTTGAGCAACCCGCGAGTCAGGGGCTTTTTCAGGAACCTGCCAAGCGTAGCTGCGACAATAACAAATCCGGAGAGCGGCTGAAGGGGATCTTTCGAGAATGGCTTCGTCCAAGTTCAAATCAGGAAACCTCAGGGCTATAGCGGGTATGCTTTTCCTCCTGCCGGCGATTCTTGCGGGTGCGGCATGGGCCGCGGAAAAACCTGCCGTGGTGCTTATCCCCAGTGAGGAGGAAGTGTCGTCCCTCCTGGCGCCGGTATTCAAGAAAAGGAGCTTTGTCGTTTCCCGAATCGCCTTGAGTCCGATTTCAGGGCTCTGGGAGGTAATCCTGGAGACCGATGCAGGCAAGACCATCCTCTACATCGATTCATCCAGGAAGTACTTTCTCGGCGGGCCCATTATAACGCTCGATGGGATGCGAAACATCACGGAGGAGAGCCTGCTTTCCATGGGCATGCCCAAGGCGGACCCCTCTCAAGTACCTGTGGAGGATGCAATCCCTGTTGGAAATGCCGGGGCGGGGAAGCGGATCGTGGTGTTTCTGAGCCCGGTATGCAGCCCCTGCAACGAGATGCTTCAGACTATCAAGCAGGTCGCGGTACAAAGAAAGGACATAGGCTTTTACATCAAGATGCTTCCGGAATCAGCCGCGGATGAAAGCTACTGGAGGTCGGAAACCATCGTGTCTGGGAGGTCACTGGAGCTCCTGGAGAAAAGCCTGGCAGGGAGCACCATTCCAAAACCGGACAAATCTGTGCCGCAGGTAGCACGGACAGTAGATATTGCGGACAAACTGGGTATTCACGCCACCCCGACCATCATGCTCATGGACGGAACGCTCGTGGAGGGCACGCTATCCCGGGAGGCGCTTCTGGGGTGGATCGACAGGCATTCGGAAGTTGGAAGGTCGATGGCGCAAGGCGGAAGAGCAAAACGGGATAGGTCAGAATGAGAATCAAAGATGCGCGAGTGAATGTACGGCATGGGAAGAGAGAATCGACCATGCGAACAGTGAAGGATAACGAGCAAATCGATACGCGGGGGAGAAGATGAAAAAAGCACGCTTAACGATACTCGCGGGATTTCTTGCGACAGTCTTTCTTTTTACCGTATCCTGCCCAGTCTTTGCCCAGGCGGTCTGGGTCGAAGGCGAGGTGACGGACAAGCAGAGCACCGGGCGGATTCATCACATCCAACTGGATGACAAAAAGATCTACCTGCTCATGAAGGACTGCAGAATAGACTGGAGAATCCAGACCAGGCCGGGTGCGTACATAGAAAAACCGGTGGACTTTGGCTACATCAGGATAGGTCAACGAGTCACGATCAAGGCGGAAGACAATCGGTGTTACCAGGTCTTGATCCTTCAGTAGGAGCCTGAAAATGCGTGAAAAAACTCTCATTGCCGTTCTCTTGGTTTCTGTTTGCAGCTTTTTCTCTGGAATGAATGTGCCGCGCGCCCACGCAATCAATACCGCGGGCGACTACGAGGCGGTCCCGCCCTTTCTCACGGCGGGGGTCGCGCCGCTCGTCATGCTGGTCATGGGGCGGGACCACAAGCTCTATTATGAAGCTTATAACGACGCCTCGGACATCAATCAGGACGGGACACTGGATATCCGATACGATCCCGGAATCGACTACTACGGTTATTTCGATTCCTACAAGTGTTACACGTACAGCTCGAGCACCTTCAATCCCGTCCGCAAGACGACGGACAAGACGTGCAACAACGGCGGCTCTAACATTGCCATGGGCGAATGGAGCGGCAATTACCTGAACTACCTCACTATGAGCAGGATGGACACCACGAGAAAGGTCCTGTACGGCGGCAAGCGCTCTTACGACGGCACCGAAACGACGAGTTCCAGCGTGGTCCTGGAAAGGGTCTTTATCCCCCAGGATGCCCACACCTGGGGCAAGGAGTACGACGAATACACGTCAGGAGTAAGCATTGCGTCGGTCGCCCCGCTTCCCGAACCAATGAGCGGAACGAGACACCTTTTCGCCTCGACCACCCTCTCAAACACAGGCGCCCCTGTCTTGCGGGTTGCGACCCACCAGGCCAAACGGATATGGGAATGGGTATCCAAGGAACGGCCCGTAGCAGACAACTCAACCGTAGCCACAGGGACTGGCGGAGCCTACAACGACAGCCCAGATAACCATAGCCAGTTCGATACCCTGGTCAGCACGTATGCCAATGAGACCACCCAATACCCGGAGAACGTGGCTGTAACCGGGGGCATTGGGTATGTCCCCATAACGAGTGGTGTCTCAACCTGGCGAATAGAAGGGGCGGGTAACCCATGGGGAGACGATTACTGGCCCTTTGGAAGCTATGACCAAAGTGCTGCGGAACAGGAAAACTACCTTACCGTTTTCAATGGGTCCCTCAAGGTCAATACAACCGGAACCTATTATTTCATAGCAAATGGCGACGACGCGGTTGAGTTCATCATCAGCGGGACTCTGCGAACAAGAGTATCCGGCAGCTGGCAAAAAGATTATTCAACCAGCGACGTCCACGAACTCTCGGCAAACAGCAGGGTTATAGCCTCTGCATGGTACGGCGGCCACAGTGCAGATGGTACGATCGGAGACAGCTGGCCCACCTATTCCAGTGGCGCCGCCAAGTACAGAGGAAAAATCAAGCTTGTCGCCGGGAGAACGTACGACATCGAGTTTCGACACCAGGAAAACAGTGGTAACGATAGTTACACGCTCCACTGGAAGGGACCGGACAGCGGCAATGTCTGGCAGGTTGTGCCTGCCAGTGCATTCAACGTGAGCGGCGTGGTCCTTACCCAGAAAACCTATAAATGCGAGATATCCGCTCCTGCGCTTACCGACTACACGGTCCGGGTCAAGGTCTGCGATCCGAATAATGACCCTTCCGGCAACAGCCTGCTCGAGAGCAACTGCAAGCGGTACCCCGATGGGCAGTACAAGCCAACAGGTCTTCTCCAGACCCATGGAGAGTCCGATGCCATGTATTTCGGGCTGCTCACCGGATCCTATCGCAAGAACACGTCCGGAGGCGTTCTGAGGAAAAACATCAGCAGCTTCAAAAACGAGCTGAACCTCAATACCGGCCAGTACAACACCGCTACCAAGGGAATCGTGCACACCATCAACACCCTTCGGATCAGCAACTTTGACTACGGCAGCTATTCCTATGCGTCCAACTGCGGCTGGATCGCGGACGGCCCTATCGAGGAGGGAGAGTGCCGCAACTGGGCAAACCCGGTGGGGGAGATGATGTACGAGACCCTGCGGTACTTTTCCGGGGCCGGGACCCCTACGAGCAGTTTTACTTACAGTGACACGACAGACGACGGACTGGATCTGCCCAAGCCTACTTGGATCGACCCATACTCGGGCACCGGCGGTTTCTCCTATTGCGCCAAGCCTTTTATGCTGGTGATCAGCGATGTTTTTCCATCTTATGATTCGGATCAGCTGCCCGGGGTGGACAGTAACTTCGGCACTGGTTTGGGAACGTGGACGGCACCCGGGACAGGCGCGGTCCCCTTGGATGTGAATGCCCTGGCTAATGAAATCTTCGCCATCGAAGGAGAGTCCTCGGTAACCCCGCACTTCATAGCCCAGGTGGGGACGGATTATGACGGATCCTGCGCGCCCAAGTCCATGACCGGCTTCGGCGATGTGAGGGGTCTATGCCCTGAGGAGCCCACAAAGCAGGGAAGCTTCTATTCGGCGAGTGTGGCCTACTATGGGCACGAGAACGACATCAGCGGGGTGACCGACGTTCAGAACGTGAACACCTACGTAGTGGCGCTTGCTTCCCCTCTTCCCAGGATCGAAATTCCGATAGGAGGCCAGACCATTACCCTGGTTCCCTTTGCCAAGTCCGTAGGCGGATACGGCATTTCCTCTACAAGGGGCGCATTTCAGCCTACGAACTCCATTGTGGATTTCTACGTTGAGGAGCTTTCAGAGAACAGAAAAGTCTTCAGGATCAACTTTGAGGACGTGGAGCAGGGCGCAGACCACGACATGGACGCCATAGCGAAATACACGTGCGAGGTGGAAACGGATATTTCCGGTGTCTCGAGGTTGAAGGTTTCCATGAGTTCTGAGTATGCGGCAGGCTCCATAATCCAGCACATGGGTTTCACTATCTCAGGGACCAACAAGGACGGCACCTACCTCGAGATAAGGGATAAGGATACAAGCTGGGACACCGATCCGGATTACTTCCTCGACACGCATCCCAACGTGCCGCCGTACGGGACTGCAGGATGGTCACAGGACACGCATGCACTGCCGACAGACGCGCATCCGCCTGTCTCGACCACCCGCTACTTCTATCCCGGTTCGACCACCGCCGCCACCATCCTCAAAGACCCGCTCTGGTATGCGGCAAAATACGGCGGATTCGAGGAACTGGAAGGGACGGCCAATGCGCCCGACCAGCAGAAGGAGTGGGATGAAGACCAGAACGGGGATCCCGATACCTACTTTTACGTGGTCAACCCGCTGAAACTCGAAGAGCAGCTCAACAAATCCTTTGCTGCCATACTCTCCCGCGTATCCTCCGGGACAGCGGCTTCGGTCATCTCCAATTCCCGGTCCGGGGAAGGGGCCATCTACCAGTCCATTTTCTATGGGCAGTACGAGGGCGACGCGAAGTGGGTGGGTGAGGTGCATTCTTTCCTTGTAGACGCGTATGGGAATATCCGGGTGGACACAAACAGCAACAAGCGGCTCGACCTTGCAACGGACCTCATCGTGGAGTTCAACGATCTCGGGCTCATCGATCTCTGGCGGGATGTGGATGCGGATGGGCAGTTGTGGAAAAGCACTGCAGGAGGCGTCGATACCCTGCAGCACAGCAACCTCAGCCTGAACCACAGCGAGATCAAATATCTCTGGAACTCAAGCAACTGGCTGAACGAAATCAATGATATAAACATCCTGATTCAGAGAGATTACGGGTCAACGGACAGCAAGAGGTACATCTTTACCTTTGCCGATGCGGATCAGAACATGGTTGCCACTGCCAACGAGCAACAGGAATTTGTGCCGGGTGCAGACCTGCCCTCTTCCGCTGATCTGGTTGACAGCGGCAAGATCTTCCCGTACATCCAGCCCTACCCGCCCTTCAGCCAACCGGGCTACGTGGCCGCTATCAGCGGAATGAGCACGGTGTTCACGGATTTTCTGCAGCGACAGACAAGAAGGGTCATCAATTACATCAGGGGAGCGGACCAGCCCCAGTACATTTCCACCACCACCCCCAGCTATATCATTCCTCCCTTCAGGAGCCGGCAGGCGGACTATGACAGCGACGGCGCCGACGAGACCTGGAGGCTCGGGGATGTCATTCATTCCACGCCTACGGTCATCGGCAGACCGTCGGAGAACTATGACCTGGTGTACAGGGACTCCTCCTATTCCGACTTCTACCTCCTGTACAGGAATCGCAGGTCCGTAATCTACACCGGTGCTAACGACGGCATGTTCCACGCCTTCAACGGCGGCTTCTATGATGCAGAGAACAAGGCATTTGTCACCCAGCCGGTAGACGAGAGCGGGAATGAGATCCTGAAAGGAGACGGGACCGAATATTCTGCCCATGAATTGGGGGCAGAGATCTGGGCTTATGTCCCCTATAACCTTCTTCCCCACCTCTACTGGCTCACGGATCCGAACTACAGCCACATGTATTTCTGCGATTCCAAGCCAAAGATCTTCGATGCCAAGGTCTTCCCGGCCGATGCCAAACACCCGAACGGCTGGGGGACGCTCCTGGTGGCGGGCATGCGACTGGGCGGGGGAAAAATCCAGGCCGACATGAACAAGACGGACGGCGGCACGTATATCTCCGCAACGGATCGCACCATGCGCTCCGGCTTCTTCATCCTGGATATTACCGACCCCGAGTCACAGCCGGTGGTCATTGCCGAGCTTGCCTTTCCAAACATGGGATACACCACATGTTATCCCACGGCCATCCCCATGCGGAACAGAATAGAAAGCGCCGGGAACGTTACCTTCACGGAAAACAAGTGGTACCTCGTCTTTGGTTCTGGGCCGGCGGATTCTGCGGGGGAGGCCACCAAAGAGCCTTTGACCTACGCCACGAGTTCTCAGCCCGCCAAGCTCTTTGTAGTGGATCTGGTCGAGCTGGTCACCAACCGTCAGCTGAAGACCTTGAACAACTCCGGGGCATTCGACACCTACCCCACTCTTTCCACCTACGCTTCCCTGGACAGCAACGCCTTTGTCTCGGATGTGATCTCCGTGGACTACGATCTGGACTTCAATTCAGACGCGGTCTATTTCGGGACTATCGAAGGGAACTCGGGTTCCTGGGGCGGAAAGATGCGACGCATTGTCATTAATGACAACCTCACACCCGCTGGTTGGCTTTCGAACAGCGTTCTGATGGACCTTTCGCATACGACCCTGTCCCCAATAGTGGGCAACGGACAGCCCATTACTTCGGCCCCGTCCATCGCCCTGGATGCGGCCGGGAATCGCTGGATATACTTTGGGACAGGCCGATTCTATGAGCGCACCGATGCAAACAATACGGACCAGCAAAGTTTTTATGGTGTCAAGGAAACCAGATCGGGCGCTGACTGGACCTGGGGAACGGTTACAAGATCGGGTCTTCTCAACGTAAGCAATGCCGTTGTCTATGAAGATGGAACCGATGTGGACAATGTCACAGATGTGAATTCCTGGGAGCAGCTGCTTCTGGCTATCAACGGCAGGTCCGGGTGGTTCTTGGATTTCCCCGAAGACAAGGAAAGGAATCTTGGCCAGGCCACCCTGCTGGGGGATATCCTGACCTTCACGACTTACGTGCCGTCCCTGGACCCGTGTGAGTTCGAAGGCAATACCTACCTCTATGCCACATATTATGAAACGGGAACCGCTTACAACGAGTCCATCATCGGGCTGGGAACCAGGACAAGCCTGACCACCAACAAAAAAGAGGTCCTGAGGAGAACAGGACTTGGGAAAGGGCTTTCCATCACCCCGAATATTCACACGGGAAGAGAAGAGGGCTCCAAGATATTTGTCCAGACCAGTACAGGTGCAATCGAGGTGCTCCAGCAGGCCAACCCTGGGTTGACCAAGAGCGGCAGGGTTTCCTGGAAAGAAGAGGATTGAAAGAAAGACTTCCCTTTTTCCTGTTCTTTCTTTCCGGCTTCAGCAGCCTTGTCTACGAGGTGGTATGGAGCCGGATGCTGGTGCTCGTCTTCGGGAATACTACCCTTGCAACGAGCCTGATTCTCGGCTCCTTCATGGCAGGCCTGGCTCTCGGGAGTTACTTCTGGGGTAAGCATTTTCTATACTGGAAAAGGAGGCCTCTTTTTCTCTTCGGCCTGCTCGAAGTCTCGACGGGGATTTATGCACTGCTCCTCCCCATGCTGATCAACGGTGCGACGCCCATTGAAATATGGCTCGCCGGCAATCTCAGCCTCGGATTTTATCCGCACGCAATTCTGCGGGGTTTCTTATGCTTCGTGCTCATCCTGCCGCCTGCCTTTCTGATGGGAGGCACATTTGCAGTCATCAGCGGGCATCTGATTCGCAATCGGCAGAAGATCGGAAGAGATGCCGCTTTGCTGTACGGGCTCAATACCGCCGGGGCGGTGCTTGGCGCCGGCCTCAGCGGGTTCATCCTTGTGAGAGAACTGGGCCACGGCGGCAGCACACTTCTGGCTTCAGGAATCAACTTTTGCGTCGGAGCCGCCGCATTCTGCATCGACAGAATGGGAGATCAATCCGTTGGAAGCTTTGCGGAAAAAGAGCCCGTTCCTCTTGGTTCCCGGCAAACGGGGTCTGACGCCGTCTTTAAGGTCGTACTGATCGGCCTCGGTGTGTCCGGTTTTTGCGGGCTTTGCTACGAGGTGCTCTGGACACGCCTTCTGCTCCTGATGGTGGACAATTCCGTATACTCCTTTACCGTCATCCTTTCCGTATTCCTGTCCGGCATCGCCATCGGCAGCCTGCTTCTTGCACCTTTCGCAAAAAGGCTCAGCAACCCTACCCTGGTTTTTGGCCTTTCCCAACTAGGCATAGGGCTCATAGCGTATTTCTTCCCCTTCTTTGTCCAGATCAGGTCGGTACATGGCACAGTGCAGTACTATGCCTTTCTCTGCCAGATGATATTCCTGATGGTTCTCCTGCCTGCTATCCTGATGGGCATGGCCCTTCCGCTGGCATTGTGTATTCGGAGCGCCGGCAAGGAGTCGAAGGTGGCAGCTGAGATTGGAACCCTGTATGCCGTCAACACGCTAGGGGGCGTCGTCGGAAGCCTGGCGGCCGGTTTCTTCCTGATCCCCTTCCTGGGACTGCAGAAAACTTCCTTGTTGCTTCCAGTGATGAACTGGCTCGTCGGCGGGACATTGGTCTGGTATTCTCTCGAAGGTTTGCCCCGGAAAAGTCTCTCTACCGGGATTGCAGCGATCCTTCTGGCGGGTCTTTTTCTTTCTCCGCAAGATCTCTTGAAAGAGAAGTACGCGGCTCTTGCGCCGGGGAGCCGCATGATTTTCTACAAGGAGGGCGTTGCGGCAACAGCAACCATCATGGATCGGCCCAACGGTGAAAGAACCCTGTTCCTGAACGGCATCCCGCAGGTGCGCAACGATCGGACAAGCCTGAAGACCTTCAAGCTCATGGGCGCCCTGCCCTGTCTCTTTCACGAAAAGCCGAGCAAGGGACTGGCAATCACCTTCGGCGCTGGAATCACCTCGGGAACCATGGCCAGTTTTGTGGACACTCTTGACTGTGTGGAACTGGTGGCGGAGGCGCCGGAGATCGCAGAGTTTTTTTCTGCTGAAAACGGGGATGTCCTCAAGAATGGCAAGGTGTCGCTTCATATCAATGACGCCAGGCATTTTCTCCTGACGAGCCCCAAACGATACGAGGTCATTGTTGCGGATGCCACCCACCCAAGGGGATATGACAGCTGGATCCTTTTCACAAAGGAGTTCTATGAGTTGCTGAAGGGGAGGCTTGAACCGGGCGGCATCTTCTCTCAGTGGGTGCCGTTCCATGGCATGGACCTGGAGCAGTACATGGCCATAGTGAAGACATTCCAGAGTGTGTTCCCCAACTCTTCGATCTGGATCATTGACCATGCCCACTCGCTTCTGTTTGGCTTTACCGGACAGGAGAAGATGGACTTCGGTCGCATGGTGCAGAGGATATCCGGGGCCGGGGAGATCCTGAAACCGGTCGGGCTTGAGGATCCTTTCACCCTTCTCTCGCATTTCTCCATGGGTAAAGGGGGAATGGAAAAGATGCTGGCGAAGTTTCCGGGCATCATCACGGATGACTCCCCCCGGCACCTTTTCTTTCCTTTGGGAGCAACCTTCGGAGAGCAGTACGGGCAATGGCCCAAGGAGAACGCTCTTTACATTCAGCAATATTCAGAATCGATGGTTCCTTATCTGTCGAATATCGGAGATTCCGAAGAGCAGAGGATCGCGAATCTTAACAGACTCAGGGTGAAGAGGACGAAGCCCTAGTTAGTATTTGAAGGGGTTATCTGTTTGGGATATGATGCCGACTATACTTCTATGGATTGGCATTTTCAGAAAGGTTCAATCATGAGGATGAGGTCCATATTGGGAAGCTGCTGCTTCTCCATCCTGCTGATCGTTTCGACCAGCGCCGTTGGCCAGGAAAATGCAGACGAACTTTTCAAGAAGGGTCATATGCTGGCAGGCGAGGGCAGTTATGAGGAGGCGATCCGTCTCTTCACTCAAGTGATTGCGATACGCCCGAAGACACCGGAGGCGTTTCTTAACCGGGGTTTTTCCTATGCTAAACTTGGACAGCATGAAGAGGCTGTCAAGGACTATGGCCAGGCCATCTCGCTCAAACCGAAGTACCTGGAGGCCTACATGAATCGCGCCAGTTCCTTCCTTTTTCAAGGCGATTTCAAAAGGGCACTGGAGGATTATACGATAGCCATAGAGATCGATCCGAAGAGAGCGGAAGGGTACTTCAACCGGGGTATTGCATACGTACGCACGGGAGACTACAAGAAGGCCCTGGAGGACTATGATGAGGCCATTGAATTGAACTCCTCATACGCTGAGGCCTACGGCAATAGAGGATTTGTGCATCAGATTCTGGGGGACCACGAAAAGGCTGTTCGGGATTTCAGCGAGGCCATCGGGTTGGACCAGGAGAACGCGAATGCGTACTACAATCGGGGCATATCCGGTGCGTCCATGGGGCATGTAGAAGATGCTTTGAGGGATTTCGGAAAGGCCATTTCCCTGGATCCCATGAACAGCAATGCGTACCGCAGTCGCGGGATAACCCTGAGCGAAATGAAAGAACCTCAAAGGGCCATGGAAGATTTGAACAAGGCTATCCAATTGAACCCCGGCGATGTCCGCGCTTACCTAGCCAGGGGAAACTTGTGGGAAGCGATGGGAAACCACCTGGAGGCTGTCAAAGATTTTGATGAGGCCATCCATGTGGACCCACAAAACGCGGATGCTTACAACAACCGCGCCATTGCATATCGCAATTCGGGGAATAAAGCCGGAGCCATCAGGGACTGGCAGAAGGCGGCGCAACTCGGAAGCGAGGAGGCGCGAAAGCATCTGAGGTCGCAGGGCAGAGGATGGTGAACGCATGAGGATGGGTATAAAAGGATGGTAGCCTCACAAGAGAATATCTTCTCTCCGGAAAGCGTCTGCCAGGTGCTGATGAAGTACGGCCTCCTTAATGAAGGGCAGCGAGTCGAGATTTTCAAGAAAAAGGGGGAAATCAAGAGAAAGCTCGAAAAGATTTGCGCCATGCGCCAAGCCTCGGCATCCTCCAAGGGGCGTTTGTCCAATCACGTCACCGCTGTCGACGTCATTGCATCGCTTCAGATGGAAAGGGCCGACGATCCATCCAAGACCCTGGACGAGGAGATCATTTTCCAGGCCCTTGCAAAGTCCTGGAAGATCCCCTACAAGAAAATCGATCCTCTAAAGCTCGATCTCAATCTCGTCACCACCACCATTCCCCACACGTTTGCCATGAAGCACCTGGTTCTGCCTATCGCTATCAAGGACGGATTTCTTACCATTGCCACTCCCAATCCCTTCAACATGGAGGTCATGGAGGATATCGCCCGGGTAAGCCACCTGCAGGTTCGGCCGGTGGTGAGCACGAAATCGGATATTCTGAAACTGATCAGTGAATTCTTCGGATTCAAACGATCCATTGCCGCGGCCGAGCACGAATTCGCCCTTCCGGCCGTCGATCTGGGGAATCTGGAGCAGTATATCAAGCTCCGCTCCACCGATGAACTGCCCTCCAATGACCAGCACATCGTAAATGCAGTCGATCACCTGTTCCGCTACGCCTTTGACCAGAGGGCAAGCGATATCCACATCGAGCCCAAAAGGGAGAAAAGCAGGGTGCGGCTCCGCATAGACGGGGTTTTGCACACGGTGTACGAGCTCCCAAAGGGTGTGCACTCCGCGATAATAAGCAGGATCAAGAACATTTCCCGTCTGGATATGGCGGAAAAAAGAAGACCCCAGGATGGAAGAATCAAGATGGCCAAAGATGGCGTAGAGGCCGAGATCCGCGTCTCTTCCATTCCCACTACCTTTGGTGAAAAGCTCGTCATGCGGGTCATGGATCCCGAAGTCCTTTTCCAGGACCTCGAGCATCTCGGTTTCACAAGTCTCGATCTCATCCGCTACCAGCAATTCATCAACATGCCGCATGGGATCGTTCTTGTCTGCGGTCCGACCGGGAGCGGCAAGTCCACCACTCTGTACTCCACCCTTCGCTATCTTTCCTCACCGGAGATCAATATCACGACGGTGGAAGATCCCATTGAAATGGTCTACGAGGATTTCAATCAGATTGCGGTTCAGCCCGCAGTGGGGATCACCTTCGGATCGATTCTGCGAAACATCCTGCGCCAGGACCCCGACATCATCATGATCGGCGAAATGAGGGACCTTGAGACGGCTGAGAACGCGGTTCAGGCCGCGCTGACCGGGCACCTTGTACTCTCGACCCTGCATACCAACGACGCACCTTCCTCCATCAACCGCCTTCTGGACCTGGGAGTCCCGGCCTTCCTGATCAAAGCCACTCTGGTCGGAGTTCTGGCTCAACGGCTTGTGCGCAAAATTTGCCCCCATTGCAGGGAGACGTTCGAAATCGATCAGGCCGAGCTCTCTTCATGCGGGCTTGACCTTGGAAAGGGCGGCGCCCTCAATCTTGCCAGAGGGAAAGGATGCGTGAAATGCAGAGGCACCGGTTATCTGGGGAGAAGCGGGGTGTATGAAGTGCTCCCTGTCACAGACTCCGTCCGCCGCCACATCACCCAGGAGTGCAGCAATGAGGCCATTTTGGACGTTGCCAGAAAAGACGGGATGATCACTCTCAGGGAAAACGCCGTGAAAAAACTCACCGAGGGCAAGACTACCTATCAGGAGGTGCTGAGGGTTACCTGGGAACAGTTATGAGAGACCGGAAGGATGGAATAATGGAAGAATGGGGAGAGAGGAGAAAACCGGAATTCAGCCTGTAACCAGAGATTCAATTGCCTTTGTCACTCCGGCGAAAGCCGGAGTCCAGACCTTTTCATGATAGAACCTATCCAAGAACTGGATCCCGGCCTTTGCCGGAATGACGGAGCAGAAGACAGGCAGGCACATCTTAGTCCTTGACCCCACCATTCCAATATTCCATCATTCCAATATTCCAATCGTGGGTCGTTATGCTTGTCCAGCTCAGCATCTCCAATCTGGCCATCATCAGCCATCTGGAAGCCGCTTTCCGGCCGGGCCTCAATATCCTTTCGGGCGAAACGGGCGCCGGCAAATCCATCATCATCAACGCGGTGAACCTCATCCTTGGGGGAAGGGCCTCTGCGGAGCTCATCCGCACCGGCGCGGACGAAGCCAGGGTTGAGGCATTGTTTGTCCTTCCCGGCAACGCATCCATCCGATCCGTTTTTGATGAAATGGGTTTCCCTTTCCAGCAGGAAATTGTGATCAGGAGGATCATATCTCGAGAAGGCAGGAGTAGAATCACGATCAACGATTCCCTTGCCACCCTGAGTTCCCTTTCCAGACTCGGACAGATGTTGATCAGCATTTCGGGGCAGCATGAGCACCAACTGTTGCTCAGACCCGAGAACCACCTTTATCTCCTGGACGAGTTCGGGGGCCTGACCGGAGAAAGGCTGGAGCTGAATGAACTCTTCGAGAGGTATCTCCGATTGAAAGAGGAATGCCTGCAATTGGAGAAGGAGATCAGGGAGCGGGAAGAGAGATCGGAACTCTCGAGATTTCAAATGGAAGAGATCGACAGGGCCGAGCTCAAACCCAGGGAAGACACCCTGCTGGAGGAAGAGAGAAAAAGGCTCCGAAACAGCGATCTTCTCGCAGGGATCGTGAAGGAAGCGTACCATGTCCTGTATGAAATGGACGGAGCAGCGGTTTCGAATGTCGGCGCCTGTCTGAGGAAAATGGAAAAAGGGACTGACCTGGATGAAGGAATCAGATCTATTTGGGAGAATCTTTCTTCCATTAAGGTGGATCTGGAGGAAGTCGCCTATAGTTTGCGGGAAATGCAGGAAAGGGAACCTGATGATCCCTATCGTCTGGAAACGGTCGAGGAGAGACTTCAGTTACTGAACAGACTCAAGAGAAAGTACGGCGCATCGCTTGAGGAGGTTTTGGCATTCAGGTCGAGTCTTTCAGGAACGATCAGTGATCTCGATCAAAAGAAGGAATCTTTGGGCCGGGTCTTTCATTCGATCGAGGGAATCGGAAAAGAGATCGTCGGGCGGGCTGTTGAGTTGTCGGAGAAGCGGAAGAAGGCTGCAAAGAGTCTGGAAAAGGCTGCAATGGACGAGCTCGGGCTTCTCGCCATGGGAGGAACCCGGTTCGCGGTCAAGTTCTCCATGATGGATGCCGAAGCCCCGTCCAATCCCTCGAGCAGTCCAATGAAAGGCATCAAAGCCGACGGCCTGGATCGGGTCGAATTCATGCTATCCACCAATGTAGGCGAAGATCTGAAGCCTCTTTCAAAGATTGCTTCGGGCGGAGAACTCTCCAGAATCATGCTGGCGTTGAAGACGATACTGGCTGGGAAGGGCTCTGTAGAAACCGTCATATTCGACGAAGTGGATTCAGGAATAGGGGGCGCTACTGCGGAATTGGTCGGGGAGAAGCTTCGGTGCCTTGCAGCATACCACCAGATCCTCTGCATCACACACCTGCCCCAGATTGCCTGCAAAGGAGAAACTCACTTCCTCGTAACGAAAGAGGTTGCGAACAAGCGAACCGCAACCATCATCTCCAGGTTGACTCCTGAAGCGCGGGTGAAAGAGGTCGCACGCCTGCTTGCAGGAAAGACCGTGTCGGAAAGCGCACTGGCACATGCAAGGGAGATTTTAGGAGTAAGCAGTGAGCAGTGAGCAGTAAGCAGTAAGAAAGCCAAGAACAATGAATTACACGCCCTGCTTACTTTCCCTTTGCTCTAATGATCTGCCCGACGTTATACTGCGCTTCTGTCACAGGTTTCACGGCAGCAGAGTGTTCCGACACCTCGACTGTCTTGACCTCTCCCACTTTCGGGCCAAGCAGATAAATGGGTTTCCCGCTTGCGGATCGGACTTGGTCCCCCCGGCCGAATACTTCGAATACCCGGTCCGGTGATACACCCACCCTCTTCCCGGCACTTATAATGATCTTATCCCCATCCGAAGAGAGTATCCTTCCGGTCCACGGCAGATTCCTCATCGCCGACTGGACCACCGCGGCTTGTCGCTCAAGGATCCGGGACAATGTACGGTAAAAAACCTTTTCATCCAGCTGCGTCATCCCAGGCTTTTTGATCGAGACTTCCTCCTCAAACTCTTCATCCTCGTCAATAGCCAAATCGAGCTTCTCGTTTTCAGAATGGCTCAGAAAGAGCGTTCCATTGAAAAGGTCGAGGCTGTTGACGACAACTGAAACGTCCACTTCCTGCTTTGTCTTCCGGAGAGGCCATATACCGGTCCTCTTCAATCTTACGTCATAGGGGTTCACGACAACCGTCATGAGGACGTTGACGCCCAATTCCTCCGCCTTCTTGGCGAGGCCCGCATCGGTGACGATTCCGAATTGAGGCGACCGCATCTTCATTGTAGAAGGAAGCGGTTCAGTGGTTTTTTCCAGCAGGATGTGGGGATCCTTCTCGAGAAGGGATACGAACAGTGACGTGATCTCTTCCATCCTCTTCTCCGAGATGGCGGCCTGATTCAGAAACGGAACAAGGAGGACTCGTTTTCTGAGCCCGCTCCTGTCGGGACCGGTACTGACGCTTGCGCGGGTGTTCTCGTCGCTTATTGACATGTAGATCGACTTTGCTTTCCCGCAGCCCACGGTGGAAAGCAGAACCACGAACGCCAAGGAGCAGGACACCATCAAAAAAACACGTTTCATAGTCGGGTTCCTCATCATCAATAGACTATCTCAAAGGAATCAAATTCTCCCTGCCAGGGTTCTTCTGATTCGTGAACACTGGTCACGCGGGCTGCAGAAGGCCCATGGTGGCACCATGTCACCAGCTTCCTGACACGGTCTTCTTCTCCCTCGATCAGTGCTTCCACTGTTTGATCGGGTCTGTTCTTCACCCATCCTGTAAGCCCCAGGGAAACGGCCTGCCTCCGAGTTGATTCCCTGAACCACACGCCTTGCACCCTTCCCTTTATGATCAATCGGATCCTGACATCGGACATCGGTTCCCATTCCTCCAAGAACAGAATCCTGGCTCGTCTTTGCGTCAGCCTCCCTGTGGAGGCTTGATCTCGTATTGAATGACCCCTTTGAGAACCGATGCCGCTTCCACCGCGGATCGCTGTGCCAGGAGATTCAACTGCACAACGGCTCCAGCCAGATCATAAGAGGATTCTTTCCGCTCTTCCACCGTGCGGATGGCCTGGATCACGTCCGTAATACCTGAGCAGAGCCTGATATGAGGTTTGTTGACCCGAAAACCCCAATCCTGAAGCATCAGCATGACCTCAAAATGGGATGACGCACCAATGTACCTGCTCAATTCAAATTCCTGTTCGGCGCCGTGGCAAAACATATTGAGAGGGAACCTGGCTGTGTCCCTCACGTCGGCTCCGATCAGGGATGCGGAGACCATATCCGTCATGGATTCGTAACCGATATCCGCTTTGACCGCGTTCCTTTCGGCATACACGGTTCCCCATACTTCCAGGCGAGCGGGCGGTTCCTTGCCGGCAAGGATCGAATGCAGATTTAAAGGAACAGAAAGAATGGTCTTTACATTGCGGGTGACATCCTGGCCCCCAGCGAGAGCACCCTTTGTAAAGACTGCGGAAAGCGCTCCCCTTTCATACAGGAGTAGAATCGGCACGCCCGAAGGGATCGGTTCAACAGTGTACTCGGGCAGAGAGTCCGGACCGAGAACTTCCCTTATTTTTCTGTCAAACTCCTCAATTTTTCTCAAATCAGATATTTTCAGCATATTTCCTCGGGACCGGGTCCGATAGCCTACAGCATGGAGGCACAAACCTGAAGCACGAAATCCGAAATTCGAAACAATATCTAGTGTAGTGCTACAGAAGTCCTTTTACTTATTTCGTCATTCCCGGCTTGACCCGGAATCCAGTCTTTTTTGCGCAGTTGGATTCCCGCCTTCGCGGGAATGACATCAAAAGAATGTAAACAACAGTTGGACGCACTGCACTTGTGACCCCAATAGAAAAATCAAGAATAGAACGATTTAAGTTATGTTGTTTCATTGGTACATTGGAATTTGGATTTGTTTTCGGATTTCGATATTCGGATTTCGAATTTGGAAACGGCAACTGCAGCAAGCTGCGCGTTAGCGCTCGCTGTTTCGGTTCAAATGATGCATTTCGTGCACAGCTCAAACCTCGACGTTCCGAGCCCGGTGGTCTTGCTCCTCCTGCGCATCGACAAGCGCCAGGATGATTTCCCCGGCTGACCGGCAGGCTTCCTTGAAAACGGGATTTCTGAACCCCGGCCGCCATCTGAGCTCGAAGAGCTCATCCGATACTACGAGCAGCGCCTGAAAACTTACGCCGCGATAAACTGCAAGGGTAATCAAGGCGGACATCTCCATATCTACGGCGAGTATCCCTTTTTCACCGTATCTTCTGATTTTTGAAGGTGTCTCCCTGTAGGGGGCGTCCGTCGTCCATACTGTCCCCTTCCTGCAGCCCTTGTTGTATTTTGAGATCAGGATTTCCATTCTTCTGCTGAGGTTCCTGTCTGCAACAGGACTGCTGCCCGCAACAGGGTAGTGCGCAGACGTCCCCTCCTCACACAGGGAATCGATAGGGAGGACAAAATCACCAACCCTGAGATCCGGCTGAAGAGACCCGCACCACCCGAGACCGAAAATCCTCCTGGCGCCGAGCGCGATGATTTTTTCCATCCCCATAACTGCATGGGGGGCTCCAAGGAATGGACCAATGATGGAAAATGTGCCGCCCCCTTCCTTTTCAACCAGGTGAAGCCTGAAAAAATCCATATCGAAAGAGGAAAGCCTTTTTTTCTTGGTCAACTCGAGCAAGTGATCCAGATCACCCCGGGTGATGACCAGAGCGGCATCCCGACCCACCTCCGGGTCTATCCTTCTTTTAGTGGGGCGGATCAGCCCTTCTTCCAATTCTACATCGGGTTGGAGTGTTTCTGTCGGCATCTTTATGAGGAAACAGCCAGCGAAAGCTTTACCTGGGAGCGTTCGATCTTAATTTTTTCGGGGATTCAATACAATCGGAAAATGGCCTGAATATGTCGATCTCCTGATTTTTTACAGGCTAAAAAGGTTTTTATGCGTATTACTATATGGTAATATCTTGAAAATCGGAAAGATCACTGGACTTTCCCGGGTTTTGGCTTGACAAAGAGGAAAAGCACAGGTTAATTTGAAAAATTCGTCCAGAGTCAAGGAACTCAGAGAGTGTTTGAGAGTTTAACAGAAAAACTGAACCGAACCTTCAAAAAACTGAAGGGCCAAGGCAAGCTGAGCGAAAAAAATATTGCCGATGGCCTCAAGGAAGTCCGCCTGGCTTTGCTTGAGGCGGACGTCCATTTCAAGGTTGTCAAGAAATTCATTGAGGATATTCGCGAGCGTTCCGTAGGGAGTGAGGTGCTGGACAGCCTGACGCCCGGCCAGCAAGTGATCAAGATCGTTCACGAAGAACTCGTCAAACTGATGGGAGAATCCGGGCAAGGGCTCAACCTCACCGGGCGAACCCCGTTTTCCGTGATGCTGGTCGGGCTCCAGGGGTCAGGGAAGACGACCACCGCAGGCAAGCTTGCCCTTTTTCTCCGAAAGAGCGGGAGAAATCCCTACCTGGTGCCCGCGGACGTGTACCGGCCGGCTGCCATTGATCAGCTTAAGAAGTTGGGCTCTCAGTTAAATATTCCGGTCCACCCCTCGGAAGACGGCGCGAAACCCGAGAACATCTGTCTTGAAGCTCTGGCAAAGGGTTCCGGCGCAGGTTCCGACGTTCTGGTGATCGACACTGCCGGGCGTCTTCACATAGACGAGACGTTGATGGACGAGTTGGTCAAAATCAAGGCGAGAGTGGAGCCTGCGGAGATCTTGCTGGTGGCCGATGCAATGACCGGACAGGATGCGGTCAATGTGGCGAAGGAATTCAACCGGCTTCTGGACATCACGGGCGTGGTCCTCACAAAAATGGAGGGGGATGCCAGGGGAGGCGCTGCACTTTCCATCCGCTCCATCACCGGCAAACCAATCAAATTCATTGGGGTGGGCGAGAAAATGGACGCCCTGGAGCCGTTTCATCCTGAACGGGTTGCTTCCAGAGTACTGGGAATGGGGGACATGCTCTCCCTCATTGAAAAAGCGCAGGCCACCTTTGACGAGAAGGAGGCGTTGAAGCTTCAGAGCAAACTCAAGAACCGGGAGTTCGATCTGGAGGACTTCCGCGCGCAATTGGGCCAGATGAAAAAGATCGGGTCTCTGGAGCAGATCATCGGGATGCTGCCGGGACTCGGCAAACTCAAGGAGTTGAAAAACCTGAAGCCGGATGAAGGGGAGTTGGTCAAGATTGAAGCGATCATCAACTCCATGACGAGAGATGAAAGACGCAATCACAAAATCATAAACGGCAGCAGAAGAAAACGAATAGCAAGAGGGAGTGGAACCAGCATCCAGGACGTGAATCTGCTGCTGAAGAATTTTACCCAGACCAAAAAGATGATGGAAGATATCACGAGAAAAGGACTTCAGCGACTTCCGTCGATGTTCCACTGAAGCAGTTCGATGTAGAAAAAAAGGGGGTGATTTGATCAATGGCCGTGAGAATTCGATTGACGAGAATGGGATCCAAGAAAAAGCCTTACTATAGGCTGATAGCAGCCGAATCGCAGTCTCCCAGGGATGGCAAGTTCTTGGAGGTCCTTGGATACTACGATCCCAAGACCCAGCCTGCCCGAATTGACCTGCACAAGGATAAGATCCAGCACTGGCTGGAGCGGGGGGCCACCGCCTCGGAATCAGCGAGGGCTATCCTGAAAGATCAAGGATTGCTCTAGGATACCGGAAGCTACTCCGAAAGTGGGTGTGAATTCGAGAACGGAGGTGAAAGATGAAGGACTTGATCACGTACATCGCTAAGGCGTTGGTGGATAAGCCGGAAGAGGTGGTAGTTTCGGAGATCGAGGGCGAACAGACTTCTGTGATTGAGTTGAAGGTAGCTAAGGAAGACCTGGGCAAGGTCATTGGAAAGCAGGGTCGAACGGCCAGGGCAATGCGAACGATCCTCAGCGCTGCTTCTACCAAGATCAATAAGAGATCCGTTTTGGAGATCATTGAATAGTTGAAAGAAGAGCCCGATAACCTTCTTCTCCTGGGAAAGGTGCTCCGGCCACACGGACTGGGTGGACTTCTGCGCATCGATTCTTATGCGGAGTCCGGGGATTCTTTCCTTGCAAGTCGCGCGGTGTTTCTTCGAAACCGCAGTGGTGAATGGCAGGCGGAGGAAGTGGTTTCAGTCCACCCCCACAAGGGGGCCTTCCTGATGAAATTGAAGGGGCTGAGTTCCATTGAAGAGGCCGAGAGGATACGGGGGGCTTCCATCTATGTAGAAAAGAGCGGTCTTGATCAAAAGGATCAGGATGAATTCTTCTGGCATGAGATCATTGGGCTGGAAGTCTATCTGAAGACCGGCTCGTATATCGGCGAGATTGAAAACATCCTGTCCACAGGGAGCAACGATATTTATGTGGTCCGGAACGGAGAATCGGAAATCCTTGTCCCTGCCGTCCACGGCGTCGTGGAGGACATCGATCTTCCGGGCGGGAAAATGATCATCTCGGATGTGGAGGGGCTGCTTGATCTGAATGAGGCTTGATGTCCTCACGCTTTTCCCCGATCTTTTTACCCCTTTCCTGAACGAAAGCATAGTGGGCCGAGCCGTTCGAAGGGGGTTGGTGGATATCAGGCTTACCAACATTCGCTCTTTTGCCCGGGGGCCGCACCATACCACCGACGACCGTCCCTACGGCGGAGGGGACGGTATGGTGATGAAGCCGGGGCCTATTTTTCGCGCCCTTCAATCCATAGAAAGGATCGGCGAGAAAAGACGCGTAATACTGCTGACTCCCCAGGGCATCCGTTTCGAACAATCGGTTGCATGGGAGCTCTCCAGAATGGATCAACTGGTGCTGATCTGCGGCCGATACGAAGGAGTGGATGAAAGAATCAGAAAAGGGTATGTGGACCTGGAGATCTCCATCGGGGATTATGTCCTGACAGGCGGGGAGCTTCCGGCCATGATCGTTGCGGACGCAGTGACTCGCCTTATCCCGGGTGTTCTGGGAGGGGAAAACTCGAACCTGGAAGACTCTTTTGAGGAAGGTTTGCTCGAGTATCCTCACTATACAAGGCCGAGGATCTTTCAAAACGAGGAGGTTCCTGAGGTTCTGCTCTCAGGCGATCATGAGAAAATCCGAAAGTGGAGGAGGGCGGAGTCCATCAGGAGGACGTTTCAGAAGAGGCCTGACCTCCTCGAAAAAAAGGAGTTAAACCGGGAAGACAAAGAGCTGCTTGCCGAGATCAGGAAAGAATTGACTGAAGCAGGCGTCGAGAAGAACGGCAAAACCACTCCTCTTGCGAAATGAAACTGTATATTGGGCTGGTTCATTATCCCGTATACAACAAGAATCGACAAAGGATCGCCTCGGCGATTACGAATTTTGATCTTCACGATCTTTCCAGGGCGGCCAGAACCTACGGGGTAAGAAGATTCTACATCATTACGCCCCTTTTGGACCAGCAGGAGTTGGCAACCAGGATTCTTGAACACTGGAAGGTCGGGTACGGCGCAGCGTACAACCCCCACCGGAAAGAGGCCATGGAACTGGTGAGGGTTTGTTCGTCGATCCAGGAAGCAGTGGGAGATATAGGGAATTTGGAAGGGGAAGTCCCCCTTCTGATCGCCACGGACGCAACCAGACAGGAAGAGAAACCCCTTTCCTACGCAGCGGCAAAGGGCCTGGTCCGATCTTCCAAAGCGATCCTGCTGCTTTTCGGTACAGCGTGGGGTCTTGACAGAGAGATTCTGGAGAGTGTGGACTACATTCTGGATCCAATTAAAGGGGGTACGGAATATAACCATCTCTCCGTGAGGGCGGCTGCCGCAATCATACTTGACAGGCTGGCAGGAAACCCGGGATAGAAGCGGGAATCATTCCAATAAATTTTATGCAGGTGAACTTGCTGTAACCGGGATACTGACGGCTTCAACCTGCTGAGAAGAGGAGAGGGGACTATGGACATCATACAGGCTTTGGAACGAGAACAGATGCGGATCGATATCCCTGACTTCAGGCCGGGCGATACGGTCAGGGTTCACGCGATAATCAAAGAAGGTGATAAAGAGCGCATCCAGGTCTTTCAGGGTGCGGTGATCAGAAGAAGAAAAGGAAACACCGGCGCTACATTTACCGTTCGGAAAATCTCCTACGGGATAGGGGTGGAGAGGGTGTTTCCAATTCATTCGCCCAACATCGATAGAATAGAAATCGTGACCCGAGGAAAGGTGAGAAGGGGCAGGATTTATTACATGCGGAATCTGAAGGGTAAGGCTGCCCGAATCAAAGAAAAAAGAACCTGATTCAAATGCCTGGGCGAGTGTAAGAAGTCATGGCCTTGGCTGGGTGCAAGTCAAGTCCTGAGAGCACCATCCCCGGGCGGGTCTGACGGAAATCAGTGAGCGACCTACCTCTATTCCCCCGAAGCCGGTTCCCGGTGGAAGTAGACCCTCTCTATTACGAGTCGATGGCGCGCAATGCAGGTTACCAATGGATTGCCGGCGTCGATGAGGCGGGAAGAGGCCCTCTTGCCGGTCCTGTGGTGGCGGCAGCCGTTATCATGCCTGAAGGGGTAACCTATCCGGGAATCAAGGATTCCAAGCAAATGACCGAGAAGGCAAGGGAAGAATCCTTTTGCCTGATCCAGAAAGAGGCTGTTGCGGTAGGGGTGGGGGTAGTCTCGGAGAAGGTCATCGATGACATCAATATCCTTCAAGCTTCTTTGAGGGCCATGAAAAAGGCTATCTCTTGCCTGACTCCGGCGCCTCACCTCTGTCTTGTAGACGGACCACACGGGATCCCCATGTCGTTTCCACAGAAATGCCTTGTCCATGGGGACTCGCTCAGTCAAAGCATCTCCGCCGCATCGATTGTGGCCAAAGTGTATCGAGACCGGCTCATGTGCGCCTATCATGAGCAGTTCCCGCAGTACGGGTTCTCTGAAAACAAGGGGTATGCCACACCCCGGCATCAGGCATCGTTGAAGCGGCACGGCCCCTGCCCGATCCACCGGACATCTTTCAGAGGGGTATGTGATTGACCAGAGAAAGACTGGATTTGGGCCGGGAAGGAGAGATGCTGGCCCTGGAGAAGCTCCTGAGCCTGGGATACAGGTGTGTTGCCCGAAACTACCGTTGTGCCTTGGGGGAGGTGGACCTCGTCGCAAAGGACGGAGAAACGCTTGTGTTTGTCGAAATCAAAACAAGGGGCAGAAGCCTGGAATACGCCAAGTCGGCTGTGACTGACAGAAAGAAAAGACAACTCTCAAAGGTGGCGCTTGCCTACATGAAGGCCAACAATTGCTGCAATGTAAAATCCAGGTTTGATGTGGTGGCGGTGCGCGTGAGCGACGGAGCGAATGAAATTGAGGTCGTGAAGAATGCCTTTGACCTGGCGTATTAGCAGGCTGCTGAAAAAATGCGCACGGCGCATAGAGCAAAGCGAAAAGAAAAAGGTGTTGAAATCAGGGTTTTTCCTGCCGGGTCTTAGCCGGGGGAAACCCGTCGCTGAAGCGGCAGCAGCCAATAGGGGCTGAAGTTCACTGAACTCTGAACACCGAACTGGCATGACCGGCAGTGGGGGAGTGTGGAGCCTCACGAAAATGGAGAGGAAACCTTCAGAAGCGGAGGGACCGGCACCCTCTATGTGGTCTCTACTCCCATCGGCAATCTGGAGGATATCACCCTCAGGGCACTCCGGGTGCTGAAGGAGGTCGATCTGATTGCAGCCGAGAGCGTGCAACATACCCGGGTGCTGTGCAGGCATTTCGGAATTCAGACGAAGGTGACCGGCTACAATCAGCACAATCAAAGGTTCAAAGGGACGGAACTGATCCGAAGATTGGAATCCGGTTCGAATGTGGCTCTCGTAACGAATGCAGGCACCCCCGGTGTTTCAGACCCGGGGGTTCTGCTTGCGAGACAGGCTGCAGAAGCGGAAATCAGGATTTCCCCCATCCCAGGACCTTCTGCTGTGACGGCAGCCCTCTCCATTTCGGGCATGAGGGGCGAGAAATTCGTTTTCTTCGGATTTCCGGCTAACAAGTCAGGGAAGAGACGGGCAGAGCTCGAGGAGCTGGCTTCCGACTCTCGAACCCTCGTGTTCTTCGAGGCGCCTCACCGGGTGAAGGAAATGCTGTCGGATGTCCTCGAAATCCTGGGAGACCGGGAGATGGTTCTCCTCAGGGAGATTTCAAAGATTCACGAGGAGGTCATCCACGGCCGGGTCAGCGATCTTCTGGAAAGAATCGACCGGAATCAGGCGAGGGGAGAGTACACCATTGTAGTGGCAGGAAGGGCGGGGGGCGACAAAGAGATCGTCCTTGATGAAAGAATTAAGAAAACGATTGAGAAACTCATGAGCAAAAATATAATGAGTGTGAAGGACATTGCAAAAAGGATCGCAGAAGAAGAAGGCGTGCCGTGGAGAAGAGTATACAAGGCATGCCTCTCCTTCAGGAGAGGGAAGAAGGAGTCCATCCCTGCGGAAGAGCGGTAGGAATCCAGCATTCGACGGACCGGAAAGAGGCTGATCTCGGTTGGATGGAAGTCGTAAGGAATCTCAGAATACAGAATGATCTTGGCTTGCATGCCCGTTGTGCGGCAAGGATTGTAGCTTTGGCAGGACAGTTCAGGTCAAAGCTTTACTTCAAGAAGGATGAGCATGAAGTCGAGGGCTCCAGCATACTCAGTCTGCTGACGCTGGCCTGTCCAAAAGGCACTGAGGTGCAGCTGAGGGCCGTCGGAGAGGATGCCGATTTGTTGATGGAAGCAATGACCCACTTATTCGAACAGAGATTCGGTGAATGAAGTGACCGAGAAACAAGGTGAGATGACAACCAGGTTGAAGGGCATAGCCGTTTCTCCCGGCATTATTATCGGGAAGGCCCGGCTCGTGGACAGGTCCAGGGTCAAGATACTGTACCAGTACCTGATCAGCGAGGAGTCGGTGTCCAAAGAGGCGGAACGATTCAAGCGCGCACTGGAGGCGGCGAAAGAGCAGATCATCGCCTACAAGAACCGCATGCCGGATCAGATCAAGCAGCACTCCTTCATTCTGGACACCCACCTCATGATCATGGAAGACACCATGTTCCTGAATGCGACGATCGACGCCATTCTGAACGAAAAGATCAACGCCGAGTGGGCTCTCATGAAGTCGGTGCAACATATCCGGCAACTCTTCAGCCAGATAGACGACGAATACCTGCGTGAGCGGGTAGCCGATGTTGAACAGGTGGCGGAGCGGATTCTCCGAAACCTGGCAGGGAGAAAGGACGAGAATACTCTTCACTTCAGCGACAGGGTCATCATCGTCGCACACGAGCTTTCCCCGGCCGACACGAGCGCGATCGATATCGGAAAGGTCATGGGGTTCATTACGGATGTGGGAGGCAGGACTTCCCATGCGGCCATCATTGCACAATCCCTGAAAATACCCGCTGTGGTGGGGCTCGAAACCGTCACCAACCGGGTGCAGGATGGAAACCTCCTCATCGTGGACGGGGCCTCAGGCGAGGTATTCATCAACCCGGAGGACGACCTGATCATCGAGTATCAGGAAAAGCAGCTCCAGCATGAGCAGTACGAGTCCAGGATCATCAGGCTGAGCCATCTCCCTGCAGAGAGCCTGGATGGGCAGCTGATTGAGCTCCGGGCCAATATCGAGTTTCTGGAAGAGGTGACTGCGGCAAAAGATCTCGGGGCGGAAGGGATCGGCCTTTACAGGACCGAATACCACTATCTGCGCGGCCTGGCGCTTCCGACCGAAAACGAGCTCTTCGAGGATTACAAGCAGGTGGCCGAAATCCTGTCCCCGGCCCCTGTGGTCATAAGGACCCTTGATCTGGGAGGGGACCGGTTTTCTCCGGATCTGGCCCATGCCAAGCAAGCCAATCCTGCGCTCGGGCTTCGGGCCATCCGGTTCTGCCTGAAGGAGCCAGAGGTATTCAAGACACAACTCAAGGCGATTCTGAGGGCCAGCGCCTTCGGGAATGTTCAGATGATGTTTCCCATGATTTCCGGCCTTACCGAGATTCTGGACACCAAGGAGATCCTGGGCGAAGTGATGGCGGACCTGGACAGGGCCGGCATGGCGTACAACCGGAATATAGAAACAGGGGTAATGATCGAAGTTCCCTCGGCGGTTGCCGTGGCGGATATCCTGGCAAAGCATGTGGACTTCTTCAGCATCGGCACCAATGACCTCATCCAGTATGCTCTTGCCATCGACAGAATCAACGAGCACGTGGCCTTTATGTACCAGCCCTTTCATCCGGCCATTCTCCGGATGATCCGGCAGGTGATCAAGGCGGCGAAGGATGCGGGTATCAGAGTGTCTGTGTGCGGGGAAATGGCAGGAGATCCTCTCTCTGCCTTTATCCTGCTGGGCCTCGGGATCACCAATCTGAGCATGGCGCCCTGGTCCATTCCCATGGTCAAGAATCTTATCCGTTCCATCTCCATGAAAGAGGCAAGAACGGACGTTCGCCGCATCATGCAACTGGACACTGCCACAAAGGTCCGGAATTTTGCCTATGCAAAGATAGAGAGCCTGAATCAGGACGGTGGCGAAAAGGATCTCTCCGTACGGTCGCGAAGGGAAAACCTGAGGCCGCTTGCGCGAAAAGGCCGATAGCCCTCAGGGCGGACCGTTATGGAAAAGAAGATAGTCTGCAAAAATCGAAAGGCCACTTTCGAGTATAACATCGAAGAGGTCTATCAGGCGGGAATCGTCCTCCTTGGGCCTGAGGTGAAAAGCCTCAGAGAAGGCCGGGCCAATCTGACGGACGCCTATGGCAAGATCAGAAAAGGCGAGCTCTTCCTCTACAATTTTCATATCACCCCCTACCCTTACGCCCATCACATGAACCTGGACCCGGTCAGGACGCGGAAGCTCCTCATGAAAAGGGAAGAGATCCGGCGACTGATGGGAAAGACCGAGGAGAGGGGATACGGTCTGATCCCTTTGCTCGTTTATTTTACCAAAGGTCTTGCGAAGGTCGATCTTGCCCTGGTCAAGGGGAAGAAGAAGATAGACAAGCGAAGGTCGCTCAAAGAGCGTGAAATGAAAAGGGATCTGGATCGGGAGCGAAAGAGAGGATGAGGTTGACTTATCGCCAAAAGTATCTAGAATAAGAAACGTCATTCCCACGAAAGGGGGGCGAAACGGGTTCGACGGGGGTATGGAAACTTAAGTTGCATGCCGAGATGCCATCTGATCTCGTTAAACAGATGGACTAAACACAAACGCAGACGATTACGCGTACTCCTTAGCTGCTTAGGCAGCTAACGTCCGACCGATCTTTCCTGCGGGGTTGAATCGGGCGTCGACACAGCAGGATAGCTTGCCTCATTTCGCCTGTTGGTAGGTGAGCAAAATAAAAACAGGTTAGCCTACAAGGTACCCTTCCCGGTAGGGGACCTGGAGGCGAAAACAAAATATCGGGATACGCATTGTAGACGCTTAAGTGGAATACTTTCGGACGGGGGTTCGACTCCCCCCGCCTCCACCAAACTAAACATTTATTTTCAGTAACTTAAGGTTCTCGCAGGAGGCAAAACATTTGCCATTTTTTTGCCAGTAGTCCAATCACTTTTTTTGACAGAGACACCACCATTTCCTATTCTTCAACTTTACATGAAATTTGGTAATCCATAGGACAGGTAAAGCGACGAGAATAGCAGCAATTCCAACGTAAGTCGCAGTTATTTCGATATTTATACCCGGAAATCGAACAATCCAATTAACGTACCCAGCGCTCTGCAAGATCACTAGAAGAAATCCGCCAACAATCAAAACGAAAGCTAGGACCTCACCAACTACAGATACTACCAACTGTCTCTTTGAGAGTCGATCCAGAAGCTGTTCGGAGTAATCGCCTGTCACAATAACGGCTTTCACGCGATCCTCTGGCTTCTTGATTTTTATTCTCATTTCTTTACCATTCCGAACAAGTGAATGATGATTTGCTCCTAAACAGATCGACATGGCTGATTATGGTGTCAGGAATAGGTACAAACTCCGATTTTGTATCACTTCTTAGAAGGAACTTACCAGGTCCTCTAAATGCTGCGAGCATTGAGTTTAGACGTTTGTCCTCTTTCTCTTCTCCTTGCTCCTCTTCATCATTCTTTTCAATGTAATCGGTGTGAAAAAGCGCTTCGCCTAGTTTAGTTTTATTAGCCGTATAGAGGTTAGGCAATGTGAATTCGGTCATCCAAAAGTATTCCGGCAGTAAGTTAAGATTTTCCAGGATGGCATTTGATATTTTATTTCTCTTGTGATCAGAGAGGCTCACAAGATGCTTTTCATAATCCGTCCTTTTTATCAATAAAGTCCTTAAAACAAGGTGCTCGGAAGAGCTTGTTGAGCACACCTGGTACAGCTTCTTGCCCCAATCAAGAATGCTGTCTTTGTAACTATCGCAAATCACGCTCTTTAGCACAATAGCCCCAGCTGGCTCGATCACTCCAGGAGATGCCTTTGGATTAACTCTTGAATAAACCCCAATGACACTGTGTGGTCTCATGTATGGATCATAGGAAGGCAAGGTGATCTTCTTGAGGGCTCCTGTCGTAAGACACAGGTACATCCCGAAGTTATCGTCATGGATAAGGAAATGATCAACCCACGTGCTGCTAGGGTGATATCTAAAACAATCCTCTGAATTCTGATTACTATCACCTGGACCGATATAGCCCAGATTCGCCTCAGGGAACCATTCGTCAGTGTTAAGGGTGTGGCCAATCACAGGAAGTGCATGGAAATCATTACGAGTTGCATATTTTACAAGAGCTGGATTTCCGCTTTCAATCACACTGTATAGGTATTGACAGACGTTCATTTCTGGTCGCTCAAAAAAATTCCCCAAAATTGAGCTTAAGCCAAAATGATTTAAAACTGGGTCCAGTTCTTCTTTTATTCTGAGTCCCGTGTCCGCTTTCTTGCTCACGTGATCTATCCCTAAGACATCGTTAATTTGGGAAGTTGTGACGAGCGAGGAAATGTAAGAGGAATTCGAGTTCATTATCATTTTTAGAGCAGAGTGAGCGCAGACGCTAGTATACCCATTTTGTTGACAAAAGTATGTTCCAGCTATTTTGAACTGCTTCTCAAGTGCAGTAACATCAAAAGTCCTGCCTGTATGGTAGAAGTTATTTAGAAGATTTTCAGTTGAGCCTGCAGCTTTCGGAAAGGCTACAAAAGCCTCGTAGACATATGCCAGTCTTTTGCGTAAATTTTCTGCACCCGAATTCAGGTAGTAGACTACAATGGCTGATGCAAGACAGATAGCCCCCTTGTTCTTGATCAGCTCTTCCTCCTTTAAAAAAGAGACCTTATAAGCAAAGAAGCTCCCTTCTGAGCCATAGTATGTATTCAAGTCCAAGAATTCCCGTTCCAGTTCACCAGAGATAGGGGCTTCTTCTATCACATAGGAAGAAGCTCCCATTTTTCGCATTAAAGAACAGAGTCGGTGCATTGGGAAATTTTGCTCAAGTTCCATTTTATTTAGGAATTCCCAATAAAACGAGTGACCCTCCAGGTTCATTTCGATGTGCGGAAGTTCAGGAAATTTGATAGGACTCATTTTTGATCCTTTGAACCACTTCTTGATGTAGAGCCAACTCAAAATGTCTCCGCAGCGAAAAAAGGCATGATGACTGTTTGCACCATGCCTTTTTTGAAAGTTACGTTCGAGTGATTCTTACTGCTAGCGAATAGGGCCATGAAGAATCATGTTTGATTTCTTGGATCTCCTTTCCCATTCACGTAGCGACCTGATGTACTCCTTCTCTTGCTCGTTTGCAGACACAGTTAGAGAAACCACTCCGTAACGTTTTTTGAGTTCTTCTATTCTTTCTCTCCTTTTTTCGTCTGTCATTTCTCTCTCCCTTTCTTTCCCCCACCCAGGGTAAGGCTAGGGAGCGATTCCTCCTGTCCCTTTCCTCCTTTTTTGTACATCGCCCCTTGTTCAGTTGTTGTTTTGTGGTTAATTGTACCTAAGTTAAGTTGATTGAGTTGGATTAGGTTAAACTAAAATTGCATAACTATACATAATTAACTTTACTTGTCAAGTACTTTTTATATTTTTTTACAGAGAATGATATAGGGTAGTTCCTGTATTTTTGGTTGGTAAGCATTTTCACAGAAAAGTATCCTTAAAATGTCACACAAGGAGAAGTCTAGTCAACTTTTTATCGGATACTGACATAAAATACTTTACATTTTCGTTTCGTGAGAATCTGCCGTTTAATTGATCCGCCAACTTCAAGTGCAAAATAAGTGCCACGCTCTTAACCATCTCGCAAGCGTTTAGCGATTACTTATCATGGTTTTCCATTGTTTAATTCGTTAAAATTCTCAGTATCTCTATAGATCGCTCTCAAGTCATCGGGTTCCACCTGGAAGTATCTTTCGAAAGCCTTGTTGGTGCTATGCATGCTGGCGAGCCTGATTTCTTCAGGGGTTCTGAATTTTCTCAGCTCTTTGACTGTGCTATGCCGAGTGCCGCCGTATAGGTCCACACCTTCAATCTTCAGTCTCTCGCAGGCTTTGACCCACCATTTGTAAAGGTACTTCTCTCCGAACCTTTCCCCGGCCTTTACTCCTTTGAGTCCTTTTCCGTGTCGGAAGAAGTAGAGATCCGGCAGGCCCCTGGGAAGGGATCTCAGCAGCTCCACATCCTCAGGAAGCAGAAAGACCTTTTTCGGCCGTTTTTCTTTAGGGTGAGGGATCAGGATTTCCCCCTGTCTAAGGTCAATCTCTCCCTCTTTGATGTTGAGGAGTTCACCAGGCCGCAGGTTGAAGTAAGTCGAGAGGAACTTGATCCCGATCCAGATCTTAGGGTTGATGTGATGTGAGATCCGCCGAACCTCATCAATGATTGCGCGTTGGGTCTCTTTGTCGACGGTGTTTCGCCAGGCCAGTTCAAACCGGATCTCCGGGGACTCAGGGATAGAGTCAATAACCCTTGCCTTCTTGAGCCACGCGAAGAAGCCATGCAGTGATGAAAGGTGATTGTGCTTTGTCTTGTCGGAAAGGCCTTCCAGAGCGAGAAAGAAAAGCTGGATCTCTTTGAAGCCGATTTCCTTGATACTGATGTTCCCCCAGAACTGTGAAGCCTTGTAGAGGTGATCGGCGATTTTCCGGTATGAAGATTTTTTGACTTCCTTTTCTTTGATCTTCAGGAACTGGAGGGAGAGATTTTCGAAACCTAAGGGTTGGCTCTTCCGGTATTCCCTCGGATCGAATTTCCCGTTGTCAGTCTCGAACCGAAGGCCGGTCAGGTGCCGAGAGGCTTCCAAGTAGGATGCAAAGCGCTTACTCACGCCTTTGAAGTAAACGCGGAATCTTGACGCCTGCTGTTCCGGGTGATTCGGGCAGCTCAGACCGCTCTTGAAATTGTCCGTGAACCTGGACCCGCAGACCGGGCAAGTTTGATCAGAGTAAATCCCTCCGAGCATACACCATTCACCCCCCGGTTTTTTGGGGCAAAGGTTAGTAGGATTCTCGAAGGGTGTCAATCTCATTTGGCCGGCCTATCTGCGCAATTCTGTAAACCTGAAATGCTTCATGACATCCGAAAAACCACCTCGAAGAACCTGGACACTTCGCACAAGGTCAAAGAGATCCGCGAGGAGCTTCTCGCTCATCTCGAATTCATATCCCTGGCCCTCCTTGTAGACTCCAGGAACGACTTTTTTCAGATCTGAATACGGAACATTGAACACCCCTTCGGCATAGCAGTTTTTCCCATACACCCGGATCCGAGTACACTCCCCGCAGGCCTCAAGCCGCCCTCTGTATGTCTTTACTTTTTCACTTCCAGGCAACTCCCGAACTTCCCCGGTATCCCCATCAATCATCAAACCGCCCGGCAACTGCTTTTCCTTTCCCTCTGTTTTCTCTTCAGCCAGGTCAGCTCCCCATTCTTCCCGCTTATGTGCCTTCGATCCTCCCCGCCGGATCTTCAGCCCAGGAACATCCATCGCCCAATCTGGCAGCCGCCCCTGGTGTTCTTTATCCTTTGCGAAGTAACCTGTTTTCTCGAAGTACCCAGTCTGATTCTTCCAGTGTTCCTCAGATTTGATGTAGTCTTCATTGATCCATCTTCCCTTCCGCCAGTAATGATGAATCCGATCCTCACCGATCATCCCCGCTTTCCCCTCATCCTCCATTTCTAGGAACAGGTGGTAATGAGGGAAGTCGTTTTGATGCCACTCCAGGAACCACTTCCAATCACGGACCTTCAAAGGCGGATATAAGACCACCCACTTTTTCTTCTCTTTGTCCCAGACCTTCTTCCCTCTCTCGATGTTCCGGACCAGCCCGGCGATTGACTTGTGATCGTTCGCGTGCTCCCATGCCTCCCGCCCATTTTTGAACTCCCCAGGATCGAAGCTCAGAGTTACGTGTCTTACCCGCTTCCAATCCCAATCCTTCATCACCTCAGCATGGCGCTTCGAATGAATTCGCCTCCAGCACGCCGGACACCAAACCAGCCCGCACCGACACTTCTGAGCAACCCCCAACCCTCCCCCTTGCAGATGCCTAGCTACATTACGACCTGTTATTTCAAGTATAGAGGAACCAACTTCACCCATAAAAAAAGCCCTCCTTTCCCATCGAAGGAGAGCCCTTGACCCGCTCAGCGAGCTTTGTTACCCTCTAATTGAGCTGGCCGAAAGGCCCTCACCAGGAGAAGTCAAGTGCTGAGATTGGGGAATCGACGCCACTTGGCTTCTTCTTTTTTGGGGTTAAACTCTGTTGCTGAGATCCTCCATTGTTTTCAGCTGGCAAAAAATTCCACAAAGAGCATCGGCCTTTTTCTCCCGGTTCTCCTCGGGACCTGGGGAGGCCTCGGCCGCAGTCGCTGTCCTTGTGGAATTTTTCACCAGCTCGCTTAAGACCGTCTTCATGATACTGCTGAGATGTTCAAAACCTGTTTCCATTTTTTCCTACTTGTGCATTACCCCTTCATCATCCTCTTCGAGGAAGTCCAGATTTCCAGTGAAGAAGGCCTTTCTTAGTTTCTCTGCGATCTCCCCTCCAGCCATTATTACCTTGAAGAGCCCTGCTTTCTTGAAGACCCTCGCATCATCCAAACCCACTTGGATTAGGTTGGACATTAATTGGCTCCTGGTCATTTTCAATTCTTCTGCTAATTGGTCGATCTCTTCCACGACGCTTGGCCGGAGCATAATCGTGTATTGCTTTTTCGCCTCAACCGCCTTTGGTCTTCCTTTTCTTTTCTTCATCATTTTCACCCATATTTTTCACATGTGTAAAATAGTGAAACGCACATATGGCGCAGTCTATTGACAATTCTAAATATGTCAAGACTTTTTTGGGGGGGATATTCGTTTTCTGTTTAAAGTGGGTTTTTCATGGGTGAGAGCGCTAGGGAAAAATTTTGATAATTTTTCCCTCTTTTTGGGGGTCTGCGTGCGGTATAGGTAGGAATGGTTTACTTTAGATGGAGGTCTTTCCTCCAGGCGTATACCTTCATCAACTGTGATCTCGAGAGCGCGGGAATAATCATCTGTAAACCTGGCGCCTTCATCACGAAGATTTGATTTCTTTCCTTATAACTCTTTAGGCTCACTTTGTAGTTCTTGGCTGGATACGGTATTTCATGCGAATCCATCTGCTTCAGCAAGAAGAGCAAGTCGTTCGGTGGCACCCCAGCATCTGATTTAAGGCTTTCCGCAAGTTCTTGGATCTTACTTCGATTTGACTCGTCCACAGCCCAAAGCTTTCTAAGCGGCTCTAACCGGGATTCGATAATCTTCCCTTTGACCACCTCCAGGAGTCTGGACTTTCTTTCCCCGGAATCAACAATGACTCTCCCACTGTAGTCACGAACCTGAATTCCGCTGAACTTCAGGATGCAGCTTGACCCGACCAGAAGAGACCCCCCGGTGAGGGAATTTTTTATCTCGAAGTGATGCGATAGATGGACTTGCTCGCAGAGTTGGCACCGAACTTCTTCCACTTCATAGTCGAAAACCGCCCCGGTAAAGAACCACTCCCCCAACGCTTCATCAAAGCTATCGCCCCTACTCAACGGCAGAAGATTTCTTTCCGAGTTCTCGAGCCAACGGTTCATGCGATCCCTAACCTCGGTTCGACCAGCCTGAATAAGTGTATCCACCTTTGCCGGGGTTTTGCCAGGATTTTTGTAAACTGCTGATTTTACAGATAGGTGAGAGGGTTCGACTCCCCCCGCCTCCACCATCCTTTGATCGTTCGCTTTGCTCACGAGCTACGGATGGCAGGCCAGAGAGAATGAGAGAAAACCAAAGATCCCGTTTAAGCGAACGGGCGAAGGATGGTGTCCTCCATAGCTTTAGCGAAGGAGGACGTTGTGTTTCTAGTCCGGCCTCGTACGCTTTGTTCACGAGCGAAGGATGGTGCGATTTAATTACACTTACGTCCTGGAAAGCGTAAGCAAGCCCGACGAGCGTTACATTGGCCACTCAGAAAATCTAAAGCAGCACCTCCAAGAGCACAACGCGGATTGGGCATTGCGACAGTTTATCGGGCTACGCACTTCTGCCGTGATCCTCAGGTAAAAATACAGGATTGAACTGATGCACTTCTGATCTTTTCGTATGTTAAGTTTACAGGCGAGTGACCCAACACTCCTTCCCTCTGCCCTCGGTCTTTTTTTAGATCGGGGGCATTGCTTTTCGTGGGTATTTCCCTCCCCGGGCGTGTGCCCGTGCCCCCATGCAGCGCTTACTGCGAGATACGCATCAGCAAAAAAATAATAGTCTATGTAGGCCCGAATACACACTTCTTCCGATTTGTTTCGGAACCCGCAGGGATTATCTCTTCCACGGGTCTTTCTCACATTGAACTGAAAAGGACATTCATGTCTGCGGCTGAAGGCCGGAAGGGGGCTTGTAATATGAAAAGGACGACTGTGTTAAGGAGCGGGTGCTTTGCGGTATTCATCCTCCTGTACTTGGCAGCTTTCTGTCTTGCAGGCGGATTCGATTTCAACCTTGAGGGGAAGCAGGAGGCTGTTTTAGCTTTTGTCCTGGAGCCGGGGGGCGCCGGATCGACAAGCGGAAGCGGGTTTCTGATGGATGATTCCGGGCATCTTCTCACCAGCAGCCAGGTGTTCAAGGGGGATTCCACGAATGTTTCCGTCAGGGCTTATGGTGGCGGGAAATATCCCATCAAGAGGGTTGTTGCAAGAGATGAGAGCCTGGACCTGGTGAAGGTTCTCCTGGATATTCCGAGGGAGCGTCCTCCCCGGCTGGATATCTCCGAGGCGCTGCCCACCTTAGGTGAACGCCTTCTTGTGCTCGGAAGCCGGAATGGCGAGGATCGGATCGTGGGTGAGGGGCTTGTATCGGCCATACACGTCATGCCGGACGGCAAAAAGCTAATTGAAATGACTTCTCCTGTTCAGCAGGGGTGTTGCGGCGGTCCGGTGATCAACATGAGAGGCCAGGTCATCGGCGTGTCAAGCCCGAAAACCATAGCGGGCAAAACGAGACACCTTGCCATACCGATTCGTTATGCCAAAGAATTGGGCACCAGGAACAACTTCCCCTGGTACTGGGCAAATCTTCGTGCCAGCGGTATGAAGTCTTTGAGCAACGTGATTCCCGTGGAGTCGCCGGAAATTAATCGCTGAGCGCTGGTGACGCGAGTACCGGCAAGCCTGTTCGAAGAGCGGGGAGTGCGGACAAGTGTTTCAGCGCGGTTGATTTACTTGGGAGCGCGGCTTTTTGCCTCGAAACGTATCGTCTCTTTTGCTTCGGGAGGGAGGTCACGTCCCAGGCTGATGGTTCCTTCGTCGGGAAGAATCATCTCTTCCCGATGGAGATGCACCACTCTACCGGTTTTGTAGTGCACATAGGTGCCATTGATGCTTTGGTCGCAGAGGAAAAACTTCCCTTGCCGGCACTCGATTCTGGCATGAAGCCTTGACGTAAACTCGTCTTCCACGACGATATCGTTTTTTTTACTTCGGCCTATTGTAAAAGGTTTGGTCACTGCCTCTAAGACGATTTCGTGATTTTGTGTCAGCAAGGTCAGACGAACCGGACGAACTTCCGGTGTGCTCAAGAATAGCCCGATGTGGGTCAGGCTGCTGTCCTGCCAGACAACTTCATAGATATCCGTCGCCTCATCCTTCCCTTTAAGCGCAATCCGCTGAATTCTCCGCAGGGTGAAATCTGCACCTTCCGATGCCAGCAGGTCGGCCGTATCCTGGGTCGTGATGATTTCTTCGGATTTCGCCAGCGCCGCAACACGAGCCGCCACATTTACCGCATCGCCGAAGATCTCGTTTCCCTCCTTGATCACATGTCCGAAATGAAGACCGATTCTTACGGAAATACGGCCATACCCTGGATAGAACTTTTCCGAGATCCTGCTTTGCATGTCGCAGGCGGCGTCTATACTGGCCTTTGCAGTAGGAAAGGTGCACATCACTTCATCGCCTATGGTTTTGAGAACCTTTCCGCAATGTTTGTCGGTCGATTCGGACAGGACTGCCAGGGATTCGGATACGATTTTCTGGGCGGCAGCGTCGCCCAGCCTCTCATAGATTCTCGTGCTCCCGCATATGTCTGCGAAAAGGATAGTTGTCATTTCAGTTTCTTGAGACATTACGACCTATTGTTGAGTGCGTACCGGCAAGACAAATGCCCGCTCATTCTTGTTTCTATTTTGAATATTTCCGTAGTAAAGACTCACTGTATATGCCCTTATCGGACAAACGTCGTCGCATGTGTAGTCCGTACCGTATGTGAACTCCGTCCTCGACCAGTAGGGCATGTGCACGATCATATTGCTGAAGGGGTTCGGCTCCACGAGCGCCGGGCACTCTTTGCTCCCATCGAGCAGCGTCCTCCATTCCTCTACGGTGGGCAATCGCCAGTTGGAGTGATTTCCGAGTTTCAACTTCTCACACTTATGAACCGCGTCGTCCCAAGTCGTTGCGGCAAAGAACTCCAGCCGCCACCCGTTTTTAGCCCACATCAACCCTGTTTGTAGATCCGTAATGGTGCCGTCCTTATTATCAAGAAATCTATCTGCGCCCGCCGCTGACTTGTTCCCGATTGTCTTTTCAGGCCGGCTCGGCTCCCGCCCGGGTGGTGCGGGGGGAGGGCTTTCCGGAATCACGGGTTGGACGAGAGGTTCTGTGAACTTATGTACTCCGAAGTAGCTCACCTGACCCGCATCGTTCATTCTATTCCACACGGTCACTGCGTCTTCTCTTGTCTCAAACCTTCCTGTGTAGACCCTGAAGTATATCCCCTTACCGGGAACATCGGTTTCTTTCCAGAACACTATCTTTTCTTTGCTGCCGATATCGCTCACAAATTTTCCGGCAGATTCGAGATCCTTAAAGGAAGCTATGTGGATACTGTAGAATGTTTTGTCCTCGGAGTAAACCACCCCGACATGGGCTAAAGAGAGCATGAAAAGAATGCCTGCAATGATTTTCCCCATCCGTCTTTTTCGTGGGGAGGAGATGTTGCTTAACGTATGTCTGTTAAAAGACAATGTCCTGTTATTGCACCAGCCGGTGCGGCAGGAAGAAATCCACTTTGACGGAACATTTGAAAGGATCGGCCGCCGAATTGCCGCAAGGACCAGTCCGATTCCCCGGAGAAACGACCCAGTGTTCAGATTCTTGGAAGTGTGCCAGGTGAATTCTTCGAGGTTCTCCATCTGCTGCATACCGGCATCTCAGGTAAGCATCGCTCACTCTTGTATGAACTTCCGAGACTTGCTTGTGGGCCTAATCAAAGGCGAATTTAGATTATTTTCCCTTGGCAAGTCAATCATAAAAGGACAGACCCGCAGTGACCTCCTGGAAGGACTCTTTCCGGATCGTGAAATGGAGCCTCCACTTTCGTCGTGGCGGGATAAGGATATAGAGCAAGAGGCAGTCGGAACCGATCCTGGGACAGAACGTGCCGGGAATTATTTGCACTAGAAGTTTTTGCTATTGACTTTTAGGGATTTTTTTGGTTCTCTTTGCGCGCATTTAAGTAAAGTCTTTCCTTCACAATTTAAATGATGAAAGAGTGAAGTAAATTTCACCCACCCAATACCAAGGGAAGGCTTTTTGGGGTGAATTACGATCAAAGAACCAACGCGCACAACCTTCTCTCTGTAGGTCGAAGCGACCTGCTGTTCCTCCATTTTCTACATCCAATCCTCCCTGAAAAGCGAGAAAGGGCGCCTTCCTAGAGGGCTTACTGAAAGCCGGCTAGTCACGAACTCTATGCCAAGGAGTGAAAACCGTGATCCTCAAATACCGAACTTTGTCTCTTCTCCCAATCGTCATTGTGCTCGCGTTCTCTTTTCTCGGTCTTTCCGGGCTTTCAGTCTTTGCAAGGAGTGGAGGTGAGAGCTCCGACGCCGTGAAACCGCCAACTGGAGCGGAAAGCGTTTTTGTGAAGGCGTTCCAGTTCACAGGCAACTCGATGATAGATACAGCGACCCTGGAGAACCTGACGAGGGAATTCACGAACAGAGAGCTGACGCTCGATGAAATGAAGGCAGCAGCAGATCTCGTCACCATCGCTTATCAGGAGAGGGGATACATATTGGCCAAAGCCGTTGTTCCCAAACAGGAGATCACGGACGGGGTTTTGAAAATCGTGATCCAGGAGGGGGATGTCGGCAAGGTCACGACGACCGGGAATACCTACTATAGTGACCGCGTCATCAAACGATACTTTATCCCTCAGATCAAAGAGGGGGTCATCAAGGAGGAGGCCCTCGAGAGGGCCGTCTTGCTGACCAATGATATCCCAAAAAATGAAACGCGGGTCGTTTTGAAAAAAGGGGAGCAGCCGGGGACCTCGGATATCGAACTCCACACGAAGGACCAAATCGGTTTCAAATGGGGAGCCGATTACAACAACTTTGGATCGGAACTGATAAGCCGACACCGTTACGGTTCCTTCATCGAATTCACGGATCCATGGTGGGGATCGTCCCTCGAGCTCCGGGGATTGACCGGCAATGACATGAACGAATCCGCCCTCGGAAGCGTGTCCTACAGATTACCTGTGAACACTTTCGGCTCCGCCATCAATCTCAGGTACCTCAAAGCCAATTATGCCGTAGGGCAGCAGTTTGCGGATCTGGGCCTGGAGGGAGACACGAAGATGTACGGCGCAAATATCTCCACTCCCCTCGTCAGATCACGGAACATGAATTTCTACTTCACGCTCGGTTGGGACCACAAATATCAGGAAAATTTCATCCTGGACGAGCAGCGCAGCATCGATGAGGTGAACACTTTCTACATGTCTTTTGATTTCGACAATCTTGATCGATTCCTAGGAAAGAATTTTATTTCGTTCACTTTTACTGGTGGAGATCTCGATCCGGATGACGAAATTCCTCCCAGCCGGCTGAGAGCCGAGGAGGAAGATAAGTTCATGAAGATGAATCTCAGTCTCGCCCGGATCCAGAGACTCTACGAGTCGGTAAATCTGCTGGTGAGGTTTTACGGCCAGATGACGAGTGCCAGAGTGGTTCCGTACGAGCAATTCGTGCTGGGAGGCTATGGGAGCGTAAGAGGCCACGAGCCGGCGCTTTTTATTGGAGATTCGGGCTACACAGTTTCCACCGAGCTGATGTTCGCCCCCCCCTTCCTTGGCCAGAAAAGCCTCTTCGGGCAAAGGATCGCGCAGATGGTGCAGCTGGCCGTCTTCTTTGACCACGGGTATATCAATATCAATGACCCGGAGCCGGGCGAAAACGATTCGGAGGCTCTCCACGGCTATGGGGTAGGGTTGCGGCTCTATTACAAGGAAAAATTCTCCTTCAAGTTCGATGTGGGGTTCCCGGTCGACCGGGAGGACGAGCAGCGCGACACCTATTACTATGTCATGGCCAGCTACCAGTTCTTCTAGCATCTGTTGCGGCCCGGCCAGGTTCACAAACAAGGCGCCGGTTTCACAGGCCCAGGCATAGACACAGGTTCAGGGCTGAACCGAAGAAGCAAAGGAAAAAATCAAGACAGTTGAAGGGCGTCAGTGAGCAGGTGCTCAGTTCGGCCAGCGCCAGAGAACCCGAGGGTAGAGGAAATAGTGAAGTTGAATTTTCAGGTAGTTGCGGCCCTGGAATCCTTTTACAGGTACAGGCTCCGGAAAAGACGGCTGAGAGGGCTCCTACCGAGGGGCTGTCCCCCTCTTTCTAATACGGGGGTTCCTGTTCGCTCCCCCTCAACTACTACCTTTTACGTAGATCCACCGTCCGGTTCACACTCAAAAAATACGAAACGAAACGATACCTTTTACCGATTGTGCTCCCTCGCGCATAACTGTAAAATTGCGCGCCAAATCGATTTAAGTTTAGGTACATCTCTTAAAAACCGACTCGAACGATTCTCTATCTGATGACCGGCGATGTTGCCGCCGGATTTTGATCACGCCCTTCTTATCGTGAAAGTTTGCGGATAACTGCAGTTCAATTCCCTGGAGGCACTGTCATGAAAAAGGATCAAGCAGGCTGGAACTGGGTTCATTTTTGGGTGGCTCTTCTCTCTTTCCTCCTGATTGCGCCACCGTACCTATTCGCCATGCCCCAGGGGGCCCAGGTGCAATCCGGACAGGCCCGTATCTCCCAGCCGGATCTCAACAACATGCACATAACGCAGGGGACGAACAAGGCCATCATCAATTGGCAGAGCTTCAGTATTGGCCGGCCTGAAGCCGTAAGGTTCTTCCAGCCGAGTTCATCGTCCATTGCCCTGAACCGGGTCGTTGGCGGGAACCCTTCCGAGATCTACGGTCTCTTGTCCGCGAATGGGAGAATTTACCTGATCAACACGAACGGCATCATGGTGGGTCCCACCGGACAGATCAATGTGAACTCCTTCATTGCAAGTACGCTTGGTATTTCCAATGAGGATTTCCTTCAGGGCAACAATGTCTTTACCCAGAGTGTCGGGAAGTCCCTCGCTTCGATCGTGAACCAGGGCGCGATCACGGCAGCGGATGGCGGCTTCGTCTCCCTCATTGCCCCATCGGTTCAGAACCAGGGAACCATTACCGCCAACCTGGGGAAGGTATTCATCGGCGGTGGTGAAAGGGTTACCTTGAATTTCGACGGGGAAAACCTCATCAGCTTTGCCATCGAGGAAGAGGTAAAGGGGGTGGTGCTGGACCAGGAGGGCAATCCTGCTGAGGCGATCATCAACAACCAGGGGACGATCAGCGCCGACGGCGGGGAAGTGATCCTCAGCGCCAAGAGTGCAATCGACAGCATCAAATCCGTTGTCAACAATGACGGCGTTATCGCGGCCAAATCGCTGGTGAACGAAAACGGCGTGATCAAGCTGATGGGCGGGGACGAAGGAGTGGTCGCCAACAGCGGCACCCTCGATGCCTCGGGGAAGGTTGCGGGAGCGAAGGGCGGAACCGTCCAGGTGCTCGGCGACAAGGTGGGGCTCTTCGGCGACGGCCTTATAGATGTTTCGGGAGATGCCGGCGGCGGAACCGTTCTCGTGGGCGGCGACTTCCAGGGCAAGAATCCCAGCATCATGAATGCCTCCAGGACCTATGTGAGCCCCGAGTTCAGCATCAAAGCCGACGCCCTCACCAACGGCGACGGCGGCAGGGTGATTGTATGGTCGGATGAGGTGACAAGGTTTTATGGAGATATCAGCGCGCGGGGCGGCGCGCTCGGCGGTGACGGCGGTTTTGTTGAAATCTCCGGCAAGGAAAACCTGGGCTTTTACGGTGACGTAGATACCATCGCTGTAAACGGAATAAAGGGGACGCTGCTTCTCGATCCCCAAACCATCCTTATTAAAGTAGGTGATAACACTATTTACAACGGAACCGATGACCTCACTGCTGATGGTGTATGGGACCTAGCATCAGATCCGGCTTTAGCAGGGGAAATCGGGGATGGGCATATCACCACTCTACTGACCTCCAATCAGCTGCGGCTTGAGGCTAGTGAATCCATTTCTATCGCGGATGGAGTGTCAATTGATCTGGCAAACAAACTCACCTTGGATGCAGGTACTGATCTGTCTTTTCAAGGGAGTGCCACATTTACCGGGGCAGGTGGGCTGGAGCTGATCGCGGGAGGCGCTATCAGCCAAGCGGGAGTTGGAGCGATTTCAGTAGCTAGCAGTCTGCTGACCCTTACTGCGGGCACCAACATCACGCTGAACAACTTGGGGAACGATTTTGGGACTGTCGCAATCACGAGCGGCGTGAACGTGGATATTGCTGATGCCAACGACATCGATCTGGGTCTGTCGACAGCGACGGGTAATCTGGATGTGACGGCAGGAGCCGGGATCACGCAGGATGTGGGGACGATCCTTACTGTGGCTGGAGCGACGGACCTGACCGCGGGCACCGACATCGTGCTG
>PHBH01000018.1 GCA_002840535.1 Deltaproteobacteria bacterium HGW-Deltaproteobacteria-15 | reverse complement strand
CAGCAGCTCCGACTCTACGTTTCAGACCGGCTTTAACCCAACATGTTGTGTATACCCATTAAAAACCCGGATGCCCCATAATAATCAATAAGAATGAAAGGAGTTAGAATCAGGAAGAAATTGAGTTCCTTAATATTGAAAATGTACACTAAAACGCCCGTAGCGATAAGCGTACCCCAAAAACCAATGATCGAGTATTTCAGCCCAATTACGAATGGTCGTCTGCTGAAAAAGACTCCGAGTGGAAAACCGGCAGCGGTAATCCAAAGGGCATGCCCATATTTAACATTTTGATTCAAGATGAAGAGTATGATTATTACCACAAGTGTAAAAATCTTCGATAGGGTATCCTTCCTATTGATTAACTCCAAAGCAGGGCAGATCGCATAAAAAATGATCAATAGAGTGAAAAACCACATGCCGGCTCCGAAAGGGCTTTGGTTTGGAACTCGGAACCAATTTAGGAAGCCGTTCATGCCAAATATGTTGATCACGGTATGCAATGTAAATATATTTTGCTTTCCCCATCATGAAGAGCATAAATAGGAAGAGGTCAATGATGACTAATTTTATGCAGAGTCTCTCGAATTTGGCAAACCAAAAGGATCTCAGGCTGTATGTATTACTATATTTTTGTGATGTAAAGTAAGCAGATGTAAAAGTGAGACTCCACCCGCAGAGCGGGTGGCCTCAGGTGCCCCCCCCCGAGGGGGGCTCAAGCGTGGGAAAGTCCCCCATAGCTTTTCTTAGTTATCGAACTCGAATTCCCCTTGACGCTTCTCAAGGGCCTCTGATCACGGATGTACTTCTTTATGACCTCTTCGTTCAGACCAACTGTGCTCACGCAGTATCCACGGCTCCAGAAGTGCAGCGCGTCACCCGCTTATTCCCCAGGAGTTCCCGGTGGATCCGCACAGCACTCTTGCCTTTGATGAAGCCAATCGCAAACGCTACGCTCTGCTTCGGAGGAATGCTTAGGCACATGTGGATGTGGTCCGGAAGTAGGTGCCCTTCGAACACCTCGATTCCTCGCTGTCGGCATAGCTCCCTTATCACTTCTCCCACGCGCTTCTTCATCTGTCCGTACAGCTTCCTCTTTCGGTACTTCGGGATGATCACAACATGGTATTTGCATTCCCACCGCGCGTGGGATAAACTTTGCCAATCGTGCATAGGTTCTTTCTCCTTCCCTTTCGAGGGACTTTCCCGGAGAAAGGACCTATTTCATTTTACCCCGGATCGGTAGAACCTCTCCGGGTCCTCCACCAGAGGTGGAGGGTTTAGTGAGAACTAAAAGCTACCATTCCTAGCGTTACGGAAACCCATATGTTGTAAGGCAGAATACGAGAGTGGCTAACTACAACTAGCAAAACAGATAAGACTTTAAGATTCTGGATATTATAGTTCATGTGGTTGCTCTGTATCTCACCATGGGAAAGGATAACACGAGTGGACTAACAATATGCCTTGATATCCCTTTCCTGATGGTAGCTGGATTCCCAACAGCAACAGAACGGTCAGGAATGTTGTCAACAACTACTGCGCCAGCGCCAATGACAACCCGCTCACCAATTTCAGTCCCGGAGACAATTATCGCACCCACTCCTATCCAGCTATCGGATCCGATACGAATCCCACCTATTGTTCTGGGGGTATAATTCACAAAGGCGATTACCGAACGAAAAGCCTGGATCGGCATGGGTGAGGAACAGACAACCAGGAGAAACCGATGTTCTCGCACCAATCTCAATGGTACCCGTTAAGTCAAAAATGCATTGCGGTCCAATATATACATCATCCCTCAGTGTGAGATTGCCAAAGCCATGAGGAACGTTAGCAAAAAGAACCTCCGTCAGTCGCACCTGCTTTCCGATCGATGCACCGCAAAGAGAAACAGCCCAACTACGGAGGCGAGGGTGTGGACTCCATCGGATAAGCTTCTCAACTATGGTCATCGAGCAATGTTTCATAAAGGATGATAGTCTGGGCTGCCGAGTCATTCTAATATAGTCCAGAAGCTGACGTCGTGATAGTTCAAAGCTTTTCCACAAGATCAATCTTCACTGATGAGGTAAACGCATCCAAATCCGGTTTACGCAGAAGAAGATATCTTCAGTGGGTGATTTTGAAGAGAGATCAGTGAACCTGTCTCCTTAGGCCGTTATTAGAACCCAGGAAGGGTACTGCCATCTTTGCGGAAAAGGACATGAATCCAGTTCGGCCACGGTTTAATGAAAAGACCTTGTAGGAGATTAATGCGGTAGGCCGCCGCCGAGTAGATTCTCTGTAACGTAGAACGGGCAGGCCTAGTGATCAGATTTGATCCGCAGTGTATACAAATCGCCTCTTCATGATATGTCCCCCACGGATTCCCTGCAGCATCCATGAGCGACCTTGAAAGCGGATTGGTTCTGTTGGTATTTTCACCCACAAAGCCTATATCAACAATCTCCAAGCTAGAAAAAAGATCCCTCAAGCGTTTCTCGTCAAAAGTATTCAAATGACCCCAGGGCGGAGAGATTTGACCGCACGAAAAGCAGGTAGTACGACCCACTCTGAGGTCCTGCTTATAAGGGACGCCGACGATTACGTACTTATTGGCTACTCTAGAGATTTCACCGCAGGCCTTATCGATTTCGCGAACGTGTTCTAAAACCTCCGTTGCCACCACGCATTCAAAGGAATCATCGAGAAAATCAAGCCGAGTCACATCTCCTTTTACCGTGCTGACCCTTTCTAATTGAAAGTTAGGGCATGTCAGATCGAGGGCTGTGACAGTGTCAAAAAGACCGGACAGCAATTTTGAATAGTACTCGTCTCTAGCTCCGATTTCCAGTACCGATCCCAGCTTGCCTGGGAGAAGTTTGAATAATCTTATAAGATCTGTTTTCCTAAGTTGCTCAAGTTGGGATTGATGAAAGTTTGAATAATCCATGGGGGCGCAAAATCATTGTATGGAAAGGCCAAGATCTATTTGCATTTTGGTTAAAATCGCCAAGGAAGGGTAAGAATTATATTTCTCAAAGCACATCAAACAGCTACTCAGATTGTAGTAATCCATATCATCCTATTTAGTGCGAGATAATGAAGGCGAGAGGTCCTCTAGCAACAAAGTATGTATGGGGAGAGTCGATGAAAAATGTCACTCGTCAGCAAGGACTCTTCTGGCCATGACAATTACATTCCAGCCGCACTTGTTTATGATCGGAATATCACCAAGGTATAAGTCTAACTTGTTAAACTTCTCAAGAACGATTCGCTTCCTGAGGAGGAAGAACCACGAAAGGATATCGTAAGGAACTAGATACACACTTCGCCAAAGCATTGGGAGATAGTGTGAGGTGCTCAGTAATCTTTGAAGAGATTGTGGCGTATAAAATCGCAAATGAGTGGAATCCCATCCATACCAATCCTTGTTCTTGTGCCAACACCTGTTGTATGTTCCTTGCAAGAAAAAATTCAGTGAGTGTCGGTTCTGAGTACTAAGTATGAGCATTCCACCTTCATCTTGGCACCGGGAAAGGCTGAGAAGGAATTTTCTATCATCAGGAATATGCTCGATGATGTCTTTGGCTAGTATGATGTCAAACTTACGTGAGGTGATTTCGGGTGGAATTGACTCAGCGCGTATGAACTCAATTCGATGCGAAATACAGGCCACTTCCGCATGTAGTCTTGCTGCCTCTAGAGCAGCTTCCTCGGCTTCAATTAGGCATACGGTAGCACCTTTGCGAGCGCAAATAATGCTCATGAGGCCGGCTCCACCACCATAATCAAGCACTGTTGCACCCGTCAGATCATTGCCTAAAAGGCGATCAAAAAATAACTCTTTGATACGGTTGTACGGAGAGTGATGGCTTGTGAGGTAATCTTTCAGCGCCTTCTCAGCATTCTGTGTCCTTGCCCAATGGGTGGGAGCGTAGCGTTTTCTTTTCATTGAAAGTCCTTATGACCTATGCCAAAATAGCAGGAGGGGGTCGCAAAAGGAAGTTTTATTGATCCCATCATCAAAGATATAAATATTACAAGATCATGATATATTAGCTGTGCGAAATTGCTGCGGTTATCAAAAGTAGAGAGGGTAAATGACTTTCACTAAATGCTTCTGACAATCTCAATTATTCTTTTATACCTTGGGAAAACCTTCTTCGTAAGATATTCCACCCAATCGGAGGAAGATTTCTCGAGGTACACATATTCCAATAATCTTCCTCCGAAACTCATCTTGAACTTGGCTAACCATGGAAGATCAGAGCCAACAAAATCGTATGTACTAAGATTTTCCAATTTCGCCTTTCGAATGGCTTCCCACTGAATCAAATTGTTGGACGAAGCCGCTACGCGGCGGAATAAATCTCATAACCGTGTATACTCCCGGCGTTTCCCAATTTAGGGCACCCACAAACAAAGGGAGGTATACCATGAAAAAGGCTAAAGCGAACCGATTCAATGAACTTTATCCGTGATCTGCGGTCCAAAAACGGTTTTAGAAATTGATTGAAAAAGGCCTACTGATGGGAGATCGTTTTTGCGGCAACAATCACGGTATCCCAACGAAACGAGGAGGACTGAGAACATGGTACGCTTTGCAAGCATCTTCAGTCAACTGGGCGCTCTCTTCAGCCGCACGGAATTTCACCGGGTGGTGAGTGAACACCGGGCGGAACGATATATTAAGGGGTACAGTTCTTGGGATCATTTCGTAGCAATGCTTTTCTGCCAACTGGCGCAGTCCAAGAGCCTCCGGGAGATCTGTGGGGGGCTGGCCTGCACGATGGGGAAGCTTCGCCATTTAGGAATGAAGGCTGCTCCCAAAAAATCCACGCTTTAATATGCGAACACCCATCGGTCTTGGAAAATGTTTCGTGACCTTTTCTACAGCACCCTTGGGATCTACTACCAGACGGCGCCGAAAAACCGAAAGTTTCGTTTCAAGAACAGGCTACTTTCAATGGACAGCTCCACAAACTCCTTGTGTCTTTCCATTTTCCCGTGGGTAGAGTTCCGACGCACAAAGGGTGCGGTCAAGCTTCACCTTTTGCTGGACCATGACGGGTACTTTCCTAGTGGTTGTTTTCTTTTTCCATTGTTTTTTGGCCTTATCCACGCCTCCGCCCGGCACCACGACATGAATATGGGAGTGATAATCGAGGTGGCGCGTGTGAGTATGCAGAACCGCAGTCATACCAATGCCGGCGCCAAGATTTTTGGGATTTAGGCCAAAGTCCTTCAGCGTGCTGGAAGCGCATGCAAAGAGAATGTTGTAAACGAGAGTTTGATGATCCCAGGCCAGGAATCTGAGCTCATAGGGAAGCGTAAAGGTTGCCATGAAGTACTCAACTGGCAAAAGCTTGGCCTGTTGCCGGTCAAGCCAGAGCGAGGTTTCATGATTCTGGCATTGCGGGCAGCTGCGGTGCCCACAAGAGCGGGGGCGCCATACTCCAAGAGTGGGATTTTACCAGGTCGGGAAAAATATTGTTCCCGCTGTTTCAGGGTCAATTTGTCGGGGCAACAATCAAAATCTTCGCTGATTCGGCGCACGGCGCGTGCATAGGCTTCAATGGTCTTTTGGCTTTTGACCTGGAGTTTGAGAAAACAAGAGTGAAAAGGCTTATATTTGTAAGTCGCGGGCACTTGAGGATCGGATTAGGCGTAATACCTCGCGACAACCTTGTGGGTAGAGCCACAGGATCATAATTGTATAAACTAACGCCCCTAGCGTTCCTAGCAATGAGATACGGAAGAAAAGGGAGTAAGCTGCTATAAATTTGCTAATTGATAGAATTACGACATACATAATGAATGCAGAAAGTGCAGGTTTTGCCATTGCAGAAAGGACCTCGGTAAATCTTGCGCCGAGAACCGGAACGGTTCGTGAAAGGTTTAATAGGAATACTACAGGGTAAAGGGTAACCCATACAACGCTCACTCCATTTATACCCCAAAATGCCCCAAGTGGCATGCCCGCTGACATGATTACTAATGCGGAGAGTAAGTTGAAAAACGATACCTTCGGCCTGCCGACACCGAGAACCGCAGGGTTGAAGAGATTGCTGGTCATCCGAAGGGGCACGACAAGGGAAATGAGCCGGAGTGGCACTATACAGAGCTGCCACTTCTCTCCGAGTATCAGAAGGATCAACTCCGGAGCGAGGCTGGAAATGCCCCAGAGCAGCGGGAAAGAAAGGATACTCATTATTCTCACAGACTTCAAGAAACTGTATGTGACCCGCTTGGGCTCTGTTTGGATTCTAGCAAAGGCAGGAAAAGCTACCTGGTTAACAATGCTTGAGACTTTCTGCATCGGCAAAGATGCAAGGTGCAAAGCTAATGAGTAGACCCCCAAAGGGTCCCTACCCAAAATCCTGCCGATGATGAAAACATCAGAGTTATTGAGCATAAACCATAAGGTTCGGTTCATAATGACATGGCCGCCGAATGACAAAGTGCGCTTCATTCCTCGACATGAGAAAAGAGGTAAAGGTAAGCACGGCCAGATTATATTCAGGCTTATTGTCCGAAATGTGGCCAGAGCCAAACTGCCGATCACTAAAGACCAGACGGCCAGTCCATTCAGCGCGAGCATGAGGGTTCCGACACTGGCTGCAACGGCAGAGATGAGATCGACTATAGACTTCTTCTTGAAGTCCATGTTCCGGTCTGCGGTCGATTGAGGAAGTACCGCAAAGCAAATTATTAGGAACTGAATTGATAAGACTCGGAAGATGGGAATAACTCTATGCTCTTTGAAGAAAGCGGCAACAACGGGCGCGAAAGCTAGACTGAGGATGAAAAAAAGGCTATTCGTGACCAGCAGTAGCCCGAAAATCTTTCTCAGCTTGTCTTCAGGAACATGCTTCTCTTGCACTAATACGGCGCTAAGGCCGAGTTCGTTCAGCAAAACGAGATAAGAAACAAAGACGGATGCCATGGCCATCAGGCCGTAGTCTGCAGGGTCGAGCGATCGCATGATAAAGACTGTGATCGCCCAAGAAAACAGCTGTGCACAGAACTTTGCCCCGGCATTCCATGCGAGGCCTGAAAGCACCTTTTGTCGGATACTCATGTGTGTGGCAGCTACTCTCAAAGTAGTGGGAGCCTCATGAGGTTACAGTGGGAGCGCCCCGTCTTGGAGCTTCAAGAAAGTACCTCTTTGCACGGCGCTGCTCATTGTAGAATGTCTCGTGTGGCGAAACCGATTATGCATTTTTCTTGCTCTAGGCAGTGACCTTCGACAATAGACAGGCAAGACGACGGGTCCGTTCATAGGGATTAAACTCTGCCTGGAACGCTTCAGAAACCACATCGCACAATTCCCCCTTTTCCCAACGTCGGTAAAGCTCTATAATCGCATGGGAAATATCAGACTCGCTATTGGGGTGAACGACAATGGAATGGGGTGAATACCTTAACAGTAACTCCTCAAATTCCCCGCCCTTGTGCAAAGCGAGAAAGGTTTTTCCTAGAGAGAGGCCCTCGAAGAGTTTCGTGGTAATCCCGAAGCCGAAATTCCTTAGTAGAATCACATCGGCGTTCTCAACAACCTTGCGAACGCATTTTTGCGATGAATAGCCGAGGTCCTCAAAAATGTGCTCCAAACCGTAGGATCTGATCGAAGCGTAGAGCATTTCATCGCGCGGCCCGATGTATCGAAAAGTAATTTTGTCGCCGGGAATAAACCCATCGGACAAAAGTTTTCTCAATGCCTTGAAAAAAGGTGCAGATGGCGACAGCCCATGATAGAACCACCCACTGTAACCGATGGTAAAGCGGCCATTACCGTCGCGAATGCTTCTTTTGGAATGAGGGAGGAATTCATCACTATATCCATTGTATATGAGGCTGATCTTGCCTCTCAAGAAGGGGTAGGTTCTCAGATAGATTTCCAGGGTATTCCTCTGGGCAAGGATGAGATGATCACAGACCCGAAGAAGGTATCTTTCGACGGCATCGTGGAGCAGGGGCCAAAACGCTTTGCTTCCCAATCGAATTCGGTTGTTCATTACATCCCGATAATCCAAAATCAACGGCTTGCCGGTCAGGCGTTTAAGAATCGCGCCAACGACTGCGGCACTGAGGGGAGAGCACGACGCATATATGGCATCGTAAGGCAGTCTTTTCAGCCGAATGCCCTTGAGTACAGCATCCGGAATCCAGGGAAGAAAGAAATCCGGGACACACAGGCTTAGCACTTGATGAAGCATAATCGATGAGACTGGTAAGTTTAGAATTCTATAAAATCTGCTACAGATGCCGTTGAGCAGGTTCAACGGAGCAAAGAGATTGAAGATGCATCGTGCTCGGACAACGGGGACTTCGTCAGGAGACTTGGTGTTACCAATGCGGCAATATTGCCTGTACGGGTTGGAGACGGAAAGGACGGTAGGACTCCAGCCGAAAAAAGAAAGATATTTGGAAAAAATAACACTTCGTAAAGACCCTACGTCAGAAATCGGGGGATAGTAGTAACAGATCATTAGTACATTTTTCATAGCAGTTGATATATCATCAAGAAAACAAATGATGGACTCTCCTTGGTGGATAGTCTATTGTCGCCGGGGAGTCCACATGACACTCCTGCGGCCTAGAAAAACGTGCCACCACCCCACCAACTGTGCTGCAAGCATAATTACAAACATTACGGCTCCCTGAAAGCAGCGATGCGTCTTTGAGCGTGCACCAAAGAGTATAATCGCAATCACCAATGCTATGGCCGCAAAGGTGAAAGCCATGAAAATAGTGGAGTGGAGAGCAAGTAGCAGGCCAGCCAGTGCCGCGATAAGTACAAAGAAAGGAACGAGCAGGCGCAGCAGCTTGTGGGATAGCAGAAAAAATGAAAAGGTGCCGAACTGGAGTGGATTTAACAATTGACAGTTTGCGAAAATTGCCCTGATGGTGCGATTTGTGATACGGACCTGTCGTTGGAATTCCTTATGAGCATCGCCTGCACTCTGCTCAATACAGTATACTTCCGGGTCCATGACTGCACGAAAACCGTTCTCGACGACGCGAAGCGGTAAGATGAGATCGTTTATATCATCATTCCTTAATGGCTTGAAGAGAGACTTGCGCATGGCAAAGACAGCACCATCCGCTCCAACGCATGATGAAATTTGGCTCTCACTACACTTTATCGCCTTCTCGAATTGGGAGTAGACGCTGGTGGTCTCCGACAATGCTTCTGCCGTCTGATATTTAGTCCAACCGGTAACAAGCCCGACAGTTTCGTCACAGAAGTTCTTGGAAAGCTTTGTGAGGAGGTCGATTGGAAATATGGAATTGGCGTCGGTGAAAAGCAGGAGTTCTCCACTCGTTTCAGGAATGACTTTGTTGAGGCAGGCCGTTTTTCCGGCTCTTTCAGCATAATCCTTCAACACGAGCCTCGGATCGTGAATATGGGAAACGATTTCGACGGTGGAATCAGTAGATCCATCTGAAACAACGACAATTTCGAGATTCCCCTCCGGGTGGTCGAGCAGAAGTGCGTTTTCGACTTTCTGTTTGATGATCTTCTCCTCGTTATAAGCGGAGATGATGATGGAAAACGAGAAGCGTCGTTCTAGCTTTTTCCAGTGACGTCTGCAAAGTGGCGTTACAACCACCAGCACGAGTGGATATATGACATAAGGGTACAGGATAAGGAAGCAACCGGTAATGAAAACCCATTCCATTCAGACCGATCCACTAATGTTTTCCAATGAAACGATCATGCCATTTCTGAAAGATCAACAAAGCCCAGAGGAGCGTATCGTGGATCTCCCTCCCCGACAAATGCTCGTGGATTATTCTTTCCACTGTGCGTTCATTAAAAAAGCCATGCCTCATCAACTCAGAGGCTTGCAGACGGGATTCGAGAAGAAACCTCAGGTCCTTCTTGAGCCACTGAGTCATTGGGCCGATGAAGCCCTGCTTTCGATGATCAAGGACAGGTTTAGGTAACAGGTTTCGGACGGCTTTCTTCAGCAAATATTTCTTCTGAAACCATTTCAACTTCAGCGTTGCCGGAATGGTTCCACAGAATTCCAGAAAGACATGATCCAGGAAGGGGACCCTTACCTCCAATCCATGTTGCATGCTCATACGATCGGTGACCGCGAGTATGTCTTCTGGCAAATACATCTTAATATCACAATACATGGCCCGATGGATAAAATCATTTGGTTCTACAACGTTTTCCGAGTTGAACTCGGCGAGAAAAAGGTCCCGGCATGAATCGAAATGGAGAGAGAAGCGGTTCGGCTCGGAAAAGAGGGATTTCAGTAGGGAGAGGTCACCCATACTCGAAAAACCAAAGTATGCCTGATCGGCAGGCAACGACGCTGATCGTACGAAACGTTTAAGATGATTAATCGTATAATGTCCGTCCCTCCTTTCGGGAAGTCGTTCTGCTATTGGTCGGATGAGTCGTTCTCGAAAGATAGTGGGGAACCTGCTGTAGAGTGCCTGCAGAAAGAGGCCAAGATGACGCTCATAGCCGGCGAAAACCTCGTCCCCTCCCAATCCGGAGAGAGCAACGGTGACATCCTCTCGTGCCATTCGACTAACATAATAGGTGGGAATAGCCGAATCGTCAGCGAAGGGCTCATCAAAGGTCGAGACAATCGTATCGAGAAGGGGTTCGATTCGTGGCTCCACCTGGTATTCCCTGTGGTTAGTGGAGAAAAGCTGAGAAACCTTCTTGGCGAACCGTCGCTCATCTAGATGTCCTCCACTGTTTCCGCCAAAGCCGATACAGAAGGTGTTCAGCGCAGATCGCAGATTCCTACTCATGAGAGCAACGATCGTACTGGAATCAACTCCGCCACTGAGGAAGGCGCCAAGTGGCACCTCGCTCATCAGGTGCGTGCGCACAGCGTCTTCGAGAAGGCCCATAAAACCATCGATGAAGTATGCTTCACTCTTGCCATATTGAGGCTCAAAGTGAAGATCCCAGTACTTTTTCAAACGACATCGCCCGTCTTTGAAGGTGAGGGTGTGACCAGGCAAAAGCTTATGGATGTTTTTGTAAATAGTGAGTGATTTGGGAATATATGAGAAAGTGAAGAAGGCGGCCACGGCCTGCTCATCCATCTCTCGGGGGAATCTTTCTAGGGCCAAGATCGCTTTCATCTCCGAAGCAAAAAGGAACGTTCCTTCCTGAAGAGCATAAAAGAGGGGTTTGATTCCGAGCCGATCACGCGCCAGAAAAAGCTGCCGGGTCTGTTCGTTCCAGATGGCGAATGAGAACATTCCGCGCAAGTGGCCAACGCAGGCCTCGCCCCATTCTTCATAAGCATGGAGGATGGCCTCAGTATCGGTTCGGGTCTTAAATCGATGCCCTAATGCAAGAAGTATTTGTCGAAGGTCGCAATGGTTGTAGATTTCTCCATTAAAGATGATACAAATAGAGCCGTCTTCGTTGAACAGCGGTTGATGTCCACCGGAGATATCGATGATGCTTAGCCGTCGATGTCCCAATCCCACGTGATGCGAAATATAGAAGCCGCAGTCATCCGGGCCTCGGTGAGCGAGAGCATCGGTAGCCTTTACAACATCGTCTTTAACAATGGGATGGGAGAGAATGCCGAAGATACCGCACATGAAATCGTGTTCCTTTAATCACAAGATAGATTAACACGCTCAGGGCTTCAGAAGATCTCTTCCAGAGAAAGATCGGAGACAACGTAGCGGTGTTTACCAGATGACGGCGTCGGTATGTGGTCCACTTGTTGAATGTCCAAAGAAACTTCCCAGCTTAGTTCTCTTTGTATTCTAGCTCTAAGCTCCTCCAGCGCACTATAATGAACGGATTTGGAATCATCCGGAACGATGAATAAAACGATCCGGCGGTGATCAATTTGACGGAACTGATAGGACATGATCCCGGCGGCGCCGTAGAGTAGTCCAGAAAAATAGGAAGGGTGAATGATTTGGCCGTCTGGTTTAACCATGTGATCTCGTGCCCTTCCAATCGTGATCTCCATTAAAGGAAAGATTCTACCGCAGGAACAGTCCCCTGCCTTGGGAAGACCGAGATCTTCTATGTCGTAGCGTATGAATGGAAAAGAATGGTTGATAAATGAAGTCAAAATTATCCTATAAATGTTATCATTGCGGGAGCCATGCATGAATTCAGCATGCACCATGTCAGAAAGGATATGCATATTTCCTTTCTCACATTCTGCTGAAATACTTGGAACCTCCCTGCTCCCGTACTGATTGTATACCTTGCATTGAAAGGTGTCTTCGATTAATTGTCTGTAATGAGGGAAAAGAGTTTCGGCTGTCGTAAAAATGGCCTTCATTTTGGGGAGCTGAGTCCCGTGCCTTCTTTGATAACGAGCAATATTATAAATGACTGATGAATACCCATAGACGAACTTGATATTATTGTCTACAAGATAGCCAATCCAGGAGCGAATCAGACTATGATCATACTGGTGAGAGTTGATGAGATGCCAGCCAGTCAAGGATGTTTTCAGTTTCGACAGATAGGTAGGCTTCGCACCCAGTTCGTGCTCCGCGCCCCAGAACATCGCTATTGGTTCACCTGGGGTCCAGCCACCCCATGTGAGATTCCGCATGTTGGCTGCGCGCCGTTTTTCAAGAAATTGACGGTCCACAAGGAAACTGAGGGGCTTACCGGTAGAGCCCCCGGTGTGAATTGCCAAAAGATCCCGTCTTGGAACAGAGATTGAGATCATGTTTTCGTATTGCTTCTGCAAATCATGTTTCGTGGAAATGGGGAGGCGATGGAGTATATCGTAAGGTGCTTCGAAATCCGGTAAGGTATAGGACGATAGCAATTCACTATAAAATGGAACATGTTGCTTTGCATTGAGAAGAAGACCCTTCAGACTAACTGACTCAAGCATCGAAATGTTCGGCTGAGAAAGGCATTCGTGGTTCAAGATTTGGTCAAAAAGGGAATAACGGCTGCGCCCGAGGAATATTCCTAATCCCGGAGCTACGTGCTTTCGGATGAAATGGCCAAGGCTGTTCATACGACTCCGGACTCAGATCCTAATCGGCTGCGGTGGCAGAATGGATTGCAATGGCAGAGTTGTAAGCCAGAAACGATGTAGCCAATTTAAGGAGAATCATGAATTGCCGCTCACGGCATTGTTAGTCACAATCAGAGCTGGCTCAATGAGCTCGATCATGGTTTCCGGCAACTTTATCAGTATATGAGGCGCGAACTATCTGCCGCATACTTCGTGATAGAGCATGGCGTAGCGATCCAACGTTATTTCCATACTGAATGCCCTCTGAACGGTCTTTCTGCCATTCATTGCCAACTCGCGAAATGCGTCCCTTTTGGTCATATATTCGAGAATTGCACATGATAATGCGACTGGGTCCTGAGGAGGAATGAGGTATCCATTAAAGCCATGCTTGATTATTTCTGACACGCCACCTACGGTAGTCGCGATCACGGGTTTATTCATTGCCATGCACTCTAAAATTGTTAAAGGGAGTCCTTCACGTTTGGACGGTAGAACCATTAAGTCCATAGAGCGAATGATAGAAGGCACATCTTCTCTGTGTCCGAGGAAACAAATACTGTCCGCGATATCAAGTTCGTGAGCTGTTCTAGTTAATGCTTCTCTGAGTTCTCCATCACCTACCAAGACCAGCCTGAGTTGTTTGGTGCGCTGGACTACGAGGTGCCAGGCATGAAAGAGGTTATGGTGATCTTTAGCATCTGTGAAACGGGCAACAACCCCTACTAAAATCAGACCTTGTGATTTCATGCGCAGAAGTGTTACGTCCTCAACACCGTGCTCGGACTCGCAGTCGAACTTGCCTAAATCAACCCCGTTGTAAATGACTCTCAGATCTTTGGACGATATACCTACTTGACTTTCCATGTAGTTTTTCAAATCCTCTGAAACGACCACAGTATGATTGCATGCCAAACAGGCAATTCTCGTCAGTACTCTCAAACGGAACGTGGTCTGGAGGGAACGTTTCGCGTGCTCCGTGTAAATAACCTTGCAGCCTGCCATTCGAGCTGCGAGAAGTACTTGCGCTAGGAGATAGGCACCGTGAACCTGCACAATGTCGATTTGATTCCACTTTAGGAGTTGATAAAGGAAGAGATTAAGGTCAAGCTTTCGAGCAAGGTTTCCTTTGGCTGAAGGGCCGCGAAGGTCAAGAGAAAAGTAGGGTATATTATGCGCATGAAGCTCATGAACGAGAGGGCCTCCGCCATACACACCCAAAACCATGGTAGTGAAGGGTGGGCTATTGAGCCCGTAGGATATAAGCGACGCCAGCCTCTCGGAGCCACCATAACGTAGGTCGTATAGTACCTGAAGTATCTTGATACTATGGCACTGCCGGTTCATGTTAGCGCTCGAGTGTGAGGCATACCAAGGGGGCCGTAAGGATTGTTGTTGATGATCCATCGGACAGCGGAGATTAGGTCGCAAAGGCGGATGCGATGGCACTGCTTATATTAAATTCACGGACTTTGCGGTCCTTTAATGATCGGTCCTATTCTACCCGTATTGCTGATCGCAATATCGTCAAAATCCTGACCCAAACATCGGCCGTTATTTGTAGCATTAGTGTTTGAAGGCAATATGAATTGGGTCCAGCCGGTGCATTGGCTAAAATCGACGTCAGTGGCATGCAGTCTACTACCCCCATCGATCCACAGCTGGAACTCTCCTGGATTTCCATGTTTAAAGTGCATTTCATAAATATGCCACCTGCCATCCCCTGTGATTCCTCCCATAACGCTATGCCAGCCGCTACCAGGTGATGAAAAGTAGGTTTTATCCCCGTCAACCTGAAGCCGAATTCGATTCTTTCTCAACCACCCGATGTAGCCTGCACCACGATTCTTGGGAAGGGTTGAATCAAATGAGTAAAGGATCTTCTGGGATTGGTTGGAGTCCTCTCGCCATATAAAACCCAACGGATAACGCATATAAAAGCGAATCCACCATTCTGTTTGTCTCTTGTTAAAAATAATACTCAATCCACCTGAATTATTCTTTTTACCATCACCAACCCAGTGCCTTTGACCTTTTCCACCATCTCCCCCAGAGAAGTTGGCATCAGTAGTGATCTGCTCAGGAAATAATGTTGCTCCATCTCTGCAGGCCCAATTGCCACCTTCAAGTATGCCATCACAATTCAGGCGGGATTTTGGGGTAATATCAGTCCATTCCGGACAATCGAAGGTCGTGGACCACGGCAGGTCAATCCCGGCCCACGAGGAGCCAATTTTAATAAGATAGAATATCCCGGTCAGGGAAAGCACGAAAATAGCAGGAGAAAGTCTGCGCATTTGAAAGTCTCTATTCAATATGAGGGGTAGTGTTAAGCCAGGGACTTCGCTCCAGATCAAAAACGTAGCCTCAGACCTGAAGGTAGCTAGTGCATGTAACTAAGTAGTCAATTTCAGATGAAGCTATAGAATTCAAGCTCTGCTCTCATTAGGTCATTAAGAATTTCAATTTCACGATTGGAAAAAAAGGTTTTCCACGCATTATCTTCTTTGATTATACCATCATATTCAAAACGCATTCTGTTTCCAAGAATATGCATATCATCGGCTCTATAGTTCATATAAGACTCTTGATAATCGAGGCCAAAGAAGTCGTAGAACCGGGCCAATTCCTTGCCAGGCTCCCTGCATAAATCATTATAGCGAACTATGTGCATTGTAAGACTGGGAAAACGCTGCTGCAAAACTCTTACTTTCCTGATATTCTCCTTCCAGAACATAGCACTTGCGGGCATCGCACCCTTGCCCAGTTTTTTGTTCTTGAGAAAGGAGCAGCAGAATGCACGCCCATCCCTTATAAGATGCACAAAATTGGTAGCAAGATTTCTTTCAGCAAAGAATTCGGCTCTGCGCAGTGATTTGGTTCCATCGAAATAGACTTCAGCATTCCGCAGTAATAAGCTGCTTGTAAAAAAGGACATTTGAATTTTAGTAAACTCACGTTCTCTGTTCCTGAAGCGAGGAATCCATGTCAAGGCAAAATTTCTTATGCGGTGTGCACGTGGGTTTATCCAAAATCCTTCGAATGCTCTTGATAGTAAATGAAAGCCACTGTACTGGGGGACATAATAAAAATATCTCCCGTCAAACTCCTCGTCCTTACTTTTGATCATACTGCTTGCAACATGGCGATAATAAGGACATTTTATCTGGTATTGACGGCAACTGCAGCGAAGGTTAGCTGCTCGGTTGGTGTAAGGAAAGATTTCACCATCAGAAGAAATTTTTGGATGTTGATTGGCCAGGATCGATAATAGAGTTGCACCTGAATAAGGTGCTGATAACAGAAAGCTTATACGGGGCGACATTGGCTAATCGGCCTTTAAATCATTCACGTAAATTGTAATCAGTTATGGCACCAGAAAACTTAAGAATTCAGATACGTTCTCTATTGGTAGATCAAGATGGTCTGCCGGAATTCCGAAAAAAAAATAGTTTGGCTAAATTGAATCCTTTGTGAAACTGCCGAAGTCTACGATGTAAAACACTTCCTTGGAACTCTCTGAGCAGGTGATGAAGGTAGTCCCCTTCGAGATAACTTATTGGCGTGGTGTTCAGATGCGGTGCCCCAATTCTCTTGAAAAAAGAAGGCGATTCGCCATGCATGTTATATTTCTGTATTCTTAGTCGGCTTGGCAACGTGACACTCTTATAAACTTGCGATGCAAAATTCATCGCTCGATCGCAAATTCCACCGCCCGGCCAGCAGAGAAAATCCACTGGCTTGTCCAGCATTCGTTCAATTATAGTCTTTGAGTGCAGAATTTCATAGTTTAGCCTTGCTTCAAATTCATCGTCTGTTTCAAGCCTTTGATCTAGGCGGTACCTGCGCGTGAAAGCTTTCGCCTCTTGATAGAGAATGCTTTTCCAGTGGGGCTGATTAAAAAACTCAAGCCCGCCAGCTCTCTGGACATACTCCTGAAGGAAGTCCTTCAATTGGCCTGGCGGTATGAATCTCTTGCCTTCGAGTGCCTTACAGTAGTGATATACAGGAGCGCCATGCATAGGCGGTGGAGTATAGTCTACGTTTAAGTACCTATGCTTGTTCCCAGTATCCTCATTCCAATCCATCCAAATGTATTGATCACGGGGATGACGGAAGTCGACAATGTCGCAACTTGAAAAATGCCAAGTATGTGTCATGCAGTGAGATTGGATGTCTATTAACCCCGATTGCTGCATCGATCGCATTTCTTCCCACGACAGAAATCCGAATGAGGTAAGGTGTTGCCTTTCCACTCGACCATTCCAAACATCCTCGAGAGTAGGGCGGCAGTGAGGTAGTGGATCAACAAACTCCGGGGAGGCAAATATCGTAGCCTTAAAGCCATACTTCTTGAGGACAGGGAAAGCATAGACCCAGTTATCGAGGTAGCCATCATCTAGGGTAAGTACGACCGAGCGCTCAGGCACGGCCCTTCCGGATAAGACGTATTCGTATAATTCGTAGAGAGTGAGCGCTCTGTACCCTCTACGATGCAGAGTATCAATATGATCAATGAAAATTTCAACAGGCACGGTAAGGAAACTCCATATCCAACTCGGATGGGTTATCCCTACGGAATGATACATAATAATGGGTATTTTGGGATATGGCATTTTGAAGAGGCTATTGGGTGTAGAGGTCCTTGCTTGCCAGGTAAGGGCGGAGTGCGATGGGCTTTACATTCTAACAAATAACTATCAAAGCTGAGCTAGGTTATAATCAAGATGCAGAAAGGAGCGGCAAGAAGAGTCACTCAACAAAAAGCGCTCGGAAGTAGGGATACCGCTCAAGGTGTTTCTGATTGGATAAGAGGAAACTCGATCTTTCATCCCTTCAATGGATCATCCTCCGGGGATTTCGAGCTAGGTTCTTCCGTGAGAGGCAGGTCTTGAATCAGCATTTCAAGCATATATAGAAGACGATTCCATTCTGTCGTCCAATTCTTATACAACGTGTGTCTAAGTTGTAGGACCTCATTCCTCAAATTGTCCTGATGTTTAATTGCGGTTTGAATTTTGATAGCTATATCGCCAGCGGTATTTCTAGTGAAAACAGCACCCTTAACAAAATAATCTCTCAGCACCTTTTTATCTGAGAGTATCATAGGTTTTCCTAGTGATACTGCCTCATATGCGCCACAAACAAGGCAGTTTTCTATGTCTGTAAGATCCATTATTATATCAGCAGCATTCAAAAAGGAAGCATAATCCGATTCTGTCAGGAATCCGGTTAGAATGACATTTTCTGGCTTCAGGCTCAGTGCTTCGGCAGATGCCCTCTTGCTATTTCCCGTTACGTACAAGGTTGCGCTTTCGATTTTATGCATTGCTTTAAACGCTTCAATATAAGGCTCATCGTCTGAAAAGGTACACACAAGTAAGATATTAGTTTTGGCAGAAAGCCGAATCGGACGTAAGTTGGGAAATTCAGGGACCTTATCTGGAAGTACAAAAAAGACCACATTTGGGTATCTATTACTATAAAGAGAAGAAAGATCATTATTAGTAACGATGATCATATCCGCGTTAACAAAAATAAAACGCGTGACATGATCAAAGATTATCTTAGGGATACCTTTTAATCGAATATATGGTGTATGGCAATCTATAATAAGCTTCGAGGTGCGAAACACTTTCTTATAGAGAGTGATCAGAAAACATAATACGATTGAAGGGTTCTGAACGAATATAATACGAGGTTTCTTCTTTATAATAAGATTTATAGTCGATAGTGCAAGGAGCAGATAGCGCTCAAACCTAGGCAGGCTACTTTCAAGTTGGCGAAGATCAGCACCCAGATGTCTAGCAAGGGTTGTTGACCTGCGCTGTCTTTCCCAAGCGATCCATAAAATACTTTCATTTTGGATAGACGAAACGTCCATTATAAGTGGCCACATAGGAATTGATGTTTAGCTCAGAGATTGAAAAGGTAAAAGGTCTGCTTGAGTGATGGAAAACGGCAAGTGATCTGTTGTGAAGGGGATCACCAACACCGTTCCAGAACGAGGAATAGGTTCTTCTTTCCTCATATTTTCCTGAAGATAAATAATCTGCAGGCCCTTACAGAGAATGTGTCTTGGAGCTTTGCATAAACTCTACGAACCAGTCGATTATAGATCAGCACGAACGACAGGTTATCCTTAGAGAAAATAGATTGAAGCAGCTTACCAATATAGGGCTGAGCGACTCGTAGATAAGATGGCAAATACTGGAAAAAGGGGGCATGTGAAGGTACACAAAATTCAATGTTCAATCCATTCTTTTGAAAAAGGTTTTCGTAGTATGATTGTGGTCTAAGCCTCTCCCAATATCGGCATTTACTTGGAATTGGGCGGGTAACCGACGGATAAAGCTTCCAGTCGATCATAGTTTTGCCTCTGGACGCCACGAAGTCTCTCAGAAATACAATCCCGCCAGGATTAAGTATCCTTCCGATCTTGGAGATAAAAAAATCAACATCTACATCTTCAACAACTTGCAGTAGAACTCCAGAGACAACAATCATATCGTAGCATCTATCTTCTGATAGCTGTTCAAAGGATATCTTGTTGCATTGGACATTTGGAATATCGCGAACGTTTTCGGTAAGAATTTGAAAAATATCGGAAGGCTCAATAGATACAACTGAGTCTACGCTTCTTGAGAATTCCTTTGTCCATCTCCCTCCCCCTGCTCCAATATCAAGTAAAGATTCTATCGGACCGAAGTCTACCAATTCTCGCACAGTGGCAGCTTCTACTGCATGTATCAAAACTGTCATTTTGGGATCTTGCCTTGAACCAGAAGATGTAGGATTTCCAGAAAAGTGGCTTTTCCAGGATGACCAAAGATTAATAGATTGTTCACTGGTTTTCATGAATACCTCTCTTCATAAGTGTGACACTGTCCTGCCACCCTGAAAATCGAATGCCAATTGTGAAGATGCTATGTGTTCTCTCAAGATTAGGTGTCCAGCAAATTGATGTCTTGTGTCGATTAGCATAGTAGTTCTCTATACATTTCAAACCACGCTTCTGCTCGTTGCTCAGGAGAAAAGTACTTTCGCACACAGGAACGCCCTGCCTTTGCGAGGCGTTTCGCTAAGCAAGGGTCGCGTAGTAGTCTCTTCGTAGCCTCAGCAATAGCCGCAGGATTTTGAGGCGGGACCAAAAGGCCGCTGACTCCATGCTCAATGATCTCTGGAATACCGCCAACCATAGTCGCTATCACAGGCTTTTCTAAAGCCATCGCTTCGAGTGCAACGTTTGGCATTCCCTCGCTGCGTGATGGTAAAACGATCAGGTCCGATGCGTTGATGAAATCCCCCGGTGTTTCGGTGTAACCTGCAAAATGTACTCTACTACGCAACCCGAGAGAGTCTATATATGCCTCTAAGGCAAGTCGTTCCTGGCCATCGCCTACCAGTACTGCGTGGGCTTCGGGTATGCTTTTAGCTACCTTGGCAAATGCGTGGATGAAAACGTCGACTCCTTTTTCAGGACTGAGCCGGCCAATGACGGAGACCACCCGTGCATGATTGGAAATACTCATCCTTTCTCTTAACGAGTCCTTTAGCTCTGATGTTGCGGCAGGTCGAGCCAGATCAACGGCATTGTATATTATTCGGATTCTGTTTCTACCGCCCCTGCAAAATGTACGCTGCCGCTCGGCCTTTGAGACAAACACAACCCGGTCGGCAAAATTCTGAACGAATCTATCAAACATGTGATAAATGCGAATTTTGAAATTTTCCGTTGTCCTGCCATGCATCGCACAAATCCATTTCACTCCACACTGCAGTTTTATGAATAAGCCTATGATGGATGGCTTATATCCATGTGTCTGGATTATGTTAATATCATTGGCGCGAACGAACTGCCTGGCCTGTCTAATTAAAGAAATGTACCCACATTTCCCCTGATATAGAAACTGGGTCTTAATACCATGTTGCAGTGTGGCGTATTCGAATTGGTCTGCGTTGCAGTCTTGATTCAAACGAAAGTTGAATAGGTGAAAAATATATTCAGATTGTCCCGAGTACTTCAGTAGCTGTAGAATCCCCTTCATCGGTCCTGTGGTGATATGTTTGGCCGCGATTAAGATCATCACTCTAGGGTTTTTCGTGTAACCCATCGTCTGGCAGTTAAAAGCCTTCTCCACGAAACCTTAAGATTGCTGCAGCGACTTTCTGGATCGGGTATGAGAAAAAAGGCAGAGGATCTTCCCTCAGAAAGTCGTCAAAATAGGTATCGCTCCAACTATGCAAATGCTCTTTAATGACTTGGATTCTCAAGGGGCTCTTTAGCAGTCTTTGGAGCATCACCACCATATCTCCCCACAACCAAGTCGAAGTGGGTTCTCCTTGGCAGACAGGTGGAATTAGTATTTCATTGTTTTGATCGCTCGCTAGCAGATAGAGTAAGAAAGGAAAATTGACCCCGCATGCCAATCCATGGGCTGTACTTCCCCAGAATCTTGGATTAGCATCCATGATAAACATCCGGTCATCTTGTTCTCGTCTCATGAAATCCATTTGGCAGACTCCTGTCCACGAAAGGTTTGCCAATATAATCGCTACTTGCCGGCGAATGTCGGCAAGTTCCACTGTTTTTCTAAAAGTGGACGTACCGCAGCCGGGAGGGTGCTGGCGGCAAATGCGGTATGTATTGGCTGCCAGGACCTTACCTTGCAGGCAAATTACTCCGTGACCATAGAGATCTCCCCCAATGTACTCCTGAGCAAAAAGTCTATTACCATGGCGCTTCTGGTCAAAAGCATTCCAGAACCTGTAAAGTTCTTTTCGATTTTGAACGAATTGTACGGCCCATCCTCCCCCACCACGTTCCGGTTTTAGTACAATGGGGAACGCAAAAGTGTTAGCCACTTTCTCTAAATCTTCAATCGATTCAAGAAGCATGTGATTGATTATGTCACACCCAAGTTCTTTGCATAATGCATATAGCGAGGGCTTATGGTGCAAGATCATTAGCTTTTCATAAGCCGGGATTGCGGCAATAACCTGTGGTTTGATTAACTTGTTTCGGAATTTCGAAAGGAAAATTGCTTCGTCATAAGCAGGAATAAGCAAGTCGATATCCAGGGTTTCGATCAGTCGGTTTATCATTTCGAAGTACCTGTCCGGCTCATGATTTGGATGCGGATATCGATAAAAGTTGCGGCAATAGCGTGAAAAGGAAGTCATCGTCAAGTACCTGGAATCCGCTCCATAAACCACTATTCCCTTTTTACCGAGACTATAGGTAATCATATATCCTATACGTGTTCCAGCCTGTGTTACTAAAACTGTTTTGTCATCGTGGTATTTGCAGTTCATACAATCTTCATGCATTCAGGTTTTCTATTTTGGTGTAGGGAAGAATAACGGTCGTTCACGAAAAGTCTGAACGCTCTTCAACGAATGAGTACTGTAACTTTGGAATCATGGATCGCCTCAAGGGCCATGAGGGGGTCTTCAAAGAGGAGTTCCCGAATGCAAAAACCAGAGATGCCAAGTCCATGTTCGCGCAACGTGTTGGCAAAAGTTCCGAGAAAGCTGAAGAAGACCATTGCAGATGAAGTGAAATCCATTTTTATGCCTCTTCTCGGAAGAAGGCCATCGGAGTCATCAAGTAGTTCAAAGGCAATTGGGGGAAGGAGATCCCCTCAGTGTTGAAGTGCTTTGAAAACTCATTGGAAGCGTGTTTGACATATCTACATTACCCTGAAGAGGAGTGGATCTGCCTTCGAACCACCAATGTCCTTGAAAGAGGTAACAAAGAGTTTAAAGGAAGAACCGAGCCTAAGGCGATCGTAGCATGAGAAAGATCTTGGATATGTTACTGGTTTTCATCTGTCTCAAGGTGGAACTGAGTTGGACCTCAAAACATAGGAAAAGGGCCTACAAATCTGCCTTTCCTCAAAAGATTGGGAGAAGAGACTTTCACACGAAATGGTTGACATAACCTTTAGATAAAAATCATTCCTCAATTTTTGATTGAAAAATGTCCCAGAAAGGTCTCTATTTCCAAGGACGCTTCTTGGGAAAGAGTGAGTTTGCAAGAGGTTCAGGTTGCTTCGCCCCAGGCACGGTGAAGCCAAGCCATCTTAAAGCCGAGCCTCGCTGGAGCGAAAGTTATTTGATACATCTATCAATCCGGATTCAACCTCCGTTCGCCTGAATTTTTGCAGAACACACGACAGGGCGATGTAAAAAATCCAATAGAAGGAATAAGTCTGGCTAAGGAACATAATGCAGATGAGGTGGCCGACAAATCCAATTTTAGCCATTTCTCCAATTTTGAGCATCTTTTCAGAAATTCCTTTTTGCTCTGCGTGCCAGAATATCCTGAAGGAGTTAAAATTCATGAGCACAAAAAGGACAAATCCTATGAGTCCAGTTTCAGCACCGATTAGAAGAAATGAGTTATGTGTAGTCTGCCACCTGGGTTTCGAGCCATCTTGGGAGCGCTTTGTGCCGAGGGCTTCGGGGAAGCAGTCGACGCCTACTCCCGTTAGAGGATTGGCAATCATAAAGCTCAATGCTTCCTTCCAGACTCGAATCCTGCCCGTTTCGGAAGTGAAGTTGTAATCAGAATCAAGATTGGTAATCGTTTTATAACGGGAAAAATCAACTAGAATGAGATTGGATCCTATAATAGTAATGCCTAGCACCATCAGAATGATTTTATGCCAACTCTTGATCGAAGTTGATTTCTTTACGAACAAGAATATTACGACCGCAAGAAAAGCGATAAAGCCTCCTCTTGAACCAGACATCAATATTACCAGAATACTTGAGAGTACGCTGAATATAGCAAATATTCTATGATGCAATTGATTTTCTTTGGAAATGAACAGGAAGTTGAAAGGCAGAAAAGAAAGGCTGAAAAATGCCAAATCGTTCGGATCGAACATTCTTCCAAAAGTAAGTCTTTGCCCCTTTAAAATCCCTTGCATAATAGCCATGTATGCGTAGAACCCTGTTCCGAAACAACCTACCAGTAGAACTCTTTCTAACTTGCGCACTGTGTCGACCATTCTAATGAAAATAAAGTAGAATAGGGCTACCTTCATGATGTAATCGGAAACGAAGAGAAATGCACCCTTACGATAAACAGCAAAGGGCACTCCAATTATCATGATACAGATCAGAGCAGTGTATAAAGTTGTCTGTGTCGAGGAAATGGATGTCTGGGATGAAGATTGAGGATAAAGAAATGAATCTATAAAACTGAACATAAAAAAGGAGAGTACGATCATACTCACGAGAAAGGCAGGCCTGAACGGCGCCAGGCTTGTGAAAATATCTTGGGGGCGGCTCAAAAGGACGAATGTCCATATAAGAAAGAGTGTGAATAGGAAGCCGAGCTTCTCAGAGTGCAGGTTGCCACCGTTTTGTTCAGCAAGGGGCATTGGATTATGCTTGGTAGTAAGGGAGGCTTCTTGCAATGATGGAATAGTGGAATTGTGGAATAGTGAGTCTCAAAGGCTTAAAAACGTCATGCCGTACATTCATCACTGGTTGGAAAATCGCCATCAGAGAGAGATGTATTTGCGGGCTATGGGGCCCAACCAGACCGTGACCGGGAGAGGCAGTCTTTGCCAGGTTTTCGATGCTAATTGGAAAGTTGCTCTGTGTGTATTCAGTCCGGTTCCGTTGCCACCATCCTTTGACCACTTGCGCCAGTTAAGGGGAACCGGGTCGGTTCCCCATTGCAGTTTGAACCTGTAGGTCCCTTCACCGTTTGTGGATCGGCCGAAGTCAAAATAGCGGCCCCCCTGATTACAGGCATATTCAAGAAGCGTCCAGTAAAGCAACATGTTTGGGCTGAACGCGTTATATTTCTTAAGAGAGGAAGCCCAAGGGATTTGCGCATTATCATGGAAAAGGATCATTATGGCGGCTGCTGCCGGTCGGTCTCCATGGTAAACCACGCTTACCTTAGCGTTGAGCTGTTTGCATACCTCTCGGAACAGTTTTGCTGCATGGACCGGACTGCCGAGGTCCCGCATGCTCGTAGAGAATACTTCGTAAAAGGAGCCGAGAAGCTCACTGCCGCCTAGAACTTTTCTCATGCCTTCCTTTTGGGGCCTACGGATCTGGCTTCTTAGTTTGGCTTTGAAGGATCTGAAAAGGTCTTCGGAAGAAGGAGGTAGTTGCAGAACCATTCGCACTTTGTTCTGTCCTGTAGGGCGCCATGATCCGCTTTCGGTGTTGAAAGGAGTTGTTTGGCGCAGTTCAACAGAATCAACCTTCAGTTCGATGCCAAGTTTCATTACTTGTCGAACAAGGGCTTCTATGACTTCCTGTGAATTTCCGAGCACACCGCCACAATCCAAAAATGGCATGGAAACAAGTTGATTTCCGAAGAGCAGCGACTTGATGAGGAAGAGAGGGAGCAGACCAACGACCTCTGGGCCGTCTTCTGCGAGAAGGTAATAGGACCTGTGGCCGTAAGTGTTTTCGATTACGTGCTTCCATCCGGTAAGATGACAGTGCGTGGAGTCCGGGTGACGGTGGACATAGGCGTCCCAGTTGGCTTCATCTGCTGATGTCATGAGCCGTATCTTCAAAATTTACCTCACCACAGAGAACACAGAGAGCACAGAGAACTATATTTTGAATCTGTGAATTCCATCCTTGAGCTTTACTGCGTTGAAGTTGATCAATAAACCGGTTCTTATCCTTGAAAGCTTCATGTACGTCAACAATTGCGCTTTATGTATATTGTTAATCTCCTCAACTGCCTTAAGCTCAAGGATTAGACGATTCTCTACGAGAATATCTATGCAGTATCCGCAGTCGAGTTTGGCTCCCTTGTACTCAACGGCAAGGGATGCCCCAGTGTAAATGCAATTCCATTTAGGTCAAGTTCCCGGGCCAGGCACTGCTGATATGTTGATTCGAGCAGGCCTGGACCAAGGATGCGATGGACTTCGATTGCACATCCTATCACATTACCTGTAAAAGGATCCTTCTCCACTTGCCTCTGTGCTCTGTGCCTTCTGTGGTGATTATTTGAGAGCTTCTTTTATCAGTTGGACTATCCGCGCTCGGTCCTCTTCTCGGACGTAGCGATGGGTTGGCAGCGTAAGGATGCGATCCGCTACCCACCGTGCATGCGGGATCTTGCATTCTCCGATCAAGCTCTTTCGAAAACCGGGTATTTGATCCAGTGGAGTAGGGTAGGAACGGCTTGCACCGAGCTTCTCTTTTGTCAGCAAGAGCAGGATCCTCTCACGATCTTCTTTGCGTTTGAACAGGACAGGAAAACGCAAATAAACAGAATAAGCTTCAGGGGGTCCGCTCGGAATGAGAAGATCTGGGTTGGAGAGTAGGCTATTCCTATAGAAAAATGCGTTATGGATCCGAATTTCGTTCTCGTGATCAAGCTCAGCTAGTGTTCGCCTTCCGACTCCCGCGCTGATGAGTGGAAGGTGGGAGACCTTGAAGCCCTGGTCGAACACATTCGCACCCAGATGTAAAAAGGGCAGGGCGGATGGAATGGCATATCTCTTTGGCTGCAGAAGAATTCCCAGCGCCGTCCCTGTCAAACAGAGGGTTGCCTCTGAGGATTTTGAAGGCTTCGTGAGTTTTTGGATTAGATTGCCAATAATGGAGGCAAGAGTGTCATCGTTGGTGACAATGGCGCCTCCTCCTAATGCGCAAAAGTTCTTTCCGCGCCCGAAGCTGAGTATACCCAAGTCACCTGCGAGACCCAGTTTCTGTCTTTCGATAGTTGCCCCTGCCGCCTGTGCCGCATCTTCAATGATGTAAACCCCATTTCCTGAGACCCGTTCCCGGATCGCTTCCATATTACAAGCCAGGCCATGGTTGTGGACAGGTATCACTGCCAGGGTCCTTTCATCAGCCAACCGCTCCAGTATATCCAGATCGAAGTCCAGCGTCTTAGGATCGATGTCACAGAGCTTGACGTGAAGTCCGCTTCTCGCGGCTGCGGATGCCAGGCAAAAACTTGAATAGGCCGGGATAATAATCACGGTTCTGTTTGAAACTTGCTGCAGGGCGGCAAGAGCAACATACAAAGCACCTTTGCCGGAGGAGAGCAGGAACACATTCTTTGCCTTGAAATACTTCTTAATTTCATCGCGAAAGAGTTCCTCGGATCGATCTCCCCCCACCGACTCGACGAGAGCACGGATAAGGCTCCTAAGTGGAACAGGAGCAGCTGTGGGAGGAAGGGTCCTCACTTCAGATTCGCCACAAAGACACGAAGACACAAAGGTATTACTATTGATTTTTTGGCTAATATCATAAACTTGCTGCTTCGCGTCTTGGTGTCTTGGTGGCTGAGATTATGGCTTTTTCTTCCATCCATCATTCCACTATTCCATTATTCCGGCCCTTCTTTGTGCCTTGGTGTCTTCGTGGCTGAGTATCTTCTCTTCTTTCAAGTAGTCGCGGAAGGAAGTAAACGGCACCATGCGAAGCAAGCTCTTCAAACGGCCTTCAGTCTTACCAAGATTGAGGTAATGGCGAAACCTGGATTTCAAGGGAATGCCTCTGACTCTGGGCTGGCGGGGATCGATTTCCCATGGGTGAAGATAGAAGATGAACGGAAGATCCTCTTCTCTTCGAATACGGTTCACCGCCCATCTTGTGAAAGACATTGGAAAGAATCTGAAGTAGCCGCCTCCTGCCACCGGCACATTTTGTCCGAACAGCCTGACGGTGGATGGAGGAAACTCAACCAGTAAATGTGGCTCTGAAGGTTTGGACACAGGCCTCGCTAGCCGTGAGAAAACGGAGTTCAGCGGCATGAATCTCACACCCCTTCCGTCCTTGGCAACAACGGATGGATATCTGGGGGCATCGGGGAAACCGTATAGGTCATGGCGAACGGGAAATATGCTGGAATCGTATAGAAAACCTTCTTCAGAAAGGATTTCGAATGCCCACAAGCAGTTGGCGGTAATCGAATAGGACGGCGCCCGGTACCCGATCACCTGCTCGTTTGAACAGTCTTCCAGAAGAGCCTTGGTCCTGCGGATGTCTTGCCGAAAAACATGCTGAGACATGTAATTAATCCTGCGATGATCATAGCCATGACAAGCTATTTCATGACCGCACGCATGGATTTCCCTGATCAGGCGTGGAAATTTTTCGGCCACCCAGCCTAGACAAAAAAAGGTCACGTTCAGGGGGCGGTGTGCATCGGTGCCCACGAGGTTGGCAGATGAGTTCGCCGCTGAAGTATTTCCTAGGATTTCCAGCAATCGACATGTGTTACGTTCGACCCTGGATTCATATCGGTCCCATTCACTTCTCTTGACCGCAGGCTCAAGAGCCGTGACCATGAAGTAATCTTCGACATCAATGGAAAGAATGTTCATTACAGAATCGTGACACATGACACGTGGTACGGAACACGAAGCCGCTAGGGGCCATGGGGGCCGGCGGGATGAATCACTGTGTTCCAGGTTAAGAGGAGATGATGGGGGACAGCCCCATGACATCAAAGAACACCCGGTTCAAGCGGCAGAGCCGCGATGGATGAAATCGCGCAGCGATTCATAGCTCCGCCCCTTCACTTCCCAACCAAACGCTGAGCGCTTTTGGATGTGACCAGGGGACGCCGCGAGCCCTTCTAAGACAACCCGGCATAATAGCGAATGTGACAAAAGTGTAAAGACAATTCGAAACCAAAAGCGACTTTAAATCCAGGAAATTGCCCCATGCACGGCCTCTGCAGACCGGTAGCCCCGTTGGCACCGCATTCGATCGGCGATTGCCTGAACAACCTCTTGCATTATCTTCGAATCTGTTCTAATAAGGGCTGCAATTTCAATGCCGTTGGAACACGGGGACACGGGACACATAACACGTAACACGGGAAATAATGGATCTCGGTTCCCGACCTTCGCCGAGACAAGGGCATTTTTCGACTTTTTTCGAGGGCATCAAGTTTGCATGCTGGTGAAGCGTCAGATTCCACAGTTGGCGATCAGCAATCAGCAGTCAGCGAGGTCGCTTGCCGCCGGCGCGGCAAGATTGATCGAACAGGAAACTTTTGTGTTTTTCTTAGCTTACAGAACCAGAAATCCCGCTGATCCTGTTATCCTGTCTAAGACGTTTCATACAAGCAGCTCGGCCTCTGACCGGGTGCAGGATCCGAGATCCAGGATCCAGGATGAAAGAAAATCCGTGCAAATCCGTGAAGATCCGTGTCCAAAGACCTTGAAGTTTCATGCTGACGGCTGAGAGCTCCATTTTACAGCCGACTGATGAGGGCGTTGCCGGGGTGAGAGAATGAGAAGCAAGTCATGTCATGCGGTGCTGCAGATAATGTGTATTTTTCTGCTTACTTCAACAGGATATCCCGAGTATTGCTTGCAGTTCTTTTCTTCCAAGACGAAGCAGGGAGCGGGAGATGCGGTCAAAGCCCTTGCTGCCAAAGGGGCTCAGACGCATATCCTTGTTCAGGAAAACTCGGACCTTTCCCAGGGTCCATGGTACAAGGTCCGAACCGCCCCTGTTGTGACGCTGGATGAGGCAATGCGTCAGAAGAAAAGGTTCGAGAAAGCGGGGTTGTCTCATAAGATCGTGATCATTGATGAGAGCCTGACTAATAAGCCTAGTAATTCGAAGAAACAGGCAGGAGATCAGGCAGAGTCAGATATCAGCAAAGTGAAATCCGACTCTCCGGAAAAGAACGTTGAGCAAGTTCATAGGCCCCAGCCGTTGCCGCCTTCAATGTCCGATTCAGCCAAGGCAAGGACTTCGTCCTTAAAACAGGCTGATGCTCAAAGGAGAGATGTCACTCTGACCTGGGATCCGAGTGAAGACCCCGAGATTACAGGATACAAAATCTACTACGACACGACCCAGGGCCCTGTGTGGGATCCTGCGCCGGCGGACTGGGCTGTTGAAGGGCGTCCTCCAATTGCTTTGCAGAAAAACATGAACATGTTGACCCTTCATGGTTTGAGGAGTTCAAAAGATTACTATTTCTCCGTGACCGCTTACAAGAAAAACTCCAATGTGGAAACCGCATATGCGAACCGGATAATTGCCCCAGCGCTAGAGGTTGAGAGCGGTTACCGGGGATGGGTAGATACGAGCCTTGCCAAAATCTCTGAGGTAGCCGGGGAGGGAGAAAATCCCCGCGAACAGGCAGTGATATCCCCAGGAGACGTTCTCGAAATAGTAATACCCGGTCAGAGGGAAATGAGCAGGACCTATGACGTGGATCCTGATGGGAACATCTACTTAATTCTGGTCGGAAGGGTCAATGCCGCGGGCTTGAATCCCTCTGAACTGGGTCGCATGCTTTCTGAGCAGGTGAAGAATTACATTAAGAAGGAAGAACAAGTCTCAGTTCAGCTAGTAAGGCGTGAAAGGTATGTTCAGATTCTGGAAGGGGTACGGTATCCGGGATGGTACAGAGTCCCTCAGAAGAGCCATATCAACGATCTTATCGATTTGGCAGGGGGACTCCTGGCCGGTGCGGACTACTCCAGGATCGTATTGAAGCGTAAAACGTCGAAGGGTGATCAGGAGATATCGATAAAAGGAGAGATCAGCCTTTCTCCGGATGACCTGATTTCAATTCCTTTTCCGAAGAGATTTGATGAGAAGATTGATGAAGGCGATCTCTTATATGTAAACATCCCGGAGAAAGAACCTCCCGGTCGATCGATAGGTGTAGCCTCTTTTCGCATCGCTGAGGAATCGAGGCAAAATCGTATTGAAGTGGACAGGCGTGGTTTTCTCCTTCTTCCTATATACGGCGAGTTCTACATCAACGACATGACGCCAAAAGAAGTGACCCAACTTGTGATGGAGCGTTTGCCCAAATATCTTGCTCATGAATCTGCTGTAGATGTGAATATTGTGGAGAAAAGACATTCTGTGCAGGTTCTCGGACATGTGGCCATCCCGGGCTGGCATAATGTGGGGGAGCAAAAGAACCTCCAGGAGGTTCTCGCCACAGCGGGTGGCGCTATAGACGGGGCCGTAATGAGCGAGGTGTCGATTCAAAGAGAATGGGGCGGGCTCTTACGAAGCTTCAAGGTAAACCTGCAGCAGTTCAATATCACGGGCGATCCGCGGCTAATTACACCTATACATGCCAATGATGTCATCCATGTTCCTATCTCTTCATCTTTTGGGGATATTAAAAGAAGCCTTATGCCCTGGCAGCCCCCGCCTGAGAGATTAGAGGACGATCTCAAAAGCAAATTTAAAGTATTCGGTGCAGTCCATAAGCCTGGTGTATATGAGCCGAGAGAAAACATGTCCCTGCTGGAAGCTCTGGTTATTGCAGGTGGGGAGACTCCGGGCGCAGATATGAGCAGGATCATGATAATAAGGAGCGGCAGGATAGAAGTGAAATTCAACATGGAGAAGTACCTTGAAGGTAAGAGTGGCATGCGGCTGCCGAGCATATTGAGAGGGGACACAGTATACGTTTCTCATATCCCCATGACCTATTTCGAGCCTAAAGATGACGAGGTATTCTATGTGCTTGGTGAAGTAAGGAACCCAGGGGCGGCATCAGGAGAGGGGTTCAAGCTTAGGGATGAATTGACGGTCATTCAGGCAATAGCCCTGGCGGGAGGGCCGACTGACTGGGCAAACGTGAAGAGGATAATAATAATTAGAAATGTGGCCGGGAAGCAGGAGAACATTCCTTACAATCTCGAGAGGGCAATTGCGGGGAAATACCCGGAGATTAATATATATGTCCAGCCGAATGATGTGATTTACGTGCCTTAAAGATTGCCACCCGCTACGCTAAAGACACGAAGACTCAAAGGGTTTTGTTTTGTCTCTCGCCCGCTTTGCTGGAGAGCGCAGAGTTCAAGAGAAGTGGGACATTTGTCCTGTTTTTTGGTCTAAAAAACAGGACAAACCTCAGCTCCTTCGGAGCATGAAGTGGCTGGTACTTAGCGCCACAGTATTACGCAAACCAACGATCTGCCCTCGTTTCTGCCGGCTCTGTGAGAAAGAAACGCAAACTATGAGAAAGCTAAAGCGGGTGATCGAACGAGCTATTATTGTATTGACAGCCGTAGCGGCGATGTATGGCATTTCCCATGGACAAGAAGATACCCGGATTGAGATACTGCCCACCATAGTTGTCGGTCAAGCCTACGAAGACAACATTTTTCTCTCCCGAGACAACAAACAATCGGATTTCATCACGACGGTTTCTCCTGGGATTTTGGCACGTGTGAATTCCGTGAAGACCAAATTGGACTTGGAGTATTTTCCTACCTGGGTTTGGTACCACGAGTTCTCCGATAGAGATACTGTCCGACACAATGCGAAGATGGATCTTGTGCACCGCTTCACAAGGCGATTTTCCGTGGAGCTGAAAGAGAATTACGTCAGGACCGACGATCCCTATTTGCAGGCCCTTGATCCAAGCCTAAGGACGCAGAACATGCGACGGGACAGGAATATCTACGAGCGCAATTCCGCTAGTGGGAGCATGAAATACCAGTTCGGCCGAGAGGATCTTGTAGAATTTGGTGTTGTCCACCAGTTGCTGGAGAACCAAGATCAATTTCTTGATGATGCATCAGAATTCGGCGTGTTCGGTTCCCTGGCATTTTGGTTGAATGCCAGGAATGGGATCGAGGTAGATCTTCGCTTTAGCGGTTATGACTTTAATCGTGAAATCGGTCCGTCAGAACGAGAAGATCTGAAAGGTTATGATCCGAAAGGGAGATATATTCATCGATTTAACCGGAATACTAAGGTCTTTGGTGAATATGCAATTTACTTGAGGGATTTTGAAGGTCAGCAGCCGAATTATGAAATCCATGAAGTAAGGGCCGGCCTTGAGCATTCATGGGGCCGGAACTGGAATTTTGCGCTAGAAACGGGTTATTTTCAACCCTCTGGAGACTTGAGCGGAGGTGCACTCTTCAGCAGCCGGATTCGAAGGAAGATCAAGGACGGAAGTCTCAGATTCGGAGTCGAAACGGGATGGGACGAAGGTTTTCTGGAAACGGACACGAGGGGATTTACAAAGTTCTGGGGCGCTTCGGGCGGGGTGGATTACCAGGTTGTTGAGGACCTGAGAGGAAATGCCAACATTTCTTATCGCGAAAATGACAGAGAATTTGAAACGAATCTTGACGATTCAATCCTTTACGGAAGCTTAGGGCTCAGGTATGAAGTGACCAGGCTGATCTTTCTAGGGCTGCAGTATGACTACCTCGATGTCAGTAGCGAAGAAGAGGCGAATGAATACGTTGACAACAGGTTTCTCCTGACCTTATCTGCGTCTTATGCTCTTTATCCGTTTGGGGATAGGCCTTCGCGGAGGGGTTCACCAAGCATTCCTGGGGGGACGACCGGAATGAGATAAGGGAATAAAATCCGAGACACGAATATCGGAATCCGAAACAAATCCGAATCACCAAAATTCAAATGATCAAACAAAGAGGTAAAGGAAACTCGAAATTCGAAATCCGATTCAGCTCTTCCGAACTACGGGTCCTCGAACCACATATATCTAAGCGGTTCTGGCAAATCAGGCGCCAGAGAAAGCCCTTTTGTCTGACGTCGTCTCCACCGTCAGACAAAGAAGAAATCGCTCTGCGTCCTCTGCGACTCTGCGGTGAAAATCTATTTGTCAAGCAAAGGCAACACTGGTTCCAACTCGGTTCTTCGGTTGCGCGATCTTCCTTCTTCCGTGTCGTTCGAAGCCTTCGGCCGGCTGTAAAAATACCACTTCGAAAGGATGTTCATCGGATCCGCTCCCCTGCTTACGAGATAACGTTTCACGGTCTCGGCACGGTTCTCTGAAAGCCTGACATTATACCTCTCCGTTCCCATGGTGCAGGTGTGACCTCCCAGGATCATTCTGAGACCTGGGTTCATCTTCATTACTGTGGCGACCTCGTCTAGGATGGGGCGATACTTTGACAAGATCTCGTGCTTGTCAAACTCGAACTGAATATCCGGTAGGATCCAACAACCCCACTGGTCGACTTTTGCTCCTTTAGGTGTGCCGGGGCACTTATCTCTGTCGTCCGTAACTCCGTCCCCGTCGGAATCCAGAGGTGGTTTTTTCACTGGAGGAGCGGCCGCGGTTCGGGCAGGTATCGACGGTGGTGGTGGACAAGTGAGATACGCCCGGATTACCGGGTTGTTGAACATGGCGGCCACTGCCCGAGTAATGGCACCGTCGCAACTGTCGTGTATGTCAATGGACCTGTTGTCTATTTCAAAATGGGCTATGTATCCATCGCCTGTTTCTACCTTGAGATCAACGTAGCATCCAATGTCACGAAAGGCCCAGCGAAGGCACGCCCTATACAAAGAAAGCTTGAGGACTTTGGAAGCTGTGTCAGTAACCTTTACCCCTCTTCGGATCATCTCGGCCCTGGCAACGTCGATGGAGGTTTCCGTCCACAATCTCAGATTCGCAAACCACTTATGGGTATAAGCGCCAACCTCCTCAAAAGACTGGTCGCAAGCACTGAGCGAGACGTTTTCGGCGTTCTGGTCATTGATGAGAGTGACTTCCTTGCAAGGGTACGACACCTGTTCCGAAAGCATTTCAGTTCTCACAGGTATGGTCTTCGGCACATAGAAGCGTTCGGTGTAATCCGGCTCATAATAGATGCGATGTCCACCGCAGCCGTATATAGAGAGCAACGCCAGGAGTCCGACGAGTACAAATAGGTGAGTGAATTTGAACATTATGACCTCGATAAAGAAAATCCGAAATCCGAAAAAGAGTCGAATCGCCAAATTTCAAGAAAAGAAGGTTCACCGCAGAGACGCAGAGTGCTCAAAGTCGATGGTTTTTCATTTGTCGGGAGATGCCGACAAATGAAAAGAGCACGTGCTCTTAGAAACCGAGTGTGAAGCGATCTATTTGCCGGAGTAACCGCATCTGTACAAACTTGGAACGAATACGTCCCCACATTTATAAATGACCTACTTACACCGGAGAAGCGATTCCTTTCGTCTGGCGTCGTCTCCCGTCAGACGGAAGAAATAATTCACTCTGCGTTCTCTGCGACTCTGCGGTGAAAGACTTTTCAATTTTCGAGTTTCGAATTTGTTCTATTGTGGTTGCGGTATTGCCCTTCTCCTCTGCGCAGGTTCACTCCCACGCTCCTCTTGTCCTTTGGCAGGGGAAAGAGTGGATCTCAATGCGTCTTCATCCACGATCCAATCGCCTCCCTTAGACTCACAGGAGATCTGGTCTTTGGCCCGGGACCTCCACTCCCCACCTCTCGAGACGCATGTCTCCAGATCTCCGGACTTGTTCACCCAAGCGTATCCTCTGGCTTCGCATTGGGCTTGGAGGATACTCGGTATCCACTTTCCGCGATTCGCCTTGCACTTCTCTGGCGTATCCCCATCAGCACCTTGGCAGTTGGCAGCGCCGATGCGATTTCCCTCGTTATCCACACAGAAGTCCACTTCCGGCTTGCCTTCGGGATCCAGGCAGTAATCCTGATCCGGGTTTCCATACGAGTCAACGCACTTCGCGCATAGATACGATTCACCCCGCATTTCAAGACCATTTCCGAGGTTGACAAAAACATGAGAAGCGCCCAATTCGGCTGCATTATCGAGCAAGTGATTCAATGCATAATCATTGTAATTCCAATAGCTGCCATACAGGGTGAAACCGAAGAGGCAACAGGAATTATAGGGGTGGGTCCCTGTCACACTGCCGAGAAACTCACATTTCGATTCGATCTCATGCGCCTGGAGTGCTGAGATCAAACGAATCTGCGAGGCGCGGGTGGAAAGAGTGGACGTGGATGAACATGCCCCAAGAAGCATTGCGGCAAAAAGGATCAACAGTGTCCTCAGGCACAGAAGGTAGTCTAATCGTTGTCTCTTCATGAAAGCCTCGCAGTAATACGAAACACGGGACACGGAACAGGGGACACGGGATACGAAAGGACACGGGACACAGGAAAACTCAAGTGAACACGGCGATTTTTGTCTTGTACTTCGTGTTACGTTTCACGTGTTCAGTGTTACGGTTGTACCTCGTTTCACCTGTAGCGTGTCAAAGCAAACCCGAGCACACTCGAGAATATCAGCGCCAAAGTCACAATTCTTGTCTTCCAATCTGCGTTTTTCAAATGGTATTTGATCAAACCCCAGCAGAGTTGACTGCAGCGGATTGCCAAATCCCTTATGTCCTCGAAGTTCTCACGTAACATGTACCCTTGATCGAGAGCGACGTAAAGCATGCTCCGGACCTCGCCTGCTGATCCGCGAGCTATAAAAAGAAACTTGACGAATTCCTTGCTTGATCCGCGCTCATGACCCTCAGCCAAGTTGTTCATCACAGAGACGGATGCGCGTCGAATTTGATCAATGAAGCCGAAATCTCGGGCCATTGGCTCTTCCCTTGTAAGACCATATATCCGATTGGTCAACTCACGGGCTATCTTCCACGCCTCCAAGTTCTCGAAACACTTTGTCTCTTCAGCCATCTCTGTTCTCTGTGCGCCCGTGTCCCGTGTTCCGAGTTACACGTTAATCCTCGGAATGATCCCCATCACCGGCAGTCTCATAACACTTTCAACATCCAACTCATGCCGCAGGGGCGCCTGCACAAATTCCAGGACAAAGACAATGCCCAGCGCAAGGGCAAGACCTAAGAAAAACCCGATACCGAGAATCTTCTGCCCGGCCGTTTTGGAAGGCGATCCATAAGTTGACGGAGGACTTATGACCTTTATGTTGCCAAGCATGCCGGCCTCGCGCATCTGCGTTTCCGTCAAGAGTTGTTCGACAGTGAAGAAGCGCTTCTTTGCCATGTCCAGGTTGAATTCCAACCGCCGCATCTCCAGCTGAAGCCCTATATCTCTTGTAATTTCAACTTCGGCAGGAATTCCGTATCTCTTCCGTAAATCAATCATATTGTTCTCTGCTTCGAGGTAGTTCTGGTAGGCCTTACCCTTCTCCCTCTCTACAAACTGGGTCTCGGCCCTTACACTTGCCTTGTTTTCCTCCGCATTTACCTCAAGAAAGGCGTCCACCATGTGTTTGAGAATTATCGGCGCCACGGCCTTATCGACTGCCTTTATCCGGATTGTAATCAGACGAGCATCATCGTCGGTAATCAAGGTAAGCCTCTGTGCCATTTCCATGATGATGCTTTCTTTGGGAACATTTGATCTCTTGTCGGCATCCTTGCTGAAGAGACTGCCTATGGTCGAGATAATCTGGGATCTTAGATCGAGTGGTGTTTTCAGATCTTCCTTTGCTTTTTCTGGAAGCCGGAGAAAGACATTGGCACAAAATGCCGCACTCTGAATCCTTCTTGCCTCGGAAATGACATCGAGCGCGGCATGTTGCGTGGTTTGGTATGAGTCCTGGTTGCTTAATCTGGTGGAGGCCCTAATGAAGGGCGCATCGATCTTGAGGATGGTTTCGCTCACATATTCAGGTTTCACCATCGACGCCAGAATCGCGAATATGAAAAGGACTGATAGGAAAGTGATCAGTACCATTGTTTTCCGTTCCAGCACCGGAACCAAATATCTTGCACTGAACACGGAAAAGTCAAATTGTCTCTGCTCGATTCCCTGCACCATTAACGATCCTTCAACGTACTGATTACCCCTCGATGAAACTGCTTGTTGTAGACGACTCCCCGCACCTGTCCTCCGCCTTCCTGGATCGCGGACACAGTCTGCTTGAGGTCGTTTCTGCAGGTCATTTTTGCCTGCGCGACCACGATTACCATGTCACAGTTGTTGCTCAGGTGAATGGGATCCAGGTTATTGCGATTTTTCACCAGAACCGGTGAGGTATCGAAAACGACTAAATCGTACTTCTCTCTCAACTCAGGGACGATTTCATTGAGAATCGGCCGGTTCAGGAAGAAGGAGAGGTCCTGGTCCGGATCGCCCGCAGTGATCACTTCCAGTTCCTCAAGCCCCGTAGTCTTGACCACATCCTGCCACGGGAGAGAATCGATCAGGATGTCTGTAAATCCTTTTTCCTTTTGGAGCCCGAACGGCAGATGGAGTTCGGGCCGCCTCATGTTCAGGTCCACCAGCAGGACCTTCATTCCGCTGAAGTAAGCCGCACTGTATCCCAAAACAGAAACCAGAAGCGTGTTGCCGGTGCCGTCGCGAGGGCTTGTCACCATCAGAGTTTTCTTGTTTTGTTCTCTAAGCTCCTTTACGACCTTTTCCCTCAGCCTGGTTATCTCGGAATAGCCGTATGCCTTGGTCAGCACCGCCTTGAGCGGAGCGGCTTGCTCTCTCGCTCGACCTGCAGTCGCGCGAGAAAAGAGCTCTGACTGCGAGAAGACTGATTTTCGTCTTAGTATGTTGAGCACCGTGTTCCTTGTTGCTTCATTCTATAGGTATTTAGATCGGGCGCTTAATACCACTATAAGTGTGGAATGACAAGAAAAAAACAAGCGGAAGATTGTAAATGCATGGCCGATGTGTTAATAGCGGCACCTGAGCGAAGAAAAGCCTGATTTCATCGCAGAGGCGCAGAGGCGCAGAGGACGCAGAGAAGAGTTCTTTCTTCTTCATTGCCGGTGAGAGGCCGGCAATGAAAAAACAGCTCGCCCCCGCCGCAGGCAATTACGGGGCCGGCTGGCAGCAAGAACTTCTGTTAAACTGCCGTGCCGCTGTAGCGACAGGGGTTTGCCTGGATCGTCGTCTCCCGATCCAGGCAAAAAACATCCTCTCTGCGCGCTCTGCGACTCCCGCGAAACTGCACACGGGATCTAAGGATCTGCAACAAGAATTTTTTATGAGTTCTGTCAACCCATTATGAAAGCAGCAGTCTCGATTCTGATCCTATTTGCTTCAATGGGAATCCATGCACCTGACGTAAATGGAGCCTCCATGGAGGAGAGCGCCCCAGGCTGGAGGTACGAGCAGGGCAGGGTGGTTGTCTCAGTTGGTAACATGCGGGCAAGGCCTTCACTGGATTCGCATATCGTAGCCAAATTACCTATGGGAGCCCAGGTGGATCTTCTGCTCAAGAAAGAAACATGGTATGCGGTCAAACATTCCGATGATCGGTTGGCATGGGCTCACGAAATGCTGTTTGCAAACTCACAGGGACAATCTTTACAGCAGACAGTCTACTCAAGGACTGCGGATGAACGAAGGCTCGAGGTTCTTGTTACGGTCGGGCTTGTTCGCGAGCAGCCCAAAACCCAATCCAGGGTCATTGCAAAAATAAGAAAGGGAGACATAGTCCTTGCTCTGGCCAATAGGGGGGAGTGGTATGCGATCGAGATCAAAGACGGGAGCCTGGGATGGGCCCATCAAAGCATCCTCTCAGGAGCGGATGGGATTTCAGAGCCTCAAAGTTTAGAATGGAACGAAGTAAAGGAGATTCGACATCAGTTGGTCGACGGGGATGAGGAGAGAGTGTTTTTCTCACTCAGTCACCATCGCCCTCCTCAGGTCTTGTCTGTGGGAGGCGGCGCTCCTCGAGTAATTTGCGATTTTATCGGTGCCATGGTCGGAAAAGACATTGAAAGAGTGATCCGAGTGCGGGGTTCCATTGTAAGAGAGATCAGGGTTTCGGAAGGCGAAGGCCTTGCGCCCAGGGTCAGAGTGGCCATGGACCTTGAAGAACTTTCAGGGGCCGATTACCAGATTCAGCCGGTCTTTATTGAAAAGGAGATCGTGTATTCACTCATTATTCGCAGGATTGAAAGAGAATAGCATCCACAGATTACACAGATTTGACAGATGTTATTTTCCAGTGTGGAGAATAATAGCGATCCACAGATTGCACAGATTTCACAGATGCTCTCCCGAGTGCAGGTGCCAACTTTGTTGGTACTGACGGTAATAACGTTGGCGGTCCCCAGGATGACGCGCTTTCAGGATCCCAGATTCAAAGAAAATCATCAGGAGTGGAAAGGTTGTTTTCCGCAGACCCGACGAGGCCGTATTCGTTTTTGATCTTCAATACGGAATGCATCCATTCACAAAGCTCCGCCCTTTGGATTACATTCAATTACATCGAGACTGAACAAAGTCTCGTAAAAGACCAGGTTATAAAGGGGTAATTGCAAGAGAGGTGCCAGAGATTAAGCTGGAGTATCAGGCATTATTCCTATGCCTGCCATAGCTGATGCTCAGCTTGTTCATACGATTTCTGAGAGTGCTCGGGTTTATGCCGAGCAGTTGGGCAGCCCCTCCCGGCCCGTGCACCTTTCCATTTGCCGCGGCCAGGGCTTGTCTGATGTGGCGGGCCATAGCCGCATTCAGTTCGAGCACATCCGAATTCCTTTCCTCACTGTCCTCGGTCACGGGTTTGGGGATGTTCACGAGACGATCGAAGACAAGATTTCCGTTCCTGTTCAGAATCAATGCTCTCTCGATCACGTTTGCCAACTCGCGGACATTTCCCGGCCAATTGTATCTCACGAGCTGATCGATAGCGCCAGGCGCCAGCTTCGGGGAGGAGGGGAGTTTCAGTTCTATGGACTTCTTTTCTACGAAATAGTGCACCAAGGCAGGAATATCGGCTCTTCTCTCTCTTAGTGGAGGAATGGTAATGGGAAATACATTCAATCGGAACCATAGATCTTCCCTGAAGCGGTTTTCCAGCATCATCTTCTCAAGATCCCTGTGTGTTGCGGCAATGACACGGATGTCCACCGGGATGGGCTCTGTTCCTCCCACACGCTCTATCTTCATGTTCTGCAGGACCCGCAGCATTCTTACCTGTGCTTGAAGGGGGAGCTCGCCGATCTCGTCCAGAAAAATCGTCCCCCTGTTCGCCCTTTCGAAGCGGCCTTTTTTCTGCGCCATGGCGCCCGTAAACGCCCCCTTTTCATGACCGAACAGCTCGCTATCCAGAAGGGTTTCCGGAATTGCCCCACAGTTCACCACAATGAAAGGGCCATCTCTCCTCGTGGACAGCTGGTGGATGGCATTGGCGATCAACTCCTTGCCTGCTCCGCTTTCTCCAAGAAGCAGGACGGGACTTTCAAGAGGTGCAACCTGGCGGGCCATTTCCATGGTCCCTTTCAGCCCGAAATCACTTCCAACGATCTCGTCGCCCGAAAGCCCTTGAAGTTCCCTTCTAAGGTAGCGGTTCTCATCGGCCAGCATATCTCTCAGTTTCAAGGCCTCCCGGTGCCGAAGTGCATTGGATATGGCGATCGCAAAAGGCTCGTTCAAGAGGGACATCCATCGCGCATTTTCCTCTGAATACCTGTTCCTTCCCGCCGCGTGCATCACCAGCGACCCTATTTTCTTGCCCTCGACCACCAGGCGCAACCGCAGAAAGGATGATTCCGGCAGCTCGAAAAAATGGGCCCAGTCTTCCAATATCGGATCCCCATCGGAAGAGTTGTCGACCCTGACCCTCTCCAGGTCTTCTCTCTCGAGTATGGATCTTGCTTCGAGAGATAGGGGAATCATGGCGTCCATTCGCCGCCCACCCGCTTCCCTCGCCTCGGCGAGCGTCTTCAGTGCGCCCATGTCCGGTTCGAACAAACAGAGACAGATGGCCTCCACAGGCATGAACTGCTCAAGAAATTTATAAAAGCCGTAGAGGCCTTTCTCGATCTCAAGGCTGCTGCAAATCCTTACTGTTGATTGGTAGAAAAAATCTCTTTCATGAGAATCCATCATCCATCACTCCGGAAAGCCTGATTTCACCGCAGAGACGCGGAGAACGCGGAGAGAAAGCATTTTTTTTCCAATGGCGTGAGATGCCGTCATTGGAAAGCTCTGCTGCTGCGCGGACGACTCGTTTCTTCTTCGAACCGGATGCAAGGTATAGCGTGCGAGTTTGCAGCCGACGTTTACACAATAGGAGGAGCAATTGAGAGCCTCTTTTTTGTCTGCGGTCGTCTCCCCTGCCGAAAGTTCCCTGCGGGATAGGCCCGCAGACAAAAACGAACTCATTCCGCGATCTCTGCGGTGAAAAAGAATTCTTTGGGTCCATTAAAAACGTAAAGCAAAGTTTCACATTGGATACGCCGGCCACTCGGCAGGCTATGCTGACCCCCTGCATTTTGTATCGTGTACTTTGCATCCTGTGTGCAACTGCTGTGCCGAATGCGGCAATTTGACAGACTGATTGTCACATGAGGCAATTGGTTTTGCCGTTTGCGGCAATGCTTTGTCTGTCTATTTTGCAAGGATCTGAAAACTCAGGTTATTCATAACGGCACGGGATTCGCTTTGTAGGCGGGCGACGAGCTTGAACGATTTTCGTGTCCGGGAGGGAGCAAGTGAGATAGACGAATCGCTGTCTCCTGACCGCGCGATCCGCTGCAATTTTCAGATTACACCCAGCGAAAACGAGGGAGGATAAATCGAATGGGTAAGAAAAGGGAAATCACAAGGCGACGGTTTCTCCAGGTTGCAGGTGCAACCGGCGTTGTCCTTGCAGGAACAGGGTTCCCCTTCAGGAACCTGCGCCAGGTATGGGCATTCGGCGAGCATCCTCAGGAGGTACTGCCTTACCGCATAACCAAGAAAGTCCCTCAGGTCTGCGCCCGTGCCTGCGAGGCCGACTGCGCGTATTACGTGGTCGTGGGCCAGGATCCTGCCACGGGACTCGAGAGGGCGATTACCCTTGAGGGCCGTCCGGAGGACCCGGTGGGCCGCGGGAAATTCTGTATCAAGGGGATGGGATTTGTCGATTCCATGTATGACCCCGATCGACTCATGGTCTCTTTGAAACGAACCAATCCGAAAAAGGGAACGGACAGCGATCCCGGATGGGTCGTAGTCAAGACGTCCGAAGCGGTTCAGCAGGTCATCGGAAAGCTGAAAACCTACAAGTCCGAGGAGATCCTCTTCTGTTCTCCGGGCGATCCCTACACCAACCGTTTGTGCCAGTCCATCGGGTGCACCAGGAGCGACCAGAGGACCGAGTGTTTCGGCACCCATTACTACATCAATTGCCTTACGCTCACGAATCCGCCCAACAAGTTTTACTCCAGCACCTACACCCCCAGCCATCACGTGTGCGGCTATGATTATGACATGGCCAAATACCAGGTCTGGTTCGGGTTCGATTCCCTCTCGAAATGCGGGAAAGCTGGAATGCTGAACCACTGGGCAGCCGGCAAGCGAAACGGCGCGAAGATTGTCATGTTCAATCCCGTGAGGACTCCTCTGGCCGACGGTTTCGCGGACGAGCAGTACTCGGTCAAGCCCGGAACGGATCTTGCCATTGCCCTTGCCATGATCCGGGTCATCCTGAACGGGAAGAAATACAACCGGGAATTTCTCCAAAAGTACAGCGATGCCGCCGCCCTTGTGGACGAAAAGAGCCGGCTGGCGGCAAAAGATGAAAAAGGCAATTTGCTGGCCTGGTGCACCAAGCACAAAAAACCCGAACCTATCGTGTCGTGCGATTCTCCCGCCTTTGAAGGCGGGCCTTACAAGATCACGGCCAATGGTATCGAGATCAGCACGCGTCCCGTGTTGAGCATCCTTGCAGCCGGGGTCAAAACGTATTCTCCGGAATGGGCCGCTGGAATCAGCGAGGTCGATGCAGGGACAATCGGCAGGATTGCCCTCGAGTTCGCTGCTGCTGCGCCCAAATCCTTTATCCCCACATACAAGCGCGATGCCGCTGGACCCAACTATGCAAACAGCTGGAGGCTCCGCCATGCCATCAGCATCCTGAACACGCTTGTAGGATCCATCGATTGCGAAGGCGGCGTGCTCCTGTTTCATGGTCTCAGTATCCCGTGGCTCGAGGAACTGTCGCCCCCGGTGGTTCCTTATCCGGATCAGCCTAAAAATCCCGTGGACTACCGCAACATGTTCCCGGTGACGGATACCATTTACCGGAAAAAGGATTTTTCCGCTCCCGGGCACTATGGCATGGTCGGTTGGGGTCTTTACAAGACCAACAATACCAAGGCGGTGTTCTTCCGCAATCCGCACCGCGGGCTCTTCGCCATGATCCAGTCTCAGATGGCCGAAGCCGCGCTGGAGAAGATGGATCTCGTCGTCGATTGGAACCTTTATCTCGATGATCTCGGCTACTGGTGTGATTACGTGCTCGCCGCACCTCATCAGTTCGAGGAAGGGAAGCTGGATACACGGTTGTACTATCCCAAGCAGGCCTGCCTCGTAGGTGGGTCCCCGGTTCAGAAGCCACCGGGAGATCAGATCGGGTGGGGCGGTCTGGCAAAGGCGATAGGTCTCGCACTGGCGCCGAAGTATTGGACGGTCGACGGCAGCGGCGATCCGACGAAGGCAATCCCGACGAATATCGGCGACGTGGCGGTGAAAAAGGCCGGAGCGGCCGAGAACAGCGCCGAGTTCATGAAGAAGGGCGGTTTGTGGATCGATAAGAAACCTTACGAGGATTACAAACAGATCCGCGATATCGGCTATGGATCACCGGACGGACGAGTCCGTATGTATATAGACGAGTTCGTTCAGGCGGGCTACGATCCGCTGCCCGTCTGGGCGAACCGTTGGCATCAAAGTACCGGTGAATACAAGTTTTCGCTCCTGATCACGAGAGCCCCCTGGTACATGCACGCGGATCCGAATTTCGTGAATAATCCCATACTCAAGCAGATCACTGTGAAGAACGGGATGGATTGCGTATGGATCAACCCCGAAGCCGGCAAGGAATTGGGGCTGGTCGAAGGGGATTGGGTTTTTCTCGAGAATGATCCGAAATACATGAAACATCTTCCGAGACCGCAGAAGGCAAAGGTTCACCTGACCAATCGGGTGCTCCGGAAGGACTGTGTGCTTCTCTTCCACGGCATCGGGCACAGAGCGAAGAACCTCAAGGTGGCCAGGGATTTCGGATACCGCGACGGCGATCTCATCCCGCAGAAAGATCCCCTCATTGCGAAGAAACACGACGCGACCGGGATGGGATGGGTTGAAGACGTCTATCTTCGGATCAGAAAGGCATAAGAGAGGTGACCGATATGAAGGAATATGGGATTTTGCTGGATACGACCTTCTGCACAGGCTGCAACTCCTGCACTTACCGCTGCATTCAGGAGTTTCGATATCACGACCAGGCATCGCGGGGTTTGTTCCGCACTTTCGTCCAAATCAATGACGGGGGTCTTTATCACAAGCGATGCATGCATTGCGCAGACCCTGAATGCGTGAACAATTGCCCTGTGGAAGCCCTGAAGAAGTCAGAGTACGGACCGGTTCTCTATGATGCCAAGGTCTGCGTCGGGTGCAAGACATGCGTAGAAGTATGCCCCTTCGGAGCGCCGCAATTCGATGAGGTGACGGAGAAAATCGTCAAGTGCAGTCTCTGCGCCCACCGGCTGGGCGAGGGGAAACAGCCTGCCTGCGTGGAGGTTTGCCCCACAGGCGCAATGGAGTTTGGCGAATACAGTGTAATTGCAGAAAAAGCAAGGGTCCTTTCCAGCAGGAATGGGCTGAACACATACGGACTAGAAGAAGGAACCCACCTGATCGTGTTGTCCAAGGAATCGCCGATATCAGCCGGTTTTCCAAAACCGGTGAAGAAGGCAGCCAAGGGAAGCCACGTGGCACCGGATAGGTCCATCGCCGTTCCGGGGATCGCGGCGCTTGCCCTCGGCGGGTTCATGAAATTCAGTAATCGGATGGAACGTATAAAGATGGAAGAAGAGACGAAGAATGGAAAAGAGCGCTCGTGAAATGACGGTTGTTGAGGGAAAAAGCGGTGTATTCTCCATGCTGGGACGCGCGCTCAGTTACCCGGATAAAACACTTGCGGACGATCTTACCGGCGGCGGGCTTGGCAATGGGCTAGCCGCCGCATTTACCCCTTTCAGTTCGAACGGGATCCTGCATCAGCTGACCGGCTTGAAAAACCTGTATGAAAAAGAGCCTCCCGAGAGTGTGCTTCTTCAACTTGAGAAGGACTACACGTGGATGTGTTTCGCGTCAAAACCGCGCCTCGTGTATCTCTTCGAGTCGATTTACCGGGAGGGAAGGCTTTTCCAGGAGTCCACCTTCCAGATTGCCAGGCTTTATCGTGAAGCGGGTCTGGAGTGGGTCGGGGAGTTTCAGCTCCCTCCTGATCACATTGCCATGGAGCTCGAGTTCATGGCTTACCTCTGTTTCTGTGAGGCAGAGGCGGTGCGGTTAGGCGATCTGGAAAAAGAAGAATACGCCCGCAAACTTCAGACGGAGGTGCTGGGAAAGCACCTTCGTCCCTTCGGGCTTGCGTTCTCCCAGAGGATGGAGATGCACGCAGGTACGGATTTTTATCGTCTGATTGCGCGAGTCCTCGGTTCAATGCTTAAGAACTGATCATGAATCAACTTCTGCCCGAATTTAGAGCCTGTTCGCTATGTTCGTGGAGAAGTGAAGAGCACGTCAATGAAATGGGTCGAGGTAATCCAACTGAGGTGCTGCGGAGCGGTGGAACACAAGAAAAACCTCGATATCTCCCTAAAACTCCGGATGCTCACGGAGGAGTTGCTGAGTTCGTTGTTGAGCGAAGACGGTGGAAGCTGGCTCAGAGAGGTGAAGATCTTTCACAACGCAGCAATAACAACGGACGTATGTCTCCACCTGCACTGGGACAAGGCCTTGGCTTCGAGACAAGGCAGCACCGTGGGCTTCTGTATAGCAGATAGCCTAAAAGAGTTCGGCCTGGTCGATCGTTCCGTCTGGGTCGAGGAACCAGCGTAAAGTGCCGGTATTACCGCGTCACTGAACCTGTAGGAGGGTAATCGTTCCGTTGCGATCGCCCTCGCTCTCTCTGTTTCCGGAGGTCTTCTCCGGAAACAGGTGGGCGCCGCCTTCCTCCAGCGGCGCCCACTCCTTTTTTGAACCGAAACAGCGTTCGTATTCTCCGCGCTTCGCTTGGAGTCCCACCCCTACGGGGCGGTGCCCATTTTCTTGCATCGTGAATCCTGCTTCCTGTATCCTGCACCTTGCATCCTGTCTCGTGCATCCTGTATCCTGCATAAAGCGCAAAGCGCAAATGAAGACATGAATCGCATAGCGCAGAGAGCATAGCTCATGGCGAACAGAAGACAGCTTCGTGGGAAAACTCATGAAAAATAGATTCTCATCCAATGCTATAGCTGCATTCATCGTGATCCTTTGTGTGAGTGCATCCTGGTATTCCTTTGCAGAGGGAGCTGAAAGGGCGAAGAACGTGATTGTCCTGATTGCCGACGGATGCTCTTCAGAGCAGTACACCTTTGCTCGCTGGTTCAAGGGAGCGCCGCTTTCTTTCGATTCTTATCGAACCGGCGCAGTCAGGACTTTTATTGCGGATTCCATTGTTACGGATTCCGCACCCGCCGCCTCCGCGTATGCTACGGGCGTAAGGACCAGCAGCAGGTTCGTCAGCGTCGGTCCGGGGCCCGAGACCATTGAATCTGTCCCTGCGCCAGGACCCGAAATGCAGTTCAAGCCCCTGGCCACAGTGCTGGAAGGCGCAAGACTCATGGGAAAGGCAACCGGCATTGTCTCCACCTCCAGTGTGACCCATGCGACCCCTGCCGCGTATGCTGCCCACACCGGCAGAAGAGATGATGTAGAAACGATCATGCTGCAGATGGTCCACCAGAGGATCGACGTGGTTTTTGGAGGAGGGAAAGATCTGCTACTGATAAAAGGTGCTGACGGAAAGCGCGGAGACGATGAAGATCTGACCGTGGAGCTCAAAGAAATGGGCTATAAAATCGTGGAAAATCGCAAAGAGATGGCGGAGCTCAGGAAAGGACCCGTGTTCGGCATGTTTGCAGCGGGCCACATGGACGCGGAAATCGACCGTCCCTCCCTCCATCCTGATCAGCCGACCCTTGAGGAGATGACACAAAAGGCCATAGAAATCCTCTCCCCGGACCCGGAGGGTTTCTTCCTCATGGTCGAAGGGAGCCAGATTGACTGGGCATGCCACACAAACGATCCAGCTCATCTCTTGAGCGATTTGCTTGCCTTTGACAAGGCAGCGGAAGCGGCGCTCAATTTTGCCCGCAAGCACGGAGACACTCTGGTTCTTGTACTTTCGGATCACAACACCGGCGGCTTCTCGATCGGAAATTATGAAATGGGAAGGATTTTCTCCGGGGTAAGCCAGGAAGCTTTTCTGGCACCTTTCAGGAGAATGAAGAAGTCCGCATCTATCCTGTGGAAAGGGATTGGAGACGAGAAGTCGGCCGATAAGGTGAAGAAAGCCGTATTGGAAGGATGGGGAATGGATATCACCCTGGCAGATGCCGAACAGCTCCTTCTATTGGCAGGTGACTACAAGAAAAAGGGCAGGGCGGAGCACCTTGCGCTCGGCCGTTTCCTGTGCCCGAGATACACCCATGTTGGCTGGTCAACACATGGTCACACCGGCGGCGATGTGCCCCTTCATGCGTTTGGCCCGGGAAAGCCCAGCGGTTTGCTGGACGGTCCCGACATCGGCAGAGTCTGTGCCAAAGCTATGGGGCTGAGCCTGGAGAGGCTCAATGATCGGCTGTTCGTTGATGCAGGCAGAGTATTCGGCGATGCCAATGTCAAAGTAGACAAGAGCGATCAACTGAATCCGGTTCTCCGGGTCCGGCACGCGGGAAAGGACGCTGAACTGCCGATCAACAGGCATTGGCTGATCCTGGATGGCAAAGCGAGGCGAATGGAAGGGGTGGTTGTGTACGCCGAGAAAAAGGAAAAGGTCTACATTCCGATGCAGGCGGTGAATATGATCAGGGGACGAAGGCTCGGGAATGATGGAATGGTGGAATGATGCAAGGCTGGGAAGAGCGAACCGCAAAGCGCATAGAGCATGGCGCATAGCGAAAAGGCAGGATAGAAGCGCGGGAATGCTGGAATGGTGGGAAGATCAAAGGGACACGGGAATAATGGAATGGTGGAATGATGGAATGTTGGGAAGATCCAAGATGCAGGATGCAGGATCCAGGATGCCGGCATAGAGCAGCGGTCTGAACCGCAAAGCGCATGGCGCATAGCAAAAAGGCAGGATAGAGGCGCAGGAATGATGGAATGGTGGGAAGATCAAAGGGACACGGGAATAATGGAATGGTGGAATGATGGAATGTTAAGAAGATCCAAGATACGGATTCAAGATTCCAAGATGGAATGGTGGAATAATGGAATGTTGCAAAATCACAAATCCAGGATACAAATGCATGACATAGGCTCCAGGATAGAGGAGGATGCATGATCCTGATATACCCTCCTGTTGCCAAGCCTTCCGAGCCCCCTGCAGGAGTGGCCAAGCTCTTCGGCGCGCTGAAGAGGCATGGGATTCCGTGCCGCCTTCTGGATGCGAATATCGAAGGGATTCTTTCCCTGTTGAACCAACCCATTCAGAGCTCCGATACCTGGACATCCCGCGCTGTTCGTCATCGCGCAGCTCATCTGAAAGAGTTGAGGGATCCCAGGGGGTACAAAAGTCCGGACCGTTACCGGCGGGCGGTCCTGGATCTCAACCGCATTCTGGTCAAGTCGACCTGCGACATGGGTGTTCGCGCGTCCCTTGTGAACTATGTAGATCAGGAGCTTTCCCCCCTGAGGAGCAGGGACCTCCTCAGAGCCGCCGAATATCCGGAGAGGAACCCTTTCTCCGGCTATTTCATGAAACGGCTGGACCAGATCGTGACAGAGGGAGAGCACCGGACAATCGGCTTCTCCCTCAATTACCTCAGCCAGGCCCTTTGCACGTTCGCGATGGCCGGTTTCATAAAACGGGAATACCCTTCCCTCAAGGTCATCCTCGGGGGAGGGCTCGTCACTTCATGGATGAACAGGCCCGGGTGGAAAAACCCGTTCACCGGTCTCATCGATGCCATGGCAGCAGGACCCGGTGAGCAGTGGCTGATCTCGTATCTCGGACATGTCTACAAACCCGGGGAGGATGCTCCGGATTTCGAGTCGCTTCCAGAAAACAGGTATTTTGCGCCCGGGTTTATTCTTCCTTTCAGCACATCCTCCGGGTGTTACTGGCACAAGTGCTGTTTCTGTCCTGAGACTGCGGAGGGGAACGCATATAAACCCATTCGGTCCTCGCGGGCTCTCGAACAGGCGGAAGAACTGGCGGAGAAAACCGGCGCATCGCTCGTCCATTTTGTTGATAATGCCCTTTCCCCCGCTTTTCTTCAGGAGATTGCCCGGCGGGGTTTCAGCCGCCCATGGTACGGTTTTGTGCGCGGGAACTCCCTGCTCGCTGATCCGGACTTCGCGCATGCTCTGAAACGCTCAGGTTGCATTATGCTGAAGCTGGGGGTCGAATCAGGATCTCAGAAAGTGCTCGACAAGCTGCGGAAAGGGATCGTTCTCGAAACCCTGGTCCATATATTGAAGGCCATGAAATCCGCAGGGATCGGCACGTATGTGTACCTTCTCTTCGGAACACCGCCCGAGGACCTGGAGAGGGCTCGCCGGACCATGATTTTCACGGCTCAGTATGCGAGGTATATCGACTTCCTGAATGTCGCCATCTTCAATATGCCTGTTTGCAGCAAAGAGGCCGAGGCTTACGGGACCTCTCCCTTTTATGAAGGGGATCTCTCCCTCTACACTGACTTTGCCCATCCCCTGGGTTGGGAACGGAGCCTGGTCAGGTCTTTTCTCGATAAGGAATTCAATCGCGATCCGGCAATCTCGTCCATTTTGCGCAGAGAACCGGTTCTATTCACCTCCAATCATGCACCGTTCTTCCTGATTCATGGACAGTAAAGATCCGGCTGCAGATCCGGCGGCTCTGGAATAACCCTGAAGCTGAAGTTCGAAACATTGGAATAACGGAATGACGGAATAGTGGGACATTGGGAACAACAATCAAAAAACAGGAGATGAGTCCCTTTCCGTCAAGGTGATCGTGAGCCGTCCCGACGACCAGGTTTTTAATGGTGCATGAGCCACGGTGAATTAATGGTCAGTCGGAGAGAGATGGTCAAATAGGTCTCAGTCGAGGAGAATCGGCAAAAAAGACGGTTGAGTGGTGAAAAAAAAGCTTGATTTTCTCGAAACAGGCGTTTAAGTATAGTGCGCATTTTCCCGACAATGCGCTTTTTCTGCAACCAATGGCGGGCCTGCCCGCCTTTGTGTGCGTGGTTTCGCTCCAAGGTTTAGTTCCATCTGTCAGCGTGGCGCCTGAAGTCAGAAACCATGAAATCTAGAAGAAAGGAGGGGATATTGCCACCATGGCAAATGGAACTGTGAAATGGTTCAATGAGCAAAAGGGCTATGGCTTCATTAAGCAGGAAAACGGGCAGGATATTTTTGTCCACTACTCTGCTATCAATGGAGCCGGGTTCAAGACGCTCAAGGAAGGCGATCAGGTGACATTTGAAGTAGAAAAGGGCAAGAAAGGCCCTGCGGCAGTCAACGTCACAGTAGTCTAGCGACATCCGATGGATGTGCCGGCACCCAGCTAGCAGCACCGAGCCGACCAGGTGTTCTCGCGCTGGCGCCGACCACCGACCCATCTACCGAAGCAGAGAACCTGCAGAGGGGATTGCTGATCGCGCAAGTCCGGAACTCCCACTTTCCGGATGAGCACCAATGAAACCGGGAAACTAATGAACGGGTACTGGTTCGGATAAATCCTGAACAGTACCCGTTTCCCGTCATGGGCTCGGGGTTTTCACCGCAGAGGCGCGGAGAACGCGGAGAGAGACTGTTTTTTCCAATGGCGAGAGATGCCGCCATTGGAAAAGCTTCGCCGCTGCGCGGGCTGATAACATGAAACCTCACAGCCGACGTTTAGACATTGAGAGGAACTGTTAAGAGCGCCCTTTTTGTCTGCGGTCGTCTCCCCCGCCGAAAGTCCCGGCGGGACAGGCCCGCAGACAAAAAAGAACTCACTCCGCGACCTCTGCGCCTCTGCGGTGAAAAAAGATTCTTTTGGGGTAAGAGCAAAACTTCACGTTAGATCAAACGCCGGCGTGGCGGAAAGCGGCTGGGCTGACCTCTGATCTCCGATCTCTGACCTCCGTCACTTAGGCTCGTATTTCTGGGCAAGTTCGCAGTCGAATCTCTCCCTGCAGATGCGCGAGCAGTAGAATTCCCTCATGATGAACCCATACTTCTCGATAAAATCACAAGCAGCCTGCTCCCGGTTGTCAATCTGATTGAACCACTTGTGCTGATCGATATGGCGCTCGATGATGTCCTTCTGGGCGTCCAGGATCTCCTGGATATGAGTGCATTGCTTGGTCATTGCAGAATCCTTTTCTTGATCAGGATTCGTGGGGAAGCCCGCCAATTGCGCTTTGGAAGTGATCCTTTACGTCAACTCTGAATCAAGATCGGTGATGCAGAACATGATAGAGTATACCCCTGCGAAGGCGATTACTCAATCTCCTTCTTCCCCCCCTTTTTCTCTCTAAAACTTCCCCCTCCGGTGGAGGATCCGGAGAGGTTCTACCGATCCGGGGTGAAATCATGGCCTGAAAATCCGAATCTCGAATATCGAAATTCGAAACAAAGGAATTCAAATACGAATTTTCAAATGACAGAAACGAAGATACCTGAAAGGTGCAAGTACCGTTGTTTTGTCATTTGGATTTTGGTCATTTGAACTTGTTTCGTATTTCGTGTTTCGGATTTCGGATTTATTCATATCCCTTCGCATGAGCCCCTCTCGGGGGGCTACATGAGGCCGCGCCCCTCTCCCGCAGAGTGGGGCTCTGCGGGTGGGGACTCACTCAGGTTTGGGGCGTCCCTCTCAACAGAGTAGAGGGTTGCGCCGATCGGCGCAAAAGAGAGAAACAGGAGATTGAACCCTGGAATCAGAAAAGGTAACCCAAAACCAATGTGAAATAAAATGGTTGCACGAAGAAGCCGAAATCTTTGTCTGAAGGGCATCATTCGTCTCGCTGGAACCAGGTCGGTGTTGTCCCACGAGAGAAACAGTATGGAAACGAGACCGGAGGCAAGGGCCAGGAGAGGTCCTAAAGGAGTGATCCACCCGAAGACCAGGAGAAGAAATGAAAGCAGCAGGGGCAAGATCATTCTTGGTATTTCCTGCCGGATCAGGTGGAGCAGGAGCGCAAAAAACGCCATCTCTTTGGCCTGGACGATCCTCCCCGTAACATTGAATTCCGTGATCCTCGACATGTGATCCATGATCACCGCGCTGAAGAGAATCTGAGAAACCAGAAAAGAAAAGAGTGCGGAGAAACCGATGAGGAGCATGGAAACGAGCCAGGAAAGCACGTGCCAAAGCCATATCGTCCAAAGAGTGCTCGGCTTACTCCAGAGCAACTCGGTCAACTCCACCCGATAAGCGAGCACGATTCCTGCCAGTCCTATCGTGATCAGAAGGACCAGAACAAACCGGATCATTCCCCAGAAAAGCAGCCTTCCGGAAGTCAAACCGATTCGCAGCCCTCTCAGGTTATAACGTAATCCCTGAAGAATTTCCATATGCCCCCATTTCAGCGGCGTGGCCGCAGATTGCCTGAACTCCAGGCGCTGAGATTACCTTGACTTTGAGCCATGCGCAGCGATAATACACCATCATTTCAGACAAAGCCAATGTGCCGTTTGCCGGCCGGGAGACATGGAAAAACCCTCTGACACTACCGGAATTCCGAAGAACATAGAAGAGCAGGGCGCGGTGAGCAACGACACGCCCATGTACAACAGCCGGATAATCAGCAATTATATAGAATATCTGCAAATCCAATACCCCGCCATTGATGTCGATACGGTCCTTGAATCGGCAGGCATAAGACGCTATGAGGTTGAGGATCCCGCGCATTGGTTCTCGCAGCGGCAGGTGAATCGATTTCATGACGTGTTGACATTCAGGACAGGGGACCCCTCCATCTCACGCCAGGTGGGTCGTTTTGCCGCCTCCTCCAGGTCATCCACTACGCTCAAGAAATATGCTCTCGGGTTCGTCAGCCCTCATGCCGCCTACCGCCTTGCCGCAAACATAGCAGCCCACATGAGTCGAAGTTTCACCATGACGGTGAAGAAGCTCGGAACCAACAGCGTTGAGCTGACTGCGGTTGCGAGTCCGGGAGTGAAGGAAAAACCTCCGCAGTGCGAAAATCGCCTTGGCATGATGGAGGCCCTCGGTCGGATCTTCACAGGGAAATTCCCAAAAGTGGAACACCCCGCCTGCATGCACCGGGGGGATGAGTACTGCCGATATGTGATTACATGGGAGGCCATGCCTTCCTTCACGTGGAGGCTTCTGAGCAAGTATGCGGCCCTCGGAAGCACTTTGATCGCCGTTCTTCTTTTCTTTGTTCTTCCGGAACACTGGGCGATCTTTTCTCTTTTTTGCGCATTGGTGACCCTTACCTTTGCCCTTTATGGGGAATCCCTCGAGAAAAAGGAAATGGCGAAGTCGCTGGAGGAGCAGGGAGACATCGCAAGAGAACGCGTGGAAGAGATCAATATCAGGTACAGCCACGCGCGGCTCATTCAGGAGATCGGACAGGCCGCCTCGACCATTCTCGACATAGACGAACTGATGAGCGCGGTTGCAGATGCCATGAAGCAGCATCTGGGTTTTGACCGCGGCCTGCTCATGCTGACGAATAAAACCAGGACCAAGTTGATCTACAAAGCGGGCTACGGGTATGGAAAGGAGCAGGAAGAGGTCCTGAAGCAGATGGAGTTCAGTATTGAGAACCCTAACTCCAAGGGGCTTTTTGCGGTGACATTCAGGGACCGTCGCACCTTCCTCCTGGATAACCTCTTCGAGGAGCGGCCGGAGCTTTCAGACAGAAGTCTGAAGTTGGCGAGGGAACTCGGGGTCCAATCCCTCATCTGCGTACCTATCGAGTACGAGAAGGAGGCGGTAGGGCTCTTGCTCGTGGACAACATACGTTCTAAACGGCCGCTGACACAAACGGATGTGAGCCTCCTTTTGGGCGTCGCGTATCAGGTCGGCTTGAGTGTGGCCAATGCGCTTTCATTCAAGAAACTGCACGAAAGCGAACGGAAATATCGTGAGCTGGTTGAAAATGCCAACAGCATCATTCTCCGCCTCGACAAAGGTGGAAACATCCTGTTCTTCAATGAATTCGCTCAGAGTTTTTTCGGATACAAAGAAGAAGAGGTTCTTGGAAGAAATGCCGTGGGCAGTATTTTATCGGGCGATGAGCAGGGCAAGCGGGACCTCTACGTGATGATCAGTGATGTGGGGCTGCATCCCGGCAGGCATACCACACGCGAAATTGCACACCGAAGGAGAAACGGAGAGCGGGTGTGGGTCGCCTGGACGCGGAAAGTCATCTATGGTGAAGATGCCGGGCGGGCCGGCCTGCTCTGCATCGGCAACGACATCACCCAGCTCCGACTGGCCGCCGAGGAGAAGGAGGAACTCGAAAGGCGGTTGCAGCGGGCTCAAAAGATGGAAGCTATCGGGACTCTTGCGGGAGGGGTGGCCCATGACCTGAACAACATCCTCGCCGGGCTGGTAAGTTATCCGGAACTCCTCCTTATGGATCTGCCGTCCTCCAGCCCATTGACCAAGCCCCTGCAGATCATCAGAAAGTCCGGGGAAAGGGCGGCAGGCATTGTTCAGGACCTTTTGACCCTGGCAAGAAGAGGAGTGAGTACCTGTGAGATTCTTCAGTTGAACCGTTTGATTCTCGACTATCTCAAGAGCGCGGAATTCTTTTCCTTACAGCAGGAGCATCCGGGTGTGAAAGTGGAGACGATGTTGTCGGAAGAGCTTTTCAATATTGCCGGTTCCCCGATCCATCTTTTCAAAAGCATCATGAACATGGTGAACAACGCGGCCGAGGCCATAGAAAAGGATGGCGTCATTCGGATCAGCACGGAGAACCGGTACGTGGACAGACCGATCCGGGGATATGACGATGTGGAGGAGGGAGACTATGTGGTCTTGACGGTCTCTGATACCGGGGTGGGAATTACTCCCCAGGATCTGGAGCGGATCTTCGAGCCCTTCTATACGAAAAAGACCATGGGAAGAAGCGGCACCGGTCTTGGGATGGCTGTTGTATGGGGAACCGTGAAGGACCACAACGGCTACATCGATGTTCGGAGCAAGGAAGGAGCAGGAACCACCTTCACCCTCTATTTCCCTGTTACGCGAAAGGAGGTGCCCGGGGATCAGGTGTCCAGGGTGGTCCGGGAATACATGGGAAAAGGAGAAACCATCCTGGTGATCGATGACATAGCCGAGCAAAGAGAGATTGCATCCCTTCTCCTGCAGAGGCTGGGATACAGCGTCGCAACGGCTGCAAGCGGCGAGGAGGCCTTGGCCTTTCTCGAGAAGCAATCCGCGGATCTCCTGCTCCTGGACATGATCATGGAGCCGGGGATGGACGGGCTTGAAACCTACAGAAAAGCCGTGGAACGCCGTCCGGGCCAGAAAGCCATCATCGTCAGCGGATTTTCGGAAACGGAAAGGGTCAGAGAGGCCCAGAGACTGGGAGTCGGTGGCTACCTGAAGAAGCCGTACGCCCTTGAGAGCATCTGCGTGGCCGTTCGAAAGGAACTGGACCGGTAGCCGGGCACAAAGGAATCCCGACCCAGGCCCGTGGAGCGAGTCCTGGAAAGATCCTTCTCGGCGTGTTGGAACACTGGACTCCTTTACCAATTATACCAACATTCCACTATTCCAATACTCTTACCCATCATTCCATTATTCCAATCTTCCGATATTTCTTCATTCCAATCCAGCATTCCAACATTCCGGTACGCCGGCTAAAGGATCCCGGCCGGTCTTCTAAAAGAACTGCTTCAACTCCTCACACACGGTTTCCGGCGGCCTGACCGTAAAAGGCTCCTTGTGCAGAGCCTGAGGATAGGCCATGTCGTTGTTTCGAATGGCTCGAGGAAACAAGCGTGGACAAATCCTCCCACTCATGCGAAATCGGTCGTCCTCCCTCACTGAAAAAATGGACACATTGAAACTGAAGATGTTCTGATGCCTGAAGTACTCCAGGACAGCGGCAAGCCCTTTAAGGAAGGGCATGATTGCGGGTTCATCCAGGCGAGCCAAAGAGAAGTGATCGGGAAAGAGTACGCACACATCGGGTAGAAATCCAAGCGGGACGAAACTCATGATCCAGCAGGTATTCTCGATCTCGCCGACATAGCGGATCCCCAGTTTTTTTTCAGCATCGATGTAATCATGCCAGAAGTTGCGGCCGGTCTCGCCGAAATACCTGCGGGAGCCTTCAATCTGCAAACGAAGCTGATTTGTGGGTATCTCTCCGCAATTGGGCTGAAGATGAGGGTGAATCATGCTGGAGCCTGCGGGGGGAAGATAGTTCCAGTTAAGGGTGAAGCAGCGTACCTTTTCGTCATACGCGACCACACTTCTGATGAAACGCAACGAAGAGATAAATGCATCCTGCATGCTTTGCGGAGTCAGCTCCTCCATGGGGATATAGTGGCGATGTGACAGGATGGATACTCCGGCATACTTGTCAAATGGAACGAGGTTCGGAATCAATGTTGATTCCCCAACCGTGACCCTGCCCTCAGGGATCAGTTCCTTTGGGAAAAGGCTGGTGCTCTTGTCTATATTCTCCGGACAGAAGGGGCAGAAGATCCCCTGTGATCGCCGGATGGTTTCATCCAGATCGGGTTTGTCCGCCTGAAACGGCATATCGAAGACGCGCCCGGTCTCCCCTGTGAGGGGATCGTAACGGATCTCGAAAGGAGTCTCTTCAGGGGCGAACCCTTTTCGAGGATTGATCATCACGGTCTTGCCTCTGGAAACTTCAAAGGAAATCTTCATGGGCCACCTCGGATTGGTTTTGGCGATTATATGCCTGCTCTTATCCGTTTTCAACCGCTGCAAAGCACAGCCAACTGTGCCGGGTCAACAATCTCTCATCCCGCTGACGTTGACGCAAGTGTTGGCGATCTGATAGTAATGAAGGATCGTGACCTTCATTCCCAAAACCACAGGAGCAGCCAATGGAAAATCCTATCGAGAACTACTGGAAGATCCGCCTGAATGATCTGAAGAAGGCGCTGGAACAGAACCATTTCGAGGTCCACCTCGCTGATGACACTTCCCGCGCAAGGGATGTCGTGCTTACCGAGCTTCTTCCGAAGATCAAGCCCTCGAGCGTATCCTGGGGTGGTTCGATGACGTTCAGATCCACCGGGCTGTATGAGGATTTCAAGAGCATGCCCGGGGTCGAGATCCTGGATACCTATGACACGTCCAATACTCCCGAAGAGAGGCTGGAGATTCGGAGAAGGTCTCTGCTCGTCGATCTGTTCATTACCGGCACCAATGCCGTGACAGAGACGGGCATCCTGGTCAACCTGGACATGCTCGGAAACAGGGTCGGCGGGCTCACATTCGGTCCGAAATCCGTGATTGTTCTCGCGGGGCGAAATAAGCTGGTCGCGGATCTGGATGAAGCCATGCTGCGCATCAAAGAGTATGTGGCGCCGGTCAATGCAATGAGGCTGGACATGAAGACCCCCTGTGTGAAGACAGCCAATTGCGATGACTGCAGCAGTCTTGGCCGTATCTGCAACACCTGGGTCATAACAGAGAAGTCATTCCCAAAAGAGAGAATCAAGATCGTATTGATAAATCAGGCCCTCGGGCTTTAGAAAACGCGAGCTCCAGAGCATTCCACATGTTCTACGGCTGAATGCTGAACGAGAAGCCGGAGGAGCCGTTCCGGACCGGCACCCCTCACTGCTTCCTACCTCCAGCCTGCAGGCGCGAGTGAAGCGAGCGAGCTTATGACCCCACACATGACGAGAGAGGGAACAACAGTACCCCTCGAAGGGAGCCTCCTCCTGGTCCTGGTTTGTTTTCTGTGGGGCGCCAATGTGGTCAGCATTCGAATCAGCAACCAGGGGATTCCCCCGATTCTCGCGGCTGCCCTCCGCTCTGCCATTGCTGCCGGGCTTATCTTTCTATACGCCGCCAGGAAAGGTGAGGCTGTTTCCTTTCCCAGAGGCCAAAGACGCCACGGGATAATCATTGGATTCCTGTTCGCGCTGGACTTTCTCTTCCTCTACTGGGGGATCGCCTTCACCACAGCTTCAAGATCCATCATTTTCCTCTACACTCATCCCTTTTTCGTGGCCATAGGGGCACACTTCCTCCTCAGGGGGGATCGACTCACATTGTCAAAGATCGCAGGTCTCATTCTTGCGTTCTGCGGCCTGCTGGCAGTCTTTGCAGCACGATCGGACGACCTTCCGTCTCGGTATTGGATCGGGGATCTCATGGAGGTGGCCGCGGCCATATTCTGGGCGGCCACCACGCTCTACATCAAGAAGATGGTGCAAAGCAGGTCTGTGTCCCATTACCAGACCCTCTTTGCCCAGCTGTTCTATTCGATTCCCGTGCTGGCGCTCGGCTCTTTTCTTTTCGAGCGATCGTGTTCGCTTGACCTTACCATGCCGGTCGTCTTGGCATTTTCTTATCAGTGCTTGCTGGTTGCCTTTTTCAGCTATGTATTGTGGTTCTGGATGATCGGGAAGTATTCGGTGAGCAGGTTGACTGCCTTTACTTTTCTTTCGCCCCTTTTTGGAGTGCTCCTGGGCTCACTGGTGTTGTCGGAACCCGTGAACACTCTTGTATGGTTTGGTCTGGGGCTCGTAGGCGCAGGGATATACATTGTGAACCGGCCCGTGCCGGGAAAAGAGCAGTAAAAAGGAGAGCCTTATGAAGAAAGCAGTTCATACCGAAAAGGCGCCCAAACCGGTAGGCCCATACAGTCAGGGAATCCGCGCCGGGGATCTTCTATTCCTCTCAGGCCAGGTCGCCATCGACCCGTGTACCGGTAAGTTGTCGAGTGGAAGTGCCGGTGAACAGACATCGGTCATCATGGAGAACTTGAGGGCGATCCTTCAGGCAGAGGCCCTGGATTTCTCTGACGTGGTGAAAACAACAATCTTTTTGACCGATATGGCGGATTTTTCTGAAGTGAACAAGATCTATGGCGGGTTCTTCAACTCCAATCCGCCGGCCAGAAGCACCTTGCAGGTGGCTGCGCTCCCTCTGGGAGCCAGGCTGGAGATTGAAATGATCGCAGTCTGTACAAGGCAGCCTATATAAGTAAGTAGTGCTTCACCGAGATCTCACCTCTTGCCCCGGCGTGGGACTCCCGCTCTTAGATTTGAGAGGGGGGTCGGGGGAACTCATGCGAAGGGATATGAATAAATCCGAAATCCGATGCACGAAATACGAAACAAGTTCAAATGACCAAAACAACCGAATGACATATTGTTTAAAACATTCCAAGGAGGATTATTCCATGTTCTTTGAGCTTCGCCAGTACAGGATCTTGAATGGCCAGATGGATCGATGGGTCAGGCTGATGGAGGAAAAGATAATACCATTTAACGTCTCCAAAGGAATCGTTGTCACTGGAAGTTTTGTGGGACAGGAAGAAAAGGATCTCTATGTCTGGATCCGGCGTTTCGAGAGCGAGGAGGAACGTGAGAGGCAGTACAAGGAGGTGTACGAAAGCGAGTACTGGAAGAATGAGATCAAACCCGAATCCAATGAGATGCTGGACCGCCCGAGGATGCTGGTTACCCGACTTGAGGCCACTCCCAAATCCGTGCTCCGCTAGGAGAACCCTATGCGCATTTTCATGAGATGGCTCATCCTGACAGCAGCGATCCTGGTAGCCTCGTACGTGATCGAAGGCATAGAGGTGAAGGGATTCTTGAGCGCCTTTCTGGCCGCAGCGGTGCTCGGTTTTCTGAACGCCTTTTTCAGACCTATTCTCATTCTCCTCACACTCCCGATCAACATTCTCAGCATGGGGCTCTTTACTTTCGTGCTCAACGGCTTTCTTCTCATGATGGCATCGGGCGTGATCTCAGGATTCGAGGTTCGAGGTTTCTGGTCGGCCGTTTTCGGATCGCTCCTGATCAGTCTCGTAAACTGGTTCCTGAGTTCCTTTCTGACCGCGAGGAGAAGGGAAAGGAGCGGAGAAAAAGGCTACATCGATCTGGAGAGGAAGAACGACAACTTGTGGGAATAGCAGCAGACTTGTTGCATCCTGAACTCAAATCCGGTATGTTGACGCCCTTATGGAAAAAAGTCTTGCACACGGAACCAGAGCGGACCTGAGCCCTCTTGCAGTGGCGACCATCATTGTTCTCACCCTGCTCTGGGGGTTCAACTATGTCACCATCAAAGTCTCGAACGAAGCCATATCCCCGGTTTTTGCCTCTGCTGTGCGCTCCGTCATCGCATCCATTTGCGGGATCCTGTACTGCATGCGAACCCGGCAGAAGCTGTTTCACAAGGATGTGATGCTCGTCCACGGGATGGTGGTGGGTCTTCTTTTCGGCCTGGAATTTGCCTGCATCTATTTCGGTCTTCTCTATACGGACGCCGCCCGCTCTGTTGTCTTTGTCTATCTGAGCCCCTTCATTGTCGCGGTCGGCGCCCATTTTTTTCTCAAAGGTGATCGATTGACCCTGCAGAAGGTTTTCGGGCTTGTCCTTGCCTTTGGAGGGATGGTCACGGTCTTCCAGGGTAAGCCGAAGGGAAGCGGCGCGAATATGCTGTTCGGGGATATCCTGCAGATTATGGCCGCGTTTTTGTGGGCTGCAACCACTCTGTACATCAAGAAATTCATGGCAACAAAAATCCATCCAATCAATACCTTTCTCTATCAGCTCGTGTTTTCCATACCCATCCTGTTCGCGGTCAGCCTCATTCTCGAGCCGCAGTGGATTTCCACATTCACCCTGAAAGCCGGTGTTTCGCTTTTCTACCAGTCGGTCATCGTTGCCTTTGCAAGCTACTTTGTCTGGTTCAAGCTCATCCACGACTTTCCCGTGAGCCGGCTCTCTTCTTTCACCTTCTTCACCCCTGTCTTCGGAGTGCTTTTCGGAGTCCTGTTCATGGGCGAGGAACTCACCGTCTCCCTTATGGTCGGCCTGCCGCTGGTTTGCGTCGGGATCCTTTTCGTGAATTGGAAAAAAGAGAATTAAAATTCAGCCACTAAGACACTAAGGCACAAAGAAGTGCATCAAGTAAACAGCTGAATAGTCTTTGTGGCTTAGTGTCTTTGTGGCGAAAATAGGAGAGCGTTGCCCATGCTCGCTGTAATCAACGGCACGATATACACGATGACAAAGGGGGTAATCAGGAAGGGAACCCTGCTGATCGAGGACGGGCGGATAGCCCAAGTCGGAAAGAATGTGGCAGTGCCGAAAGGCGCAGAGATCTATGATGCGAGAGGGAAGGTGGTCATGCCCGGTCTGGTGGATGCGCATTGCCATACCGGCATATTCCCCGACGGCGTAGGATGGACTGAATCGGACGGCAACGAGATGACCGATCCCGTCACCCCTCATCTGCGCGCCCTCGATGCCATCCATCCGGAGGACATGGCTTTTCGTGATCTTCGGGAGGCAGGGATCACAACCATCAACACCGGACCGGGAAGCGCGAATCTGATCGGCGGCCAGTTCGTCTGTCTGAAGACCAGAAAGGCGAGCACCGTCGAGGAAATGGTTCTCATGGCCCCATCCGGAATGAAGATGGCACTGGGCGAGAACCCGAAACGCACCTATGGGGAACGAAAGACGCTCCCATCCACCCGCATGGGCAATGCTGCACAACTCCGCTCAGTGCTGCAATCCGCTCGAAACTACCTGGAGAGGTTGAGCCGTCACAAAGAAAAGCATGACGCATTTGTCGGGAAACTGGTCGATTGGGAATCCAAGCCATTTCCCGAGAGGGGTGAGCGGCCACAACCTCCGGATCCCTTTGATCGCGACATCAAAATGGAAGCCTTGATACCCGTTCTCGAGGGGAATCTCAGGGCAATGATCCATTCCCATCGCGCCGACGACATTATGACTGCAATCCGGATTTCAGAGGAGTTCGGCCTTAGATTCTCGATAGAGCACGCCACGGAAGGATACAAGATCGCAGATATCCTTGCGGCCAAAAACATCCCTTGCGTGGTGGGCCCCATCTTCTATTCCAGAATGAAGTACGAGCTTCGAGAACTGACACCGCGTAATCCGGGCATCCTGAGTCGTGCCGGCGTAAAGGTGGCTATCCAGACAGATGAGATGTCTGCGGTCAAGTATCTCAGGATCAATGCCGCCCTGGCCGTGCAGCAGGGAATGAAAGAGGAGGAGGCGCTCAAGGCGATCACGATTTACCCTGCGGAGATCATCGGTGTTGCGGAGAGAATAGGAAGCCTTGAAAAGGGTAAGGACGCGGACCTGATAGTGCTGAGCGGACATCCCCTGGACTACAGATCTGTTCCCGAGCTGGTGCTGATTGAAGGCGAGAGAGTGTACGAGGGGTCATTGTGAAGACCCTCACGACTGCAGAAGTTGCCGGAGTCGGACGGTGATCAGAACAATCCCAGAAGGCGGAGAATGACGAGTACGACCACAATAACGCCGATAATGTAAAAGATACTATGCATTTGATCCTCCTGTTTGCGGGATGAGCAATTTAGAGGACATTAATCTGACGTGAAAATCCTGGCCCTCTGGACCAGGTCAGAGACGACGTCTCAGCCAGGAAACTATTTTCTGGCAAAGTTGGAATATTGGAATAATGGAATGATGGGTTTCAAAGCGATAAAGCCATCTTGCGGCACACTCATCTCAAGGCTTTTGGTTGCTGTTCTTCCCCAATATTCCACTATTCCAATATTCCAGTATTCCGGTCTGTCAGCACCACAAACTTCACCCCTCCGGGGTGCACCAAAACCAGCCCCTCTGGGGTCGGATTTTTACTACGCTTTCTTGTACGAGTGAATCGGGTCAATCATGTAACCCGCTGCCGGCAATTCGGTATTTGCTGCCGCAGAGACACCTGACCTTTAGTGCATGTTCAGCGAATGACTTCCCGAAGCGAGAACATGAAGGGGATATTCCTGGCCATGATCTTCAATGAGGCCTGAATCGGCACCACCAGCAGCATCCCTGGGACTCCCCATATCCATCCCCAGAAAAGAAGGCCTACAACCAGAAGGAGCGGGTTGAGGCCAAGCCGTTTTCCTGCAATCATCGGGGTTATGAAATTTCCCTCCATGGCGGTAAAAAGCATGAATACCAGCGGGGGAGGCAGGATATGACCCGCAGTATCAAAGGTGATAAGCGAGACCATGGCCAGGATTACCGTCGTTATTAATCCTCCTACATAGGGAATGAAGTTCAACAAACCTGCTACCACGCCCCACAAGACGGGATTCGGCATCCCCAGCAATGCCATGGATATGCCCGTTGCCAGACCCAGACCGGCATTGATCAGGGTGATCGTCGCCAAATATCGTGTGATTTCCAGCTCGATATGGAGAAAAATTCCCTTCCACTTCTCTCCGTGACCGGGGTCTGTAAAGCTTCCAATCCATCGTTCAAAGGTCACACGACCCCGTGCCAAAAGGAAGTACAGCAGAACTATGGTAATGAACGCCGATACCAGAACGGTCTGCGTTTGGGACAAAAACCGCTGAGTGATGCTGGGGCCCTTGACGACCACTTCTCTTACTTTCTCTTCCTCTTCCAACCGGGCCGCCTCTTCAATGCGGCGCGTGGATTCCCTCGCTTCCTGGATAGCCTTCTTCACTGCGCTGAACTTGAATTCCGCTTTCCAAATGAGGCGGGGGCCCCGCTCGAACCATTCAGCGGCCGGAAAAGAGAGGCGATATGCCGAGAAGCCCACGATGACGATGAGCAGGCAAACAACAATTGCGGCACTGATCCCCTCAGGAAGCCTCAGCCGTCGTAATTGATTGACAATGGGGCGCAATAAAGCCGAGAGCAGCAAGGCAATCGCAATCGGAAGCAGAAGGAGTTTTGCGAAATAGAGTGTGTAGAGAATAGCAAGAATGAGGAGCCCGGCCAGGATCTGGACGAGATGTTTCTCCGGCTGAGAAGGAGTTTGCTGAGGGGGTATCCTTGGATCTTCTTGTATGATCAAGGGGGCCAACGTTCAACCTGTTTTCATTGTTAACGAGTCCGCTGCAACATGTTTTGTGGACATGACACCGGGAATTGCAGAGGGCCGGGGAACCTGATCCAAGTATCGGGCTCTCTAATGATGAGAATAAGTCGGGGATTAGGTTTTTCCAGATCTTCTCCCTGAATATGTAAAAATCCGACCCCACAGGGGCTGGATTTGATGCATCCCGAAGGGGTGAAGCTTGTGGCGCTCTTGTCACCGGAATATTGGAAAGTTGGAATAGTGGTAATCACCCAAAACCGGGAGATGAATGTTCTGCAAAATGGCCTTATGCGCTTTGAGACCCATCATTCCACAATTCCATTGTTCCAAAATTCCAAGGACGTACTTCTCCGGCAAGGCCGAACTGTCTCTGGCCTGGTCCAGAGGGCCAGGATTTCCACGTCACATTCACATCGCTAAGCCGGATTCGTGCCGCTATGTGCCATGCTCTTTGCGCCATGCGTTTCAGCCCAGGGCCCTTTCAGCCCTTTTGACTTCCCGGACAAACCTTTCCACTTTTGCTGGATCCTTTTTAAATCGTATGGGGCTGCCGTCGGGGCCTGCGGCGTTGGTGTGGGTGCAACTGTCTGCGCCGTAGGGGTTCACTCTCAGGAGAGCATCATATACATTTTCGGGTGAGAGGCCGCCGGCCAGGATTACGGGGATATTGCTCTTGCGGACCAACTCCCGGGATCTGCCCCAGTCGGCGGGTCTCCCGGTAATGCCCACAAACCCTTCCACAGGTTCGTTTCCCTGCCAGGTATCCACCAGGAAAAGATCGGTCGCGGGCTCGAGGGATGCCGCGAGTGAGAGGAACGGAAAATCGGGGACCATGTCGCTTGGCGGTATGGGGATGGTTCGAATGATTCGGATTTCGGGGAAGTGCATCCTGAGCCGTTCCTGGAAAGCGATGATCTCTCTCAGATCCAAAAGTCCGGCTTGAGGATCGGTCAGACTCTCGCAGAAATGAATGAAATGGGGTCGGTAATAATCAATGGCCCTGTAAATGGTCTCTTCATCCTGGAACAGAGGGATAAGGCTGCTTCTGGCCTGCGTCCCTTGTGTGAGCCGGACGACGTCTCTGATTGCGGGTTGACGCCATTCAGATCGGGAGAGAAGAACGCTTCCGAGATGATCCACTCCTCGCGCAATACATGTTTCCGCCTCTTGGACCGTCTGAATTTCATAGATCTGAACAATCATGCCGATTCAGTGGAATAAGGAAAACTGGAATAATGGAATACTGGAACAATGGAATAAGAGAATGCTGGAATAGTGGAATGCTGCTCATATGTGTCCTGTCTTTCACCCATCATTCCACCACTCCATCATTCCAGTCCTTCTACTTCTTGAACTCCCGCCCCGCCTTGCCTTCCACGCTCCTGATCTTGCTTTCCAGGGCGCACTTGACGCCCTTGCGGCAATCGAATTTGACTTGGAGACTGATCCGATCCGAATCCTTCTCCAGATCGCGAAAGCACTTTGTCAGAAGATTCAGAAGCTCATCCCATTCTCCTTCCACAACCGTACCCATCGGGTTCAGCCGGTAGTCGAGACCGCTCTGATCCAGGATGCTGAGTGTCCGGGCAACATATCGGCTGAAACTCGCTCCTTTGTCGAGCGGGACCATTGAGAATTCCATCAGGGCCATGTCTGATTCCTCCGCTTTGATTGACACTTGCCGGAACTCTATCTTATATTCCGCTTTGAAGAAAGAAAAACCATAACACTCCGTCTCTATGAAAATGGAGCAAGATTGGCCGTGGGACTCTTTTTTCAAAACAAAGACGAACCGGGTAAAGCGCCACGGCCAACCTCATCAACCGTCTATTTCAAAGGGGTAAAGTGTTACGAAAAGGAGGAAGCTTTGCATCTCAAGAGGATTTCGTTCTTCCCCGAAAAGTATCCGACCAGAGAGCATTATCCTTTCAACCAGAGAATTTTTCAGGATACCTCGAGCATCGAGCTCAGTACGCCGGTGACCTTCTTTCTGGGCGAAAACGGCACAGGAAAGTCCACGCTCCTGGAAGCGCTGGCATTCAGATGTTCGATTTACATCTGGCGGGAAGATGAGAGGATCCCTTTTGAGGTAAACCCTTTCCAGGAGCTGCTTTACAGGTTCATGGAGGTGCAATGGACAAATGGGGTCGTGCCCGGTTCTTTTTTCTCCTCCCAGTGGTTCCGCCATTTTGCACAGAGCGTGGATGAATGGGCCTCGACCGATCCGGAGATGCTTCGATATTTCGGAGGCAAATCGCTGGTGAGCCAGTCTCATGGGGAATCCCTGATGTCGTACTTCAAGAACCGCTACCGGATCAAAGGGCTGTACCTGCTGGATGAGCCTGAGACGGCCCTCTCCCCGCGAAGCCAGGTAGAGTTTGTGCGGCTCGTGAAGGAAATATCAGAGCAGGGGCATGCTCAATTCGTCATTGCGAGCCATTCCCCCATCATCCTCGCTTGTCCTGGCGCCAGAATATATGATTTCAACAAGAGTCCTTTAGGGGAGATAACGTACCAGGAGACCGATCACTTCAGGATTTATAGGGACTTTCTCGATAACCATGAAAGGTATTTTGCAGGGGAACAGTAGCATGAGAGAACGGGATAGCGCGCCTGAAATGGTGCGTCCTGCTTCCACCGTCATTCTGGTGAGGCAGCATGAAGAGGCGCTGCAGGTTTATCTTCTGAAAAGAAACCCCCGGAGCGGTTTTTTTCCGGGCAACTATGTTTTTCCTGGAGGGGGAGTCGGTTCTCTGGATCACGATCCGGATCTCCGGCGGTCCCATGCAGATGGGACTGCAGGAAAAATCGCGGAGAGCATTCTTCCCTACTATGTATCGGCTATACGGGAGACCTTTGAGGAGGCGGGGGTATTTCTCGGGACCACCGGGGAATCCGGCTCCGGGTGGTTCGAAAATGCGAATAACGACCGTGTGTCCAACGGTCTCCCAAAAGGCTGGCTGAGGGATTGGGTTTTGAACAGATGCTGTTTGCCGGGCTTTTCTTTGCTCTTCCCATGGTCCCACTGGATTACTCCGGAAGGCATGCCCCGGCGATTTGATACCAGGTTCTTCGTTGCCTTCATGCCGCCGGGGCAAGTCTGCAGCCCTGACAACAGGGAGACGGTCCACGGAATCTGGATGAGGCCCGAGGAGGCTCTGATCGGCAATCTTCAGGGTGAGATACCTCTCAGCCCTCCCACACTGGTCACGCTCCAGCAGTTGCTCTCCTATAAGGATCTGGACCACCTTGAAGCAGCGGTAAAAGAGAGAGATTGGGGGAAGCCGAAGCTGCCCCGCCTGATCAAACTTTCCAACGGGGCAATGATCGTAGAGCCGTGGGACCCGATGTACGATCGAGAGTTCGAGGTGGATGCCGATCGCCTGGGGAGCGCACTCGTGCCATTGCCCGAGCCATTTTCCAGAATATGGTTTCACGAAGGGCTATGGAGACCCGTGAGAGTTCAGGATGCTTAGAAAAAAGGAACACTTCAGCAGTGTGTCCCGGATTGAGAATGAACCTATAGTCGCGCCAGGAAAACAGGTTTACGTGCAGGAACGGAGGGATACCCCATGAAAATAAAGTCCTTCATGATACCGGATCCGATCACAACGACAGAGAATGCATCCATTGAAGAGGCGATTGAGCTCATGAAAAACAATTCGATCAGACACCTCCCTGTGGTCTCAGAGGGGAAGATGCTGAAGGGATTTGTCACACTCGCGGACCTGAGGACCGGACTCATTCCTTCCATGCTTGCAGGTCTGACATTGGCGGATCTGATGATCAAGGACCCTATTATCATCGACCCGGAGAGCGACATCGAGCTGGCCGCCCAGCTTATCTACAAGTACAAGATCGGAGGAATCCCGGTTGTCAAAAAGGGAAGGCTGGTGGGGATCATCACGGAATCCGACCTTTTGAGGGTCTTTATCGATATGATGGGGATATTGAGCGCCAGTTCTCGCATCGATGTAGTGGTTGGAACTCAACCGGGCTCGTTCAACAAGGCAGCACAGGTTGTGCAGAACCATGGCGGTGAAATCATCAGTGTAGGGATCGTCGGAGAGCGGGCGCGGAAGAGGACGTATCATTTCCGTCTTTCCCCCTGCAAGACGACGCCAATCAGAGAGGCACTGGAGAAGGAAGGGTTTAAGGTAATGGAAGCTATGGATTAGCAGGTTGCAGGATCCTGGATGCAAAATTCAGGACAAAAGAGAAATTCATCGCGCCCGGAAAGTGTCTGCTTCGATGCGATATGCAATTCTAGCTAATCCTGCTTCAGGGGGTATTCCTGCTGAGAGGAAGCGCTTACTCCTCAGAGATGCAGCAAGCATCCTGGACGCGAAGGTCCATGGCCTGGATGCCCGAACCCCGGAAGAGTTCAAAGAGTATGCAATCAGCGCGGCCCGGGAATGCGACGTCCTCGTTGGCGCCGGGGGCGACGGCACCCTCTCGATGCTCGTCAATGCTATTGACAGAGGCACGACCCCCGTGGGCTTTATTCCCCTCGGAACAGGCAATGCCATGCGGCACGCTCTCCGGCTGAAGGGAAACATCGCAGCCATTTCCCGGAAGATCAGGGATGCTCCGGTTCGGCATTTCGATCTTATTGAGTGCAGAGGCAGGGTTGGGTTTTCGGCCTCAATTGGGATCGAAAGCGCCGTCCTGAGGATGAGGAAGAGGTATCCAGGACTCAACAAGATTGGATTCTGCGCGTATCTGTTCGCTGCCCTGGCTGCTTATCCTGGTAAGTATAAGAGGATGTCCGGAACGCTCGAGGTAGATGGGGTCGGATCCAAGTTGCGGCAGGTCCTGACGCTGCTCGTGGTGAAGCATCCTTATCATGGCTTCAGGATGAAGATTGTTCCAGAGGCAAAGCTCGATGACGGAAAACTCCACATTCTTGCGGTGAGCTCCGGTTTTTGGAGATCCCTCTTCTGGGCAACCGCGTCTTTTGTCTCTTCGAGCCGCACCGGCCATTACCAAACCGGGATGAGAGTGAAAGCGGTGCTCGATCGTCCCCATTTCCTTCAAGCGGATGGGGAAGAGTGGTGGGAGGCGAAAGAATTTCGATTCAAAGTTCTGCAGCGTGCAATTATGATGAAAACTTAGCATGATTTAAGGTGCGGGATGGGGCGGCATAGAGCAGAGCGCAAAAGGCTTTTTACGAGGGCATCAAATGTTAAATGGTAAATGGCCGGTGTCAAATGCCAAATGCTTTGTCCTCCTCCTTTTTCTGCTGACGGTTCTAACCTCCGTTCTCTGCTATGGTGAGGCAGCCATTCTGAGGCTGAACTATAGAAATGCTTCGGAGGTCCTGCCGCTCGTTGAGAATCAGCTCAGCAGGGAAGGCAGGGTTGCGGTCGACACCCAGGCAAATTCCCTGGTAATCGTGGATACCCCTGAATCCATCCGGAGAGTTGAAGCCTTCCTGGCAAACCTTGACCAGCCTCTCAAGCAGACGCGGATACGGGTAAAGTTCGTGGAATCGGAGTCTCAGCAGGGGGGGTCCCTTTCGATCGAGGGCTCCATCTCGGGGCAGAACTGGAGGGCCTCAAAGGGAAGGCCGCGGGATGGTGTGGACGTACGGGCGCGCACCAAGACAAGCGAGCATCGGGAGAGGTCGGAGTTTTATATCCAGGTTGCCTCTGGAAACTGGGCGTACATGGCCATAGGGAAAGAGATACCCTTCAGCCGCAGGTGGGTGGAGCTCAGCCGCAGACATGCAAGGGTGTTGGAGATCCCCTCCATCAGAAGGATCGAGACAGGGCTGGATGTCAAACCTGTTCTGATGGGCGATCAGGCGGACGTCGAGATCGTCCCCCGAATTTCTCATGAAACGGACGGCCCACGGCGGGAGGTTATCCGGTTTGCGGATGCTTCCACACGGGTAACGGTGCCCTTAGGAGCATGGCTGGAGATCGGGGGCGCGGATACCCAGGGCAATGAGGTCATGAGCGCTATACTGGAGACAGGAAGCAGCGAGAGTCGGTCATCCCTTTCCATCCTGCTCATGGTTGAGGCGGTTCAGTAAGGAGGGGTCCATTGGGTTTGTCTGGTTTGTTTGGTTTGTCTGGTTGTCTGAAAAAAGAAGAATGACATACCGATCCCGGAGGGATGAGAAACAGGAGAGAAACCAAAGAAACTAAACAAACCAAACAGACCAGACAAACCATTTTTAAGGAGGAAGATATGGAAACAATCCGGATCATGCCTTGCCTGGATATGAAAGAGGGGATGGTGGTAAAGGGAGTTCATTTCGTTGATCTGAAGGATGCAGGGGACCCGGTAGTCAATGCTGCTTTTTATGAGAAGGAAGGCGCCGACGAGCTTGCCATGCTGGATATTGCCGCCACTCTCGAGAACCGTAAAACCCGTCTCGAGTGGGTGCGCAAGGTCTCCGCAGTCATCAAAATCCCGCTCACCGTCGGGGGAGGAATCTCCACTCTCGAAGACATAGAACTTGTGCTCACCGCAGGCGCAGCCAAGGTGTCCATGAACAGTGCCGCTGTCAAGACTCCGGATCTGATAAGAGAGGCGGCCAAGTCTTTCGGAAAGGCCAGAATCACCGTGGCGATCGATGCGAAGAGGAACAGCAGTATGCCCTCGGGTTTCGAACTCGTCGTCTCAGGCGGGACAAAGGCTGTGGGCAGAGACGCTGTAGAGTGGGCAAAGAGATGCGAAGAACTTGGCGCCGGTGTGCTCCTGCCTACCAGCATGGACGGAGACGGAACGCAGGCGGGATATGATCTCGAGTTCACCAGGGCCATCTCCGATGCGGTGAGCCTCCCCGTGGTCGCCTCCGGCGGCGCCGGAAAACTGGAGCACTTTTATGATGCCGTGGCAAAGGGCGGCGCCGATGTTCTTTTGGCAGCCTCTGTGTTCCATTACCGGCTGATCGGTATTCGAGAGCTCAAGTCTTACTTGAAGGAAAAAGGATTAACGGTGAACCTGTGAAGAGCACAGGAGCTTGCGGGATTGACTGCAGTGCATGCCGCTTAAACGCGGCCGGTCTCTGCGGCACATGCGGGTCGGGCAGAAGCGCGGAGGGTCAAACAAAGATCGCTGCCCAGATGAGAATTCTCGGCGCCCCTTGCCCTATCCTGGCCTGCGCTGCCAGGAATGAGCTGGAGTATTGCCTGAGAGACTGTCTCGGGTTCCCATGCGAGCTTTTCGAGAAGGGGCCGTATCCCTTCAGCAAGGGGTTTCTGATGATGCAGGAAAGGAGGCGCAAAGAGATGGCACAGGGGAAAACGCCCGTGGTTCAACCTGTTCAGGTCCCGGCACAATACTGGGAGAATCTTGTGCAGGGGGATATAAGGGAAATGTGCCGCAATGCCGTTGCGGAATTCCGCCCCCCACTTGGTTTGGTCGTTCCTTTCCTCAGTGAGACCTACCTCGTGGATGGGGAGGAGAGATGTTTGAAGAAGCCGGGGGGAGCCGGGTGGGAAAGAGTGGATCACCCTCTCTTGGAGCTCATCCTGCTCGTGTATGTTCTTGGAGCCAAGGACGCGGATCTCGCTCATGAGATGGTCACCGCTCAACAGCTCAAGGAGGGGCACTTTTTTCGAGGGCCCCACGAACTGAGCACCAGACCTCTGATTGCGCGATTTGGACGAAACCTTGATGGGTTTCGAAGAGCGGCTGGGGCTCTGGGTGGAGTCGTCATCGATGCGGCGGACGCGGCCTTCAGAATTCAGGCGCTCCCGAAGGTCCCGCTCTATTATCTCCTCTGGGAAGGGGATGAGGAGTTTGAACCCCGTGTTTCGATCCTGTTCGACCGTTCCGTGGAAAAGCATCTTCCCGCAGACGCAATATGGGGCCTTGTTCAGCTTGTCTCCACAGCACTGGTGACGCCCCCGGGTCATTGAAATAGTGCACTGGCCATCCTTTGACGGAAAAAGATTTCCAGCAGCAGGGGACGTGATCTTTTCTCCGAAGATCACCCCGTGCCCTGCTCCAACCGGCGTTTGTAACCGAATTAAAGACTCAGGACACTATTTGGTTTTGGTCATTTGAATTTCGGTCATTTGGTATTGTTTCGGATTTCGAATTTCGTGCTTCGGATTTAGGGATCGATCCCTTCCTGGAAATCCTGAACAGATGTTAGTCTCAGCTCTTCCGAATCCGAATCGTAACCGCATTCTGCCGATCCGGACATTCAAGGGTCATTTCATCCTCGCCGCCCCACGGGTACTTGCCCCCGAACTGCATGACGTTCAGGTTGGGAAAAATGTCATGATAAAAGAAGCCGCACAACCCGCCGCTATCCCAGCATCCGATCCGGAATGATTCGCCCTTTTTGTGGCCTGCGCTGCAAGTGCCCTTCACCGAGACCACCTCTGCTGTCAGTGGCATTATGCCTTCAGGGTGTAGCGCCATTGGAAACCTCCAGTTCTATTGTTTTTAATCTCGTGCTTTAATTTTGTCAGATTGTGGCGAGTATCGCAAACGCAAAGAAAACCAGACTTTCCCCATCCTCCTTCCTGCTTGCCCTTTCTTTCCCAATCCTGTTGATCCTGTGATCCTGTCCAGACCCTTCCCGAGGGATTTACGGTTTGAAACGGGAGCCCATTTCGAATATGATGCCGCCATGCGTTTTGAACCTTCCATGAAGCAGGCCGTGATCAGGCGAACCGCCAGGAGATTCTCGGAAGAGAAACTGGCTCCGATCGCAGCAGAGATGGACGTCACGGGAAGATTTCCCCTGGAAGTGGCTGCTGAAATGGCAGCACTCCAGTATTTCGGGCTGGTCATCCCTCAAAGCTTTGGCGGTGCCGGCCTGGACATGATCAGCTACGCCATCGTGGTGGAGGAGATCTCCCGGGCTTGTGCAGCCATGGGCCTTTGCGTATCCGTGCACAACAGCGTCTCCGCCTATCCCGTATACGAATTCGGAACCAGGGAACAGCATGAGAAATTCCTCGCGCCTCTCGCAAAGGGAGAGAAGATAGGCACGTTCTGCCTGACGGAACCCAATGCCGGATCCGATGCCTCCTGTCTCGAAACCATGGCGGTGCGGGACGGGGACGGGTACATCCTGAACGGGAATAAGATTTTCGTGACCAATGGCGGGGTTTCGGGGCTCAACCTGATTTTTGCATTTCTGAACGGTTCAGGGAAGAGCAAGGAATACTGCGTATTCATCGTGGAGTCGGAGAGGAGGGGTCTCGACAAGGGTCAGGTAGAGGAACTCATGGGCATGAGAGGCAATCCTGTTTGCCCGATCATCCTGAACGATTGCCGCATTCCCGCGGAGAACAGGCTCGGCGAGGAGGGGCAGGGAATGAAAATAGCCCTTTCGACGCTTTCGGGCGGACGCATCGGCATTGGCGCCCAGGCGCTGGGCATTGCCCAGGCCTGCCTGGATGTCTCTCTCAGGTATGCGACAGAGCGGCATCAGTTCAATAAACCCCTGACCGAATTCGATGCGATCAAGGGGTTTCTTGCCGACATGGCTACAAGAATCGAAGCCGCGAGGCTGTTGATTTTCCGGGCATGCTGGCTGAGGGATCGAGGTATGGATCATGTCAGGGAATCCGCAATGGCCAAGCTCTTTGCGAGTGAAACGGCGGTCGAGAGCGCCAGATACGGACTCCAGATCCACGGAGGGTACGGGTACAGCAAGGCCTACCCTATTGAGCGCTATTACCGCGACGCAAAGGTATGCGAGATCTATGAAGGGACTTCGGAAATACAGCGCATGGTCATTGCCAGGACCCTGGGGAAAAGGAGTTAACAGTTAATCGTTAACAGTTAATCGTTAATCGTTGAAGAAATGCTTGAATAATCCTCCTCCGTCCTTAGTTGTCCTTTCAACCATTAACACTTAACTGATAACCATTAACCGTTTTTTTTACCATTAACTATTAACCGATAACCATTAACTATTCTTATGAACATAGTGGTTTGCATCAAACAGGTTCCCGACGTACCGAGCATTCGCATCAATACCGAGCGCATGACCATCATCCGCGAAGGGGTGGACAGTATCATCAACCCTCTGGATGTGATCGCGCTCGAAGCGGCCCTGCATTTGCGCGAACGCCATGGCGGCAGAGTCACCGTAATAACCATGGGGCCGCCTCAAAGCGAAGAGGCCCTCCGGGAAGCGCTGGCGTTTGGAGCGGACGAGGTTGTGCTGCTCTCGGATCCGGCTTTTGCAGGTGCGGACACGCTCGCAACTTCGCATGTTCTCGCAAGGGCTGTCTCGCGCCTGAAACCATCCCCAGACCTCGTGCTCTGCGGGCTGCAGACAGTGGACAGCGATACCGGGCATGTAGGCCCGCAAGTAGCGGAAGAGCTGAATATGCCCCAGGTATGCGGGGTGAGTGAAATACACATTGAAAAGCCCTTCCTCGTGGTCAAGCAGGTGAGTGAAGGATTGATCTACACACTACGAGTGAGCATGCCCGCTCTCCTGACCGTGTCCGGGGAAATCACTCTTCCTCACCACATCCCGATGGCCGATCTGGAAAGGGCCTTTACTGAACAGCAAGTGATAAAGTGGGGACTTGAGGAACTCGGGCTTTGTGCTGATGAGGTTGGGTTGAGCGGTTCGGCGACGCGTGTTTGGCGATTGTTCAAACCGCCTCCCAAGAGAAAAGGAGAGGTCGTCAGCGGGTCTGCCCATGAGTTGGTCGAGCAGCTCATGGAGAAGCTGGAGGCCCTTTCCATATTGGATGAGGAACCTGCAGGTGAATGATCGATCCTATAAAGGCATCTGGGTCTTCGGCGATTACAGGAATTATTTCCAGAACAGGGTTACCCTTCAGCTCATTGCCAAAGGAAAGGACCTTGCCCGAAAACTCAATACCGAAGTGACCGTACTCCTTCTGGGAGACCACGTTCACCAGTACGCCATGGAGTATGTGGCACACGGCGCGGATGTGGTGATGGTGGTGGATCATGGTGAGCTGAGAAACTACCAGGTGGAAACCTATACCAGCGTGGTCGCTAAACTGGTGGCAGACTACCGTCCCGAGATCTTTCTGGCAGGTGCGACCCCATTCGGCAGGGAGTTTTTCCCGAGGCTTGCAAAACGTCTCTGCACGGGATTGAGCGCAGATTGCGTTGCTCTGGAAATCCATCACGAAACAGGGCTTCTGATACAAACGAGCCCCTCCTTCGGAGGCGAGTTGCTGGCAGAGGTAGTGACTCCTCATCACAGACCACAGATGGCCACGGTTCACCCGGGGGTCTTTGAAGAGCAGCCCCATAATTTTTCTGCCGTGGGTCGAATCATCTATCCGCAGGTGGAGATCGAGTCGGATGAGCGGGTGCAGATCCTGCGAAGCAGGGCAGAGCAGAAGGGGAAAGCGAGATTGGAGGATGCCCCCGTTGTCGTTGTGGGGGGCAGGGGGTTGGGTTCCAGAGAGCAATTCGCAAAGCTTTTCGAACTAGCCGAACTTCTGGGCGGCGAAGTGGGTGCAACCCGGCCTGCAATCCGCGCCGGATGGGCCGGCGATGAACGTCTTCTTGGCCAGACCGTCCTCATCACAATGGGAACCTCCGGCGCTCTTCAGTTCACGACCGGCATTCAAGGGGCCGAGACCATCATCGCGGTGAACCGGGATCCGAATGCACCGGTTTTCAAGATAGCCGATCTTGGTCTCGTGGGGGATGCAAAATCGATCCTTTCCCTCCTTCTGGAGAAGCTGAGAAAGAGGCTGTAATCAGGATGCAGGTCTCATAAGTCCCAATCCTGTATCCTGTATCCTGCATCTTGCATCTTGCATCCTGTATCGTCGGAGTCTTCGATGTTGAAGCACAAGGAAAGCCTGATAAGCGCCCATCACAATTACCTCGTGAATGACATGTTGTCTCCAGGGTTCTTGCTGGGAGACCCGGAATCGGGAGATTTCTGGTTTCTGGCGGAGGTCGTTCCTCCAGCTGAGAATGTCCCGCGTATTTCAGGCTTCATTTTCGACCGACAGGGAGAATTCCTAGTTGAGATTCAATCAGGGCGGCTCATTCAAAATCCCGGCGCGTGCACTCTTCAGACATTCCCCGGGGGCTTTCGTGTGCTCTACTCTTCCGGGGAAACGCTTCTCAATGTGGTCACACAGGTATTCACGAACGGGTATCTCACCCGGATTCAGGGAAAGCTTTTCGATAGATCCGGGAAGCTCCGTGCCGAGCCGTCTCATGAGGGTATAAAAGTCCACGGAGAGGCAAAGCTGGCGCTGGGAAAATCCGAGGGATGATGGAAGACCGCTTCGCTCGGATGAGGGACGACAAATTCGTATCGCATACTCTCCCGAAAAGAAACCTTTGTGCCTTTGTGTCTTGGTGGCGGAACTTCTTGTTTTCGGAGGCCGGTCATGAATGAAATTATTTCGCATCTCAGAAAAAAACTGGAGACTTTTCCAAGAGTCCCCCTCTCGATCGTGCCCACACCATGCCATCGCCTGAATTTCCTGTCCGATCATTTTGGTGTCGAGGTCTACTGCAAGAGAGACGATATGACCGGCTATGGGTTCGGAGGAAACAAGAGTCGAAAGCTGGAGTTTCTGGTAGGCGAGGCCAGGCAGCATCGGTGTGACACCCTCCTCACCTGCGGCGGCGTCCAATCCAATTTCTGCCGCCTCACGGCTGCCGCCGGTGCGGTCAGCGGAATGTCGGTCCACCTTCTCCTTGGCGGGAAAAGGTCATCTAGAGCGAACGGAAATGTACTATTGGATGAACTCCTTAGCGCGGAAATGCATTATGTGGACTCGGACAACTGGGCAGTATGGGAAGAGGAGAGCGAGAAGATCACCGAAACATTGGAATCACAGGGAAAGAAGGTCTTCCGCATTCCTGTCGGCGGCTCCGTACCCGTGGGAGTTGCAGGGTACACCGCCGTGTTCCTGGAAATCCTGACGGATCAAAACCGGCTGGGGGTGGATTTCGACCACATCATTCATGCATCGGGTTCCGGAGGCACCCAGGCCGGACTCGTGGTTGGAAAAGACCTCGTCAACTGGCCGGGACGGATCACCGGGGTTTCAGTGGCCATGAAACGTGAAGAGATCGAGGACAAGGTCTACACACTTGCCTCGGAAACGGCAGGTCTCCTTGGCGGAAGGGCGCGCATGGACTCGGTTAAGGTGGACGGCAACCACATCGGACCGGCATATGCGGTCAGGACGGAGCGCGCGGAAAGGGCCATCGAGCTTTTTGCGAGGAAGGAAGGGATCTTTCTGGACCACGTCTACACGGGAAAGGCTGCCGGCGCCTTGATCGACGGGCTGGACAAAGGTCTTTTCAAAGGGCAGAAGGTCTTATTCCTGCACACCGGCGGTCTGCCCGAGTTGTTTGCGAATGAAGAAAGTAAGCAGTAAGCAGTAGGCAGTCCCGCGAGACTGCTTACTCTTTAACTCGTGATCCCATACCGCTCCATCTTCTCATAGAGCGCCTTTCGGGAGATGCCCAGGGACTGGGCCGCAAGGCTCTTGTTGCCTCTGCACTGCTGAAGGGTTTTTCGCACGAGCTCGATTTCCATATCACGCAGCCGTATTCCACTCTCGGGTAGCTCCAGGGATCGCAACCCTTTGGGTTCGGTCGCGGCCGCTTCTTCCGTCAGCGCTTTGTCCGGGAAGTCCTCCGGTTGTAGCGTGGGCCCCTTGGAAAGGATCACCGCTCTGGCCAGACAGTTTTTGAGCTCCCTGATGTTACCCGGCCAGGGATATCGGAGGAGAACATTCATGGCCGCAGAGCTTACTGAACTCACCCGTTTCTGGTAGCGCTCCGCGTACTGCTTGAAAAAATTCTCGACCAGGAGGGGGATGTCCTCTGTCCTCTCCCTCAAGGGAGGCACGCGAATGGAGATGACCTCGATCCGGTAGAGAAGGTCACTTAGAAATCGACCGGCCTTGATTTCCTCCTGCAGGTCCAGGTTGGTTGCAGCAATGAGGCGCACATCCACTGAACGGGAATCCGTACTCCCCACCGGCTCGAAGACCATCTCCTGCACGAATCGGAGGAGTTTGGACTGCAGCCTGAGACTCATATGGCCTATCTCATCCAGAAAAAGCGTGCCGCGGTCGGCCGTCTCCAGCCTGCCTTTCCTGTTGGAGGAAGCGCCTGTGAACGCGCCTTTCACATAACCGAAAAGCTCTGCCTCCAGAAGGCTTTCAGTAAGGGCTGCAGAGTTTATGCATACGAGGCTCTTGTCCTGCCTCCGGCTCTCGGCATGAATCGCTCGCGCGAGGAGCTCCTTGCCGGTTCCCGTCTCCCCATGAATGAGAATCGAGGCGTCCGTCGGGCCGACGGTCATGACCATGTCGAAAATCTCTTTCATCTTTCGGGAATTGCCGATGATGTGATGGAAGGTTTTTCCTTCCCCTGTTATTTCTCGGAGTTTTTCGAGTTCCGTGGCCATCTCCCGCTCACGGATGGACTTGTCCAGCATGATGACCAGTTCATCGAAGTCCAATGGCTTGATGAGGTAATTTGTCACGCCTTCCTTAAGTGCCTGAACAGCAGACTTGACCGTGCCGTATGCAGTCATGATGATAAAAGGGATGGACCCCCGCATTTCCTTTACACTGCGAAAAAAATCCATGCCGTCCATTCCGGGCATCTTGAGATCGGCCAGCACCGCATCGATCTTCTCCTCTTTTCGGAGAATCCCCAGTGCCTCTTTTCCGCTCGTGGCCTTCGTGACGTCATATCCCTCATCGGCCAGGATGGCCATCAGAACCTTCAGGGTGTTGATCTGATCGTCAACGATCAGGATTCTCCTCTTGCTCAAGTCCACTCCTCCTCTCTTTTCCATTCGACTCCATTGGCAACTCAATGATGACCGCCGTTCCTCTGCCCGGCTTGCTTTGCACCTGCAACACTCCTCCATGGGCTTCGATGATGCCAAGGCTGAGAGGGAGACCCAGGCCTGTCCCTGTGTCTTTCGTGCTGAAGAAGGGATCGAAAATAGAGTGAAGATTTTCCGCCGGGATACCGATACCGGTGTCCTCCACGATTATGCGTACTCTATCCTCGCTCTCTTTATCATCCAGGCTCCTGAAAGGGGATGAAGAAGTGGTAAGGCGGCCTCCGCTCGGCATGGCATCCACGGCGTTGATCAGAATGTTCAGAAGAACCTGTTCGATCTGCTGGGGGTCCACCTTCAGCAGGGGCAACCCGTCCGCAAGTTGATTTTTGAAATGGATACCCTTCTCTCTCGCGTGCCCTCCAAAAAGGTTTTGTATTGAAAGAATCAGCCTGTTGATATCCGTCGGCATGAGGACAGGTTGAGCCTGCTTTGCAAAATAGAGGAATTCAGTGACAAACCGGTTCAGCCTGTCGATCTCTTCCGACACGAGCTGGGTATATTCCTGGATGAGGGGATCATCGGCCCGGCGGCGCTGCATGTGAACCACAGCCCCCTTCATGGCATTGAGAGGATTTCTGATCTCATGGGCCACACCGGCTGAGAGCCTTCCCAGGGAGATCAGCTTCTCCGACCGGACGAGCTCGTGCTGAATTCGGGAGAGATTCCTGACCATGCGGTTAAAGGAATGTGTCAAGTCCCCCAGCTCATCCCTGGATTGCACGGGGATATCATGAGTGAGATCTCCACCGGCAATCTGATGTGTCGCTGCAACAAGATTGCGAACCGGCCGGAGCAGGTAGTAGGAGAGAACGCTCACGCCGAGCAAGGCGAAGACGAACGCTCCGGCTGCAACCTGGACAACCCTGGTCCGGATCGCCTCGGCTTCCTTTTTCAACTCCGCACTGGGGACCGTTACGGCCAGAGACCACCCTGTGGCCGGGACCGCAGAAAAGGCCGCCACCTTTTCCTCTCCCTCAAAGATATACTGGCGCCAGTCGGCACCCCCGTTCATCATCTCCAGAACCAGCTCTCTCAGGCTTGGATCCGGGTAGTTCTCAAGACTGTACCTGTAGGGCTTGAAATACGGATGGGCGATATTTCTTCCTGATTTGTCGATCAGAAACGCATATCCCCGCTCGCCGACATGGATGTTCTTTATGATTTCGATGATTCTCTGGTAATCGAGATCGATCACCACCACTCCGGCCTTTTCACCCCAGCCGCAGACGTATGGCTTGTAGTAATGGATGAGGTAACCCTCGCGTGCCTGGGAATAGGAGATGTCCCACATGCGGATCTCCTCAGCCCCCATATCCTGCGCCATGCCGACCAGTTCGAGATTCCGGGGCAGGTCGAGCTCGATGGGATCCCTGTCCCTGCCGACCCTGACCAGTTCCCCGCCGTCCCTGTCAAGATAGCGGATCTGGTAATAATAGGTGGTCCTGCCGATAAAATCCTGAAAGAGGTTGATGATGTTCTCGTAATTGAACTCCGCTTCCGCGTCGAGCCTGAAAGACCTCGCGATATGATAATCTTCCAGCACCGGGAGGCGGCAGATGGTTTCAAGGTCCAGTCTGCAATAATAGAGCACATCATTGATCTTCTGGGCGGAAGTCCTCACCTCCACCATCTGCTCGTGGCGGACAAGGCGGTTTACCCGCTCGACAGACGCATGGATGGATGAATAGCCCACAATGGCGATAGGCATGCAGACGAGAGGGAGGATCAGGAGAAGGAGCTTGAGGGAGATGGAAAAACGTAACTTCATGAATCATTCACATCCTCGGAAGTCGACCGGCGCATATCCTACCACCCTAAGGATGCCCTTTCAACAGGATGAGCGAAGTGCAGGGGATATTTCACAACGAAGCACACGAAGAGCACGAAGCCGACAACTGAAAGAAAAAGGTTCCGGGACAACCGGACCTCAAAGCTTGCATTCCCATTGCGGTTGGTCTAGGTTCGTGAAAACCGGGATCCCGGGTTTTCCCTCTTCGTGCTCTTCGTGTTCTTCGTGGTGAAAATGAAAGGCATTCAATGAAGAGAAAGCTTCTGATTACCATGACGCTCATGGTGCTACTCGTAACTTCATGGACCGGCGAGTCCTGCCACGCAAATGAGGAAATCGTGCTGGGCGTGGCTACCTCACTGGGTCTGCTGGAAGGGGAGGAGAGCCTGAAGGCAGTCACGCTCGCTGTGGCGGAGATCAACCGCCAGGGAGGAATCACGGTCGGTGATCGGAAGCGCAAAGTCAGGGTTGAAGCCGCGGATCTCCGGGATGCGTTGCCCGACACGTCGGTCGCCGATGCCTTGTCGACCCTGGAGCGTCTGATCGTGAAAAAAGAAGTGAACGCGGTGCTGGTGGGACCTTTTCGATCAGAGGTGCTGCTGCCGGCCATGGACATCGTTGCGAAGCACCGGGTCCCTCTTCTCGGCACGATAGCCATGTCGCCGGCTTCCGAGATTAAGGTGATGCGCAACAACGATTACCGGTATGTGTTCAGGGTCTGCCTGAACAGCCGGTACCTCGTTGCCTATCTCATCGATTCCATGAAACTCCTGAAAGAACGCTTTGGTTTCAGCAAAGTGTACATCATGAATCAGGATGTGGCCTGGGCGAGGACGACCGTGTCGCTGATGGTGAAACTTTATTTCGAGAAATCGGGTTGGGAAGTGCTCGGAATCGAGAATTATCCCGGCGGAAGCACCGACTATTCTTCCGGGCTGAAAAAGGCTCGTGAGCTGGGGGCGCAGGTCATACTCCCCATATTCGACATGCCTGAGGCGGGCAATCTCGTGAAGCAGTGGAAGGATATGCAGGTGACGGCACTTGTTTGCGGTTTCATGTCTTCCATGATGGGTCCGGCAGCCTGGGAGCTTTCCCAAGGGAAAGTGGCCGGCGCACTCAGTGTGAGCTTTGAATTGGGAAACGTGCCGGCTCCCCGGTATCCTCCGTCTCTGGCATTCTATAGGGCTTATGAACGTTTTCACGGGAAAGAGATCGAGGCCGGTCATGGCCCCGCGCCCGCGTATGAATCGGTTTATATCCTGGCCCAGGCCATTGAGCGGGCAGGATCGCTCAAACCGGAGGCGGTGGTATCCGCCCTGCAGGAGACAGACAGGAAAGGAGTTATGGGTCGAATACGATTTCACAGGGGACATCAGGTCATCTTTGGAAAGAACCAGGAAGAGGAGGCCCTTGCATGCGTGTTCCAGTGGACGGAAGAAGGCCGCCGAAAGATTGTTTATCCCCCTTCCATTGCCGAAGGGGTTATCTCCCTCCCCCCGGGTTTCCCTGCGGCGTCACCACCCTCGACAGAGCAGTGAGTCCTTTTCTTCGCAGGTGTTACCTTTGGTAACAATCAATAACCCCTTGGAGGGACAACAAATAGCAGAGAAAACCCTCCTTTCTCCCGATTCTCGATATCCAAATTGTAAACAAAGGTAACACCTGAGGATCATCCGTTCCGGACGATTTATGAACTAGTTAAGCTCTTTCAATAGCTTGGCTTGACGGAACAGGGTTTGCATTTCCATATAGGGATCAGATTTCTTCTCGCCCGCAGTGACAATCCTGCCTCAGGAGCGAGGCCGGGGAGGTAAACACACTTCAAAAGGGGGGTTTCCAATGAAAAGGTGTCTATGGGCAGCCGGTTTGTTGTCGTTTCTTTTTCTCTTTCACTTCTCTGTGATGAATGGTTTGGCGGCGGATCCGATAATTATCGGGGTTCCCACCTCCACCGGTTTTGTGGAAGGCAAAGAGGGACTGGCCGTCGTGGAAATGGCCGTTGAGGAGATCAATGCAAAGGGCGGAGTCAAAGTAGGCGCTGAAAAAAGGCTTTTCAAGGTGGAGTCCATCGACATCCGCGATGCAGCCCCCGGTGTGCCTGTGCCTGAGGCGCTCCTGGGAATAGAGAAGATCATCCTGGAGAAGAAACCCGCCGCCCTCCTGATCGGACCCTTTCGCTCCGAGGCACTGCTCGCGGCCATGGACATCATCGCCAAATACAAGGTCCCGATGATCGGAGCTATCGCGATGACCCCCGCTTCCGAGGAGAAGGTCAAGAAAGAGCCTGACAAGTACAAGTACATTTTCAGAAACTGCCTGAATGCCAAATACCTGGTCCAGTATCTGATAGGCGCCATGTCTTATGTGAACAAGGAATTCGGATTCAACAAGGTCTACATCATGCACCAGGACGTGGCGTGGGCCCGTGCCACCGCCGACATCATTGCCAAGAACTACTTCCAGAAGGCGGGGTGGACGGTCGTGGGACAGGAGAGTTACCCCACCGGAGCTTCTGATTTTTCTTCCGCGTTGATGAAGGTTCGAAGCGGAGGCGCTCAGGTGATTCTGCCGATCTTCGACATGCCCCAGAGCGGCATCCTGGTGAAACAATGGAACTCCATGAAGGTGCCTGCACTGCTGGCCGGGTTCATTTCACCCCTCGCAGGGCCGGGCGCCTGGAACACCTTTGAGAAAAAGATCGGCGGGGCCGTGAACTGCAATTTCGAGCTTGGAAGCGCCGTAGCATCGAAAAAGGTGCCGGCATCGGTTGCGTTTCTGGAAGCATACAAGAAGAAGTACGGCAAGCCGATGGAAGCCGGGCATGGTCCTGCGCCTATTTACGAATCTGTCTATATCCTGAAAGAAGCCATCGAGCGGGCAGGGAGCCTCGATCCTGATGCGATCACCGCGGAGGTCAAGAAGACCGACCGCAAGGGTGTCATGGGCCGCATCAAGTTCGATGAAGGAAACCAGGCGATTTTCGGAATGGATTTCAACGAGACCGCGGTGGCATGCATCTTCCAGTTCAATGAGAAGGGAGAACAGGTGAACGTCTTTCCGGAATCCCTGGCAGACAGCAAGATCGTGCTTCCGGCCGGACTCAAGAGCGCAAAGTAGGGAATGCGGGCACTGGAAGAGACGACTCGTAAATCCGAAGCACGAAATCCGAAATCCGAAACAATATCAAATGACCAAAATCCAAATGACCAAAACCAAGAATTGTGGGAGTTCGGATCTGGGGAATTCCTCAATCCAATCTGACTCCCTCATTTGTTTTGAACATTGGCCCATTCGGGTTTTGAATTTGTTTCGGATTTCGATATTCGGATTTCGAACTTTTGTTGGATCGATTCCTTACGCAAGCCAACTTTCTCAGACTTGGGCCAGAAGACCGGCTTTTAAATTGTCCAGGTAAGGGGTGGTTCTCCCGATGCTTCTCGGCACCATCGTATATGCGGTCATCAACAGTGTGATCCTTGCCCTGACGGCGATCGGGTTCAATCTCACCTTTGGTATCAGCGGGGTGGCCAACTTTGCCTACGGCGCCTTCTACATCCTGGCCGCGTTTGCAACCTGGATCCTGATGAATTCCCTGGGTCTGCCATACCTGCTCTCAGCGGTTCTGTCCATCCTCTTCAGCGCATTTCTGGGGGCGGTGATGTACCGTCTCGTGCTGTTGCGGGTTCGCGGCCAGGTGCTCTCCGAAGTGATCGCCACCTTCGGCATCGGGTTGGCTATCCTGGAGCTTTTTCGTTATCTCGGGTTTGTGGGCATCGAGTACAGTCTTCCGGTTTTTATCGACGAGAGTTTCCTGATAGGCGGGGTGTATGTGGACATGCAGAGGATTCTGATTGTCCTCTGCAGCGTGGCCCTCATCATCCTGCTGTGGGTTTTCATTCATCATACCTCAATGGGCCTGGCCTTTCGAGGGATCGCCCAGGATGAGCGAACCGCGCTCACCTTCGGCATGGACGCTGACTGGATCGCAACTTTGAGCGTTTCCCTCGGAGCGGGTCTTGCCGCAATCGCCGCCACGATCATCGTTCCTCTCGGCACCATATCGGTCGGCCAGGGGTATGACGTTCTGCTCAACGCCCTTGCCGTTTCGATCATCGGCGGTCTCGGCAGCACAGGAGGGGTGATTGTCGCCAGTTTCCTGGTCGGTTTTGCCCAGCGCTTCACCGACAGCTACATTGGATCCCACTGGACCCTGATCGTAAGTCTCGTGGCCATCCTTCTGGTACTTGTGATCAAGCCTTCAGGCCTCTACGGAAAGCAGAAGGAACTGGAAGAAAGGATTTAGTCCCTTGCAGAAGCGGAAGGAACGGGTTGACAGGGGAATCAAGGCAAGGTCCGAGGATGTCTTCGCAATCTCCTCGTGGAGGGAGATGCTCTACCTCTCCGGCCCCAGACTCCTCCCTGTGGCGGGGTTCATTGTTCTGCCCCTTATCCTCGGAATTTACTGGCAGAAGGTTCTGCTTTCCGTGGCGGTCTTCGCATTGCTCGCCATCAGTTGGGACATGCTCGCCCAGAGCAGCATGGTCTCCCTCGGCCAGGCCCTGTTCTTCGGCATGGGGGCATATTGTTCGGGGATCATGAACCATTATTGGGGGGTGCCCCCCCTGATATCCATCCCCATCGCCGCGGTTGCGGGCGCGGTGATCTGCACCATCCTGCTGTTGCCCGTGCTCCGTTTGCGGGGCGTTTATTTCTCCATGGTCACTTTGATCATCCCCCTCATGCTGGAGAGGATCATCGAGGCCACGAAGATATTCGGAGGCACTGAGGGGCTCAGCGGCCTCGATCCTTTTCCATCCAGGTGGGTGGAGTTGTACGTTGTGCTCGCCGCGCTGCTGGCTGCGCTTTTCGGGTTCAGGCGGCTGATGACCTCGGACTACGGACTCGTGCTGAGGGCCATCAATGACAATGACCGCTCGGTCATGAATGCAGGGATCAACATTTACTGGTTCAAGGCCCAGGCCCTGTTCATCTCCAGTGCAATCGGGGCCTTCGCAGGGGCGTTTATGACCCACGTCTATATGTTCGTGGGCATGCCGGTATTTGCCCTGGACTACTCCATCCTGCCCATCGCGGCCGCCATTGTCGGCGGACCGGGCTCCATGGCAGGGGCCACGTTGGGTGCGTTTATTCTGGTGCCGCTATCAGAAGTGCTTCGAGGTGCGGGTGGGCTCAGGATAGTCTTTTACGGCATGCTTCTCGTTGTTTTCATCGTGGCCCTGCCGGAAGGGATTTTTCACTTTGTGCAGCGCAAATATCATCAATTCGAACGCTGGGTGGCGGTGGAATGATGAACGAGACACCGTTGCTTGAGGTATACAAGCTTTCGAAATCGTTTGGCGGGGTTCATGCGGTCACTCTTCTCAATTTTGAGCTGCGCAAGGGTGAACTCCTGGGGATCATCGGCCCCAACGGCTCCGGAAAGACCACCACGGTGAACCTGATCACCGGATTTGTGAAGGCGACCTCGGGCAGGGTGGTGTACAAGGGTCAGGAAATCACGAGTTGGGCGCCTTACAAAATCGTGCGGTTGGGCATTGCCCGGACCTTTCAGATGGTGAAGCCGTTCTACCAGCTCCCTGCGTTCAAGAATATGATCATTCCCCTGTATTCCCCCCGGGTCAAACAGCTTGCTGGCGGGAAGTACGGAGACAGGAATGCGGTCGCCCTGGATCTCCTTGAAGAGGTCGGGTTCGAGCGGGATGCCCAGGTGGCTTACAAGGTGGCGAGCGTACTGCCTCAGGGGTATCTGAAGAGGCTCGAACTGGCCAAAGCCATTGCGCTCCAGCCTGATCTGTTGATTCTGGACGAGCTTTTCTCCGGTTTGAGCCTGGCGGAGGTGGCGAGCATCGTCCCCATTATAGAGAAGCTGCTTCAGGAGGGAAAGACGATCATCATGATCGAACACAGGTTGAAGGAGCTTTTCAGGATCGCGAGCAGGGTGATCGTGCTGAATTATGGGATGAAGATCGCCGAGGGGCCCCCGAACCAGGTCATGGAAAGCGATGAAGTCAAGAAAGCCTATCTCGGATCCGAGTAGTCTGGAGTCGCATCATGCTTGAGGTGAAAAATCTGATGGTCTTCTTTGAGAACGCCCTCGCTCTCAACGATTTCAGCATGAGAGTGGACGAAGGGGAGATCGTTGGCGTGATCGGCTCCAACAGCGCAGGAAAAACCACTCTTATGAATACCCTTTCCGGCCTGATCATCGATATGCGGATCAAAGAGAGGAGGCGGGGAGGGGAGCGGATCACGGTTTACGGGAAGATTCTTTTCAAGGGAGAAGATATCACCGAGACAAAGCCGAGTGACAGGGTGAAAAAAGGAATTGTCTTATCCAGGGAGCGGCACCCTGTATTCCCGGAGAGCAGCGTGGTGGAGAACCTCAAGATCGCCGGATATCTCAGGAAGGGATTCGAAGTCCGGGAAGTGATGGATTTCGTATTTACGCTCTTTCCGGCATTGAGCCATCTCAAGACTCGAAAGGCCGGCTTCCTGAGCGGGGGAGAACAGCAAATGCTGGCTATCGGAATGACCCTAGTGGTGAAACCCGAGCTCCTCCTGCTGGATGAGCCCCTTCTTGGGCTGAGCCCCATGATGCAGAAGACGCTGGTGGATGCGATATCCAACCTGAAGGCAAGATCGGGGATCACGGTGCTCCTCAGCGAGCAGTTTGCAAGACCCGTGCTGCCCATGATCCACAGGGGTTACGTGATCGAGAACGGGATGCTGAGTCTCTCCGGGACCGGTGCGGAACTGATGGATAATCCCGAGGTGAAGGCGGCGTACTTCGGGATATGAGCGTAGATCATGGGGATTTGTCGTTCTGGAATCAGGACTTTGCGCGAGTGGGAATAGTGGAAGAATGGAATATTGGAATGATGGGTTTCAAAGCAACAAAGTGTTCTTGCTGCATTGCCCTCATTTCCAGGCTTTTGGTTGTTGCTCTTTTCCAATATTCCACTATTCCAACATTCCATTATTCCGGTTTGATCGACCCGGGTAGAGTTTCCGGGGCGCCAACTTACGTGATGTGAAAATGGGACAAGAAAAACACAACATATGGTCCGCCTTTGAAGAGACTGCAAACAGACGAGGGCGCCATGCGGCCGTCATCTATCTGGGAACGCGGTTTTCCTATGCCCGTTTGAAGCAGTTTGCCGAGAAGTTTGCCGGGGCACTGGCAAACCTCGGCGTGCAGCCGGGGGAACGCGTGGTCCTCTACCTGCCCAACACCATCCAATGGGTCGTTGCGTGGCTGGGAACTCAACGCGCGGACGCAGTATGCCTGCCTATCACGCCTATCTACACCCCGCATGATTTGAAGTATATTGCCAATGACGGTGAAGCGGAGACCATCGTCTGTGCGGATACGAACTTCGGCTATGTCAAAAGGGTATTGCCCGAAACGAAAGTGAAGAGGGTGATTGTCACTCAAATGGCGGATCTGCTTCCCTGGTGGAAGCGCGCTTTCGGGTACCTGGCCGATGTAGTCCCCAGCGGCAAGATCGCTTTTAGCCAGGACATCCACTCCTTCGCGAAACTCATGTCGGGAGCAAGGCCGCCAACGGCAGCTGCGCCTTCGAGACAGGGAAGGGACGTGGCGGAGATCCTCTACACCGGGGGGACCACGAAGTATCCCAAGGGCGTTCCCCTTACCCACGCGCTTTTTCTCGTCTCCATGGATGAGCAGATCCGTGTCCCCGAGCCGCTGTTTCACATAGAGGAGAATGTCATCCTCGGAAATGCGCCGCTCTTTCATATTCTCGGTCAGACGTGCAGCCTTTCCATCCTGCTGGTGGGCGGGACGCTCATGATCCAGCCGCGCGTAAACCTGGATGCCACCTTTGACTCCATCCAGCGTTTCAAGGCCAAAACCATGATCGGAGTCCCCACCCTTTACCGGATGATGCTGGAGCACGACCGCATCGATCAGTACGATTTGAGCTCAGTCGATTACTGGTACAGCGCAGGTGACGTGCTTCCTGTGGAAGTCGGCAAACGCTGGAGTGAGAAGTTCGGGAAAGACATCTACCAGGGGTATGGCGCAACCGAGACATGCGGTGGCATCACCATGTGCCCGACGAATGTGAAAAACCCGGCCAAGAGCGTGGGCCGCGTGGTGCCGAGCAAGAAGATCAAGCTCGTGGACCCGGCGACCCTGCAGGAGGTGAAGAGGGGCGAGCCGGGCGAACTGCTGGTTTCATCAGAGCACATGGTGACAGGGTACATCAACAAGCCCGAGGAGACGGCCTCATCGTTCGTGCAGCTGGAAGGAAGGCTTTGGTATCGAACGGCGGATATCCTGTCCATGGACGAGGAAGGGAACCTCTATTTTGTGGACCGGACCGTGGACACCATCAAACACAAAGGATACAGGGTATCCGCCTCCGAGATAGAAGCGGTTCTCCAGGAACACCCTGCCGTGGTAGGCTCCTGCGTCGTGGGGGTCCCGGATGAAAAAGTGGGGGAGCGGATTAAGGCCTACGTGGTCCTGAAGGCGGACATCAAGGGGATCACCGGATACGACCTGATCAAGTGGTGCCGCAAACAGCTCGTTTCCTACAAAGTGCCCCAGTACATAGAATTCAGGGACATGCTGCCAAAATCCAAGGTGGGGAAGCTTCTGCGGCGAGAGATCAGGGACGAAGAGAAACGAAGGGCGCAGTCGTAGGGATAGAAGGCAGAAATCAGAAGAAAGAAGGCAGAGGACAGAAGTCAGAAGACAGAAGACAGAAGTCAGAAGACAGAAGTCAGAAAGGAAGAAGACAGGCGACAGAAGTCAGGAGTCGGGAGTCAAAAGAGACAGCGTCATCCCAGCTGAATGAAGCCTGTCCCGGCGAAGCCGGGAGCCTGGATCCAGTATTCGAGCCCTTGCAGAATATCTGGATTCCGGCTGGAGTTTATCCCGCGCTTGTTGCGGGACCGGAATGACGACTTTTTACGAGATTATCAAGTTTCGACGCTTGCCATTAACCTTTCGCGGTTCGATCACGAAAGAAACGCCTTCATCCCTGAGGTATGTTAGGGGGGACAGGGTTTGGTTTTGTCGGGTACTCCTCACTACTGTCTTCTGTCTTCTCAGTGGGGTTGTCGGACCGACAACTCTCTCTCATTCAGGTAGACACCCCCATCTTCGGAAGGATGTAGAGCTGAAGCAAAAGCCAGATTCCCACCACGAGCAACATTAACCAGATCATTTTTGACTTCTCTTGAGCACGGACAAACAAGTTTGCCCGTGCCACCATTTGAAATTGTAACTGAGGTACTTTCTTCTCCCCCTGTCTGCTGACCTCTGTCCTCTGACCTCCGACCTCTGAAAACACAGCAGCCCACGGCTGCATTCGATCAGCCTCAGGAGAAACCCTTGTGCGCGTGCCCGGCGCATGAGGAAGCGGAGCTCCCTGCCGAGCCCGGCGAAGACGAGTTACACGAGAAGGAAGACATGAGCCGGCAGGTATCTTCCTTACCGCAGCCGGGGCAAGGGACTTCTTCTTTCGAAGAAAGGACAATCTGCTCAAACTCCATTCCGCACTTGTTGCACCTGAATTCGTAAATAGGCATACCCGTCTTCACTCCTCAATGAGAAAAATGTCCAACTAATATAAATCGTCGATCCGGAAATGCAAGCAAATCGCAAAAAGACAGTAAGCAGTAAGCAGCCACCAAAACTACGTAGAGGACCAGCGGGTGGCGGGCGGACCTGGCTCCGCAGAGTGGAACCGGTGGAAAGAACCTCAAAGTGGTGTATTTCGTTCCGCTCTGCCGTCCCACGCCTACCGCAATGATTGATATTCATCCGGGAACCTCACAGGGAGATTCTTTGGAAATACTGAGTTTGTTTTGACTTGTTCTCTCGCTGCTTACTGCTCACTGCTTACTGCTTACTGTTCTCACTTCATCAACCCCGGCAGAAACAGCGTCAAGGGCGGCCAGTAGGTAACGACGAGAAGCACGATCAACATGATGAGCAGGAAGGGGAGGGTAGCTCGCGAAATTTCGGTGATGGGGCGATTGAACCGGCTGCTGGCAACGAAGAGATTGATTCCGATCGGTGGTGTGTTGTAGCCGATGCCGAGATTCGTGAGGAAGACGATGCCCAGATGGAGAGGGTCGATCCCGAATTTTGCGGCAAGCGGCATGATGAGGGGAACGACAACCAGGATCGCGCTGAAGATGTCCATCATGCATCCCACGAGGATGAGAAATATGTTCATGAGGAGCAGCAGGCCGATTCTGCTCCCGACCATCCCTTCCATCCACTCCAGGATTTTCATCGGGATGAAGGCGTCTACCAGATAGTTGGTAAACCCGAGGGCTGCGCCCAGGACGATCATGATCCCGCCCACCATTTTCATGCTTTCCAGCATGATATTCGGAACGTCTTTGAAGAGATTCAACTCGCGGAAGATCAGGATTTTGATAAAGAGGACGTATACGACGGTGAGTGCGCCTGCTTCCGTGGCTGTGCAAATACCTGTATATATGCCGGCAAGGACGAGAAAGGGTATAGGGATCTCCAGTGCCGCGTCCTTCAGAGCGGAAAGAAATCCTGAACCCGAGAAGGGAGGCCTCTCGATTTTCCACCTGCTTCCCGTGTAGATCGAAAAGAGTGAGAGAGAGCCCACAAGAAAAACGCCGGGCAGGATGCCACCGATAAAGAGGGCCTCGATACTGACCCCTGAGACAAAGCCGTAGAGGATGATCGGAAGGCTTGGAGGAAAATGAAGGCCGAGGCTGCCGGCAGAGGTCACCAGTCCAAGGGAGAAGGACTGCTCGTATTTTTCAGAAACCAGCGCAGGCAGGAGAAGACCTCCAAGTGCGACAATGGTGATGCCGGTTGCGCCGGTAATGGCGGTGAAAAACGCGCATGAGACCAGCGCGACCACACCGAGTCCGCCTGGAATCCACCCGAAAAGATTTCTTGAGAAGCGGATGAGCCTTGCAGGCGTTCCCCCCTCGGCCAGAAGGTATCCTGCGAAGGTAAAGAAGGGAATGGCCAGAAGCACGGGGGCATTTGCCAGTCGATAGATCTCCAGCGGTATTGCCGAGAGATCGACCTGATTCACATGAAGGCCCAACATGGCTGCGGCCATCATTGCTGCAAAAACGGGCAAGCCCGACAGGGTGAGAAGGACGAGGAGAAATGCAAGGGCCGTGATCATCTCGTGCGACCCCTGGTGAGGGTGGCGAGTTCACCTGCCGCCCTGAGCAGGAATCGGAAAAGCATCAGGAGAAAGCCGGCCGGCAGAATGAGCTGGGTCACCCAGGAAGGAATCCCGAGAAACAGGGCCGTTCCGGCGTCGTATTCCACCTTCACGTATTCCAGCGAACCGCCGAACATGAAGCCGCAGACGAGTGCGGCGGCCGTGCAGAGGATCACTTCACGAAAAGGCAGCCATCCGGAAGGCAGAATCCCTGAGAGAAAGTCTATCTTTATGTGCCGGTTTTCCGTGGTAAGAAGGGATGCCCCCAGGAAAGTAATCCAGAGCACGAGGAGTCTGACCAGGGGATCTGCCCAGTCGATCTGTCCGAGAAGAAGATTGGCGTAACGGAAGCGTCCGTGGATATGAAGATTTCGGAGCAGCACCTGAACAGAAGTGAGGAGTACCATTACGGAGAGAAGGGCGACAATAAACCATCCCTCCAGCCTTGCGAGCTGTCGTTCGATTTTCTTGAGAATCTCCATTTTTTTCCTGAGAACTTGTTTCATATTGGACCGATCGGTCTGCTCAGTCGGATCGGTCCGACTCTTATACAAAGGATCACCTGAAAGCAGCCAAAATTTTATTTATCCTGTCCAGAAGTTCCTTTGGAAAGAGTTCGCCTGCGAGCTTCCGGGCAACCTGGTCGTGAATTCGATAGAAGGCCTCAAGGTCGGCGCCTGCCGGCATCGGAGTGATTGTTACCCCGCCTTTTTGAATGATCTGGATGGCGGCCTCGTTCTGTTCCCTCAATTCGCGGGTCAAACGGGCCATGGCCTTCCTGATTTCACTCCTGATCATTGTCGAATGCTCCTCAGGAATACGCTTGAAACTCTCGGCCGATATCAGGAGCGCGCCGGTGGAGTGGGTCAAGGGCAGGGATGTCATGAATTTCAGATAACGATGCCACTGAAGTGCAACCGCGCCCAGTGGAGGACCATAGACCGTGTCGATCATTCCCGTGTTCAGCGAGGTGATGACGTCTGCAACTGACAGGGGAATGGGGCTGGTCCCCATCTGGATGAAGGTCTCCTTGGCCACAGGATCTCCGGACCATGTCCACACCTTTCTCCGGGCAATGTCTTCCACTTTTTGAATCGGCTGCTTTGAAAAGAGATGGACATTCCCCACTTCAGCCCAGGAAAGAAGGACAAAGCCTTTTTCGAGAAAGTTCTGTGAAAAATAACTCTCGAGTTCCTCATGTACCTTGTCGATCTCCGGATATCCCCGAAAGAGAAATGGCAGATCGAGAACCCTTACCATGGGAAGTATCTCGCCGAAGCCGACGCCCGAAAACGCCGCAGCATGGATCTGCCCTATCCTCATCTTTCTGAGGACATCGAGCTCATCGCCGGCCACGCCTCCAGGATAAACCCGGAAAATGACCTCACCCCGGCTTTTCTCCTTGATTGCGGATTCGGCTGCCCGCATGGTCTTCATCCAGGCGGAACCTTCCGGGGCCAGGGTTGCAAACTTGATGATGTGCTTTTCCGCGGCTTCGGCCGGACACAAAAAGAAGAGAAGCGAGACGGATGCGACGAAAATGAAGACAGTAAGCAGTTTCTTCACAAGAACCCCCGAATCCAGGTGACATAAAATCTTGTCAGAATCGAAATTGATGGGTTTCGCTTCGCTCTACCCATCCTACGCACTGAAAATTCGAATCTCCAATATCGAAATTCGAAACAAACGAATTCAAATACGAATTTTCAAATGTTCGGTTTTATTCATATCCCTTCGCATGACCCTCCTCATTACGTCACTCATCAATCCGTAGGATGGGTAGAGCGTAGCGAAACCCATCAGACTTTTGTCAGAAGAACAACTCGTCTTCCTGCGCCAACAACTTTGCCGCTTTTTGTTGGAACACCTTGTTGATCAGGCATACCTCCTTGAGCTCTTGAGGATCGCTGCGCACGATCTGTTGGAGAAGCTTGCCAAAGAGATCTCTGTCCTGTGTGGCCACGGCATAGTACCTCGCATAGTAATACGGGGCCGGGAAAAATCTCCCTCCGCTTTCCTCGATTCCCTTCAGGAAAAAGGTTTTGGCCTTTTCATTGTCACCGCCCAGAAGAGCAGGTATGGCCGAAAGCATTGACCCCTGCAGGATCGCCGGGAGACCGTGAAAATAGGTGCTGTCCATGGCGAGGACCTTTTCCAGGAAGGGTTGAGATTTCCCGATTTGCGCAACGGCCTCCGGCTTGTCGAGGTTGAGATTGATCCATGCATTCCAGGCAAAGGCCGCCCAGAAGAGCGGCTGCAAATCCTCTTGATCCTTGCCGCCGGGTACTTCGACGTTACCGTATTGACCCTTCGCATCGCCTTTGGCGCCGAGTGCACGAAGCGCGTAATCCCTGGAACGAATGTACAGTCCCGAAGCCCTGTCGGGATCATCCTCCTCGACAAAGAGAAGAGCATACCCGGAAAATCCCATTGACAGGGCCGAGAGGATGTCCCGATTGTGAGGATCGGTCTTTGCGAGTCCTTCCAGAATCTTGAGATTTCCCGGGATGGCTTCTCTTGCCAGTTGAAGGTCACATTCCTCAAAGATGGAATGCGTCATGTTTTGAACCACGGGATGGCTCCATCTCAAAGCAACCCGTGCGCAGCCGGAGGGGAAGATTAACAAGAGTGCCGTGATCAATAAGGCTGCAATTCGCTTCATCTCAGTACCCTATGAAGGGATCGTTTTTGAGCGCCGGCTTTTTTATGAATTTCTCGGCAAGAAACTGGGCGCCTGCTCCGTTTTCCATGCTCATGACCTGTTCATAGTAGCCGAGAGCCGTCTTTCTGGCGCCTTCCAGATCATAGCTCACCCCTTTTTTCAACAAGGGGTAAGCGATCATCAGTGGATCGTTTACCGGATCCTGCATGGAGAGGATCGCGTCAAGTTTCCGCCTTGCCTCTTTATGATTCCCCCGGAACAGGTCATGGGTGGCATCCAGGTAGAGGGACTGCCGGATCCAAAGGGCGGCCTTCATTCCCGAATCCGCCCTCTCCGCTGAAGCACGCATTGCCGCAGCCACCTCCCTGTATTCGTCATCCCTGTCCAGACGGACGCAAGCTACTCCTTCAAGATATTTGAAAAACCTGCTTCTTTGGAACCGTGTCGCGAGTTCTCTCGCAAGGAGCAGGGCTTTATGGCGGTCATCTTCCAGGTAAAGATAGATGTGGAGAAGCACGCTCTTTGCTTCGAACGATGAATAGGTGGCCTCCTGTGCGGCCTGATTGAGTTTTCGCAACCCTTCTTCCCGATCCCCTCTATGGACAAGAAGAAAAGTGAGGAATTTCATAACCCCTGAAAGCTTTGCCGTGTAGTAGTCGAATATGCCAAGGCCGAGCAGGACATCCTTGTTGGAAGGATCCATGCTGCTGCATACCTTCAAAGCCTCAACCGCATCCGAGGCGAGGTTAAAGGAGGAAAGCCATTTGCGCTCCATCAGGTAGAATCTCCCTTTGAAGCCCAGAGCGCCTCCCAGAAAAAAGTAGGTGAAGGAGTCCGGATTCCCATCCTGTACTACTGCTCTTGCAACCGAGATTGTCCTGTCGATCCGCTCAATGTACTGCTGAACCATCTCGCGCGACCAGAAACCGGTCGCGAGCCTGGACCATGTCACCATTGCCATATAGAAGTATCCCGCGGGGTCCTGCGGTTTCTTGGCAAGGACACTGCGAAATACATCCTCGGCCTTGTCAGTCTCTCCGTCGTACAGGAGCTCAATGCCGCGAATTATATCCTGGTCGGCTTTTTCAAAAGCAGCCGCCCCGCTCGCTTCAGGAAATCCTTGCAGGAGAATGAAAAAAAGAGTGAGCAGCAGTTTCATTAATGCAGGCCCCGATAAGGTGTGGAATGGGAAATGCGTATTGAAAATTAGCATCAGATTCAACATCAACGCAAGTTAAAACAAGCGGTTGTCTGCCCAAAACAGCCTGCCGCAAGTAAACTGTGAGTGACTGCCAGGCCGGATTGTGGTAGAATGCGCACAAAAAGAAGTACTTCAGGAGGTAAGTTTCAAGATGAAGATCCTGCTTACAGGAAGCAAAGGTATGCTTGGGAGTGAGTGCAGGGAGGTGCTCGGTGCTGAGCATGAGATCATTGCCCTGGATCGAAAGGATCTTGACATCACGTACTGGGACAAAGTTGTGGAGAAGATTCAGCACATCGCACCACAAGTCGTCTTCAACTGTTCAGCGTTTACGGATGTGGACGGCTGTGAGAAAGAATCTTTCATGGTCAAGAAGGTGAATGTCGAAGGACCCAGGAACCTTGCACAGGCGTGCGCCAGATTCGGCTGCAAAATGGTTCATTTCTCGACGGATTACATTTTTAACGGCTACAAGAGCATTCCCCAGCCTTACTTCGAAGATGACTCCATGGACCCGCTTTCGGCTTACGGGAGAAGCAAGATGGATAGCGAGGTGGCGGTTCGCGACAATGCCTTCGATTACATCATCATGAGGACAGCATGGCTGTACGGGTTGAACGGCAGGAACTTCATCCGCTCCATTCTCCACAGGGTGCTTTACAAGAAGATGAAGATCTTGAAGGTGGTCAACGATCAGTTCGGGTCGCCCACCTGGACGCATACCGTGGCGCTTCAGGCCGGGGAATTGATCAAAGCGGGTGTGACGGGCACCTACCATGTAACCTCGGAAGGATACTGCAGCCGTTTTGATTGGGCCAAGCATGTATTCAAGAAACTGGGTATCCGCGCCGCCGTAGAGCCGTGCAGCTCCAACCAGATGGTCACCCCCGCGCGCCGGCCCCACAACTGCATACTCGAAAACAGGCTTCTCAAAAAGCAGGGCCTCAACATCATGCCCGATTGGAAAATTGATGTGGATGCTTTTCTTGAAAAGCATGGCGATGAGCTGATCAGAAGGGCAAAGTCAGGAGATTGAGGAAGAGGGGAAGAAGAGCATGTTCAGAAATTTCAGGATGGTTTCGTATGTTGTTTTCGGAAGGGGAAGTTTCAACCAACTGGATGACATCCTTTCGAGGCGGCGAAAGGACGGCGGTTCTGTCGTGGTATTCTGCGTCGACGATGTCCACAAAGACAAGCCTCTCAAAAATCGGTTGCCGTTGAAGAGCCGGGACCTGCTCCTGTGGGTTAATGCGGATGTGGAGCCCAAGACATCCTACGTTGACCAGCTGACAAAAAGGGTCAAGGAGGAAGCAAAGAGCCTTCCTGTTGGGGTCATCGGCATCGGCGGCGGCAGCACCATGGATATATCCAAGGCGGTCTCACTGATGCTCACCAACACGGGGTCTTCGGCGGATTATCAGGGCTGGGATCTGATCCGGAATCCGGCTGTCTACCACGCGGGCATTCCGACGCTCTCCGGAACCGGAGCAGAAGCTTCGCGCACGGCGATACTGACAGGGCCGCAGAAAAAACTCGGGTTGAACTCCGACTACACCGTTTTTGACCAGATCGTCCTCGATCCGGAACTCATCCAGGGCGTCCCGACGGAGCAGTGGTTTTATACGGGCATGGATTGCTATATTCACTGCATCGAATCATTGACAGGGACTTATCTGAACGCCTTCAGCAAAGCTTATGGTGAGAAGGCTCTTGACCTTTGCCGCGAGGTGTTCCTCGAGGGCGGCCCGGGAAGCGAAGACAAGCTCATGATGGCATCCTACTGCGGAGGCATGAGCATCGCCTACTCTCAAGTGGGCGTCGCCCACGCGCTCTCGTACGGGCTCTCGTTTGTCCTTGGTTTGCGTCACGGGATCGGCAACAGCATTGCCTTCGACTACCTGGAAGAGTTTTACCCGGAGGGAGTGCACGAGTTCCGCAAGATGCTGGAAAAGCACAAAATCGATCTCCCCAGAAAAATCACGGCGAATCTTGACGAAGAACAGATGAACAGGATGATCGATGTGGCTTTGATCCTGGAACCTCTCTGGGAGAACGCTCTGGGGAAGGATTGGAAGAAGAAAATGACGAGGGACCGGATCGCGGATTTGTACAGGAGGATGTAAGAAAAGTTTCTCTCGCCCGCTGCGATCGAGCCCGCAGAGGCATATAGAAAGTCCTGAAACAGTCCGCCTGATCGGTCAACGATCAGGCGGACTGTTTCAGGTCTCTGTGCGCTCTGTGAGAGAAGAATTCTCAGATTTCACGGCCGGCAATAGCTCCTTCCAGTATCGCGGTCTTTGCACTCCTCGGCTCCACACAGTCTCCGACCCGATGAACAGGCAGTCCCATGGAGAGGATGGAATCGTAAAGCGAATTGTCGGGACGGCTCCCGACTGCAATGACCACGGCGTCGGCTTCCAGAAATGTTTCGGCCCCCTGTTGATCCGTGACAAAGACGCCGTGATCTTCGACTCTGGAGAGCCTGCATGAGGTCAGGATCCGGATCTTCCTCTCCCTTAGCTCTTTCAGAAGAACTTTTCTCGTGATGGACTCCAGTTGTTCGGCGACCTTAGGGAGCTGCTCGATGATGGTGACGTCGCATTGATGATCCCCCAGGTAATGCGCCACTTCGCATCCCGTGGCCCCTCCTCCCAGGATAATCGTCTTCTTCCTGGTCGGCTTTTTTCCATTCAGGATGTCGGGCAGCATACGGACGATGGCCTTCTCGATCCCGGGCACATGGGGTTTCACCGGCGTGGAACCGGTGGAAAGGATCACCACGTCAGGTTTTACTTCCTTGACCAGATCGGGAGTGACATCGGAATTGAGGTGGAGTTTTACCCCGAATTTCTCAGCCTGCCTGGTCTGATACCTGATAAGCGTGAGGAGTTCCTTTTTGTACTTTGTCAGGCTGCCCATGTTCAGCTGTCCCCCGAGTTGGGACTGTCTCTCGAAGAGGTGAACCTCGTGCCCCCTGCTTGCGGCCACCCACGCCGCTTCCAGGCCCCCGGGACCGCCTCCGATCACCATGACCTTCTTTGATTTCTCGGCGGGACGGATGGCCATCTGCTGTTCGCGGCCAAGGGAGGGGTTCACAAGGCATTCCACCCGGCCCCTGCGAAAGATCGACTCCATGCAGGTGTTGCATGCGATGCAAGTCCGGATATCCTCGATACGTCCCTCTCTGGCTTTTTTGGGCATTTCCGGATCCGCCAGAAGCCCGCGACCCATGCAGACGAGGTCCGCCTTTCCTTCCTGGATGATCTCGTTTGCGACCAGGGGATCATTGATCCTGCCTACCACCATCACGGGGAACTGCAGCGCCTTCCTGATCTTGCCCGACGATTCCGCCAGGCACGCCTTTTCCATGAACATGGGCTGCGCGATCCATTCAGGACTGGCGTCATTCCCGGCCGAGATTTGAATGATGTCCAAACCACATGGGATGAGCAGTCTCAGGAGTTCGATCGACTCCTCTGTCGTGAGCCCGTTGGGAACAAACTCCTGGGCGCTGATTTTGAACGAGAGTGGGAAATCAGGGCCGACTCTCTTTCTGATTTCACGGATGATCTCCATCGAAAAGCGGCACCTTCCCTCCGGACTTCCGCCGTACTCGTCGGTCCGATCGTTTGAGAACCTCGAAAGGAACTGATTGAGGAGATAACCATGCGCTCCATGGATCTCGATCAGCTGGAATCCTGCCTGAAGAGCTCTCGAGGCAGAGTCTCCAAAATCATGGACGATCCTTTGAATCTCTGATTTCGAGAGCGGCTCGACTTCCCCCTTGATGGCAGGGCAGGGGAGATTGGACGGGGCAAGAGGCTTTCTCTTGATGACTTTGATGGATGTCTGCCTGCCCGCATGATGGAGTTGAATGGCGGGCACAGCCCCTTCAGAGCGGATGACCGAGGAAATCCTGGACAGTCCCTCGATGTATCGGTCATCACAAATCCTGGCCTGATGGCTGGAGACGACCCCTTCGGGCGAAGTAGCATGGGCCTCAACCATCACCATCGCGGGACCGCCGGAAGCGCGTTTCCTGTAATGTTCGATGGTCTTGTCGGTTACCGAGCCGTCATCCTCGATGAGAAAAGAGGCGAGTGGCGGCATCACAATTCTGCTGTTGAGCTGGCAGGACTTGATTCGGAACGGCGAAAACAGATTTTCAAGCATGGGTCCCTCCCGGTGAAAAAAGGATTGGAAACGCCTGTCCATCACATTTTCGGTACATAGTCGCTTTTGTAAAAGGCTGTCAATAAAGAAATTCGGAAGTCGGAAGTAGAAAGGCGGAACGGGGAAGTGGCGGAAAATGGGGAATATGATCCTTCTTTCTTCTTACTTCCGCCTTCCGAACTCCGCCTTCCGACTTTTTCTTCTTACTTCCCCCTTCCGAATTCCGACTTTCTTATATGAGCCCTTCGAAGAAGTCGTTTCCTTTGTCATCGATGATGATGAAGGCGGGGAAGTCTTTCACAGTGATCAGATAGATCGCCTCCATGCCGAGCTCCGGGTACTCCAGCAGTTCGACACTGGTGATGCACTCCTTTGCCAACCGTGCTGCAGGCCCTCCTATGGACCCCAGGTAGAATCCTCCGTACTCCTTGCAGGATTCCTTGACAACGGCTGAACGGTTCCCTTTGGCCAGCATGACCATGGATGCGGACCTTTGCTGGAAAATGGGGACGTAAGCGTCCATCCTGCCGGCCGTTGTCGGACCCATGGAACCGGAAGGGTATCCCGGGGGTTGTTTGGCCGGCCCGGCGTAATAGACGGGATGATCCATGAAATAGCCGGGGAGGGGTTCTCCCCGATCCAACCGTTCCTTCAATCTTGCATGGGCAATATCTCTTGCCACGACCATCTTTCCGTTGAGCGAAAGTCGGGTTGAAACAGGATACTTGCTCAGTTCCGCCCGGATCTCCTTCATGGGCCGGTCAAGGTCTATCCTTATCGCTTCATCCTGCGCCGAGGAGGGTTCAGGCAGAAACCTGGAGGGGTCTGTTTCGAGCTTCTCCAGGAAGATGCCTTCTTCCGTGATCTTCCCCTTGACGTTTCGGTCGGCGCTGCAGCTTACTCCCATCCCCACAGGGCACGATGCCCCATGCCTCGGCAGTCGAACGACCTTGATGTCCAGACAGAAATGTTTGCCGCCGAACTGAGCCCCCAGCCCAAGTTCGTGCGAGATCGACAGAAGCTTCGCTTCAAGTTCCCGATCCCGGAAACCGTATCCTTCGACTCCTCCTTCTCCGGGGAGCGCGTCGAGGTATCCGGTAGTGGCGAGCTTCAGAGTTTTCAGATTGGTCTCCACAGAAGTTCCGCCGACCACAAAGGCAAGATGATAGGGGGGGCAGGCTGCGGTGCCCAGGGATTTCATCTTTGCAGTCAGGAACGGGATAAGCGTGTTGGGATTCAGCAGGGCCTTTGTTTCCTGGAAGAGATAGGTTTTGTTGGCCGAGCCGCCGCCCTTTGCAATGAAAAGGAATCGATAGGAGTCGCCTTCAACGGCATAGATGTCGATCTGGGCAGGCAGATTGCATCCCGTGTTCTTTTCCTCGTACATGGAAAGCGGGGTCATCTGGGAATAGCGAAGGTAGTTCCTGGTGTAGGCGGCGAATATGCCCCTGGAGAGCTCCTCCTCGTCGGAATAGCCTGTCCAGATCCGCTGCCCCTTTTTCCCGATCACAACAGCCGTGCCTGTGTCCTGGCACATGGGAAGGATTCCTTCGGCAGAGATGACCGCGTTTTTGAGCATCTCCAGGGCCACGTACCTGTCATTGGACGACGCTCCGGGGTCATCCAGTATTCCTCTGAGCTGGGTCAGGTGCGAAGGTCTGAGAAGATGAGCGACGTCCTTGAAGGCCCTCTCTGCAAGCAGCGCCAGTCCCTGTGGGGCGACCTGGACGACAGACGAGCCCTTGAAAGGGCTCGTGCTCACGTGCTCCTCGGTGAGAAGGCGGTACTCGGTCTTGTCTTCCCCGAGGGGAAGCGGGTCCCGGTAAGAGAAAGTCTCAGCCATGGCGGTTCTCGGTTTGTCTGGTTTGTTTGGTTTGTCTGGTTGACCAAGTTGGTGCTTTATTCTGACCTTTATACTGACATAGAGCTGTCATTCCCGCGAATGTGGGAATCCAGGTTCAAGTTCGCAATGACGAAGATGTGAAGAGCATCTCTGAGACACTACAATGGATTGATGGCTTATCCTGTGTCGTGTCACAGCATTCCTATGACACGACGCAGGCTGCCTGCCTCATCAGTTTCTCAGTTCTCCGATTCGCTTGGTCTTCTGAACCAAACAAACCAGAGAAACTAAAGCAACCAGAAAAACTGTTTAACTCGCCAGCCGTTTGTAAGTCTCGAACCTCTCCTTCATATCGGCTTCGGCCTTCTTGAACAGCTCCTCAGCCTTTTCCGGGAAGGTAATGGAAAGGCTGGAGTAGCGCACCTCGCCCTTGAGGAATTCCCTGAAATCGCCGGACGGCTCCTTGGATTCAAGGATGAACGGGTTTTTCCCTTCTTCCGTTAACCTGGGATCGAAGCGGTACAGAGGCCAGTAGCCGCAATCAACGGCCTTCTTGGACTCGTTCTGGCTCCTTCCCATGTTGATTCCATGGTTGATGCAGGGGGCGTAAGCCACGATCAGAGAAGGACCGTCGTAGCTCTCCGCTTCAACAATGGCCTTCATGAACTGGTTCTTGTTCGCACCCATGGCAACCGAGGCGACGTACACATAACCGTAGGTCATGGCCATTCTCCCCAGATCCTTCTTGCGGGTCGGCTTGCCGCTCGCGGCGAACTTGGCCACTGCCGCGGTGGGTGTGGATTTGGATGACTGTCCGCCGGTATTTGAGTAGACCTCCGTATCCAGGACCAGAATGTTCACGTCGTTCCCTGTTGCAATGACATGGTCCAGTCCGCCGTATCCTATGTCATAAGCCCATCCGTCGCCTCCGAAGATCCAGACGGACTTCTTCGTAAGGTAATCGCTCATGTCCAGGATTTGATGGAGCAGCGTGTGGGCAGCCTCCGGGACCTGCTCGATTTCAGCTTCGACGAGGTCGAGGATCTTCTCTCCGTTCTCTCTGGACTTGTCGCCGTTGTTGAACTCGTCCAGCCACTGCTGGAAACCATTCTTCAACTCCTGCGACACATCCGCCTGCAGCCCCTGGCGGATCAGGTCGGCCAACCTGGACCTCCGGTGCGTGGCGCCCAGCATCATGCCGAGACCGAATTCAGCATTGTCCTCGAAAAGGGAGTTGGCCCATGCAGGACCCTGTCCCTGCTCGTTTACCGTATAAGGACAGCTCGGGGCCGAACCGCCGTAGATGGAGGAACAGCCGGTGGCATTGGCAACCATCATCCTGTCCCCGAAAAGCTGCGTGATGACCTTGATGTACGGGGTCTCGCCGCATCCGGGGCAGGCGCCCGAGAACTCGAAAAGGGGCTGCCTGAACTGGCTGCCCTTGACCGAAGTCACCGGCATCAGATTGTCCGCAATGGGGAGCCCGGTGGAGAACTGGTGGTTGGCCGTCTGGGCGTCGACCTGGGTGCCGAGGGGCTTCATAACGAGGGCCTTTTCCTTGGCAGGGCAGATATCCGCACAATTCCCGCAGCCCGTACAATCGAGCGGGCTCACCTGGATGCGGAATTTCCATCCCTTTAACTCTTTGCCCTTGGCCTCCATCGTGACGAAGTCTTTCGGCGCGTCGGCAAGGTCTTCCCCTTTGGCGAGCACGGGCCTGATCACGGCGTGGGGACAGACAAAGGCGCACTGGTTGCACTGAATGCAATTGTCCGGAATCCACTCCGGGACATTGATGGCAATGCCCCTTTTTTCGTACTGGGTGGTAGCGGTCGGGAATACCCCGTCCGCACTGAAGGCGCTCACAGGAAGAGCATCGCCCTGCTGGTTCAGCATGGGCCTCATGACATTGGTCACGAACTCGGGTTCTTCCTTTTTCATGTAGGGCTCGAGTCCGGCAGTGGCCCAGGAGGCGGGGACTTCGATCTTCTGCAGGGCGCCCACTGCCTGGTCCACGGCATCCATGTTCATCTTCACCACCTTCTCGCCCTTTTTCCCGTAACTCTTTTTGACGGCGTCCTTCATGTGCTTGAAGGCTTCCTCAGGAGGAATCACATTGGCGATCTGGAAAAAGGCCGCCTGCATAATCATGTTGATGCGCCCCCCGAGGCCCAGGTCCGTGGCGATCTTCACGGCGTCGATGTTATAGAAGCCGAGTTTTTTCTGCGCAAGGGTCCGCTTTACGCGGTCCGGGATTTCCTTCTCCATCTCCTGGACACTCCACGGAGAGTTCAGCAGGAAGGCGCCGCCGCTCCGGAGTCCGTCCAGGATGTCGTACTGTTTGACAAAAGCCGGATTGTGGCAGGCGATAAAATCCGAATGGGTGAGCAGATAGGGAGATTGGATCCTCTCCGGAGAGAACCGCAGATGGGAGACTGTGATGCCGCCGGACTTCTTCGCGTCGTAGGCGAAGTAGGCCTGGGCATACATGCCGGTGTTCTCGCCGATGATCTTGATGGCATTCTTGTTCGCGCCCACCGTCCCGTCGGCGCCGAGACCCCAGAATTTGCACCGAACAGTGCCCTTTGTTGCGGTATCGATGGACTCCTCGACTTCAAGGGAGGTGTGGGTTACATCATCCACGATCCCCACCGTGAAGTGGTTCCGGGGGACTGAGGAGCGAAGGTTGTCGTACACGGCCTTTACCATGGACGGGGTGAAATCCTTGCTGCCCAGACCGTATCTTCCCCCCACGACCGAAGGACGTTCGGGCGTATCGAGCAGTGCGGTGCAGACATCCCTGTAAAGCGGCTCGCCTATGGCCCCAGGGCTCTTGGTTCGATCGAGAACCGCAACCTTCCTGGCTGTGGAAGGGAGCGTCCTCAGGAACGCTTCCGTGGAGAAGGGATGATAGAGCCGCACCTTGAGAAGCCCCACCCTCTGATTGAGGCCGGTGAGATAATTGACCGTCTCTTCAATCACGTCGCAGCTGGAGGCCATGGAAATGATGACCCTGTCCGCTTCGGGGTGTCCAACGTAATCGAAAAGGTGGTATTTCCGTCCGACGAGATCCCCGACCTTGTCCATCTCCTCCTGAACTATGGTGGGGATTCTCGCAAAGAAGGGATTCGAAGCTTCCTTGTTCTGAAAGTAGATATCCGGATTCTGCGCAGTTCCCCTCATTTGAGGATATTCGGGATTCATGCAGCGGCTTCTGAAATCCTCGATCGCCTCCCCATCGATGAGCTTGGCCATCTCTTCATAGTCGATCAGCTCGATCTTCTGGATCTCCATGGAGGTTCTGAACCCGTCGAAGAAATGAATGAAAGGAAGGCTCGCCCGGATGCTGGCGAGATGCGAGACCAGGGCCAGATCCATCACCTCCTGAACCGAAGCGGATGCCAGGAGAGAAAAACCCGTCTCTCTTACCGCATTGATATCGGAGTGATCTCCGAAAATAGAGAGGGCGTGGGCCGCAACGGCGCGGGCGGAAACATGGAACACCGTGGGCATGATCTCGCCTGCGATCTTGTACATGTTGGGGATCATGAGAAGCAGCCCCTGGGATGCGGTGAATGTCGTAGAGAGGGCGCCGGAGGCAAGGGCCCCGTGAACAGCGCCGGCCGCTCCTGCCTCGGACTGCATTTCAACCACCTTGACCACCTGGCCGAAGATGTTTTTGCGGCCGTGCGCAGCCCATTCGTCACAGTATTCACCCATGGTGCTGGAAGGCGTGATCGGGTAGATGGCTGCGACTTCGCTCAATGCATAAGCGACGTGTGCCGCCGCTTCGTTTCCTTCGATGGTCTTCATCTTTCGACTCATGGAGTTCTCCTTTGATATCCTCGAGTGTTCGAACGCGAAAATCTGGGAACCGGTCAGTCCAGACAGCGCCCATTTTCGAGAGTCCGGCCAATCAGTATAGCGCCGCCGGTAGTCGGCATCAACCTTTCCGACGTAAGAATGTCGGATACGATGTTCAATTTCCCGTCTGTGTCAGCCGCGGAGTCTCTTGATGTCGTCCACAAGACCCTTCACCGCGTTGGCCGAGCTATGGAGCGCTTTTTTCTCCTCCTCGTTCAGTCGGATCTCGATCACCTTCTCGATTCCCTCTGAACCGAGCTTCACCGGGACCCCGATGAAGAGATCGTGGATTCCGTATTCTCCCTGGAGCAGAGCGGCGCAGGGAAGGATCTTCTTCTTGTCCTTGAGAATGGTTTCAGCCATCTCCACGGCGGCCGAAGCCGGAGCATAGTACGCGCTGCCGGTCTTCAGCAGGTTCACGATCTCGGCTCCCCCTGTTCGGGTCCTGTCTTCCAGGATCTTGATCCTGTCCGGCGGAATGAGTTCGGGAATGGGTATGCCGGCCACGGTCGAATATCTGGAGATGGGCACCATGGTATCCCCGTGCCCGCCCAGAACAAAGGCATGGACGTTCTCCACCGATACGTCCAGTTCCATGGCGATGAACGCCCGGTATCTGGCGGAGTCGAGAACACCGGCCATGCCCAGCACCCTCTGTTTGGGAAAGCCGCTTACGTCATAGGCTACATGGCACATGGCGTCCAGGGGGTTGCTGACGATGATGAGGATCGAATCCGGCGCAACAGAGGCGATTTCCTTGACCACCTTCTGCATGATCCCCATGTTGGTCGAAAGAAGATCATCGCGGCTCATGCCGGGTTTCCGGGGAATCCCGGCGGTGATGATGACGATATCCGAATCCTTGGCCTGGGAATAATCATTGGTACAGCCCAGGATCTTGCAGTCATGTTTTTCAACAGGGGCCGCTTCCATCAGGTCCAGGGCCTTTCCGGCAGGAACCCCTTCCAGCACGTCGAGCAGCACCACATCCGCAAGTTCCTTTTCAGCGACCCGCATGGCCGCCGTTGCGCCCACATTTCCAGCTCCCACAACCGTCACTTTATTTCTCTTCATGGTGATACTCCTTTGTCATTTATCATTGAACATCGATCATTGAGCATTGTTCACCTATTGATCCCCAGGTCGTTAGGTGCGTAGGATGGGTAGAGCGAAGCGAAACCCATCGCTTTTCAGCTACCAAACTGTTTCACTCCTCCGAGGATCCAAACGTCGCCTTCAGAAATTCGCGATTGAACCGCGCAATGTTGCGAAGGGAAATCTCTTTGGGGCACACGGCCTCGCACTCGGCCTTGTTGCCGCAACTTCCAAATCCCAGTTCATCCATCTTTCTCAGCATGGAAAGGGCCCTTTTCGCCGCTTCGGGCTGTCCCTGGGGCAGAAGGGCAAGATGAGATACCTTGGCCGACACGAAGAGCATGGCGCAAGCATTGGGGCAGGCCGCAATACAGGCTCCGCATCCGATGCAGGCGGCTGCATCCATCGCCAGCTCGGCCTTTTCCGCCGGTACGGGAATTGAATTCGCCTCCGGAGCCTGGCCCGTGCTCACTGAAATGAATCCCCCGGCCTGGATAAGCTCATCCAGGGCGCTCCGATCCACGATCAGGTCCTTGACAGGCTTGAAGGGGCGGGCGCGCCACGGTTCGATCACCAGGGTCGATCCATCCTGGAAATGGCGCATGTGAAGCTGACAGAGGGTAGTGCCTTTCTCCGGCCCATGGGCAATGCCGTTCACCACGGTTCCGCAACTCCCGCAAATCCCTTCGCGGCAGTCGTGATCGAACGCAACCGGCTCGCGGCCTTCCAGCGTGAGGTTTTCATTGACCACATCGAGCATCTCCAGGAAAGACATGTCCGTGGAGATGTCTTTCGCCTCATAGAATTCGAAATGACCCTTGTCCTCAGGACCGTTTTGCCTCCATATTTTCAGGGAAAGGGTGATTGTCTTGCTCATTTGTAGCTCCTTTGCGCGAGGGTGACATTTTCGAAAACCAGAGGCTCTTTGTGCAGTGTGGCGGGCTTTCCTACCCCCTGGAACTCCCATGCGGAGACATAGCAGCAGGTTTCGTCGTTTCTTCTGGCTTCATGGTCCTCGGTTTGAAAGGCTTCATTGAAGTGGCACCCGCAAGACTCTTCCCTGGAGAGCGCGTCTTCCACCAGCAATTCGGCAAATTCCAGAAAATCGGAGACCCGATTTGCCCTTTCAAGACTCTGGTTCAATTCCGCGGCCGACCCCGGGACATTCACATTGTCCCAGAACTGGGCCCGGATCTCGGGAATTCTCGCTTTGGCCTTGAGAAGTCCGGACTCGGTCCTGGCCATGCCGCAATGTTCCCACAACACACTGCCCAGCTCGCGGTGGAAATCGGAAACCGTCTGTTTGCCCTTCCTGGAGAGAAGCTTGTGAAGCCTTTCACCGGATTCCCTGGCACTCTCCCGAAAGGCGGGGTGATCTTCCCGGACCTCCGGAAGTCGCTGGCCGGCAATGTACCCTCCGAGCGTGTAGGGGATCACGAAATACCCGTCCGCCAGCCCCTGCATCAGGGCGCTGGCCCCCAACCTGTTGGCGCCGTGGTCGGAAAAATTCGCCTCGCCGAGCACAAACAGCCCCGGAATGGTGCTCATCAGATTGTAGTCCACCCACAGGCCGCCCATGGCATAGTGGACTGCGGGGTAGATCATCATCGGCGCTTCGTAGGGGTTCTCCCCGGTAATGCGCTCGTACATCTGGAAGAGATTGCCGTACTTGCGCTTGATCGCCTCGACGCCGTCCTTCCGAATGGCATCCTGAAAGTCCAGATAAACCGCAAATCCCGTGGGCCCGACGCCCTTTCCCTGGTCGCAGACCTCTTTGGCATTTCTGGATGCCACGTCGCGAGGCACCAGGTTCCCGAAGCTCGGATACTTTCTTTCGAGATAGTAATCCCTGTCGGCTTCAGGGATATCGTGTGGAGCCCTCTTGTCCCCTGACGTCCTGGGGACCCATACTCTGCCGTCGTTCCGGAGGCTTTCGCTCATGAGGGTCAGCTTGGACTGGAAAGCGCCGTGGACCGGGATGCAGGTGGGATGAATCTGGGTGAAAGCCGGATTAGCAAAAAGAGCTCCCTTTTTGTGCGCCCTCCACGCTGCGCTCACGTTTCCGCTCATGCCGTTGGTGGAGAGAAAAAAGACGTTCCCGTACCCGCCGGTCGCAAGAATAACTGCATGCGCAGCATGGTGCTCGATATAGCCGGTGACGAGATTGCGGGCAACGATCCCCCTGGCGGCCCCGTTGACCAGGACCAGATCGAGCATCTCGCGGCGGGGGAATATCTTGACCTTTCCTGCATGGATCTGGCGCATCATTGCGCTGTAAGCACCGAGCAGAAGCTGCTGTCCCGTCTGCCCCCGCGCATAAAAGGTTCTCTCGACCTGGGCGCCGCCGAAGGAGCGGTTGGCAAGCTGTCCGCCGTATTCACGGGCGAACGGGATGCCTTGGGCGACGCAGAGGTCGATGATGCTGTTGCTGACCTGGGCCAGCCGGTAGACATTCGCCTCCCTTGCGCGAAAATCGCCCCCCTTGATGGTATCGTAGAAGAGACGCCGAATGCTGTCTCCGTCACCCCTGTAGTTTTTTGCGGCATTGATCCCTCCCTGGGCCGCAATGCTGTGAGCGCGACGGGGACTGTCCTGGATACAGAACGTCTTGACGTTATACCCGAGCTCCGCAAGACTGGCGGATGCCGATGCCCCGGCAAGGCCTGTTCCCACCACGATGACGTCGAATTTCCTCTTATTCGCCGGGTTCACCAGCTTCAATTCGAAACGGTGCCTGTCCCATTTCTCCTCAAGAGGGCCTCCGGGAATCCTGGCATCCAGTTGCATGAAAACCTCCTTACGCGACGAGGAATACGAAGACCGGAATCGAAACGAATCCGACCCCGATGACAACGCTGAAAATTATTCCAAACCTTCTGATGAGCGGCATGTATTTCGGGTTATTGAGACCCAGGGTCTGGAAGCCGCTCCAGAAACCGTGGCTGACGTGAATCGCGACGACAACGACACCTGCAATATAGAAAAGGACCCACCATGTCTGCGTGAGTTTCTGTGTCAGTATTTCGAAATCGGTTATCGAGGTCTTGTCCACAAAACGAAAGGTCAGGAGATGAATGAGGAGGAACAAAAGGATCAGGAGTCCCGTATAGGGCGAAGTGGCCGAACCTATCGTCTGTCCGCCCGCATTTTTTTTAACGGCATAGGAGACCGGCCTGGCAGCCCTGTTCTCGAAGAAGAGCACCAGACCCGTCGCAATATGGACCAGGGCGAAGAAAACGAGGCCGAACTCCGCAGCCGTGATCAGGTAACCAAGCCCATGCAGGTGCTCGATGTAGGAGAGGAAGAAATCTCTGCCGCCGTAGAGGGTCAGATTCCCCACCAGATGCGTCGCCAGGAACAGGCAGAACCCGAGACCGGTAACCGCCATGAGCTGCTTCTTACCAGCGGATGATGAAACGAATCGAACTAACCATTTCATGATGAACCCCATTGATCATTGGTCATTGATCATTTTTCATCGAAGAAAGCCTGCCACGAAGACACCAAGGCACAAAGATTCACGAAGAAAGCTTAGTGTCTTTGTGTCTTAGTGGCATGATTCTTCCCTTCGCCCTTCCAAATGCCAAATGCTAATGAAAAAGGCGGGCACCGAACCCGTCTGATCAATTTCAGATTTCCCTCCCAGGGAAGGTTCTCAGCCCGGGGAGAGAGAACGATGGGATGATCAGAACGCTTTGCAGACCTGCTCGAGCGCTGCGGCCATTGCCTCGTCTTCTTTTCTGATGTCTTCGAGGGTTTTCGGCTTTACCGCCGCCGGTTTTTGCTCCAGCCCATATTTCCACTTGAGAAACTGCTCGCCTGTGGTTGGATAGAGAGCATAGATGAGCAGATCGAAATCGTCCCTGGCGAGATCACCGATCTTCTCTCTCGCGTTCTCCAGCTCCGGCTGCAGGTAGTCTGCCGCCCTGCCGGTAACCGGGGTCTCGCCCCTCTTGTAACCCTTGAGGACCTTCTTCTGCACCTCGGGATCAATGGGGGTGGGGGTCTTCCCATACAGTCCGTAGACCAGATCCTTGACCTCGTTGGTCACCATCTTGTACTTGCCGAAAAGCACATTGAGGACCGCCTGCACGCCCACGATCTGAGATGTCGGGGTGACAAGGGGCGGGGTACCCAGTTCGCGGCGGGTGACCGCCACCTCCTGGTAGACTTCCTGGAGCCGATGAAGGGCTTTGGCCTCTTTGAGCTGGCTCACGAGATTGGAGATCATGCCCCCCGGAACCTGGTGGACCAGCACCCCTGTGTCGATGACCGACATAGTGTGCTTTGCAAGGAAATTACGGTACTTTGGGGCGACCTTTTCCAGATGATCTCCCATCTCGAGCAGGAGATTCAGGTCAAGCCCCGGATCCCTGTCCGTTCCATAGAGCGTCGCCACAATGGGTTCCACTGCAGGCTGGGAGGTTCGCAGCGCGAACGGCGCCAGGCACGTGTCCACAATATCCACTCCTGCCTTGATCGCCTCCAGGTAGACCATGGATGCCATACCGCTTGTGTAGTGGGTATGGAGGTGGATAGGGATGCTGACGACCTTCTTGATCTCAGCAACGAGCTTGGCAATATCAAAGGGCGACATGATGCCCGCCATGTCTTTGAGACAGAGGGAATCGGCGCCCATGGACTGGATCTCCCTGGCCTTCGCCAGGTAGTATTCCAGGGTGAATACATCGCCCCCCATTCGTCTTTCAGTGAGGGTGTAGCAGATGGTTCCCTGGAAGTGCTTGCCATTGGCCTTGATGCGCTCAACGACGGTTTGGAAGTTTCTAAAATCGTTCAAGGCGTCGAAGACCCGGAAGATATCCATTCCCGCCTCAGAGACCTTGTCCACGAAAAGTCTTGCCACGTCGTCCGCATAATTCCGATAACCTACGAGATTCTGTCCCCGCAGGAGCATGGTAAAAGGCGTCTTCTTAATGTACTTCTTGAGGGTCCTGAGCCTCTCAAAAGGGTCCTCGCCAAGAAAGCGATGCATGGTATCGAATGTCGCGCCGCCCCATACCTCCATTGCCCAGAATCCGACGCTGTCCATCTTCTCTGCAATGGGAAGCATGTCCTCGGTTCTCATCCGTGTGGCCAGGGTGGACTGGTGTCCGTCCCTGAAGGTGTTGTCTTGAATCTTTATCGGGTTCCTGGGCCCGCCTTCCAAATACGCGTTCATTGCTGATCTCCCCCTGTAATCATGCTTCCGGCAACACAACTGAGTATAACTCAGTAATGTTATAGAACAAACTCGCGGTTTTGAAAAACACTTTTTGGCAAATCCGCTTCAGACCGTCCCGTCAAAGGTCAACGGGAAGGGGAGATGATAAATGAAAAATGAGAAATGATAAACAGGGATCTGTACCGTGTCCCCAAAACAGGGTGTAGTCTCGACCTGAGGGAGAGATCTTTCTTGCGCTGCTCGAAAGACATTTTACGCAAAGTACTTCAGGGCCACGACGCTAGATCCCCAGGTAAGCCTCCTTCACATGGTCATTATTCATCAAATCCTTTCCTTCCCCTTCCAGGACGATCCTGCCGTTTTCCAGCACACAGGCGCGATTGCACATGGCCAGGGTCTGCCGGACATTCTGCTCCACAAGAAGAACGGTTACGCCCTGTGCATTGACCCGCTTCACCATGTTGAAGATCTCCTGGACCATGATCGGGGCGAGGCCGAGGGAGGGTTCGTCAAACATCATGAGCCTCGGCAGCGACATGAGCCCTCTGCCGACCGCCAGCATCTGCTGCTCTCCGCCTGACAGGGTTCCTGCCAGCTGCTTCCGTCTCTCCTTCAGTCTCGGAAAAAGAGAAAAGACCGTATCCATTGTATCGACGCGCCTGGCCTTGGACTCCCCATGCAGGCTCCCCATGATCAGGTTCTCCTCCACGCTCATCAGCGGGAAGAGCTTTCTTCCCTCAGGCACATGGACAATGCCGTACTCGATGATATGGTGAGGGGCAAGCTTGTCGATTCGTGTGCCTTCAAACTGAATGGTCCCCTTCCTCGGAGAGATAAGGGAAGATACCGTCCTTATGGTCGTGGACTTTCCGGAGCCGTTTGCCCCCACCAGGACCAGGATCTCCTTTTCCTTCACCTGAAAGGATACATTCCACAGGACCTGCAGATCCCCGTAAAAAACGTCGATGGCATTAACTGTGAGCATATTCCTCCCCCAGGTAGGCCTCAATGACGGCCTGATTGTTCGCCACCTGTCTGGGCGTGCCCTCGGCAATGGTCTGACCGAAATTGATGGCATGAATGCGATCGGATATGGTCATGATCACCTTCATGATGTGTTCCACTATGAGAATCGTGATCCCGCTGTCCCTGATCTTCTTGATCAGGCCGATCGCTTCGTCCAGTTCAGAGGGATTCAATCCTGCCGCGGTCTCGTCCAGGAGAAGGAGGTCAGGTTTGGTTGCCAGGGCGCGGGCAATCTCCAGCCTTTTTCTGCCGGCAATGGGGAGGCTCTTAGCAGGTTTCTTCGCCTCGCCTGTAAGGTTGGTGAAATTCAGGATCCGTTCGGCCTCTGCCTTTGCCTCTTTGATCGAGTTCACCCGGCAAAAGGCCGAGGCGGTCACATTGTCCATGACGCTCAGGCGTGCGAGAGGTTTTACGACCTGGAATGTGCGGCCTATGCCAAGGTGGCAGACCTTGTGGGTCTGGAGTCCGCCGATGCTTTTTCCCTTGAAGAGGACGTCTCCGGCGGTTATGGGGAAAAAATTATTGATGCAGTTGAAAATGGTGGTTTTCCCGGAGCCGTTCGGTCCGATGAGGCCGAAGATCTCACCCTTTTCCACCTGGAAAGAGACGTCGTTGACGGCCTTGAGTCCTCCAAAGGCCTTGACCAGGTTCTTCAGTTCAAGGAGTACCATATTCTTCTCCCGTGTATTGCGAAGGTTTTTTTCTAAAAAAGACTCTCCGGATTTTGTTCCAGTCGCCCACGATTCCATTGGCCATGAACATGATCACGAAGATCACCAGGAGCCCGAAGACAAGGGCGTGGCCCTGGCTGACCCACTTGGGAGCAAGGCCGAAAAAGGAACTCCTGAAAGTTTCCTGAACGCCTACCATGATGAAGGCGCCTACAGCCGGTCCCCAGATGGTGGCCACGCCGCCCACGATCCCGACGAGGATCGCCATGATGGATATGTAGTGCAGGGAGAAGACCACGTGAGGATCGATGAAGGCCATGTAGTTCATGTAAAAGGCCCCGGCCGTACCTGTGAAAAAAGCGCTGATCAGAAGGGAGACGTTCTTGTAGCGCGTCGTGTTGATGCCCAGGGATTCAGCCGCATCCTGATCTTCGCGAATGGAAACGAAGTAGTACCCCCATTTTGTTTTCATCACGATCGCTATGGCGTAGATGCAGAAGATCGCGAGAAAAAGGGCGATGTAATAATAGGGCAGCTTGCTCCTGAAACTCTGAATAATAAGTATTCCCACCATGCCTTCGGTGAGGCTTTCCCAGTTTGTGGCGACAAGCCGGATGATTTCCCCTCCGGCCAGAGTGGCCAGGGCGAAATAGGGACCCCTCAGCCTGAAACACACCCATCCGACAAACAGGGCAAAGAGCATGGAAACGAACCCGCCGAATAAAAGACCCCACCACGGGGAAACCCCAAGCTTGCTGGCCAGGATTCCGGCCGTGTATGCGCCCGTCCCGAAGAATATGGCATGGCCGAAGGAAACCTGGCCCGTATACCCGGCCAGAAGATTCCAGGAGGAGCCGATCACGACCCACATCAGGGCGATAATGATCAGATGCAGGTAGTAGTCGGAAGGAATGACGAGGGGAAAGATGACTGCGATGATCCCCAGGATGATCAATCCGATATTCTTGTTTTTCATGTGGCCACCCTATACCTTGGTCAGACGTTTCAATCCGCCCGGCAAAAAGACCAGGACGAGGACAAAGATCACAAACCCCACCATCTCTTTGTACCCCATTCCGACATACGTCGCGCCCATGGATTCCGCAATTCCCAGGACCACCCCTCCCACAATGGCCCCTACCGTGCTCCCCAGTCCTCCAAGGATGGTGATGACGAAGGCCTTGAGGGTGAAGGGACCGCCGATGTCGGGAAAGAGATAAAAGATGGGAATGAGCAGGGACCCTGCGGCTGCAACCAGAGCAGATCCCAGCCCGAAAGTGATGATGGTGATACGGCTGCTGTTGACGCCCATGAGTGTTGCCGCATCGCGATCCTGAGCGGTCGCACGAATGGAACGGCCGATATCCGTTTTGAGAAGAAACCAGAAAAGGGCTGCGGTGAATGCCATGGCAAAGAGAAAGGCGATGCACATGGGGAGATTGAAAGAGATGTTGCCGAGAAAAAAGGCAGTGGAGCTGTAGGAGGTCTTGACGCTCTTGTAATCGGAAGAGAAGATGAATCTCGCGATTTCGGTGATCACCATCCCGATGCCGACGGTCATCAGAACCTGGTTTTCGGGAAGGATGGACTCAATCTTCATCAGGGGGTTGAGCAGGTATTTCTGGAGAAACATGCCCAGGAGAAAAAGGCACGGCATGGCAACAAAGAGGGACAGGTAAGGATCGATATGGAGGAAGTGAGAAAGAACAAAGGTGATGTACATGCCGACCATCATGAGCTGGCCGTGGGCCAGGTTGATGATTCCCATGACCCCCATGATCAGGGTCATCCCGATGCCGATCAAACTGTAAATGCCCCCAATGAGTATCCCGGCCACTAGGGTCTGTAGGAAAACAGCCATGGGACAATCCTTTCGTGCAGGTTGCGTTGCAGGTCTTTTCGTTCCGCTACCAAGACACAAAGACACCAAGCAAGTCTTCGTGATCTTCTTTGTGCCTTAGTGTCTTAGCGGCGGGTCTTCCGTCTCTTGGACATTGGACATTCTACATTCGATATTCTACGGTTCGCTCTTGAGCGACTAGTATCCCCAGGTCTTCAGCCAGTCCACCGGGAAGACGAACTTCTTGGTGCCGAGCTCTGCCGGCCACACCATCTCGAGCTTCCCGTCGATCCACTGGACCACATAGGTGGGCAGCTTGTTCTGGTTTTTGTGCTTTCCATAGGAGACGAATTTGACAGGACCGAAAACGGTCATCAAATCCGTAGCCGCCAGGGCTTCCTTGATATCGGTGTTCTTGTAAGACTTTGCGCGCTTCAGGACGTCGGCGATCACGTACGCCGCCGCATAGGCCTCTGCGCCGTGATACTCGGTGGGTTTATTGAACTTGGCCACGAATTTCTTGTAGTAGTCCATCGCGCCGGGGTAGGGGAGGACCTCGTGCCACAGGGTGGCGGAGATCACCTTGTCGGATGCGTTTCCCGCATTCTGCTGGAATTCGGGCAGGGTGAATCCTGCCGCTCCGCCGATGAACATCTTTGGCGTCAGTTTCAGCTCCTTGGCCTGCTTCATCAGGAGGGATGCATCCATGATGTAGGAGACCATGTAGACCACGTCGGGGTTGAGCTGTTTTACCTTGACGAGAACCGGTTTGAAGTCGATGCCCCCGTGCTCGTACCCTTCCTTCAGTGCAACTTCGTAATTCAGCGCTTTGCAGGTCTTTTCAAATTCCTTCGCGCCGCTGGTTCCAAAGAGACTGTTTTCATAGAGGATAGCGACCTTCTTGGGCTGGATCACTTTCTGCAGGAGCGATTCGATTGCTCCGGCATACTCACTCACAGGAGGGTTGAGGCGAAATATCCAGTCCCATCCGGATGTGGTGATGTTGTCTGCCGAGCCGGTATTGATCAGGAAGGGGATCTGGTTCTGCTGGCAGACCCCGGCTACAGCATAGGTGACTGAGCTGCTGTACCCTCCTCCCACCAGGACCACCTTGTCCTTGGTGATCAGCTTCTCCACCACCGAGCGGCCGACTTCCGGTCTTCCCGTGTCGTCCTCGATGACAAGCTCCAGCTTCTTCCCTTTGACGCCGCCGGCCGCATTGATTTCCGCAAGGGCGAGATCAAAAGACAGCTTCTCGATTTCCCCAAATTTTGCCTGGTCTCCGGTGAGCGGCAAAACGATCCCCACCTTCACCGTTTCCTGTGCCAGGCAAAGGCTCCCGCTGAAAACAAGGAAAAGAGCCGTGAACAAAGCCATCCCTACCAGGAATTTCTCCCTCTTCATACTTGTCTCCTTTTTCCCGTGAAAGGTTAATGTTTTGAAACAAGACCCAAATAGAAAGAGTTGCATGCCGCAACTGCATCTTGCGAAAAGGGGGCTGAAGGTTGGAGGTGCAGGGATGTTCAAGCCCTGCGGAAGGAATGGTATTGGAAGGGCAGGAATCTGTAAATCAGGCTATTTCGGATTTTCTTGTAGAAGATTTTCTTACAAGCTCATTCGATCAGGTGGTGCTGAATGGCAAATCTGGACAGCTCAGCGTTGTTCCTCAGGCGCAGCTTGTTCAACAAACGGGCCCTGTAGGTATCGACCGTCTTGACGCTCAGGTTGTAGGTCTCGGCGATTTCGCGATTGGTTTTTCCGAGGGCCAGCGCCCGCAGCACCTGAACTTCCCTGTTTGAAAGACAGTCGAGCAGGGATCCTGCCCCCGCTCCCCTTGCGACGCGAAATGCAAGGGCCTCGGAAGCCGCCTCGCTGAGGTACCGTCCTCCTTCATATACCTTTCGGATGGCCCTGACGAGCTCCTCAGGGGCGGAGCGTTTCGTCACATACCCCATGGCACCTGCGCTCACGGCGCGGATGACATACTGTTCTTCCTCGTGCATCGTGAGGACGAGAATCGGCACTTCCGGCCGGAGTGAATGAAGACGGGTAACCACTTCCAGACCGTCCACTCCCGGCATGGAGATATCGATGACGGCCACATCAGGGCATCGCTCTTCGGCCCTCAACAGCGCCTCCTTGCCGTCGGCCGCCTCCGCGACCACCTCGATATCTCCGCTCTCTTCTATCAGGCGTCGAAGACCCGCCCTCACAATGCTGTGATCGTCGGCGAGCAGGACTTTGATCAATGGAACGCCTCCTTATCGAGAGAGATTGGGACCCTGAAGACGATCTCTGTGCCTTCCCCGGGAAGAGAATGGATCTCCAGGGACCCTCCTACCAGGCTGGACCGCTCCCGCATCCCGGCGAGGCCGAAATTGGATGCATCTTTTTGAGAATCGGACTCGAAACCCTTGCCGTCATCCGTGACCGAGAGCGTCAGCATTCCATTCCAGCGCACCAGCGCCACCCTCGCGTGAGTGGCCTGGGCATGGCGGGCCACATTGGTGAGCGCTTCCTGTGCTATTCGGTACGCGGCAGTGGCCAGCGTGTCGTGCACATCGTCCACCCGGGAATGGCTGAAGGAGCATGCAATGCCGGTCCTCTTCTCGAAATCCATGGTGTACCACTCCAGGGCGGCTATCAGCCCGAGATCGTCCAGAACCCCGGGTCTCAACCGTATCGACATGCCGCGCACCTCGTCGATGCTCTTATCGATGAGCCCGCGCATGGCCAATGCCCGGTCGGCCGCATTCGAATCGGTTTCCCTGAACCGTTCCCACATCCAAACCGCCTCGAATCGCAGGGCTGTGAGCATCTGGCCCAGTTCGTCGTGCAACTCGCGCGCAATCGCCGTGCGCTCCTTCTCCTGTCTGCTTATGATGGACGCCGAGAGCCGCCGCAGCTCTTCGGTCCGTTTCTTCACCCGGCTCTCGAGCTCCTTGGAGTAAAGGGTAAGTTCCTCCTTTGCGAGCCTGAGTTCTTCCTCGGCTTGCCTCTGTTCGGTCACATCCCTGCTGAACACGGCCACTCTCACCACCGTATTTCCACCGGCATCGAACACCGGGTACAAACTCGTGTTCAAACGCATCCCAGCCCTCAAATCCTCATAGCGGACCGGCCTGCCTGTGCGAAGGACCTGCGCGTGGTAAGCCATCCTGGATTCCGCGATCTCGGGTTGGAAGAGATAAAAGGCGCAGTTTCCGATCAGCTCTTCCCTTCTTCGGCCGAATCTATCGGCAGCCGGCCGGTTCAGCGCCAGGATATATCCCTCTCTGTCCAGGAGAAGAGCGCTTTCAGTAGGGGCGTTCAGAAGCGCGAGCGCAGTCTCTTCGCTCTCTCGCAGGGCAGCCTCGGCCGCCTTTCGCTGTGAGATATGGAAGGATGCCTTTCTGTAGAGAAAGAAAACGAGAACCCCGATGAGGGTACAGAATGCGAGGATGGCGATGCCGGTCATTCTGATGAAGCGGAAAGGAACTTTCCTGGAGACTTCCTGGGTATCCTGAAGGTAGATGATAGACCAGCCGGGGTATTTCTCCACCTGTGTCATGTTCACCGCATATTCCTTCCCCGAGGAATCAAGGACCTGGTTGTCCGGCTTCCTTTCCAGTCCTGTCCAGAGGAAGGGACCTTCCCCGAACTGACGGGAAGCGCTGACTGTGGCAATTTCATCAGGGGCAGGTTTCCAAATGAAGCGGTAGAGCCATTTCTCTTGATTCGTTACGAATATCAACCCATGGGGTTCCACTAACGCTACGATACCTTCCCGGTTCTGCAGAAACTCCTTCTCTATAATACGCACAGAGGCCTTGATCACCAGCACACCGCTCGGGCCCTCTTCCTCTCGGCCATGCACGGGATGACTGTAGTAGACGCCGCGTTTCTTCGAGGTTACTCCTCTGCCCATATAAATGGAGGGCTGTCCTTCTATGGCTTTGCGGAAGTATGGTCGAAACGAGTAGTCCTTGCCTACAAAGCTGTCCGGGTCATGACGATTGCTTGAGGCAATGGTGATCCCTTCACGGTTCATCAGGTAGCAGACGTCAACATCCAGGGCTCTCTGAAAGTGATCGAGTGTCGCATTGGCCGCGGCCAGCGCGTCCATTGCAGTGGCGGAGAATGCCTCCCTGATCGGAGGCAATCCGGATACGGCTCTGGCGGATTTCAGATGTTCATCCAGATGAGATGAGAGCCGGTCCCCGATCGTTCCGGCTGAAATGGCGGCATTGCGGTCCGCTTCCCTGAAGGCGGACTGTCTTGAAGAGGAGAAATAGAGGTAACCTGCGGTCGAAGCCGAAAAAAACGTCAGCAGAGAGAGGACCAGAAGAATCGTGCGAAGCTTCATGGGAGAGCACCTCTTTTCGGAAGCGCGCCTATTGTAAGTGCAACGGAAATGAAAATCAAACTGGAAGCGCTATGCGCTATGCCTTCCCTTGGGGTTACCGGTTGCAAATATGGGAAAAGTGATATAAATACCACTCATGCCTATCTATGAATACCAATGCAAGGCCTGCAGTACCTTCTTCCAGAAACTCATCCTGAAAATGGAAGAAGAAAGAGGTCTGAAGTGCCCGAAGTGCGGAAGACCCCGTCCGGTGAGGCTGATCTCCCGGGTGGCCTTTCATGTATCGGAAGGGGCAAGACTGGAGGCCTATGACCCTCGGGCGCCTAAAGGGGATTCCTTTTACAGAGATAGTCGGAACATCGGGATAGATGCAAAGAAGAGGGCTCGACAGATGGGCGTAGATCTGGGGCACGGCTTTGAAGAAAAGCTTGAGAAACTTCGCACCGATCCCGGATCCGTGCTGAAGGATAGCGAATAGGATTTAAGAAACAGCCGCCAGGGCACAAGGTCCCGTGATCAAGTAAGACGGTCTCGTGATTGGTCATTCTCTCCTTCGTGTCTTTGTGTCCTGGTGGCGGAAAACAGGGTTTGAGGGGTATTCTTTTGAAAACACAGGCTCATCTTATAGGAAGTCTGGTTCTGGTGCACTACCAGGACAGGCCGACGGTATACGCGCGTATCGAGGCAATTGAACCCGACGTCAAGAAGGACTGGTATCAGGTCACCCTCTTGCTGCTCTCTATTCCTGCGAAGGATATCACCTGGATCCTGCGTGAAGAGTATATCCTCGGCTCGCCCTTCACCATGGGAGGGCAGTCCATGAAACTGGAGCCGATCCCCTCCCATACCCCGCCCGCCGTGAAAGTACAGGATACTCCGAAAGAGGATGGCACGGGAAAATCAGGAAAGGTGGTTCCCTTTAAGAAAGGGCGGTCCTGATGTCGGCTATGGCGGCGCCTTATAAATTCCTGCTTCGTTTGATTGTGGCTGTGCTCATGGCCCTTCTGATCGGGCGTTTCTTCTTTCAGGAGATGACCGCAGTAAAAGTCATCGGCTTTGCCGCGATTCTGCTTGTGCTGGCCTACCTGTTCGAGTATGCCAAGAGACATGACAAGTGAAGAAAAAAATGCCACTAAGGCACAAAGAAGGTCGCATTCTCTGTTCTTCGTGTCTTTGTGCCTTTGTGGCAGTCCGATAACGGAGCCGCGCAGATCCTGCAGGTTGCTCAAAAATGGGCAGATGCGAGGCGCCCGCCGTCCAGAGGAGTGAGTCGTACATATAAGTACGTCGCAACGACGAAGGACAAGGGCAACGAAGCAGATGCCCGTTTTTCAGCAACCTGTCAGCTCCTGCCGTAGTGTGCCATAGCATAGAGCTTCTGCCCGAGCTTCGCCAACCGCTCGGGCGCTTCGGATTCCGCGCCGGTTGCCCTTCCATGAAGTTGCTTGTGGATCACGGCGAAGGCATTCTGAAAATTCAGAGGAGAGAGGGCGCCGACGTGATCCACTGCCCCGGATTTGTACAGTCTCCTTCCCAGAATCATCGCATGTTTTAAACCTTCCTCAGGGTTGCTTCCCTCCGCCTTCTTCGATCCGGCCGACCTCACTGCAATCCAGTACGATTCCACAAAAGTCTTGGCCAGGGCAGCCCAGATGGGCAGTTTCTCATATCCGGGCTTTGTGATCCGATAGGCACTCCCTTGACCTGATCTTGAAACATATCCTTCCTCAAGAAAGAAGTCCATCGCCTCCAGAACCTTGCTTCTCGAGTCCTTGGACTGGTCAAAAACAAACTCGTTCCTGAACAGATCTTCCAGAAAAGCATAGTCCGAGGTCAGGGAATCCTCGTCCCTTTCGTCTTCCCTGCCGGTCAGGAGCGAAATGGCCAAAAAGGCATGACCGATCATAAAGTGAATTATGCTGTTCTTGTAATACTCGAGCTGAACTTTTTTCTCCTCGTCAAGGTAATAGAAGGGTTCTTCGCCCGGTTCATCTTCCTGTATGGATTCCAGGATTCTCCATTTGCTCAGAAGAGCAAGGGTCTCGCCGGTCGCCCTCTCGATATCCGAAAGAGAGGGAGTGACGGGAACCCCCTGCCTTTTCAGGAATTTCATAAGCGTTGTTAATGTCGCAAGGAGTTCGGACGAGAAAAAACCACGTCTGTGATTGCTCAGGATAGCTGTCGCGAGAAGGGAAAGCGGTGTGAGGGGGGTGACCGAGTTGATCGACTGCACCAGTTCCAGTGCGAGGGATTGCCTGATCTCCTGCGGGGAGCATCCCGACCGTTGTGAAAGATACTCTCTCAGGGAAAACGGTGGAGCGAAACGGATGTGAATCTTTCCATAGCTCCTCTTGAGAAAACCCCTTGCTTTCAGGATCTGCCTGAAGTTCTCCTTTTCCTTTGAGCCCCCGGCGATTTCCTTCAGGTACGCGTTCTCCTCGAGAACCCTGTCGTATGCTATGGCTGCGGGCACGAAGATAAGATCCTCACAGTATCCTTCCTTGTGAGCCTGAAGAAGAATGGAGAGGAACCCCTTTTTGGGGAAGACGAGCTTGCCGTTGCGGCTTCGCCCTCCTTCAATGAAAAACTCAATAGGGTGGCCGTCTTCAAGGAGAGCTTTAATGTAACGGTTGAATACCTCGACATACAAAGGATCTCTGAAGGAGCGGCGAATGAAAAAGGCCCCGCACTTTCTGAAGATATGCCCCATGGGCCAGAAGGCCAGATTCCTTCCTGCCGCTATTCGGGGAATATGCGTGTAGTGCTCGTGAAGGACATAATTGAGCACGAGATAATCGATATGGCTCTTGTGGGATGGAACATAAATCACCGGCCCCTTTCTTGCCCATTCTCTGACCTGCGCCACACTGGCATGATCGACATCTATACCTTCGAAGACCCGCTTCATGAACCAGCGGAAAACGGAGATCAGGCCGTGAACATAGACAATGCTGTAATCCGCGGCAATTTCGTCGAAGTAGGCCCCGGCCTGTCTTCTTAGTCGCTTGAGGCTGTCCTTCTTTCCTCTTGATTTGCTCTCGATCTTCCTCGCCAGCGCGGGATCCTGCAGCACCGTCTCCTTGAACTGCTGCCTCGATTTCATGATCGGTCCGAGAACCACTCTTTTCTGATTGTCTATGCGGCCGATCAGCCGGTTACGGAGATCCAGTGCGATACGGCTTGGAGAATGATCCGGAGGATGGCTCTCCATGCAATATTCCTTCAGGTTTATCGGTTCCCCAAAGTCGATCAATGCCTGCCGATGATGCCTGAAGAACAGGATGATCTTGCTGATTGCGCCGGGATGATCCTTGAAACGAAAAAGGACGTCCTGGAAGGTCGGCTCTTCTCTCTCCGGACCTTGCCTGTAAAGGGTAAGAAGGGGGACAAGAAAGATGGGGCGGGCCAGTTCCCGCTGGAGCTCCATGAGAAACTCCAACCGATCCTTCCCGAACTGGATGAAGTGCTGCATGAACCCTTTTTCGTCCACCAGGAAGAGAAGAGAAGTCGTTCCTCGGAGGATGGCGTTCCTGTAAACCCCTGAATTGTAAGGATCCGGAAATGCGCCTGTCCTGAAAAAGGAAGAGAACCGCGAGGAATAGACCTTGAGAAAGCGGGTGACAGGGAGAAGCAGAGAAACATTGAGATCAAAAGCGAGCTTGGGAACAGGGAAGCGGTTGGCCCTGAAGTAATAATGATACATCAGGTAATCGAGGCGGCCCCTGTACTTGATCGTGTAAACCACTGTTCCCTGCTTCTGCAGCTGCTTGAGCTTTTCCCTCATGGCTTCATCCACTTTGACTTTCTTGAGAAGCTTGTAGAAAAGCCAGCTCAGGAAGAAACCGGGTTTTTGGTCTATGCTATAGGGATGCAGCTCGCGCTCGGGAAACGGTTCTCGTCTTTCCATGTTTCCAACTCGGTTATCTGTTCGAGACCCGGCCTGTGTGGGCGGATGCTACCGGGTGCAGCACGATATAGATAGAGGGAAGACCGGATGAAATCAAGAAGTTTGTGATGGAGTTTGAATCGAAGAGGCCGATGAATAGAGAAGCGGTGGAAAAACCGGATCTGGAAAGTTCTGTTGACAAAAGGGGTTCTATGGACTTACATAAAGATCAGAATAGAACAGGAGGATAGCATGTTCATGCCCATGGTCATTTCCGGATTGACCGTTGATCCGTTGACGAATAGCCCGATTGTAATCCTGAAGGAAGTCAATGGGGATAGGACGCTGCCCATCTGGATAGGTCTTCTTGAGGCGACGGCTATTGCGAGCGAGTTGGAGGGAATCAAATTCTCGAGGCCGATGACGCACGATCTGCTCAAGAACATCATGGCCCAGGCGGAAATCAAGGTCAACAAAGTGGAAGTCTGTGATCTGAAGAACAATACCTACTTCGCCTTGATCCATCTCAATCACGCCGGCAAGGACATCACCATCGATGCCCGTCCAAGTGATGCCCTCGCTCTTTCCCTGAGGGTGCAGGCTCCCATTTTCGTATCAGAGGATGTGATCAGCAAATCCTCCCAGATCGACCTGAAGATGGATCCCGAAGACAAGACAGAGCAAGGAAAGAAATGGCAGGATATCCTGGAAAAACTCAGACCTGAGGATTTCGGAAAGTACAAGATGTAGATCCAACCACCTGTTTCGGTTATGTCTGCGATCTCCTTCGACACTTGATTCCAAAGACTAGATCATGATCGACTTGCACACACACTCTCTCTTCAGTGACGGGGAGCTGATTCCCTCTGAGTTGGTCAGAAGGTTCGAAGCTCTTGAGTATAGGGCGGTGGCCATTACTGACCACGTCGATTGCTCCACTCTTGACTTTGTGGTTCCCAGAATTGCCCAGGCTGCAAAAGAGCTGACGGAGTCTCAGCCGGTTATGGTCGTACCCGGGGTGGAACTCACCCACGTTCCCCCGATGTCGATCGCCGACCTCTGCAGAAAAGCAAGAGACCTGGGCGCCAGGCTGGTTGTCGTACATGGCGAGACGATTGTAGAGCCCGTTCCCGCCGGAACAAACAGGGCCGCTCTGGAAGCAGGCGTTGACCTTCTTGCTCATCCGGGCCTGATCACACCCGAAGAGGTCGGCATGGCTGCCGAAAAGGGTGTTTTTCTTGAGATATCCGGCAGGAAAGGGCATAGCCTCACGAACGGCCATGTGGCAAAGCTGGCAAGGGAATTTGGCGCCAGGCTTGTCATCGATTCGGATACCCATTCGCCCGGGGATATCATGGGGGAGACTCTTGCGAGAAAGGTGGCGATGGGAGCCGGCCTTCCGCCAGCTTTTTTCGACGAGCTTATGTCGAATGCGCATCTGCTGATAAAGCGGGCGGGTTACCGCCTTTGAAAGGGGGACCTGCCTTTCCTCCAGCCTCATCAAAGACCGGCATTGCCGGCCAATTATCATCTTTCATTATCATTTATTATCTATCATTTATCATTTGAAGGCCGCAGTTCCACCAGCGGCTTTTTTGTTGCACTGAGCTGATTCCGGCGCAAAAATGGTTACAGATCTCTATGCTCTCCGCTGATCAATGAAAAATGATCAATGAAAAATGATAAATGATCGGTGGTAAATGGCCTTGCAAGTGAAACGAAAATTCTTTTTCCACCTGTTGGGAGCAGGGATCGTGGCCGGATGGCTGGTCATGATGACCCTGCTGATCCTGCGGGTTCAGGTCCCGGGCCGGCCGGCTGCCGCCTGGAGCCAGGAGACCACAGGATCTGCTGGCATCGATGCAGCGGGGAGGGAATGGAAAGAAATTTTTCTCAAAGACAAGAAGGTGGGGTATGCCGTCAGCCTGATCAAACCCGTTGATGGAGGGTACTTTATTCAGGAGGAGATTTTTCTCAGGCTAAACCTCATGGGTCTGGGGAGCAGCCTCTATACGGTTACCCAGTGCAAGACTGACAGGAGTTTTCTCCTGGAGAACTTCATCTTCTCCGTAAGTTCCGGAATCGTTCAATTCCGCCTTTCCGGTAAGAGAGAAGGAAATTCGCTTATCATCGAGAGCGGCAGCGGGAAAGAAAAGAGAACACAGACCGTGAGCCTGCAAAAGGTTCCCGTCATTGGTGCAACCGTTTCCCACTTGTTCAAGGCGCGGAAACTCACGGTTGGGGAAACCTTTTCCTTCCCGATATTCGACCCCTCCACCATGTCGCAAAGGGACATGGCCGTCAGAGTATTGGATAAGGAGCCTCTGAGAATCAACAGGTTGACCTACGACGCGTTCAGGCTGGAAACAGAGGTTTTCGGCCGGATTCTCACCGTCTGGGTGGACGAGGACGGTTCCGTGCTGAAAGAAGAGGGATTCATGGGACTCACCACCATCAAATCGAGCGCAGCGAGAGCCCCTGAAAATCTCGACGAAAAGGGAACCGCTGATCTTTACGAGATCACGGCGGTCAGTCCCGACAGAGCACTTCCTGATCCGAAACGGCTCAGCGGTCTGAAAATCGAGATTTCCGGGCTGGAAAACGGCGCACTGGAGAAAAGCGTATTGAGCGGCGGCCGCCAGGAGTACCGGGACGGAAGACTTTCTGTCCGCAAGGAGAAGCTCCCTTCCGCTGCAGGCTATTCGGTGCCCTATAAGGATGAAGACGGCAGGATGAAGGAATTCCTGCAGCCCGAGTGGAACATCGAAAGCGATGAGAAGGAGATCAGGAACAAGGCTTTCGAGATCGTGGGCGAAAAAAAGGATGCCGTCACAGCGGCAAAGTTATTGACGGAATGGGTGTATCGCCATCTCGAAAAAAGGCCTGTTTTGTCCCTCCCCAGCGCCTTGGAGACTTTGAGGACCAGGATGGGGGACTGCAATGAACACGCAACCCTTCTCACCGCCTTTCTGAGGGCGGTCGGCATACCGGCCAGGCTGAGCATCGGACTGGCATACAGCCGTGAGCGGTTCTTCTATCATGCGTGGACCGAGGCGTATGTCGGGGAATGGGTCAGCATGGATGCCACGTTGAATCAGATGCCGGCCGATCCGGCCCATATCAAGCTCATTGAAGGAAATCTCGAAAAGCAGGTGGAAATCGCGGGTATCGTAGGACAACTCAGGATGAAGATACTCGACTTCCAATATGAGTAACGCTGATTATAGAGATCACGCTGATTGCGCAGATTGAGAACGATGATCAAACTGATTGGAATCACGAAATCCTTCATGGGGCTGCGGGCCGTGGACGACCTTCACCTGGAGATCGGGAAGGGGGTCCTTTTCGGGTTTCTCGGGCCGAACGGGGCGGGCAAAACGACCACCATCAAGATGATGGCGGGAGTGCTGAAACCCACTTCCGGCGAGATCCTCATTGACGGAATGGATCTACTGAGGAAGCCTTCCGAGGTGAAGTGCTGCATCGGGTTCATACCCGACCGCCCCTTTGTTTATGAGAAGCTTACCGGCGCCGAGTTCCTCCATTTTATGGGAAGTCTCTACAGAATCAGGGAGCCTGCGGCGCTGCGCAAGCGCACTCAGGAACTCCTCGAACTTTTCGATCTCATTCATTGGTCCGAGGAGCTGATCGAGAGCTATTCCCATGGAATGAGACAGCGTCTGGTGATGTGTGCGGCCCTTTTGCACAGGCCGAAGGTGCTCATCGTGGACGAACCCATGGTTGGGCTCGATCCCAAGGGGGCAAGACTGGTGAAGGACATATTCATAGACGAGGCCCGGAGAGGAACGACGATTTTTATGTCCACGCATTCCCTGGAGACTGCGGAAGAAGTCTGTGAGGAAATTGCGATCATCCAGGCCGGGAAGATGATCGTTTCCGGAACTCCGGCGGAAGTGAGACGGATCGCCGGCCTGGACGGTAGTCTGGAGAGCATCTTTCTGAAATTGACTGAGGGGAAAAGACTAGCTCATGCGAGGCCTTTATCTACTTCTCAGACCTAGGTATCTCGGGATCAGGAAAAAGCTGGGCCGCTCTTATGGAAACGCAAGAAAGAAGCTTTTCCTGGCGGCGGGAATCGGTATCGGCTTCTGGATCCTTCTTTTTGTCCTTTCGAGCCGCGTCCTTACCTATTTTCAGTCCGTGGAGGTGATCGGCGACCTGCTTGCGCACCATCTGCTCTCAATGGTGTTCCTGATCTTTTTCGGTCTGCTCGTTTTCAGCAATATCATCACCTCCCTTTCAAACCATTACCTCTGTTCGGACCTCGATCTCTGCCATGCCTCTCCTGTGTCGCTGGAGGAGATCTTTCTGAGCCGCTCCGTCCATACCTTCGTGGACAGTTCATGGATGGTGATCGTTTTCGGGGTGCCGGTCCTCATGTCTTATGCTTACGTCTACCGTCCCGGGCCGGGCTATTACTTCACGCTTGTCCACATGTCGGTGGCCCTTGCGATTATCGCCTCGCAGGTGGGGGTGCTCGTTACCCTGATCCTCGTGAGGCTTTTCCCTGCTCACAGGACCCGCGATATCGTCATGCTCCTGAGCGTGATCGTGATCATCGCCCTCTATTTTATTCTGAGATTCCTCCGCCCTGAAAGGCTTGTTGACCCGGAAGCCTTTTTCAGCGTCATGCAGTACATGAGCGCGCTTAGCGGCCCCGATTCTCCGTACCTTCCTTCGCACTGGGTAGCGGAAAGCCTTTGGGTGTATCTGAGCGGATCCGGGAAGGGTAACGGATTCAATGTGCTGCTTCTCTGGAGCACAGCGCTTGCGTGGATCGTTATCAGCATTTGGGCTGCGAAGGCTCTTTATTTTACCGCTTTCTCCAGATCCCAGGAGGGGAGGAGGAGAAGAGCGGGGAGGAGGGTTCTGGAGCTCATAGTCCGCATGATTCGTCGTCCTTTCGGCAACGACCTCGGTTCCATCCTGGAAAAAGATATCCGCATCTTTTTTCGCGACAACACGCAATGGTCTCAACTGCTCCTGCTGGGAGCGCTGGTGGTCGTCTATCTGTATAACTTCAGCGTGCTGCCCCTGGAGAAGAGTCCTCTTAGGCTGGAGTATATCAAAAACGAGCTTGCATTTCTCAATATGGCCCTTGCCGGTTTCGTTCTCTCGGCCATAGCGGTGCGCTTCATCTATCCCTCTGTGAGCTCCGAAGGAGATTCCTTCTGGCTCATCCGATGTTCCCCCATCAGCTTCAAGCGCTATCTCTGGGCAAAGTATGCGCTCTTCATTCTGCCCATGACGATTCTCGCAGAAGTCCTGATCGTCATGACCAACTACCTGCTGGGGGTCAGCGGTCTGATGATGATTCTCTCGTCCGTGACCATGCTCGCAGCGGTCTCTGCAGTGGTATCGCTGGCTGTGGGTTTTGGTGCCCTTTATCCTGATTTCAAGAACCACAACCCGGCCCAGCTCTCGACGGGGTTCGGGGGTCTGATGTATATGATTTCGAGTGCTTTGTTCATTGCGATTGTTGTGGTCCTGGAGGCCTGGCCCGCCTATATCCTCATGATGTCCGGGGTGAACGGAAGCTGGATCTCGCCTCTTCAGTGGCTCTTTGTCATTTCTTCTTTTCTGGCGGTCCTGACGATCAGCGGCCTCGCGAGTTTCAAGCCGATTCAGATGGGCATCAGGGCGCTGGAGAAAATCGAGTAAGCGTGGAGCAATGGAGTACCGGGGTGCCGGAGTGATGATGAAATAAAAAGGCCTTGAAGTTCGAAGGAGTTCCTCTATAGGCATCACTTCATTACTCCAATAGTCCAATGCTCCATTTGACTTTTTTGTGGAAAGGGTTACGCGATCTCATGTTCGAACATGAATACGTGGGGAATCTTCATGTCCATTCCCTTTATTCCGACGGTGCGGCTACAATAAAAGAGATAGGGGCATGCGCGGGCAGTGCAGGACTCGATTTCGTCTGCGTGAACGATCACTCTCATATGAGCAAGGATCTCCATCTTGAGGAGGAGGGGTACCACGGAAGCGTCCTCGTTCTCGTAGGTTCCGAGATCGGCATTCGTTCCCATCACTATCTGGCATTTGGGCTGAAGAAACCGGTGATCGAGAACGAGCAGTCCCCCCAGCAGGTCATCGACGCGGTGAAAGCGCAAGGGGCACTGGGTTTCATCGCCCATCCATTCGAAAAAGGAATGCCTTTCCTTGAAAAGTCCGTTGTCTACACGTGGAACGATCTCTCGGTGAAGGGATTTTCCGGGATTTGCATATGGAATTTCACTTCACGCTGGAAGGAGCGAATCAGGACGGTTTTCCACGGCCTTTTCTGCATCTCCTTCAAGGCCAAGACTCTCAGAGGCCCAAGCGATGAGACCCTTGCATACTGGGATCGAATCTGCATGGAAAGGAAAGTAGTTGCCATCGGAGGCTCCGATGCGCACGGCACCTATGTCAAACTCGGCCCTATGCGGCTGATTCCCTTCACGTATGACTTTCTGCTGCGGACCATCAATGTCCACATCCTTCTTAATCGAAAGATGCCGAAGGATTTCCAAGCGGCGAAAGAGCAGGTTTATGGCGCCTTGAGCGCGGGCAGGCTTTTCATTGCACATGACGGGCTCTCGTCCTCAAAGGGTTTTCGCTTCGATTATATGTCCGAAGAAGGATCTGAACTCTTCATGGGAGAGGATGGCGCTCTGGGAAGGGGAGGAAGCATAGTGGTCGAAACCCCCAGATGGGCCGAGATAAGGCTTATCAGGAACGGGGAGAGAATCAGGAGCTGGCGCGGAAAAGAGGCGGTCTACAGGATTGCCGAAAGAGGCGTGTACAGGGTAGAGGTCTACCTTCGGGTTCCCTTATTCGGCTGGAGGCCGTGGATATACTCTAATCCCATCTACCTGCGTTGAAGGCAAATCCGAATGTCGAAATCCGAAAATCGAAACAATCCCTAATGACCAAAATTCCAGTAATCCAATCAATGGCACGGGTGATTATGGTTTTGTTTCTGTGATTGGAACATTTGGTGTTTGAATTTGGTTCGGATTTCGATATTCGGATTTCGGATTTACACGTGTGAAGCGGACTCGAAGAACTTCTGCGAAGCTTAAGGTTGAGTGCTTGGTGCCATGGACAAACTTGTTTGTCCGTGCCGGGGGCAGGTATCAACTTCTGTTTTTCTGCGCCTCGATGAGGTCGGTCAGTTCCTCCACGAGCTTTCCTGCGAGTTCCTTTTTTTCAGGTTCATCGGAGAGCGCCTGGATCATCGCTTCGATTCCGCTGTCTCCTGAAATGCCAAGCCGGCAAAACACCTCCAGAGCTTTCCGACTCTTTCCCGCCAATGCCAGATCGACTACCGGCATCACCTTCAGACCCGCAACCAGATGAGACTCTTCATCCGAACCGATCGATCCTTCTTTGGGCAGGAATTCCCTTTCCACAACATAGTCTCCGATCACGAGGACATCCACACACCCTATACAGAGATGCTCCAGGGCCTGTACTGGGGTACAAACGGCGGGAAGGCCGTATTGGCTGAAACCGGCATTCAGAACCACCGGCAGGCCGGTCAGTTTCTTGAATTCTTCGATGAGTCGATAGTACCGGCTGTTGTCGGATTTTCCGACGCTCTGCGGAGTGGTCATGCCGTCGACATGCATCGTTGCAGGCATCAACCGTGCCTTTTCTTTTTTGGCGCGGAAGGCCATGTTCATGTAAGGGGAGTTGCAGGCATGTTCGAAGAATTCGTGCATGTGCTCTTCGAGGATTGAAGGAGCATAGGGAATGAACCAGTCGGGATTTCTCAGCAGCTTGTTTATTCTTTCTTTGACTGCCGGGTTTCTCGGATCCGCGAGTACCGATCGTGCCCCTAGGGACCTGGGGCCATATTCTCCCGCCTCCTGAAACCAGCCGACGACTGCGCCTTTGGCGATCAGACGCGCGGCATCCTTTGCAGCATCAGAGGAGTATCTGTGCTTCAGACCAAAAGAATGGATATCCCTCTCAATGGTCTCATTGTCGAAGCAAGGGCCAAGATAAGGAGAAAGGGGTAAACGAGCGCACCGCTTTCCTGTTTTCTCCCATAAAGTGTAGAGCCCGGCGCCGAGGCTCAAACCTTCATCTCCCGTGACCATGGGCACATGGACCGCATCAACATTGGGGAGTTGGTGGAGGTGGCCGTTGAGTCTCAAATTGTGAAAAAGGCTGCCGGAAACCGCCACTTGTCTGATCCCGGTCTTTCTGACAAGTCTTGCGACAATATCCGCTACATAGTCCTCGGTCAATTTTTGGACCGTGGCGGCAATGTCGGGCTTGCTTACCTCGCGAATGTACGGAATGGAGCTGAGGTCGAACTGAGAGTAGGTCGTGTTGACAAGCCTCAAATTATGCCAGTTCAAAAAATCGAGGTTGTGCTGAATGACCCGTTTCATCTGTCTGTAAAAGATGCCCAGACCGTCATCGGTGATACTGATGATGGATCTGAACTGGCGATAGAGTTTCCCGTCGGCCTGTCCGTAACCAGCCAGGCCCATGAGTTTTTCCTCCTCAAACTGGCTGAAGCCGAGGTAATGGGCCATGTCGGACCAGAAGTTGCACAGATGAGCGGTGTTCGCGCGGTGGATCTCCTGGAAGAGGTTGTGTCTGAAAGCGCCGAGCATGGCGGTGGCCCTGCCATAGCCTCCTCCATCCATTGAAATGAAAAGGGATTCCTCGAACGGGGCGGTGAATACGGCGAGGGCGGCATATGCAAGGTGGCGGGGAACCCTGTTGATCTTGAGCTCCGGGACAAAATGGATGAATTCGATATGCTTGAGGAGCATGGTGAAATCGGCAAGAACATCGTCAGACGTCCCGACCAGCGCCCAAAGATCGATCTGGTCCGGCCTGAGTTTTGCCTTCTTCAATGCTACATGGAGACCTATGGTGGGGTATCCCTGGCTGGCGAATTCCTTTTGCCTGCGGCTGAGCTTCTCCTCCTCGTAGGCGAATATCACTTCACCGTCAGTGATGAGGGAGACGTTGGGATCGCGACGACGAGGCTTGATCGGGTAGATAGCTGCTATTTTCATTCAGTGCATTTCAGTATCAGTGTTAATTCAGTATCAGTATGAGCTCCCGGTGAGTGAGAATGCAAAAAATGAGCCGTGTTCCGTTGGATAGTTCGCACCCCAGGGTTTTAGCGCACCTGATTGCGCATCCGGCCCATGGGAGAAGGCTGTTTCGCTTTCAAGACCGTTCAGGCGGAAGAGGGAGTACCGTCATTTCGCATTGTTGATCCTGTGCTAAAGTGTATACAGGCATGTCGCGAAAAGAGAAAACCTTGAACGGGCGGGAACCGTCGGCACGTACATTTGGGGGCGTGCCCGGGCAGCGCTCATGCGTAGCGACTTATAGCACGGATGGGACTTGCTGGATCTGAATTATTCTTGACGGGATGTCAAGTTTCCACCAGCAATGTCAGAACACCCATGAGGACGAATAATCCTGCGGCTATCCAGTGCATTACCTTCATGTTCATACGGCGGGCCAGTGTGTCACCCATCCAAACGGCCGGTACGTTGGCAATCATCATGCCGAGTGTTGTGCCCATCACAACCGCCACCAGAGAATCGTAGCGCGCAGCGAGTGCTACGGTCGCGAGTTGAGTTTTATCACCCATCTCCACGAGAAAAAAGGCGATCAATGTGGTCAGAAACACGCCTGCGCCGCGGAGTTTCTGATTCTTTTCCAGTTTGTCAGGCTTCAGCGCCCACGCGCCGAAGGCGAAAAAGGAGAGGGCAACGATCCACTTCAATGTCTTCGGGGAAACGAGGCTTGCGAGCCAGCCCCCGATGTAGCCTGCAAGAAAGTGATTGGCGAGGGTCGCAAACAGTATTCCCAGGGCAATGGGTACCTTGCGTTTGAGTTTGGCTGCCAGAACAAACGACAGAAGCTGAGTCTTGTCCCCCATCTCCGCGAGGGCGACGATGGCGGTGGAAAAAAACAGCGTTTCCAATAAGGTTTCCTCGATACCCGGGGTCTCAACAACAGTTGCGCATTACAGTTAGCATATCGGCAGGACTTCGTCTACCGGTAGGAGCGGACCTAAACAGGAAAGGAGATGTGAAAGTGGAAATTCTATCTCCAGGATCTTGGCATGAGAAAGATGATGATGCTGAAGATCTCCAACCTTCCTAATAGCATGTTTACTGACAAGACCCATTTCCCCGCTTCCGGAATCTGGCTGAAGTTGCCTACCGATCCCACGGATCCGAACCCCGGACCTATATTGCCCATGGTTGCGGCAGAACCTGAGAATGCCGTTAAAATATCGATGTTCATGAGGGTCAGGAGAAGGGTCGAAATGAAGATTACCCCGAGATAGGCTGAGATATAGAGGAGCGATAATTCCACCGCATCTTCCCCTACAGCTGCCTTGTTCACCTTGAGCGGAAAGACAGCACTGGGGTGCTGGATCATCTTAATCCTTCTGATGATCGACTTTGCGAGGATCACGATCCGATCTGCTTTAATGGCCCCTGACGTGGACCCCGCGCATGCCCCCTGCAGGATAAAGAACATGAGCACAAGATGAGCAAATGGCGGCCATAGGGTGGAATCGGCCGTAGCAAACCCGGTGGATGTACCCAGGGAGATCACCTGAAATGCGGCATAGCGCAGGGAGTCCAGATAGGTCTCAAATGGTTGTCCGTGGATGTTGATGGCGGTCAAGATTATCCCCGCAAAGAGTGCGGCGGTATAGTACCTTGCAACTGTGGATTTCAGAATGTCGAAGCTTTTGCCGGTGACCGCGATGAAAATTAAACCGAAATGAAGACCTGAGAGAAACATGAATACCATGATGACTACTTCTGCCGGCACGCTCTTGAAATGAGCGACGCTCAGATTTTTTGTGGAGAAGCCCCCGGTTGCGATGGTCGCAAAAGCATGGGTTACGGCATCAAAGAGAGTGAAGCCGCAAAACAGCAGCGCAATTGTCTCGAGCAAAGTCAAACCCACGTAGACGCTCAGCACGATTTGCAGGGTCTTGCGGGTTCTATACATGAAATTGTCGGTTGCCAGTGTGGATATCTCGCTTCGGTAAAGGATCATCCCGATCTTTCCCATCACCGGGAGAACCGATAGAGCAAAGATGATGATTCCCGTGCCGCCGATCCAGTGAGTGGACGCCCGCCAGAAAAGGAGTCCGCGAGGGACCGCTTCAATATCCAAAAGGATGGATGACCCGGTGGTGGTGAAGCCGGAGACACTCTCAAACCATGCGTTTGTAGGAGTGAATTCGCCTCCCCAAAGTAAGTATGGCAGGACGCCGACAATGCATGAGAGCAGCCAGCTCGACAGTACGATCAGGAAGCCCTCTTTTTTGGAGATGGAAGAGGTGGGGGGGACAAAGATAAAGGGAAAGATCCCGAAGAGCGCCGATACCAGGGTGCTGTAGAGAAGAGGAAAAAAAGCGGAGTCATGATCCAGGGCCGAGATCAGAGATGAGACAAAGAGAAAACAGCCATTGATCAGCAGGACGAAACCCACGTATCGGAAAACGATCTGGGGTCTCATTGGGGCTCTCTCCCGGCGCGAATCTGTGCAAGCAGATTCCCAAGAGACTCGGACAGTTTCGATATTTCGTCGTTCGTCTCCACCTTGAATTGGAACGGCTCGCGGCTATCGATGAAACTTTGAATGGAGTTGGTAATCCCGATAATGGGATTAACCACGTAGATGTGAACGAAAAAATTAAAAACGAGGCTGAAGACCAGGGCCGCGATGATTGCAATCACTCCGGGCATGATCGCGCGATGGGAGCGCGCTTTGAGCTCCGAGGCGATCTCATACATCATCCGGTCGTTCATTGCCATCAGCCTGTCGACCGAAGCCTTGGCATCCTGAAAGGCAATGTGAACCTCTTCGGAATACCAGTTCAGATCTCCTTCCAGCCTGGTTCCGGATATGGGTCGGACCCACAGCTCCTTGTATGCACGGTATTTGGAATCGATTTCTTCGATCTGGGCCTTCTCGCCCTCAACCGTGATGTTATGGCTGGCGATCTCAAAAGCTGCCATGAACAGCCGGTCTGCGTTCCGGATGATAGACTTTCCCTGCTCCAACCTTCCGAGGAGGAGAAGCAGGACGCCGCTGTCTTCGCGTTCCAGAGCTTCAATCATGGATTTGGCTGCATTGATGCTCTTGTAGTTGTCATCGAGAAGCCTTTGAACCGAGCCGCCCATCGATGCGACCTCCCGTATGGACCAGGCTCCGGCTATAAGAAGCATTGCAGATAGTATCAGGAATCCGGAGAGAATCTTTAAACGAAGCCCCATGAGAATCTCCCTTCATTTTTTACTTTTTATTAGACCTATATCTCGCTTATGTCAAATTAGAGAAGTGTGAGTTAAAATGCAGGGGAATCCAAGCCGTTTCACAGAAAACCGTGAGTATGAGTTCCGGTTGTTGAGGCTGGTGGAGGAGTCGAGGGCGGAGCGGAGGATAGGCTGAGCAGAGGAGGCGAGGCTGAGAACCAGTCAGAACCTTCACCCCGGTTTGTTTATCAATGGGGTTCCGCTCCATTGGCAATGCAAGGATAGAAGTCGATCTATCTTCAATATGCCTTGAAGAGTTCAGCCCTACGATATAGAACCCTGAGGCAAGCCAACCAGCTGATGTCTGACTCTTAGGATAAGGCTGCGAAGGCCAGAAAACGAATTAGACCTACACCGGCTGAGCATAAGATGACTGTGACCACACCCAGTTTTCCCCACTGAATGGCTGCAAACGATGCAACGGCCAGGACCGCGCCGAACGAATTGAAGGCTGCTCCCGAGGGAAACAGCACCTGAAGCCCGAACCAGACCGCCAGGTTTAGCACAACCCCCACCACAGCGGCGGTGATGCTGGAGAGGGCCGCAGTGAGTTTGAGGTTTCCCCTGAGCTTTTCGATGTAGGGCGCCCCGATGAAGATGAAGAAAAAGCAGGGCAGGAAGGTGAAATAGGTGGCGACCAATGAGCCGATGACCGCTCCGCCGATGGGGCTCAGGATACCGGGGTAGTTCCAGCCGGCCAGGAAACCGATGAACTGGACCACCATGATGAGAGGCCCGGGTGTTGTCTCCGCCAGGCCCAGCCCGTCGATCATCTGCGGGCCGCTGAGCCAGGCATACTGCTCGACCCCTGCCTGCGCAATATAAGGAAGCACCGCATAAGCGCCCCCGAAGGTCAGGAAAGCCGCCTTCGTAAAGAAAAGCCCTTCCTTGAAGAAAGCCGGAGCCCCGTCAAACAGATAGAGAGCCCACATCGGCACAGCCCAGAGCACGAGGAGTACGAGGATCAAAAGGATGCTCCTCCTGTTGGAGGGGTGGATATGGCAGGACACAGGGTCTTCGCAGATCACCACATAGCCGTCCTCCGTCACGGCCGATCGTTGCCCCTTTTGGGCGACAAAGATCTGCGGCAGGAGCATCCCCCCGGCCAGCCCGATCAGGCCGGCGCCGATCACGATCACCGGGAAAGGGACTTTGAAAAAAAAGATGGCTACAAAGGAGAGGGCCGCCATGGCTATCATGACGTTGTTCTTGAGCGCCTTCCTGCCGATCCTGATGACCGCAGCGGCAACCACCGCTATCACGGCAGGCTTGAGACCGGAAAACACGGAGGCGATCCACGGAATGTTCCCGTAAGTCGCGTAAACGTAGCTGAGTCCGAAAAGGACGAACATGGAGGGGATTACGAAAAGAGATCCCGCAACGATGCCTCCTGCCGTTCTGTGCAGCAGCCAGCCGATGTAGACGGCCAGTTGCTGTGCCTCCGGCCCAGGCAAGAGCATGCAGTAGTTGAGGGCATTCAGGAATCGTTCGGTGCTGATCCATCGTTTTCTCTCAACGACTTCCTGCTGCATGATCGCAATCTGCCCGGTAGGACCTCCGAAGCTGATGAACCCAAGCTTCAGCCAGAACCGCGTTGCCTGCATGAAGGTGGGATGGGGAGTGGGGGAGTCTAGAGGTCGCCCAATGAGGTCTTGCATCGCAATCTTCCTTTCCCTCTTATCGCTCTGACCGTTCGGAACCGATTAGTTTGCCGCGCGGTATTCCCTACCATGTCGAAACGCACTTCCCTCGGCTTGGGGCTGTATTGATTGGAAGACACAAACTTGGCTGCGGCGGTTTTCCTGCGATCTTTCCAGAAAGACAGCAGAAGAAGCACAATGGCCGACAAAGGCCCACGGTGGAACATGGCTATGCCTCCAGTTTGTTAGCGCCTGATCGGCGTATATTGCCGATTCCCAGCTTCTTCATCCGGTTCCTCAGCGTGCTCGGTTTCATGGCGAGCAGAAGCGCCGCACCATCCCGTCCTTCAATCTTTCCGCCACATCGTTCCAGAGCGCGGTTGATGTGCGAGGATACGGCTTCATTGAGGGACGGGAAACCGCCTGTCATCTGCTCAGGGAGTTCGGAAACACGCTCCCTCCCCGGTGCCGTCAACCCGCTGAAATGCAGCATCCCTCCTTTACACAAGATCAGCTCCCGCTCAAGAACATTCTCCAGTTCACGAACATTCCCGGGCCACTCATACGCCGTCAACTGATCGAGCGCTCCCTGGGCCAGAGAGGGTGTCACGGGCAACCCCATCATCTTGGATTTCTTTTCAAGGATGTGCCGGACCAGCACCGGAATATCCATTTTTCGATGGCGCAGTGGAGGGATTCGGATGGGGAACACACTGATCCTGTAATACAGATCTTCCCGGAAAAGGCCGTCGGAGACCATACGCTCAAGGTTCCGGTGTGTTGCGGCTATTACGCGGATGTCAACAAGGATAGGTCTGCTGCCACCCACCCTTTCGATTTCATTCTGCTGAAGCACCCGAAGCAGCCTGACCTGGACCTCCGGGCGCAGCTCCCCGATCTCGTCCAGGAAAAGCGTTCCTTTGTGCGCCCGTTCAAACCGGCCCCGCTTCTGTGAAATGGCGCCCGTGAACGCCCCCTTTTCATGACCGAAAAGCTCGCTGTCCACCAATGTCTCGGGTATGGCCCCGCAGTTGACCTTGATGAAGGGGCCGTCTCTCCTGGCCGACAAATGGTGGATGGCGCTGGCGATGACTTCTTTTCCGGTCCCGGTCTCCCCGAGCAGGAGCACGGGGCTGTCCATGGGGGCCACCCTGCCGGCCATTTCCATGATCGACCGGAGGCCGAAGTCCCGGCCGATAACCTCCTCCCCCGAATAGGCGCGTAACTCCTGCTGAAGAAACCGGTTGTCGTCTGCCAGCATCTCCTTCAGTTTTCGAACTTCCTCGAAGCGCAGGAAATTGGAGAGGGCGATGGCAAAGGGCTCATTCAGGAGAGAGACGAGCCGCGAATGATCGGCGGTGTAGCGGCTTGTTCCGTCACACCGGAAGACGACGCTTCCAAGTGGCTTCCCTCCCAGCTTCACGCGCAGAATCAGCAGGGAAGAGTCGGGTTTGCCCATGATCTTCGACATTTCGTTCGAGACCAGGTCATCCTGGAGACGATTGATGAGTCTCACTTTTGGAGGCCCTCCATGGCCCGACAGGTCGGACAGCGCCTTTTGCGAAAGAGGGACGGCGAGGTCCAGCTTCTTTCCCTGCTCCGCGGTGGCGCCGGCAACGACCCTGATCAAACCCAGCGAAAAGTCCAGGAGATTCAGGGTAACCTGATCCAGCGGCATGAAATCCCGGGCATAGAGCAGGAACTCCCGGAGAGCCGTTTCTATATCCAGGCTCCCGCACAACCTGGTCGTCGCCCCCATAAAAAACTCGTATTCCCTGGAATCCGCCATCTCCTTCCCTCCTTCGCCTCCGTATTTGGCGGCATTGGCCAATAGCCGCCAGATATGGCGGTGAATTCCACCTTATCTGGCGGAGACAAAGACCAAGAATACACAAGGATATGATTTGAGGCCACAAATCATTTCGGCACGTTTCTGGCAACCGAATGGGGCAACTTCGCCGGGAGGAAACGCAGTCGTGAACTGGACAGAAATCATCCGTGTTCGAATAGGCGGGGCCACCCCTTACCGGGATATAACCCGACTGTTGTTCTCTCTCAGGAAGGCCGCCCAATGGGATGGCTTGAGGAGCGCCAGGGTCTTCTCACGGGCCGGCCTGCCTGCATCCGATTTCAGCATTCATTTGGAATGGCAAATTGAAGGACTGCCCTCAGGCGGAAGCGAGTTGGGCGTATGCCTGGCCCGGGTCCTCAAGGATTACGGGCTGACCGATCACAACGTATGGATGGAGGAAGAAGAAGATGAGACTGCCGTTTACAGTAGATGAATTCCTGTCCGTTTTTCAGAGCTACAACCTGGCCATCTGGCCCATGCAAATACTCGCTTACCTCGCTGGAGCATCAGCGATTTACATGCTTTTTGCAGGGCCACGCAATGCAGACCGCGTGATCAGCGCGATTGTCTCCCTCATGTGGATGTGGAACGGGATCGTCTATCACATAGGGTTTTTCAGCATGATCAACAAGGGGGCATTCCTGTTCGGCATAGTGTTTGTTGTTCAGGGGCTTCTGTTCTTCTGGAATGGCGTCCTGAGAGGCAATCTGGTCTTCGGGTTTTCAAGGGATGGCTATTCGCTGACAGGGGGTCTCTTCATATTCTACGCCATGGCGCTCTATCCTCTTTTGGGAACCCTCGCGGGTCACTCATGGCCGCACTCTCCGGCATTCGGCGTAGCCCCTTGCCCTTCCACCATCTTCACGTTCGGCCTGCTGCTGCTGACACGCGGCCGTGTTCCCAAACATCTTCTCGTTATTCCCCTTTTGTGGGCGGTGATTGGACTGAGCGCTGCCGTAACCTTGAGGGTTTATGAAGACTATGGCCTGTTTATCGCCGGATTGGCCGGAACGACCCTCCTGCTGGTCCGCGACCGGAAAGGGCCGGTATTTCTGAAGGCACAGGAATAAAGAGGAATTCCTTTGTGGCGGCAATTTCCTTCTTGTGCCAGATACCCGTCTGGCCGTTCTCTTTTGGGCTCTGGGGGTTTGGCTGGGCTATCCCCTGGCGGACCCCATCGTGGGCCTGCTGATTACCCTTGCCATTCTCAGGATTGTATGGGAATCCGGCAAATCCATCTTTACTCGCATGCTTGACAGGGTGGACCCGGAGGTCACAGGGGAAATCAGACACGCCGTAAGCCATACGCCTGGGGTAAGGGACATTTCCGAGGTACGGGTGAGATGGCTCGGGCACAGGCTTCATGCAGAGCTGAATGTTGCAGTAGATCCGGGACTCTCTGTTGAGAGCGGCCATGAGATCGTAAAAGAGGTGCGACACCATCTGTTGCATCAGTTGAGGTATCTCTCCAATGCCACCATCCATGTCGATCCCGCAAACGCGTCAGGGGGGGAATATCACCGTGTGCCTGAACATGAACACGACGAACTGCCTGCCCATTTTCACTGAGCGCCGCTGACCGGCAAACTCGTCTGGAGGCTGCTTCGACATCGCATAAGGTTGGGCAAACTCCTTGATTTAGGGCTTGTGCCTTGTTAGTCTACCGAGTGGATTGCATTGGTTTCCCAATGAAAATTCATTGCAATTTGTGGGCACATGATACTAATTGCTGATTGTGCAACCTGTTGTTTCAGCATCTAAGTATTTAATCCCAGTGGAATAAGTACTTTGCCTGGGTGGCGGAACGGGTAGACGCAAGGGACTTAAAATCCCTCGGGGCCTAGCCCTGTACGAGTTCAAGTCTCGTCCCAGGCACTCAAGAACTTGGTATTTTTTTTGCAAGCACATCATTTACCCTTCAGGAGGTGTGAAATGTACAATCTGAATCGTAAAGGAATTGTATTTGGAATCTTGTTTTTTGTAGTCATCGCTTGGACAGCGCCTGCCTCGGCCCAGGTTTCCCATGAAGGGGACGGTGCAGCCATGGTTGCCGACCTGGTCGTCGTGCGGCCGCTGAGCTTGGCCGCGACAGCGATCGGTTGCGTCGCTTTTGTGGCGAGTCTTCCCTTTACCGTGTGGTCTGCAGAGCGACTGAGCAAAGCGGGACATTATCTGGTCAAGGAACCAGGTTCCTATACCTTTGTGCGACCCATCGGCGAATTCGATTGAACCGGGTAAGAAATACCTCCGCGGCCTCGAAAAGATTTACCTGAATCTTTCCGCCGCGGTAATTGTCTACAAGACGCATGACCGCCCGGCAGATGCCGATATTTTTGCGGTTTGGATGGTATCCGATTCAAGGGGGATGCGCTTGATGCCCCGATCGCCTGCTCCAGCGGAATGGCTTTTACTTCCGCGCAATGCCTCGTTTTCTCTTGGCTCTACTCCATGAAAGTTCTACCTCCCTTCTGCACCTTCACAGGATCAGGACCTACCCAGTTCATTGACTGTTTAACGAAGCGGAGCTATAAGAGGGCAATTACCCGCCAGTAATGACAACCCTAATTTACCGTGCCATGTCGACCAAATATGGCCCATACCAAAAGTCTCATGGAAAAGCGTCGACTGATATGTAAGTTGTTGTCTTTGGGCGTCCCGTCAATAAAACCGGCAATAAAGGCGGCGTTTTTGGCGTTGGCCGTGCTACTTCCCATTCTTAAGGCAGGTTACGCTATGCAACCTCCCCCTCCTCCTTTAAATCTTCCAAAATTCAAAGAGCTCATATCCTTGGCGGATCTCATCGTGGTCGGCAAAATCGGTGAGGTTCGTGAAACCGAACAAGTATTCGATGGGAAAGCTCAGAGAGAAGTAGAAGCCTTCTTGTCCATCGAAAAGATATTGCAAGGCAGAATTGAAGGTGAGCACCTCATAATTAAAGAATCCTATTTGGATCCAAATGCTCCTTTGCCAAAGGTCGACGGCAAGGATGGCCAGGGGATGATCGTTCGCAGAGGGGCCGGGCCAAGCACCTATCATGGTCAATATTCAACGGGTGTGCGGATAGTCGTCCTCCTTGAGAAGACAGAAGGGACTCATGTGTATAAACCCCTGGGTTCCGGTACCTATGACAAACACCTCTGTGAGTTCTTGATAGAAAGTGGTGGCATCAAATCTCTCTATTTCAAATTTGCTGAAGACATGAGTCATTATGCAGAATCTGAAGATCGTTTTGTGGGTCTAATTGGCCTGTTGCAGAAATCAGCCCATTAGGGAAGGAAAGAGTTTGGGTAAACTGCCCAGGAACCTTTTTTTCTATATTACGCTGTTTCTTTTAGGATGCTTGCTCTGTGTCGGGCCGGCACTCTCACAGGAAAATGCCGGCATCAAGATACCTCTCAATCAGTACGGGATACAAACAACCAACCCGTATGTAGTGGATCGATTTGTATGGAACGGCAAGCTGGTCGACAAGGTGATCGTCCCCGGCAGACCGCCCGCCATCGTCAAAGCGAGGGCGGTTCAATTGCCGGTGCAAAGCGCTGCCGCAGGCACCAACACGCTTTCGAGTGTGCCCGCCCTGGAATGGGCTTTTGGCTGCTCGGCGACCTCCGCCGCCATGATGTTTGGCTATTATGACAACGTGGGTTACTCCAATATGTATAGCGGGCCTGCCAACGACGGCGTGTTCCCAATGACCAACGCTGCGTGGCCCCATGTTACGATCAGTGGAGAAGACCGTGCCCAGTGCCCCCTCAGTGCCACTCGCTCAGGTCTGGATGGCCGCGTGATCTATGGGCATGTGGATGATTACTGGATAATGTCCGGGAACTCCGACCCGGACCCTTTCATCGGGAACTGGGCCGAGCACATCCAAGGTGAGTGCACAGCTGACTACATGGGAACGAGTCAGTCTGCATTTGGCAATACAGACGGAAGTACATCATTCTATTATTATCCTGATGGAGCCCGACTATTCGATTATACAGGGTCTGAGCCCACAGATCGTGACGGGTGCCACGGGCTGAAGCTTTTTGTCGAGTCGAGAGGTTACCAGGTCGTATCGAACTTTTCACAGTATATCTACGGATATAACGGTAATACCCAGGGGTTCACCTTCGCCGAGTACAAGGCGGAAATCGACGCCGGCCGCCCCGTTCTCATCCACGTCGTGGGCCATACCATGCTCGGGTTCGGCTACAATGACTCCGTCACGATCGTCTATCTTCACAACACTTGGGACAACAGCGATCATGAAATGGCCTGGGGCGGGTCCTATTCAGAAATGGCGCACTTTGGGGTGACGGTTCTCCAACTGGAGAAGAGTCTGCCGACCGTCACGACCACGGCGGTGACGAACATCACCACCAACAGCGCCGAGACCGGCGGGAATATTACCTCGGAAGGCGGGGGCCTGGTGACAGAGCGAGGGGTTTGCTGGAACACCTCGCCAAATCCGACCACCGGCAACAGCCGCACGCAAGACGGCACAGGGGTGGGGGAGTTCACCAGTTCCATGACAGGGCTCACTGCCGACACAACCTATCACGTGAGGGCCTATGCGACCAACAGTGCGGGCACTGCCTATGGAGAAGATCTGACCTTTTCTACGGATCAGGGGAGTTTCTATTTCATTCCGAGCAAGACAGGAGGAGGCGCTGTAATTTACTTGGAGTAGGCCTCAAGATATTCCAAGACATTCAGTGTTGTGCGCCATCACACCCCAGAGCCCACCTGCTGCATTCACGCCGATCTATCCTCCGGTATTCCAGACCCTCCTCGCCTTTGTTATCCAGACGCAATTTCCCGATCATGTTCCGAAAGTTGAATTCAGTAACAGACTGGCTATATATGAGTAAGAAGGAGGGGAGGGTATGGAGGACGTAATCCAGAAGCTGGAAGAGAAGCGGTGTTATTATCAGGAACAATTAGAGGAGATAGTGGAGCAGATCAAAAAGCTTGATCAAGCGCTTGCTGCTCTCCAGGGTAATGGACGACCATCTGTCTCTCTGGAATTGGATGAGCGAAAAGCCCAACCTGAAACCATCTCCGCAAGGACTCCTTGGCCTTGAGACCCCATGGAATGTCGTGATTCATACACAATTTGAGCAAGTGTTCATGGCCTCAGGAAAACGATCTTTATTATCCAGAAAAGAATGATTGCTGAAATGATCAGCATCCAGACCCACTTCTTGCGCCTATTCATTTCCAAGCTGATCTAATCCCCCAGGCAGATGCCGATCTCTCTTGCGGTTTGGATGGTATCCGATTCAAGGGGGATGCGCTTGATGCCCCCGATCACCTGCTCCAGGGGAATGGCTTTCACTTCCGGCGGGTCCAGTGCGACCATGCTGCCGAATTTCCCTTCCGCGATGAAGCGAACAGCTGCGGCCCCGAAACGCAGGGACAGAAGACGGTCAAAGGTGGTGGGAGAGCCCCCTCTCTGCAGGTGCCCGAGAACCAGGGAGCGCGTGTCTTTTCCCGTGCACCTGGCTATCTCCCGGGCCACATACTCTCCCACGCCGCCAAGAAGCACGTCCTGGCGCCCTACTTCGCCGGCGCCCTTGTCCAGAGCCCGGCCTCCTGCGGGCGCCGCCCCTTCCGCCGCCACCACAATGGCATAGCGCTGCCCTCGCAATTCCCCTTCCATGATGTGGTCGCATACCTTCTTCATGTCAAAGGGGATCTCCGGAATGAGAATGACATCCGCCGCTCCCGAAATCCCGCTGTTCAAGGCGATCCAACCTGCGTGCCGGCCCATGACCTCCACCACCATGACGCGTTCGTGGGACCTTGCTGTGGAATGGAGACGGTCAATGGCTTCCGTCGCAATACCTACAGCCGTGTCAAAGCCGAATGTGATCACCGTCGCTGCAAGGTCGTTGTCAATGGTCTTTGGCACTCCTATCACGGGAATGCCCTTCTTGAAGAAATCATAGGCAATCTTCAGGCTCCCGTCCCCGCCCACGGCCACAAGACAATCGAAGCGGAGGCGCTTGAAATTATCCACCACCTTGTCCGAGACATCTCGGATCTCCGTCTCCCCAGCCATGTTGGTAATGGGCATCCTAAAAGGGTTGCCCTTGTTTGTAGTGCCGAGGATTGTGCCTCCGAGGCTCGCAATGTGCCAGACTTTTTCGGGGGTAAGATGGACGATTTCGTCCGTGTCGAGGAGTCCCTGATAACTGTTTTTGATGCCGTATACGTCCCAATTTCTGTTGTAAGCGGATAGCACCACCGCCTCTGTCACCGCATTCAGACCCGGTGCATCTCCTCCACCCATGTTGACAGCAATCTTCATACCTCTGGGCATGGCTTCCTCCTACAAGAAAGAATCGTCACTCGTTATACGGAATGGCAATTGCGACAGGCTGAAAGAAAAGCAGGCAACGGGCATTGCGGACCTCATTTCTGCTTCCTAAGGGTAGAGACTGAAGGAGGCAAGATGATGACACAAGAGCTAAGAGGGTTCAAGCAGGAAAATGGATGGATTCTTTCGTGCCAACCGTCTTGACCTTTATCCTCAGGTCCTGTAAATTTCCTCCTCCAGAGCCATAAGGCTCGTTTTTTGCATAGACTCTTTGGATGCAAAAACGAGCGAAGCAAGAGTGTTGGGCGGATCATAAGGTGAAGAGAAGCAGAAAGAAAGAATTCCCTGGTGTGGAACCGCAGCCGGTCGAAAAGGAGGTCACTCTTCTTTTTACCGACATGGTGGGATTTAGCCAGACGACAGCGGGAATGACGCCGAGAGAGATGGCGGATTTCCTCATCGCCTATCGCAGAAAACTGGAATCGATCGTTCTCGACGAGGCCAAGGGGGCCCAGCACGTCGACCACATTGCCGGTGATGCTGCGGCGTGTGTTTTCGAGTCAAAGCCGTCGGAAGGAGAGAATGAAAAGAGCGTCCGCGCCTTGAGGGCGGCTCTCAAGCTCCTGGACGAGATCGCATCGGAAAGAGTCGCCCGCACCCACATCGGTCTTTATTCCGGAGGAATCATCGAGCTCCAATACGACGGCCAGACTGTGCGGTTCGGGAACAGTTATACGGCTGCAAGCAGGCTTCAGGACCTCTGCGGCCACTTTGGAACTTCCATTCTCATGGACCGCAATGTTGCATTGGCGCAGGGAGACGATCTGAAATACATCTCCTGTGTCGGAAAGATCACGCCCAAGGGTTTCAATCACCCCATACATATCTTTACCGTGGACAAACCGGGGATACACAGGTGTCCCGTGGACGTCGATGAAGAGAAACTGCTCCAGTATGTGCAGATCAAGAATACGGCGATCGAGTACTTCTGTGGAAACGAAAAACGTGGCATAAAGCCCGATTTCCCGAAGGCAAGAGAGAAATTGTATCAGGCGGAAAGGTTGTTCAGGGAAGCGACGGGCCGCAAAGACATCGCGACCGAAAGAGTGCTCGGGTACATCGGCGAGCACAGCTTACCCACTTCCGATTTCATCTCGGCCGGAATGAAACTCGACACCAAGAGCGGCAGTGCTCCACTGGGGGTCCAGCTTTTCCGGCTATCGCAAGATCTCCTCAAATCCCTCGATCGTGAGTTCTTTGACACCTTCGTCCTGAACACGGATTGGGAACAGAGTTTTCGATTGGAGTGGCGGGAAAAGGAAGAGGTGATCATCGAGAAGGGTTCAAGGCCTGACGGGGTATATTTCCTGGCAAAGGGGAGAGTACGGGTAGTAGACGCGGAAGGAAGAGTCATCGCAGTCGTCAATGAAGGCGACGTATTCGGCGAGATGGCTTACTTTCCCACTGAAAACGTGAGAAATGCCACGGTGATTGCCGATTCGGAACTGGTGCTCCACCGCATTTCCGGAGAAGATTTTGTGAAATTCCCGGCCATTAGAAATCTCTTCGAAAGAATTGCGCATAAACGGTTGCTGCAAAGGAAAAAGAGTGCGCCGGACAGCGCCTCACAATAACCGTCTTCACGCATGTCAGAGCTCTTCACGCAGTGAGTGGCGAATCGGAAGCCTTACAATGCACCTGGTGCCTTCACCGGGCACGGACTCAAGCATTACATCACCGAGGCTCTTCCTGGCAACGATCTGCGCTATCGCAAGGCCGAATCCTGTGCCGTGGGGCTTGGTGGAATAAAACGGGACAAAGGCATTGAGGAGTTCCTCGGAATCGGGCGACTTGCCTGTGTTGAATATCTCCACTTGGGTATAAGCCTCCTCCGTATCAGCCACTCCTGATGAGATAATGATGACAGGATTCATCGGGTCCAGCGCTTCCAGGCTGTTCTGCAGGAGATAATAGAACATCGTCTCGAGTGCCGTTGAATCTCCCTGCACATGAGGGAATGCCGGGTCCAGCTTTACCTGTATTCGGGCGGTTTTCATCTCCTCCATTCCCTGCAGTTTTTTCAAGGCGAGCAGGATTGCGGTCTCGAGCCTGACATCCGAGAGGATGGGCTCAAGTTGAAACAATTCCGAGTAAACGCCTGCATCTCTCACCATGTTCTCGAGCCGCCTGTTCTCCATCAGGATGGTCTCATACGTCCTGCTGACAGGACTGCCCGGTTTCATCTTTCTCTGAAGCCGTAAAATGTTACCCCCGATTATGGTGAGCGGGTTTCTCACCTGGTGCGACAATCCCTTCACCACCTCTATATCGCACTGCGAAATGGCAGTCACATAGGCGTGCGTTTCAGTCAGCAGACAAAAATCGATTAACCTGTCGAGTGCAACGAAAACGGCTTCATGCTGTGAATTGTCGAGGGTTCTTCCCACGTCCTGGAGAAATTTCCGAATAAAGGCATACGCCAGATTGATGAATCTCTTGTCCAGATTGATCTCCACATGGCGGACCCCGCTTCTCCAGAGATAGGTCAACATCTCGGCGGTGAAACTGCCTTTGAACAGGAGCTCGTACCAGTAGGCCCATACTCTCTTGAGTTCTCTGCTCCGCCTTTCGTGGTCCAGGATGGTCCTGGTCTCAGGGATTTCAAAAAAGTATTGAAAAAGGGAGTCCGCGAACCTGTCCTTTTCAGCGAGGAATGTCTCGCGAAATCCACCAAGGCGGTTCATGTGCTCCTCTTCCAGCCCCAGTTTTTCTCGAAACCAGGCCAGTCTTTCAAAAGGTACAGGAATATCGAGTTTCATTCACACCTGCCTACCCGGCATGACGCCAGGATTTCGATGGAAAACATCCTATTGTCAACATGGTCGAAAGGGGCGGTATATTCCGGGATTTGGACGCTCACGCCCTGGGCCGGCATCAGCCTACCCGGCACCAGTCCCTTTCTCCTTATGCCTTATAATGACGGACCCGTGATTAATCAACGGGGCGCGATATCGAGCCGTCCCGAGGGTTCGGAATTCAGATCACGATTGTGAGGATTGTCTCACAAACATGTTATCAACTCCACCCCGATTACTCGCACCCAATACACTCCCGGAGAGGTCCTTCACTGTAAGTATTTGATTAATCTAGAAATGAGGTTCATGCGGAATATTCGAAAAGAGAACATAGCTCTTTTTAACAGCATGTGACCGCATGTAGACATATCCCGCGCGAAGGGCTATTCTTTGAGCGTTCCGCCTCAGAGATCGAGTCGAGCTTTAAAGGAGAGGGTTCAATGGCAGAAAAGAGGGTTACGCGAAGATTGACTGCCATCGTCAATGCAGATGTCAAACCCTTCGCAATGCCGGTTTGAAGTGAACGAAATCAGACTCAGGGAGCCCAATCGTGAAGATCAATTCATACAACCTGGTAATGTCAGCCATGTTCGGCGGCCGCCGGGGGTTGCGGCCACCGGTCGGAAACCCCACCTCCATCGCCTGCCATGGTCTTATGGATAGGGCCGGCGTCTCGTTTCCAGCGGCGCATCTTCATTCACAGGCCATGGCCGAGCTGGCTATAGCCGGCCACGAAACTCTGGGTTTCGATACGGTCATGCCCGAATATTCCGTTGTGCAAGAGGCTGCCGCCCTGGGCGCGCAGGTGGACTGGGGCGGCCGCGACAAGATGCCTGATGTCAAGGGCTTTCCCAATGGTGATTTCTCGGACATATCGGTGCCCGCCGATCTACTGGAAAAGCCTTCCTGCCGCGTGGTTTTGGATGCCATCTCCACCATCAGGCGCCATGTGGGAGGCCGGGCCGCCATTATCGGCAAAGTGATGGGCCCCTGGACTATGTCTTATCACATGGCAGGGACCCAGAACTTTCTCCTGGCAGTGGGCATGGGCGAAAAGGAGAAAGTGCGCAGGATGCTCCGGCAACTGGTCCCGGTCACCATCGCCTTCATTAATGCGCAGTTCTCGGCCGGTGCCGATATCGTGGTGCTGGCAGATCACGCAACCCGCAATCTGGTCGGCCCTTACCACTATGAGGAATATCTGCTCCCCATCCACCAGGAAATCACGGCTCAGGCCGGAGGCCCCATCATTCTCCATGTCTGCGGGAACTGCTCCGACCGCTTGGAGCTTTTTGCACAATCCGGTGTGGACGGCTACCACTTTGAATGGCAGGTGGATTCCAAAGAGGCCGTGCGCAGGGTCGGGGACAGGATCTCCCTGGTTGGGAACATTAACAATCCTCAGGCACTCCTTCAAGGAACCCCGGAGGATGTCTACAAACAGGCCCGTTATGCCATCGAAGCGGGCGTGAACATTATCGGACCGGAATGCGCCGTTCCGCTCAGCACGCCTCTTGAAAACCTGCGGGCAATCGTAGAGGCGGCTGAAGAGGGATATCCTGTTACTGAAGTGGGAACGCTTCAGCGATGACAGGATGAAGCAGATTGGCCGCGGGGATCTCTTTTGAAGGCGAGACTTGCCCGGGAAAGCGCATGCACCATCAGCCCTCATCAGAGAGCTGGAGTTTTACGCGAGAAGGAGGAACGACTGCAATGGCGGGTCACATCGACGCGATCAGAGATGCTGTGATCGGCGGCAAGCACGGTGACATCAAAACGATAGTGCAGGAGGCGCTGAACGCAGGGGTTGATCCCAATGCGATTATCAACGATGCGCTTATCTCGGCAATGGATGTTGTGGGCAAGGATTTCGGAAGCGGTAAAATCTTTGTCCCGGAGATGCTGGTTTCCGCAGTGACCATGAAGAATGGTCTGGATGTGGTAAAACCTCTGCTCGCGGGGAACGAGAGCCGATCGCGCGGCACCGTCATCATGGCTACAGTTCAAGGCGATCTCCACGATATAGGAAAGAACCTGGTGACCATGATGCTGGAAGGCGCCGGGTTCAAGGTGATCGACCTGGGAGTTGACCTGAGCGTGGAAAGACTCCTGGATAAGGTCAAGGAGATTAAACCGGATGTGCTGGGGTTGTCCGCACTCCTGACCACCACTATGCCCGAAATGAAGAAGGTGGTCGAGGAACTGGTGAGTCAGGGGCTCAGGAAGCATGTGAAAGTAATGGTAGGCGGCGCGCCTGTGGACCGCGTTTTTGCGGAAAAGATCGGAGCGGACGGTTTCGGGGCAAATGCAGCGGAAGCCGTGGAACTTGCCCGCCGCTTTTCGGTGAAATGAACAACCCGAAAGGATGTTGTGAGGATCTTTGCGCTTTCATGGAACAGTGGTTATGAGAGCTGCGTGAAAAAAAGATGGCATAGGCTTCAGAAGAGCATCTCGAAAAAGATTTGAAGGGAACCCCAAGACGATCAAAGACGGCAGACAGGAGATACCCATGAGAATTGGAAAGAGGATCCTTGCAGTGCTACTCGCATGTATCATGTTGATCGGCTGCCAGACTACCTATTATGCCGCCTGGGAGAAGCTGGGCAAGGAGAAGAGGCACCTCCTGAGAGATAACGTGGAGAAGGCACGATCCGAGCAACAGGAGGCAACAGAACAGTTCAAGGACGCTCTGACCAGAATGAAGGAGATGTACGGGTTCAAAGGCGGCGAACTGGAGGAAATCTACAACAAGATCAAAGCGGATTATGAGGAGTCTGAAGAGCAGGCGGCAGCGGTGAGAAAGAGAATAGGGAACGTGCAACAGATCGCAGGGGACCTTTTCAAGGAGTGGGAAGCCGAGATCCAGCAGATCAGCGACCAGGGTCTCCGTGAGAAAAGCAGGGCGTCGCTGAAGACCTCAAGGCAAAATTATTCCCGGCTCGAACGGGCCATGAAAAGGGCAGAGGCGAGCATGACGCCGGTTCTCAAACGCCACCAGGATCAGGTCCTGTATCTCAAGCACAACCTGAACGCACAGGCAATCGGCTCTCTCAAGCAGGAAGTGGGCGCCATCGAGGCGGATGTTCAGAAACTCATCCTGGAAATGGAAAAATCCATCAAGGAAGCGGATCTTTTCCTGAAGAGCTTTGAAGGATGAAAGGCAGCTCACGCTCGCGGCCCCGCGCGACCCTGCGCCTTTGCGGGTCTTTTCAACTCCCGGCGTTCCTGATTCCTGCCACTGTCCTTCTTGATCTGGTTCGGTACAGGATTCTGTCGGCGCTCTGTCTGCCATGTTCCTGTTCGCCCTTCAATGGATCGTGCCTGGGGCCGCTTAGGGGTTGGGACTGTATGGATGGATTTTTGAACCCCCTGTTTTCCTGCTCTGTTTTGTCCAACTGAATCACTCTTCTTTTGGGGCGCTGGTGCAACCCTTTGATAGTTTGGTCCGGCTGAGCGTTCTCTCTTGACGAACCCCTGAGGATTCTCTCCACTTCCATTTCTGAAGACCTCTTTTCCTTTGTCTCCGCTATCCTTGTTTGAAATTCTCCCAGCTCCTTTTCCATTGCCCGTGGAAACCGCCTTTTCCGCAGGCGATCGAACTGCCGGGTTCAGATTTTTTTGCGATTGCTGATCACGTCCCTTCACACCATCTTTCCGGATTTCCTTGTCGCGCGCTTTCTGGTTGCTTTCAGCCCCTTTTCCATTGCTGATCGAAACAGGCGGACGGCTCTCGATCCGATTCCCGGGAGCGGGTGCAGACTGAACAGTGGTCTGTTTCCCTTCAGAATTGGCAACCGTTCTGCGGGCTCGACTTTGATGATTCTCAGCGCCGATTTCGGGCTGTTTTCCGTTTGGTTTTGCCCTGAGATCCGCGGCGGATTTCCCGTCCCTTCGCGTTTCGCGTTCGATACCCTTACCCTTATCGTCAGACACTATCTGACCTGCCTTTCGAAAACCCTGTCCCTTCCCTTTGGGGTCGATCACAGGGAGCGGTCGATATTCATGCGCAATCCTGTTTTTATCCGGCCTCTGTATCCTGTGATTCCTGTAATTGTCGTGACGGTAGAGGTCTTTCTTCTGAACCACGACGGCGTGGTTCACGTTTGCATACTTCTGCACATGGATGTTGGTGATGTGCACGTTCTTCACCACCACGCTCCGCGGCCCCCAATGGCGGCGGGTGTAATAGGGTTCATGCGGCGCAAGCGGCACCCACCCGACGTGCCGGTATGAATGGATCCATGCCACCCGCCCGGGGTACCAGCCAAAACCTATTCTCCACCGCGGGTGACCGAAAGCGATCCTCGGGGACGCCAGGGGAGGCGCCCAGTACCAACGGCTGTGCGCAAACACCCAGCTCCCGTAGTGATGGGTGACATACCCGAAAGGCTCAGCGGGAATCCAGACATGATCCCCGTACCAGACCGTCCATCTGCCGACGGCAAATGGGGACCAGCCGGGTGTTACATGGACCGGACGCCAGAAATGCCCATATGCACCATCATAATAAACCCTTTCCCATACTCCATTATCCTGCAACACATGAGCCTGGTCCTCAAGCGCCGGAGGGAGGTATTCCGCGGACTTTGACCCTGACTCGATCCTTCTTGCCCAGAGGGTGTCCCTTTGGGAGTTCCAGTCGTTCCAAACCCGGTCCAACCGGCCTTTTCCCGCTGCAATAGTCTGTCCGTCCGTGACAATGCCGTTCGACTCCGGGTTGATCTCCAGAACTGCGTCATCGGCTCCCTGATTCAAGTAAACCGAACCTTTCGAAGGAATGATCTGCATTGCATCATTTTCGATATAAATGTCAAAGCTTGTCATGGATGGCCCAGTCACCTGTCCGGCGGAAGTGGCGACTGTAATCCTGGAATCGGTTCCCTTGTTGATAAACCGCGCTTTTCCATGATGCAGATTGATGCCGGTTTCTTCGCTATCGAGTGAAATCAGCTCAATTTCGGTTCCCTGGTCCAGCCGTATCCAGGTATTGTTGGGCAGTATGATCTCCGCCCTTGACCCCTGTTGGGTCTTCAGCCTGTCACTGAAGCCGAAGGGGGAATCCTCAGAGATCTCGACCCATGCTGTTTCGTCGGGGTCATAGCGAAGAGCCAACCCCTCCACATGGGAGATTCGGCCCACATAAACCGGCGCATCCGCCCGGTTTTCATCTTCCCGATCCATGCCCCGGGAGGGTGCCGGATAAGCCGTAGACAGTATGAACAGAAACCCTGCTGCGATAATGGCTGCTTTATTCATGAGAAAGCCCCCCTTTCCGAGCTTTTAACTATTTAGACTCTCTGCACGGAAAGGGGTTTACATGAAGCTGCGCGAAATCGAAGATTTCTTTACAGGAAGAAAGTAAAAGAGAGTTTCTGAATTGCAGGGGGTTGAGGTTCACTTCGCCTCTTCCAGTTTTTGAATGATGTTCTCCATTTCCCGGACAAGATTCCTGGGCGGTCTCGGTTTGCACTGATCAAGCACGTAAGCGGTCAACAGCGGAAATACGATGCTGTACTCGCCCCATATCTGCACCAGCTTTTCCTCATCCACAGAACGGTACTTGCCCCATGTCACGGACTCGCTGAAGCTGCAGCCGGAAAGACTGCCTTCCTTCTCTACCGCTGTGCTGATTTGAAGGCCTCTGTCAGCTCCTTCGAAGGGAACCTCGAGGATCTGGCTGATTGTGGGGCCGGTCTGCTGAATAAAATTTTTCGGACCCCCGCCGCCCAGCTCCACAAAACCCCCGGCAGTCGCCGAAAAGGCTATTGCCGCCGAATCGAAGACATCCTTTTGCGGCGATATCGTGACGGGATAACCTTCACGGTCGGTGCGGACAAGATTCATCGCTATGGAATGGTTGGAAAGAGAATCCCAGAACAATGGCACCCCGTTTCGGGCGGCTGCAGCGACAAAACTTCTGTCGGGGTAGGGTGCGTTCTCATTCGTCCAGAGACCCAGACGGTAGTTGAATTCCCAACTCGATAGAGGATGATCGGAAAGCGGCCCATAGGATTCCTTGACAAACCGGCGGATGATTTCGTCCTGTGCCTCCAGCGTTTCCTTTTCACGGATGCCGATATCGTAAATCCGGGTGTCTCCGTGGGCCCGGAGCGCATTGTCATCCCATTTGGGATGAACGGCCTTCACCGGGAGACCAAAGGCGAAGTGAAGATCGTGGTAGGTCTGGGCGCCTGTGGAACAAATCACGTCGATAAAGCCTGCTTCGAGAAGCGAGATGATCATGCCCCCCATTCCCCCGGCAACGCCTGCCCCTGCCACACCCAGCCATATGGTGTCGCCCTCCTCGATCATGCGTTTAAAGAGCCGGGCGCCCCGGTAGACGTTTCGGGACTCAAAGGAGTTCTGCCCCATCGCATGGATCAGATCCGACACGCTCATTCCTCCGGACAGCCGGACCGGAAGGATGTCGGGTGCGTCACTGAACAGGGATTTCCTCATCTCGTTTCGCGGTTCTCCATTTCTTGGGTCGATCCTTTGACAGGCAATCACTCCAGCAGCATGACCGCGCAGGCGACAACAGTGGTCCAGAGACCGTCCTTATGTCCTCTTGCCGACTGCGCGATGCTGCTGCTCACGAACTGCCTCTGTCCAACCTTGTAGACCATCTTTCGCTCATCCCAGTCCACATCAGGATCCAGCTCGATTCCCAGGGTCGATGCGAGCATGGTTGCCGCGAGGTCCTCGGCAAAGTCCGCAATTTTCTTAACGGTCTGACCGAAAGCGTGCAGTTCGCTGAGGTAGCCGTGCAACCGCTTATCTTTTGGCCGGGCAAGTCCGATGGCTGCGGCAACGAGACGGTTGGGCTCGTTGGTGCTCTCCCTTGCCAGGACCACAGGAGTGATCTGACCCGGTCTCAGGGCATCCATTCCAGCCTCTCTTGAAAGTATCTGGCAGTCTGGAGGGAAGATGCTCGAAATGCTGACGATGTTGCACTTTTCAATTCCCGCGCTCCGAAGGGCCAGCTCGAAGCTCTGCAACTGATTCTTGTGATAGCCCACCCCCTTTGTGAAGAACATCCTCTTCGGCACGAAATCCAATGTGGTTCCCCCTGTGTATTTTTGAGCCGAAACGGCGAGCGCACCGCGTCCTTTGTGCCCGGTCGGAGCCAAACGGCTCTTCCGGCAATCAATCCACTGGCACAGCAAGCCTTTCTTTCACTGCTGGGACTCGACCATCTCGGCCGTCCATGAACACTCAATGCAACCTTTAATGCTCTGGTAGGCAGGACATGCGTCAGCGTAAACGGCCAGGGCTCTCTCCGCCTTTTCTCTCAGACCGGAGGGGATCTGGATACGGTATCGGAGCCGTATTCGGGATATCTTCAGCACTCCGGCAACTTCTTCGATATCGCCCTCGACCTCGGCCACAAGATTTTCGGAGGAGTTGATTCCCCGCGCATCCAGCGCGGAACCCAGCGTACCGGTCAGTCACCCTGCGACGCCTGCAATGACATGATCCAGCGTTGCAGGATATTCCGGACCGGAAATCTCCCGGCCGTATTTTTGCTGGTAAAATTGCTTGATGCCGCCGTGGATCCCGAAGTGGATTGGTTCGGGGAACTTTTCCACGTGGGCTGTCCTGTGAGGCCCTTCATGTTTTTCGATTCGCAAGCGACTGGTATGAGCGACTGCCATATTCTGCCACCTCCAAGTTGTCCGGTTCTCTTCTTACGCATCTTTCTGGCTCTGGAACAATGTTTTCAGGATATCCTCTTTCCCTATTACCCCGGCGAGTGAGCCTTCCTGGTCAACAACCGGCAATGTGTGGAAATTCTTGTCCACCATGAGTTCGGCCAATTTTTCTATTCCGGTCTCCGGACTGACAGTGATCGGATTTCGCGTCATGGCCTCCCCGACGGTAATGGCTGCTATCCTTTGAACGGCCTTTTCCATATTCCTGGTGGACTTCAAGGGAATCAGGCTGTCCAACAGAGTGAAAACCGAAGGAATGGGCAGCTTTTTCTGTTGAGCGATCAAATCACTTTGACACAGGATGCCGACCAGCTTGCCTTTTCCATCTACCACCGGAAAACCGTTGAATCCCGTTTCGAGAAGCAGTTTCGCCGCGTCGATGATTCCGGTTTCAGGCGACAAAGTCAAAACATTCGTGGTCATGATATCCTTTGCATTCAGCATACCCCACAGCTCCTCGAACAAAGATTTGACCATTTACAGTGCATGCGGCATGATCAGAACATGGGCTTTCGCTCGCCGCATGTCAAGGAGGGTACTGCCCCCCGAGAGAATCGATTAACAACTTCCTGTTCTGTAATACCATAAGAACATCAGATCCATGATTGTTAAATTGTCAAAACGCTCTGCGGTCACATCTGTCTGCCTTCATTCGGACCGGCTGCCGCAGTGAGAATGAATTGGAGTAATGGAGTACTGGAGGAAACGGAGGAGTGGATTGATGAGAGACGTCGATCTGAGAGAATATTGTGATCGCATCACGAAGGGGAGAAGGGCTGAAGCAAGAGTCATCCACCCCGGCAGCGTCATAACCGCACATTGGGTGAGATTGAAATGTCAGTTCGGCTGCACCCGATATGGAAAAGGTTATTGCTGCCCGCCCGATACTCCCACTCCGGATGAGATGAAAAAGGTGCTCTCCTCCTATCAGAGGGCGATTCTTTTTCATCTGGAACTGGCTAGAATCCCTGGAGAGAGCAGAAAGAAGAACTTTGTCTCTTTCGTCCATGCCCTGGTGAGTCTTGAAGGAGAGATGTTCAAGAGCGGGTATTACAGAGCTCTCGCTATCCTTGCCGGTCCGTGTGAGTTATGTGAAGAATGCTCAAAACCAAAAGGAGAGCCGTGTAAATTCGGACAGAGGGCAAGACCTTCGATGGAAGCGTGCGGCATCGATGTTTACGCCACTGCCCGGGGAAACGGATTCCCTGTCCAGCCTCTCCGGGAAAAGGGCGAGACCCAAAACGACTATTGCCTCCTGCTGGTGGACTAATTCAGGAAGCGCAGGACCCCGAACAGGTTGTCGCCTGCAAACAGGTGGGCGACCCAGATCATGGGCGTGAGCAGGACCGCGTTCAAGATGCCTGCATGGGCAAATCTGTCCAGCAAAATGATGCCGATCAGGATGAGCGGACCGTATCGTCGAAGTTCGCCGTACCGCAGCGCAGCTCTTGTCGGAAGGAGGTTTTCCAGGATGTGCGATCCGTCGAGCGGCGGCATGGGGATCAGATTGAACAGCCCGAGGCCGACATTCATCAGGATCATGTACACCAGCACCTTGAGATAGAGCTCCCAGGGCAGGGGAAAGTAGCGGATGAAGAGGCCTGCCACGAATGCTGCTGCGAGGTTTGATATCGGGCCGCTGATGGAAACCAGCACGTTGTCTTTTCTTGGATTCTGAAAATATCCGCTGTTTATGGGCACCGGCTTGGCCCATCCGAAATTAAAGAGAAAAAGTGAAATGGCGCCGATCGGATCGATGTGAGGAAGGGGATTGAGGGTCAGCCTGCCCGCCATTTTCGCGGTCGGGTCCCCGAGGGAGTAAGCGGCCCTGCCGTGCGAGTATTCATGGACGGTGACTGCGAAAAGGAGAACGGGTATTCTTACGATCCACTCGGCAATGTCCGGCAGGTTCATTCTTTTTCGTGTTTCCCTCTCGTTTGCGTTTTAGGTATAGTAACAGCAAAAACCCAGAGGTTCAAGGAACAACGGGAATGCCCGTTTCGTCACTCGGGTCAGCTCAAAATGACCGAAAGGAGACGCGGTCATGGCTACAAGAAGAAGCGACTTTGCAGGCAGCTGGTATCCTTCCACGGAATCGGAGTGCAGAAGAGTCATTGAGGAGTGGGTGAGCACGACCAAGCCCTGCCGGGCTCAAGAGAGAAAGTACGTTGGGGGAATCGTGCCCCATGCGGGTTGGGTTTTTTCGGGAAAGGTGGCCTGTGGTGTCATCGAGTGTCTTCAGACCGGGGGGACGCGGCCGGATACGTTTGTCGTATTCGGCAAACACCTTCATGCGAGCAGCAGAAACTACATCATGAAGGAAGGCCGGTGGGCCACCCCTTTTGGCGAACTGAAAGTCGACCGGGATCTTGCCGAATCCCTTCTCGCAAAGTTCCCTTTTGTTCAGGAAACCCCTACGCAATACGAGCAGGATAATACCATTGAGCTGCAGCTTCCCCTCATTCGCTATTTTTTCCCTGACGCCATGATTCTTCCTATAGGCGTTCCTCCCGCCCCGAAGTCGGTGTCCATCGGCAAGACAGTCTCTGAAATAGCCGCATCCATGAACCGCACGATCATGGTCATCGGTTCCACAGATCTTACGCATTACGGTCCGAATTATGGTTTCATGCCAAAGGGGGGAGGAGAAAAAGGCTTGGACTGGGTGAAGAATGAAAACGACAAGAGGCTCCGGGACCTCATCTTGAAGATGAACGCGGAGGGAGTCATCCAGGAGTCGCTGGTCAACCACAATGCCTGCTGCGCAGGAGCCGTGGCCGCCGCTATTGCAGCCTCAAGGAAATTGGGAGCGGAGCGGGGAATGGAATTGTTCTACACTACCAGCTATGATATAAGGCCGGACAGTAGTTTTGTCGGGTATACCGGCATATTGTTCCACTAGTCTTGATTCAATCTTCTCTATTTACAGGCGAGCGATGCAGAAAAATAGAATAAAACTGGAATTTCTGGTTCATGATCTCAAGGTCCCTCTGGCTGTCATCGAGGCGGGCATCTCCTCTCTTCTGCAGAAACAGGATAAGTACGGAGAACTGTCCGAGAAGCAGCTTCGAGTACTTCAACGGGCGCTCAGGAATACGATTGTCATCCAGAGATTGGTAAATGACGTGCTTGAACTCGGCAGGTCGAGTGAAGGAGTGGTCAATAAGACATCTTTTCCCGTCGCGGAGTTCGTGGAAGCGGCACTGGTGGAGATATTCGACCTCACGGATCACGACACAACCGAACGGATCAGGGAATGCCGCGATCTCCAGGCCCTTCAGAGCACGCTCGCACAAAAGGGGGTATACCTGGATGTGATTCACGGTCTTTGGGAAAAAGAGGTTTGTCTGGACGAGAGCAAGACCAGGCAGATCCTCCGTAATCTCCTCAACAATGCCCTGAAGTACCGAAAAGAACGGCTCGACATCAAGATATACGAAGAGGACCGCTGTCTTTGTATTTCCGTAAAGGATGACGGAGAGGGCATTCCCTCCACCTTTCATCAGAAGATCTTCGAGTGTTATTTCCAGATGGATGCAAGGTCTTCACATTGTGTGAGGGGACATGGTCTTGGGCTTGCCGGGGTATTGGTTCTGCTGGAAGATATGGGAGGCAGTCTTGTCCTTGACAGCGATGTGGGGAAGGGCGCAAGGTTCTGCGTAAAGATCCCTTTTTGACTTGGGCAAAAAACCAGGGGCGGCCACTAAATCACTAAGACACCAAGTTGAAGGTGACTTTCCAACAAGAGGTAGAAATCTAATCGTTTCAAGAGGTACGAGCCTCAAGACTTCTGACTTCGATCGAAAGCCAAGGAGACGCGCGCTTTTTAGAAAAATCAAATTTTTATGGTGCTTTGCGTCTTGGTGGCGGATTTTCAGAGAAAGTCCTGGAGATCCTTCTTTGACACTGCCCGCTTGCTGTCGAAATCGCGCCAGAACTCCTGATCCTTTTCTCTCCAGCCCGGCCCGAACTGTCTGTCGAAAAACGGCTTAAGCTTGGAAAACCACCCAGTCGGTTTATCGATCCCTTTCTGGTGAGCCTCGATCATTTCTCCGAGGAAGACGGCGATCTGGGAGAGGTTATCTTTCGGAACATAAGATTGTGCGCCTTCTTTTATGGACTTGATCAGGTTCTCCGGGCTGAGTGCATGGGCGGTCAGCATGAGGACCGGAACACCTTTGCCGGTGGCGATGCGAAGCAATTCGTAGCCTTGCACACCCATGATGTCGAAGATTGCGCCATCGTAATGGTTTTTATTCAGGAATTTTACGGCGGTTTCAAAGGAAGGCGCCTTGTCGATGAGGCAGCCGCTTAACAGCTCTTCAACGGTTTCCAGGACGTCCAGCTCATCGTCCACAATGAGGATCTTCTTGCCTACCAGTCTCTCCGGTCCCTCCATTTGCCCTCCCGGCTGCAGGTTCCGTTGTAGATGTTATCCATGCCGCCTGGTTTAGTCAATATAAAACGCGATGTGCAATTCCATGACATCAGGGGCTAGTCTCCGGCGCGTCTCTGAAGTTGCGCTTGTTACGGATTGGCTGGTATGCTAGCTTGTTTTGAGATTCGTGACACTTCAGCTTTATGAAACATATGAGAAGGATGAGGCATTATCATTTTGCTGACGAGTCGCGAGAATTCCAAGGAGGAACTCATGGACTTTGTCGAAAAGGCGAGAGTAAGGCTCGAGCACTGGCTCAGCCATAACGATCATCATCTTGAGGAATATGAGGATTTCGCCCAACAGCTGGAGAGCGCCGGTAATTTGAAGAGCGCCGGACACATCAGGGAGATGGTGAAGCATGCTTCCCTTTCTGCGGAGTGCATGAGGAAGGCCCTGAAAGCCCTGGATTGAGAGATTCATCCTGGTTCCAAAGCGGTCGGAGCTCCCCGGAAAAACACTTTCATTGCAGAACCTGGCGGATCGGAGGCGGGTCATGTGCGAGGCCAATGCGTTCCTGATGGAACAAGGGAGAGAAGAGAAGATACTCGACAATGTTGACGAGTTGGACATCCAGGAAGAGGAGATCAGGATTGTCAATATCTTCGGTGAGCAGAAAATATTGAAAGCGAAATTCAAATCTTACAGCGCAGCGGAAAGGAAAATCCTGCTGGAACCGCTAAGGTGAAGACAGGCCCGGTGCCCGGCTATTTAGGCCTGAGGAAATCCTCCAGATGGATCACTTTTTCATGCTTCTTTGTAGGATCAAAGGAGCCCTTCATCTTGGCCTTTCTCAGATCGTTGATCATAGCCTGAAGCTCGGGATTCTTTTCTATAATCCCATGGATTTGCTTGCCGATCTCCTTCCAGGTGGCCTCCAGTTCCTGAGTATCCAGCGCAAATCCCCCCCAGGTTGAAATGATGGATGCCAGATGGGCAAGTAGGCCGAAGTGCACGGTTCCCTGGAGGTAATAAGGGCAGTGGCACCAAAGGTTGATGCAATCCAATCCGCGTTTGCCCGCTTCCATGAGAAGGGTGGAATGTATGGCGCTGGGTCCCTTGTAATTCACTGAAGTGATCTTTTTGGCCTTGAGCTCGTTCAGGAGATCCTGTGTGGAGGCAAGCGCCGAGATGATCGAATCGGTATGAAGCACGTTGTCATACATGCTCCCGAGAATGAAGACCTTCTTGACACCCGCGCTCTGACAAAGGTCGAGCATGGTTTTCGCAAAATGAAACCACCTGAGACTTGGCTCGAGCCCTTTGAAAATGATAATGTCCCTTGGGGCGTCGGAAGTCTCGGTGGCATAAAATGTGCCTCCCGGAGGGGTGAGCTCTTTCAGAAAACCGTCTTGAATATCGACGATAGGTCGATTTTCATCGAACCTGTAAAAGAAATCCGGGTTGAGCCTGGCGAACGGTTTTGCCGGAAGTTTCTCTATCAGAAAATCCGTCATTCCCTGCGAAACATTCAGCGCATTGCCCCATCCCTCGAACCCTGCGATGAAAAGGGGATCTTTCAGAACCGGCATGCGGTCGATCTGGATTGCTTCTTCACCCATCAGGGGAGTCTCCCATTAGCATGGATCTTTGTCAAGACCATCGATTCATCATAACTATTGACAAATTTCCGAAAAAAACTAATGTTTATCGTTTTAGAAACACCGTCCTCTAGCGATGTGCTTACAAAGGAGAGGTATTGTCCTTAGCGATCGAAAAGGCTGTCCTGGAGAGTGCTTGCAGGGAAATGATAGAGACCATTCTCCTCTGTCTACCCAACGCATTCAAAGGGACCATATACAGAGTAGATAAATCGCCTGCCTTGATTACCGAGAGGGTAACTTCGGGCATCATCGATCGCCGAAAGAGCGAGATCTCCTGGGGCTTGCCCGAAAAATCGGAGTACAACCCCCCCGGCAAACCGTGGAACGACTACCGGGATGATCCGGCCCGCCCTCTCGAGGCAATGGCCTGGTGCGTGGAAAAGCAGAAGAGTTGGACATCGGAAGACCCGAGAAGTGATTCCAGAAGTGTCAGGCTTCAGGTCGAGGGACAATGGGAAGACTCCCATCATATGGAGCCTGTCCTGGTGCGCAAATCGGATCTCCAGTTGGACATGTATTCTTCCTTTGAGTACGCGAAGGATTATCACGGCAATTACATTTGGAGCGATACCGATTATGTCGTTGTGGCGGTGATCAAGATCCATTTCCAGCCGTACACGATCCGTACTGGCAGCATGGAGACCGTAATTATCAAGAAGCTCTCACGATCCCTTGGAACGGAATTGCTGTCTTATCACCTCCGGCAAAACTCCATGAGAGCGATGCAACAACTGGCCAAGGATCGGATCAATGCCTGTGACATTCTGGCGGATTCTCTCAGAAATGCTGTAGCCAAGGGCGCGCTGGTTTTTTCCCTCGTGAAACAGGAGATCGGTTATCTCAGAGAGAAGTGGGAACAACTGCTCCTGGATGACCGGCATGAAAAGAACGAGAAGGTGGAGGCAGTTAACAGGCTCATACAGATATTGACGCATATGGAAGGCGATGAGTCGGATCTGAAGAGAGAACTCCTTGTTGCCCACAGGAAATTTCTGGACCTTCCCCTGCCGCCTGAAAAGGCCGAGAGATGGGTGGCTCTGCAGATCGAAGAGAGATGGAGAAATCTCATCGAGAAATATCCGATCGATGAGGAGCGGAAAGGATTGATCTGGGGGTCCGTGGCTGCCTTGAAAAAATCGCTCTATTTTGGCAAAGATACCGAGATATTGAAGGCATACTCGGTTCTGCCGGATGATGTGAAACAGGAGTGGACCGGGCTCATTTACAACACATCCGATCATTTTGACGGGAAGGAACTTGCCGGAATGATCCAGATCCTTTCCAACCCCGATCTGAAAATTCCCAACCGGGAACGGTCTCGAAAGACGCTGATTCAACTAAAGGCCCTTGCAGAGACCCTGGGCCAGCTGGAAAAGAACACGAATTTCCTCCTGAGGCAGGTCCTCAATGGAGGAGGTGAATGCATTGACCTTCTTGAACCGGATCGGCGTTCGTTGACCCTGCAGCAAGCTGCGGGGTTAGCGAGCGAGGGCAAGAACAGATAGAAAATCCTCTTGAGTGCGCCTGTAGCTCAGCTGGATAGAGCAGCGGACTTCTAATCCGCAGGCCCCGTGTTCGAATCACGGCAGGCGCGCCATAAACCAGAGAGTCCACAAACATGAGCAGAATGACGATTGTCCTTATTATGGCTGTGTCGATTCTCTCAAGCGGGTGCACAGTCTCACGAGAAGCCCGTCTGCAAAAAGTCCAATCCCAACATCCTGAGTGGGACCGGGCGACAGTGGAGCGAGTGGCGGAGGGCCGAGTCGAGGTGGGGATGACGGAAGAGATGGCCTTGGCTATCATGGGGCAGCCCGGACAGATTGACCGTGAAGACCACATGAAAGTATGGGCCTACATGACAACTGAAGTAGGTTCTGGAGGCGAACTCCGTCCCGTGCCCGCCTTCTTCGTTTACCTCAGGGACGGGAGAGTTGCGGAGATAAAGGGCTCACAACAGCGTGTGCTGACGCCTCTCTTATACTCTCGATCATAGCAACATCCCAGTTACGACATCCTCCCTTTGAGATAAGTTGCATCCTCTTTCGTTTGCCCGTAGAATCAATAAAAGAAAGGGGGTGAGAATATGAAGGCTGCCATTATTTTCACCGGAACAGGTCCCATTCTGATTTTAACCACCTACGAGGCACTCGACCATCCCACATTAGTAGCAAAACTCAAAGCCAAAGGCATAACAAAGTACATCGCCTCTGAAGTCCCTCTGGAAAAAGTCAAATCTAGATACGGTAACCATTATCAAGTCGTGCTGGGAGACCTCAGGCAAAGTGACGATCTGAGAGTGATGGATTACAATGGGTATAACGTTTTCCACACCTTCACTTTTTCTGAGATGAGCAAACCCATTTACTTTGAACCTCCGGCATAGGAGCAAGGCAGGAGAGGGACCGGGTGGGGACGGCGGGGGTGGCACTCGTCCGCTCCTCACCTTGAGAATGGGTTCCTCACCAGGATCATAGCCCCCAGGAGACAGGTGAACGGAGGAGGGTTTACGGCAGGCGCGCCACACTTGAACGCTCATGGGAACTCACCGTTAATATCTTTTCACTGCCAAACGGATCTACTAACATAGGATATCAAGGGCGTTCTCCGATGAAAGATCCAGACAACATACCGCCGGGTGAGTTTTCCGGGGTGCAGGCAGGGACGGTGCGGCAGAGGATCACTCATCTCCTGGAACAGGAGGAGCTTACTGCACGGGACATATCCCAAAGAGTCGGCATTCGGGAAAAGGAGGTGTATGACCACCTCGCCCATATCAGTCGAACCATGACTTCCCGAGGGAAAAGACTAAGAGTTCCTCCGTTTGCCTGTCTGAGTTGCGGGTATATTTTCAAGGAGCGGGAGCGGTTCACTCGTCCGGGCCGATGTCCCAGCTGCAGGGGAACCCGGATCCAGATGCCTGTCTATAAGCTCTCCTGAACCGAAACAGTGAGTGCTGACCCCGAAGCTTGGCGCGGGGTTGGCGAGCGAGTCCCAAAAAGGCAAAGTCCTCTTGAGGGCTCGGGGTTCATGCGCCTTGCAGTTCGTACTTGGATATCAATCGGGAGAGATAGGTGCGCTGAATGCCCATGATTTTGGCCGCCTTGCTCCTGTTCCCGCTGGTATGCCTCAGGGTCGTGACAATGAACTGTTTCTTGAAGCGATCCTCGGCCTCTCTGAGGGAAAGCCCCGCTTCAAGACCCGGATAACTCTTTTTTATGGAACGTATAGGGAGGTCCTCGGGAAGAACCTCTTGCCCGTTTCCCATCACAACTGCCCGCTCGATGGCGTTCCTGAGCTCCCGGACGTTTCCCGGCCAGTCGTAGTTGAGCATTTTGTCCATAGCGGGCTGGGAGATCTTCAAATTGGGCAATCCCATCTCTTCCTTGAAAAGATTCAAGAAATGCGCGCAAATAAGGGGAATATCCGACTTTCTTTCCCTCAATGCAGGCATGTGGATTTGAACCACATTGAGACGGTAATAGAGGTCTTCTCGAAACCTGCCGTCCTGAACGTCTTTTACCACATCTCGATTCGTGGCTGAGATCACTCTGACATCGACGGAAATGGGGCTGCTTCCGCCAATCCGATAAAAGACCCCCTCCTGCAATACACCCAATAACTTAGCCTGCATGCCGGGAGCCATCTCTCCGATTTCATCGAGGAAGATGGATCCGCCATCGGCAAGTTCGAACTTGCCGATATTTCGGGTTGTCGCGCCTGTAAAGGCACCTTTTTCAAATCCGAAAAGCTCTGCTTCCAGCAATGTTTCCGGAAGGGCGGCGCAATTAAGCACAATCATGGGCTTGTCTTTGCGAGGGCCTGCATGATGGATCAATCGGGCCAGCAATTCTTTGCCGGTTCCGCTTTCGCCCAGAAGGAGAGTGCTGGTCCTGGAGTTGGCTACTTTCAGGGCGTCGGTAATGACCTTTTTCAGACCCTGGCTCTCACCGATAATTCGATGTTTTCTTCCGAGCTCCTCTCTTAAATCCAGGTTCTCCTTCTTCACCTGGCTTATCATGCGGGCATTGTGAATGGCCATGGACGCAAGCTCGGCGAAGACGCTCAGGATCTTCATATCTTCTTTTTGAATCGGGCTTCCGTCTTCCTTATCGATGATCTCCACGACTCCAATCGTGTGACCTTCAATTTTCATGGGCACGCAGGCAATAGAACGGGTCTGGAAACCGATGGTTTCACTGATCTCCTTATCCCATCGCGGGTCCTTTGTCACATCGTTGATGAGAAGAGGCTCTCCAGTTTCCGCAACGATTCCGGCAATTCCCTGACCGAGACTGATTTCGAATTTTCTGACTTCTTCCTTTTTCTCCCCCAATGTCACCTTAAAATAAAGCTTCCCTGTTTTCTGATCCAAAAGCAGTAACGAACTGGCCTTTGCCTCCATCAGCCTTGTGACGCTGTCGATGATCAGCTCCAGTAGATTATCCAGATCCAGAACGGATGAAACCCAGGAGGATATCTCTCTCAAGCGATCGATCATCAATTCATTAGGCTGCGGTTTGTCCTTCATTGTTCCCTCCGCATCAAAAAGTGTTTCATGGAAGTGACGCACACTAGCAGGAATCAAAGAGAAAGTATACTTTCTTTCATAGGGTTTCATAAAATACTGTCTTTAGTTTTAGATAATCCACATCACATAAGTGGCCTAAGCAGGAGATTTAATTGCCAGTATTTTTGATCTCATCCCGAGGAATAAGGTCAAGGATGCTCCCATAGGCATTTTTTTAGACACTCCCACTGTATTCCATCGCATACACTTCATGTGAATTCATGGCTGCCCCAGAGCGATCAATATATAAAACCATGTAATCACTTATACTTAAGGATATTGTCCAGAGGACTCTCTTCTGGGCACGCACATTGCTTCACCCTGCAATAGCAGGAGCCTCAAGTTCGGGAGGGAAGGAAAGTGTCTGAACGGGAATACATCAAGTCGCTGGTAAAAGGGGCTGACCTCTACAGGAAACAGGGGCTATACGAGGAGGCCAAGGAAAAATACCTCGAAGCGCTGTCTTACGTTTCTGCGCACAATGACCTCTCGGACCGGACGCTGATCAAGGAACTCGTCGAGAAAAGGATCCACATGGTTGATGCGGACATTGCCGAGGTCGAGGGAGCCGATGACACCCCTGAACTCACGGAAGAGAAGCAGAATCTCATCAAGGATCTCTTTTCCTTCTCCGGCACAAGAGAAAACACCGCGTTCGAAGGCGCCGTAGCCCTGATGAAATTTGGACAGTACAAGAGAGCGCGTGAAGAGTTTGAGACTCTTCTCGCCGAAGGGATCCGCCCTCTGGCATCGGCCAAGAACATCCTCGCCTGCTCTCTGTTTCTCGATCAAGCCGAATCCGCCATCGATCGATTGGGGCAATGGAACGCTAGAAGTCTTCTCACCAATCAGGAACTCTTGCATCTCCGGGATTTTCTCCAGACATCCCTTATCGAGAGGGGGATAGAGGCGGAGTTGCCTGGTTCTGAAATGATTCCTGCAGGAGTGAACCGCCCTGGAAAGCCGATCGAGGAGGGCGATCCGGAAATCACATCAGTGACGTTCGAATTTGAGGAAGGTGAACTCAAGGAAAGAACTGAAGAGTTAAAGGTGAGCTTTCAATTCGGGGATGTGGTGAGTGTTGTCGCTCCGAGTTCCAGAAAAGACTTGATCAGGATCCTTCAACCCGGGGCCAGGTTCCTCAGGATGGGGTTCTATTCTCCAATAGCCTTCTTCAGAGGCACAGGAAGAGTTACAGGCAAGACGCTGATCAAACACGGGCCGAAAAAGGGGGATTATCTCTTTGACATATCATTCGATCAGACAGGGTGATCCTGCAACAGGGTGCCGACGTGAATAGGAGAGCGGATCTGGCTGGCGATCTGGAGTTTGTCTCCCTTGCGGATCTCTTCCAATTACTGGGTGGAGGCAATTACACCGGTATTCTGCGCCTCTCAAGCGACTTTTCGAAAATTCATGGAGAAATCCACTTCGTCTCCGGTGAGCCCGTTGATGCAAGATGGGGCGCGTGGTTCGGGATGGATGCACTTCACTCGTTTTTCGGTTGGCAGGAGGGACGATTTGAATTTCGACCGCAGGAGTTTTCGGGTAGACGCACGATTAGAAAGGGGCGCATGGAGATCGTTCTGGATGCGCTTCGCATGCTTGATGACGGGCTGATAAAAAAATTGGGCGTTCCACAACGGCTGATCCCGTATCGATCCGGCGGCTTATCCGGCAGTTACGGGACTGATCTGGCCGTTATCAAGGGCTCTCTTATTGATTATAGTCTTATCCTCGCAGAAGAAAGTTTTGAAGATCGAAGGAGGATCGTTTCAGAAGGTTCGTATGGAAACTGGATCTGGGTGATCCTGGAAGGCAGGGCCATTGTCTCACGGGAGAAAGAGGGGGAGGAGATTCCCATCGTCTGTCTCGGAGAGGGGAGCTTCATAGGTGGGTTGGAGGTCCTTGTTTTCGGCGATCACGTCAGGGCGGCGACAGTTACCGCGGTCGGAGAAGTCAAGGCAGCCCTCCTTGACACTCACAGATTGTCTACAGAACTCATGAGCCTTTCTTCGGCTTTTCGAAAATCTCTCTTGAACATGTCGACAGAGGTGAAGAAGGCATCGGACGATCTCCTCCTGTTACTCACGAAATGCGGCAACCATCCACAAGCTGAACCCGTCCGCGTCGGCTCCCGCGATCTCTTTTGTCGTGATTATGAATCGGAATCTCCTCTCGGGTCGATCATCCGGATAGGGTGCGAGAAGGGGAGATTCCAAGTCGACTCATTCCCGAGCGAGATCGGGCTACTGTCCAGAACTTTCAAAGGCTTCGTTCAGTGCACTGCCGACATCATCCTTGCGACGACCAGAAGGGCATGGACCATTCGGAACAGGACCGCCGATTCCGGCCCGAACCAATCCAACCGAAAAACAGCATGATTGGATCTCCCCGTAGCAAGCTGGGGGTGGGACTCCAAGCGAAGCGCGGAGAAAATGGGCACCGCCCCGAAGGGGTGGGACTCCAAGCGAAGCGCGGAGAATCTTCCACCTCGCCAAGACTTCCATCTGTTTTGGATTCGCTCGCGCTGTTTCGGTTCACGTCCCGCTTTTCAGAAAACACAATCAAAGGTAGTCACATACTTTCTAATCCTCTTCCAGACTTCGGCATCGCAGACATCATGACCGGAGAAGTGCGATGATCCTGTCTTGATGGCGAGCGTCTCCCGCAGAGAGTGAATCTCGCGCCCTTTCTCATCTTCAAAGGAGATGATCAGGTCACAAGCATCCCAGGAGCGTTCGGATTCCACCCTCACATCCCAGGTGAAGGTGACCAGGGCAGGGTGGCTTGCCACGACCTTCACCTCGCAGGAGACCTTGGGCTTCGCATTCAGAGCCGAGGCAGGGTGGCAAGCTATCGCCAGTAGAAGGAGAAGGACACGGGCAATAGTCTTTTGCTGATGATTCATGATTATGCTCTAACCTTTTTGTGATCATAACCGATAAACAAAGAGGAGTAAACGTCAGGAACATGACGCCAGGTCATGGGAAGAGGGACTTTGTAGTAGAATTTCCATGGGAAAAGAACACTAAGGGGGGTTGGTATGAATTGTGCAAAACACATGAGGGCGACTCCCCGAGATAGAGTTGAACTGAAATCGAAGAGCAGATAAACGAGGCGTGTAAATGGAAAAAGGCGGCGAGTTCGATCAGATGGCATGGAAGCTGGCTGAATTGAATTTTGCATTCGAATCGGCCAGGGCGGGCGACTCCGACCGGGAGTTCTCAAGGATGTCCAAACAGTTTGAGGAATTGAGGACGGTCGGGGTCGAGACAGAGTCTTCAGATTCAGTCTGACTCGTTGAGAATGCGGTTGAGTCTCTGGATTTCCGGATTCCAGACATTGTGGAAATGGTCCCAGAAAATAACCTTTGCCAGAACGATCCGGTTGTGGGCGGAGCCTGCGCCCTTCATCTTTTTATCCCAGGAATTCTGCAGATCCCAGAGCCTCTTCTTCTGCTCTTCATCCGGGGCGCTGTCGATCAGTTCCCTGATGGCGTTTCTTCTCTCCCTCTCGAACGAGAATCTGTCTTCCCTGAACAACCTTGAAAGTCTTTCGTGATTCTTGAGGGATTCACTTCGTCTCTTTTCTCGCTCTTCTTCCCACATCAGACCGGCCATTGATCACCTCGGAAGTGGAAAAACCGCCACAGGACATGTGCTCCTAATAGAAGACAATATGAACTCTTATCCTTTTTTTGTCAAGGATACGATCAGCTGAGAGGGAGCAGATAATCGGCCAACCTGCTGGATGTCTTGCGAAGGTTCTGGCTTAAGAGGCGCGAAATGCCCTTCAGGATTTTCACTCCTATGCCCGGATGCTGCTCCAGGATAACATCAAATCCCTTGCGGGTGAGGATCACGAGAGCCGCAGACGTGCAGGCTCGAACTGTGGCCGAGCGAGGGAACTCGTCAATCACCGCCATTTCTCCTATGGAGCGACCCCTTGTCAGTGTGGCAAGAGTCGCGAAATGACCCTTTCCCGATCTCTTGACAACATCCAACGATCCCTCGGCGACAAAACAGACGTAGTCGCCCTTTTCTCCTTCCCTGAAGAGAATCTCCCCCGCATTCAAATCCATGAAATTCATGTGCTTGGCGACCATCCTCAATTCATCGGGAGAAAGGCTGTCGAACATGGGAATATTGATGAGGAAATCAATGACCGCTTTGCCGCCTTTGTCTGATAAGGCGTTCTTTTTTTCCATCTCTTATCCCTCGCAGCGCAGAATCACAAAATTTTTGCCGCCGGTTCTGCATTGAAGCTTCCTGCAGCCCAGCTAACGGGATTTTTCTTCGCTACGCTCGAACACCGCGCAAGCGAGACCCCATTCTCCGCTTCGCTACAACAAGCTGCGGGGAAAAAGGGCACCGCCCCGAAGGGGTGGGACTCCAAGCGAAGCGTGGAGAAAATGGGCACCGCCCCGAAGGGGTGGGACTCCAAGCGAAGCGCGGAGAAAATGGGCACCGCCCCGAAGGGGTGGGAC
>PHBH01000017.1 GCA_002840535.1 Deltaproteobacteria bacterium HGW-Deltaproteobacteria-15 | reverse complement strand
CTCCCCCGCCGTATTCATTTCTTCCAATTTCAATCCTGCCTTTCTTCTTTCGTAGCGTCGGTGTTTTCCGAGATTTGCCGCTCCTGTTTCCCGCTAAGCAGATAAAAGTGAAAGGAAAAGATCAGTTCACATACCGGCTCGTATGTGCGACAACTCAGCAAGCCCATTGACGTTGAATGAAGATGGTCTACCGACTGCAAGAGCGATGAGAGAACCGGCTGTTTTCTCCAGGGGTTTTGCAGCCTGATTTCTCATGGATTCCGATCTTCAATCGGTTTTCTGTAATCTGGATTTCGCACTGTTTTCCCTTTGACTTTTTTCCTGGTTCTGTATTAGGTATCGCTCGCTGAGTTGATCCTTGAATCTGAACACCCGGTTTGCTTTGACGGCGTATCCTGTTATGCGATCTCGGTTTCGAACTGACAACGTCACATGGCCTCTGATTCCCCGTAATCTGCTCACAACCGGCAAAACTCCCCCTTAAATAAGGAAGTTACGACCTACTTGCCCGGGAAGTGAAGGGGCGGAGCTATGAGCGCCGATGGACCACGAGATCAGAATTCGATATTTACACATTATTTTGAGAGGTGTACTTCGGGCTTTCTCCGACCTCTGGCCACAGACCCGACATCATAATCGTAAACATGAAGGGACCTCTATGAAAGCACGCGCTTCCCGGTTAATCAACTTTATCTGCTTACTTCTCCTTTGTAGCATCATTTCCATTCCGGCTCCCGGTTACGGGCAGTGGACTCAAACCAAGCCTTCCAAGAGCAGTCAGAGTTCTACTACGGCGCCCGGAAGCCAAACCAGGCAACCAACGTACGGGAATCAATACCAGACTCCTGCCCCGCGCGCGCAAACCGGCCCCACCCCATACGGTCAACAGCCGCAGTACAACCAACAGGTTCCATACAATCAACAGATGCCTCTCGGTCAACAGCAGCCGCCCGCTCAAACCACACCTGTTCCATACGGGCAGCAATTGCCGTCTCCGGGCGCACCGCTTCCCAAGATCCCGGCCTTCGGCCTTCAAAAAGACTTCAACCTGCTTACTCCGGATGAAAGGGCAAAGGCCTTTACCTCGTTCAGCCAGGAGCAGAAGGCAGAGGTGTTGAGGCAGTCGAGCGATGAACAAAGGTTGACGATCTTCCGGAGCTTGAGCAAGACCGATAAGCAATGGCTTGTTCCATATCTGGATTATGAGACCAAACTGACCCTTTTCAGGGCTGTTGAGTACGATGATAAGATACTGATTTTCACTGCCCTGAGCGAGCAGGAGAGGGCTGACTGGCTCAAAAACTTCCCGGGTCTCGATCTTTTCCTGCCCGGCGTCGCCGAGCTGCCTTCACAGGAACTGGGCAAGCCGCCAGTGCCGCCATACATGCAGCCTCCCGAACTTTCCGAGATTGAGAAGATCATGTCGGGAGAGTTCCCGACGGATATTTCACGGGAGCTGAAACAGTTTGGATATGATTTTTTCAAACCCGCCGGTTTACCCACCTTTGCGCCTGTAACCAATGTGCCGGTCGGCCCCGAATACATCCTCGGCCCGGGCGATGCATTCACGGTCCAGCTATGGGGAAAGGTGGAAGCTACGCACTACGTGACAGTGTCCAATGATGGAACAATTACGCTCCCGCGCGTGGGCGTACTGCGTGTGGCCGGCCGGAACATGGACCAAGTTGCAAGTCTTCTTCTGAAAAAGCTCCGTGAATATTACACCGATTTTCAAATGGACATCTCGATGGGCAGTCTTCGGACCGTGGGGGTGTTCGTCGTGGGCGAAGCCAAGACTCCTGGAACTTACAACGTGAGTTCGCTCTCCACCGTGATCACGGCCCTTTTTGCAGCCGGAGGACCGAGCAAGAAGGGGAGTCTCAGGAAAATTTCTCTCATGAGGAACGGGAAATCCATTGCAGAGCTGGATCTCTATGATTTCCTGATTGGGGGAAACAAAACCAATGATCTCCGTGTTCAGGCAGGAGATACCATCCACATCCCGGTTGTGGGACCCGTGGTAGGGGTTGCAGGTCTGGTAAAACGCCCGGCAATTTATGAGTTGAAGGGAAACCAGACCATCGGGGATGTGATTCAACTCGCAGGCGGCATACTGCCGGTCGGCCATAATCAGAACGTGGTGGTCGAAAGGGTGCAGGAGCATCAAAGACGAATAGTCAAGAGCTTCAGTCTGGGGCCGGCGAGTCCAACCGCGAATAAGGATCTTGGATTGATTCTGAACGACGGGGACGTCGTAAAGGTTTATCCCGTTCACGAAAAAGTCCGCCAGGTCGTTTACCTGGAAGGGCACGTCAAGTATCCGAGAGAATACGAATTGAAACCGGGCATGAAACTCCGGGACATCATTTCATCTTACGAGGAACTGCTCCCTGAGCCTTATCTCCACCAGGGGGACATCGTAAGATTGGTACCCCCCGACCTCCATCCCAAGATCATCAAGTTCGATCTGGAAGCCATGCTCAAAGGAGAAGAAAGCCAGAACCTTCCCCTGCAGGAAATGGATCGAGTGATTGTCTACAATGCATGGGAAAAGAAAGAAATGCCCGAAGTAACCATCAAGGGCGCAGTGCGTGTTCCCGGCAAGTATCGCTTGTACTCGGGCATGACCGTAAAGGACCTGATCTTCAAGGCGGGAAACTTTACGGGCAGGGCGTATATGGAAGATGCTACCCTGACCCGCATTTCGCCCGGCGAAAAGCAGACTGACTCGATCAGAATCCCGTTCTCGCCGTCAAAAGCCGTTGCTGGAGCCAAAATCGACGACCTGGTCTTGCAGAAAGACGACGTCATCGATATTCGAGAGATTCCTCAATACGCCCAAGCCCTGGAAAGAAGGGTTCTTCTTGAAGGGGAATTCGTCTTTCCCGGAGAATACAGTTTCAAGGAAGGTGAGCGCCTGAGCTCTGTTGTGCAAAGAGCCGGTGGCTTGACACAGGAGGCTTATGCCTTCGGCGCAGTGTTTCAGCGGGAATCCGTACGAATGATCCAAGATGAACAACTCCAGCAGTATGTCACCAGACTCGAACAAGATATACTTTCTTTGTCCGACCAGACTGTAGAAACATCTTACGACAGGGCCCAGGGAAGCGCGATCGCGGAAACCCTGAATGCGAAAAAGGAATTGGTGGCAGTGCTAAGAGCATCCCGATCCACCGGACGCATGGTGATCAACCTTGAAGAGGCGATGGCTCTTCCATCCTCCCAATACAACCTTGAATTGAAGCCGGGCGATCATCTGATTGTAAAAAGGAAGCCTGACAGCGTGAGCGTGGTTGGGGAAGTATACAATCAGACTGCTCTTGTTTATGACAAGGGTAAGACGGTAGAAGACTATCTCGGAACAGTGGGCGGTCCTACGGATAATGCTGAGAAGGGGGAGATGTATGTGGTCAGGGCGAATGGAGCCGTGATCAGTAAAGGCCAGCAGAAATTTTTTGGTATGGCGACGTGGGATTCCACAAGAGCGAGATGGATATGGGGCGGTTTTGACTCGACGGAACTGGATCCTGGCGATACCATCATTGTGCCCAAGAAGATGACGCGATACCCATGGCTGAAGGTTGCCAGAGATCTCACACAAACGATCTACCAGATCGCGGTGGGAGCAGGAGTTCTCACCAGGCTGGATTAGACTGTGAGCACTCTTCGTTCCTTGTCTGGAGATTTTTCAGTGCCTGCTCAAGCCATCGTTGCGCTGGATGAGCTTAACCTTTTGCAGCGAATTTTTACACACAATACCTCAGGTGAACGTCATGAACGACATCTACCCTTTTCAATCTTCCGTCCTCTGCTCCGACCGAAACCTGTTGAACGGCCACCGAAGCGCTCTTTTGTGGTTCACCGGCCTTTCAGGAAGCGGCAAGTCGACCCTCGCCCATGCGGTGGAAGCCCATCTTTTTAAGATGGGTGTCAGAAGCTATGTCCTGGATGGCGACAATATCCGAACCGGATTGAACAAGGATCTTGGATTGGGTCCGGAAGACCGGAAAGAAAACATCAGGCGCATTGCCGAAGTGGCGAAGATAATGGTCGATGCAGGCATTCTGGTTTTTGCGGCCTTTATCGCGCCTTACCGGGAAAGCCGCCGGTTTGTACGAGAGTTGATGGAGAAGGTTCCGTATTATGAGTGCTACGTCAAGTGCCCTTTGGAAACTTGCGAAACACGAGACCCCAAACACCTATATAAGAGAGCGAGGGCAGGCGAAATCAAGAATATGACGGGGATCGGCTCGCCCTATGAAGAACCGGAAAATCCCGATCTGATCATCGAGACGGATCGAATCTCTCTGGATCAGTCAGTCGCTCTGTTGATCAATTTTTTGATCGAAACAAAGGTGGTATTCCACAGATGATCTGATGAAAACCGTAAGCAGTTCTCTGTCTGCTTATAAACCTTAGTTATCTTTGTTACCTTCTCTCTGTAAAAAACCACCATCCGAAGGATAATTTTCATGCCACAGCAAATTCCCCTTCCCCCAAACAGCCCCGAGGAAGAAGAAATCAAGCTCACTGATCTTCTCCTCGTCCTGTTAAGACGCAAGATGATGATCGTTCTTCTTGTCGTTCTCGCAATCGTGGTCTCGGTCATATTGAGCCTGCAAATTCCCAACAAGTACACGGCGACCGCCCGCATCCTTCCCCCAAGGGATTCTACAAGCTCCGGGATATCCGGTATTCTGTCTCAGGCAGGGACGATTGGGGGACTTGCATCCCAGTTCATAGGGGGGGGAAAGTCCACTTCTGACATATACGTTGGTATCATGCAGAGCAGGACGGTAGCCGACACGCTGATCAAGAAATTCGATCTCCAGAAGCACTACGGCCAGACGTTCCGCGCCGATGTTTATCTTACGCTGACAAGTCGTACCAAATTCGAAGTCTCCCCAACCGCACAGATCGTCAGCGTCTCAGTCGAAGATGTGGACCGTGAAAGGGCTGCTCAAATGGCCAATACATACATAGAGGCCCTGGATCAAATCAACAGGACGGTCAACACCAATGAAGGGCAGCGTAAAAGGGTCTTTCTAGAAAAGCGATTACAGAGCGTGAAGGAAGACCTCGCCAGGGCGGAAACCACGCTCAAAGAATTTCAGGAGAAATACAAGGTTGTGGCCATTGAAGAGCAGGCAAAGGCCACTATCGGAGGGGCAGCTGCGATCATCGGTCAGATTATTGCTGCGCAGACTGAACTGGAGGTGTTGAAACAGTTCGGCACAGAACGGCAGAACGAGGCCGTAATGCTCAGTTCCAAGGTTGAGGAACTGCAGAGGCACTTGTCGAGGATGGAGTCCGGGAATCCGGGCAAAGACGTTCTTCAGGATAGTAAGATGGGAAATCAGGGTATTCCTGGTTTCTATATTCCCTTTGACGACCTGCCAAACCTCGGCCTGCAGCTTGTGCGCCTGATGCGCGAGGCCAAGGTCCAGGAAGAGGTTTTCAAATTGCTCACATCCCAATTCGAGGTAGCGAAAATTGAGGAAGCCAAGGATGTAAATACCATCCAGGTTCTTGACCGGGCTGTTCCTCCGGATAAGAAATCCGGCCCCAAGCGGGGCATCATCGTCATTGCGTCAACTGTTGCCGGATTTTTCGTAGCTGTTTTCATTGCCTTTTTCCTCGAATACCTTCAAAGGGTCAGAACCAATGAGCCGGATCTTTACCGGCAAGTTGCGAAGCACCTCAGGTTTCGCAAGAAGCAATAATCTTTCGTCTTCGCCTGCCTCAGGAAAGGGGAAGGTCTGCTAAACGTCTGAGCAAAAGACTGGGAAAGGGAAAAGATGCGCGATTTCCGACAATATCAAAGCTCTGAATTTCTCATCGGAAGCAGTGAAGAAAAATGGAAGAAAGGGATGAAGCCCAAGCCTTTTGAGAAACCGGTATATGTTACAAGGCCCTTTCTTCCGCCTCTGAGTGAATTCACCGAAGGACTGAAGGAAATTTGGGATAATCGCTGGCTGACCAACAACGGACCGATTCTAAGGCGGTTCACCCGTCAGCTTTGCGATTATTTAGGTACAGAAAACGTCTGCCTTTTCAACAACGGCACCCTCGCCCTGCAAATAGCGCTGCAGGGAATGGGCATCAGCGGGGAAGTGATCACCACGCCCTTTACTTTTGTGGCCACAACCCATGCCCTTTATTGGAATAAAATCCGGCCTGTCTTTGTGGATATCGAGCCGGAATATTACACACTGGACCCGCAGAGAGTTGAAGAAGCAATCACACCCTGGACCAGCGCAATACTGGCTGTTCCCGTGTATGGCCACCCCTGCAACCACGAGGCCCTGGCTGACATTGCCAGACGCCATAACCTGCGCCTTATCTATGACGCTGCGCATGCCTTCGGGGTTAAGGTTAACGGCCAACCGATCAGCCAAATGGGCGACTTGAGCATGTTCAGCTTTCACGCTACCAAGCTTTACCAGTCGATCGAGGGAGGGATGCTGGTGTTCAAGGAAGCCGGCCTCAAAACAACCTTCGATTACCTCAAAAACTTCGGGTTTCAGAACCAGGTAGAAGTGGTCATGCCCGGCACCAATGCCAAAATGAATGAAATGCAGGCCCTCATGGGTCTACTGGTTTTTGAATATCTGGATGAAATCATTGAGAAGCGCAGGAAGATAACAGAAGCATACAGAGAAAGGCTGCAAAATGTTCCCGGGCTTCTGCTGCCGAAGCCGCTGCCGGAAAATGTTGAGTATAACTATGGTTATATGCCTATCCAGGTCTCTGAAAAAGAGATGGGAATAAGCCGGGATGGTTTGTTTCAAAAATTTAAGGAATATAATGTACTTACTAGAAGATATTTCTATCCGTTAATTTGCGACTATTCCTGTTTCAGGAATGTTCACGTAAACAGTCCTCTGACAGTAGCCCGTGATGTCTCCAGTAAAATTTTGTGTCTGCCCATATACGATACTCTGGCCCTCGATGATGTAGAAAAGATTTGCGATATTATACACGATAGTGTTTCATGAGAATGCAGACCGCAAAATGTCTCCTCCATATCGGTGCCCCTAAAACGGGGTCTACAGCGCTTGAGAAGTTTCTCGCCAACAACCGCAATACACTGGCGCAACTTGGGTGGCAATATCCGGATGTCAGCCTCAGGGGCTTCGGCCATCACGATTTTGCATTTCTGATCGGCGGCGGGTACCCCGAATGGGCGATACCTCAGGCTCGTCCTCTGGAAGAACTAGTGCAAGATCTGAAGATGTCGTTGACTGGAGCACCCGGGTGCATAATGAGCAGTGAAAACTTTTTTCTCCTGCCGAATCCAAGAGGTGTGGCAGAAATCCTCTCACAGGCAAATTTCCCGCCAGGGGACTCAAAAATAGTCGTCTATGTTCGCCGGCAGGACGAGGCCCATATTTCCTGGTACAATCAAGTCGTAAAGGCTCAGGGATATACCGGTGCAATAACCGAATGTATCGCCGAAAACCGGGACTTGTGGAACTATGCCGATCGCCTCAAATCCTGGGAAGAGGTTTTCGGGCGTGACAATCTTGTCGTCAGACCGTATCAGGCCGGCGACCTCTTAGAAAATGACATCCGGGCCGACTTCCTTTCTGTGGCAGGACTGACGCCGGAACATTTTAATTGGCATGAAGAACCGATCAATACCCGCATTAATGCCGACATTCTTCGCTTTCAAAGATCTATCAATCGGTTGCCGTTATCCTATCCGGAAAAACGGCGTTTCCATAAGCAATTGATAGCGCTGACAGCCGCAACCAAGGATACGGGCCTGTTCGACGATTCGCCCCTTCTGAGCACGAAACAGCGCAAGGAGATTCTCTCTACCTATGCCGCGAGCAATGCCGAAGTGGCACGAACCTATCTCGGCCGGGAACGCCTATTTAAAGAAGATATTCCGGATGCCCCCGAGCCAATTGCAGGTGAAGAGGGTTTAACCATGGACAAACTCATTTATATACTTGGGTGGATACTTCTGCGACGCGACGACGTGTGAGTCTTTATTCATTTCAACATTTATGTAAAATCAATGCACCGTGACTGGATCATCCGAACTAACTTTCTATAAAGAGCATCCCAAGCTCTGCGATCCTGAGGACTTCTGGGGACAGGTAAAGCGTACTGTCAATGGAAAACCGATACCTCAGGAACAGATCGATATGATCGTTAAAGCGGTCTTAGAGGGCTTGGAACTGTCAATCAACGATGCCCTGCTCGATCTGTGCTGCGGCAATGGCGCGCTTACAACATACATCTTTGAGCGATGCACCGGCGGGCTGGGAGTGGATTTTTCAGAATACCTGATAGATGTGGCACGGAAGCATTTTCTAAAAAGGCGCAATGAAAATTTTATGCTTCAAGACGTCGTTGAGTTTGCCCGAACTTTTCCTGAGCCGGAGAGGTTCACAAAGGGTTTGTGCTACGGCTCATTCATGTTTCTGCCAACAGATAGCGCCTGCGAACTACTGCGGTTACTGCGATCCCGATTTACTTCGCTGTTGTGCCTGTTTATCGGCAATCTGCCGGACAAAGAAAAGATGACCGTGTTCTTTTCTGATCGGAACTACAAGCCAGGAATCGAGAATGATCCCGGGGCGCCGATCGGTATCTGGTATACAGAAAATGAGTTCATTAGACTAGCTGCCCAGTCTGGATGGTCTGCACGTATTTCCAGGATGCCGCCGTCTTTCTTTGCGTCACATTATCGCTTTGATGCCGTACTTATTCCTTCCGGGCAGGTTCCGTAATGGATCAGATCCTCTGGCTCACGGGCATGCCAAGGTCTGGTACGACATGGATCTCGCAGATATTTGCTTCAAGTCCCGATGTGCGGGTGAAATTCTGCCCGCTTTTTTCCTACTCTTTCAAGAATGCTCTGGATGAAAAATCCACAGCAAAAGAATGGCGGGATTTTTTCTCCAAGGTTTATGTCACTGAAGACGATTACATGGATCAGCATCATCTTCGGAGACAGGGATTGGTGCCCGATTTTCCTGAAAAAGCAAATCCCCGAACCCTCCTTATAAAGTCGAATCGATTCCATAACCTGACTGAGAGTATTCTGGAGAAGTGTCAGGATCTGATATTTATAAGCATCATTCGTCACCCATGTGCGGCCATCAATTCCTGGATTACAAACCCCCTGGAATTTCCGCAAGGCCAGGACCCAAAGCAGCAGTGGCGCAGCGGATCCTGCAGGAAGACAGGTCCAGGCGAATTCTGGGGTTTTGAGGATTGGAAACGGGTAAGCACCCTGCACCTGCGTCTTGCACGTGATTTTCCAAACAGGTTCTTAATCCGTCGTTACGAGCGCCTCATGAGGTCTCCGCTGGAATCCTCGCAGGAAATATTCGATAAGGTTAGCCTTAAGATGACCGATTCGACGAAAGACTTCATTGCCGCATCACAAAGCCGGCATGATACCAGCCGCCGATCTGTCTATAAGTCCCCATCGAAACTCGACGACTGGAAAGATACAATGGACCCGAGCATTTCTTCTCAAATATACGAAGAACTCAAGGGCACCGACCTGGCTGCATTTCTGGAGCAATAGCACTTGTTAAAAACTCACGTCCAAGAGCTTGCCATATTCGGGGCACCCCCGCTGTTTGACTCGCCACGTCCAATCGGACAGCTTGATGCTCCCGATTTCAGCGACTACGTGAATACCCTGAAGGAAGCTTACGATCGCCGCCAGTTGACCGATGGTGGATTTATCGTACGCAAGTTGGAAAATAAGTTTGCAGCCGTTCATGGTACAAAACACTGCATTGCCGTTGCCAATGCCGGGCTTGGCATTACAATGCTCATTCAGTTGTTTGCAAACGGACGCAAGGGTGAAGTCATAATGCCTGCGTTTTCATACCGCGGTCTGCCGCATTTTGCCCAGTGGGCAGGCCAGCTTCCACGATTCTGCGACGTTGACCGCCAGACTCACGGCCTGGATCCCATAGCGGTTGAATCTGCAATCAATGTGCGGACAACTTCAATTCTCGGCGTCTGCAACTTCAACGATCCTGGGGATATAGAAGGGCTGACAAGGATCGCCAAGCGTCATGACTTGCCGATATTCCTTGATTCAGTCTACGCTGTCGGCTCAACGTATAAAGGACGGCTGCTGGGCCCCTTCACAAACGCAGAGGTGTATAGCCTCCATGCGACAAAACTGTTGAACGGATTTGAAGGCGGGTATATCACCACCAATGAAGATGATTTAGCGGAAAAGCTGCGTTGGCAGCGCAACTTCGCACTTCCTGCCCTCCAACCTAAGGTGCCTGGCACAAGGAATGTCATTGGTTTAAATGCGAAGTTAAATGAAATGCACGCGGCCATGGCCATTCTTTCTCTAGACCGCATGGGCAGTATTATCAGCCGGAATTGCGCCCGACTTGAGGGGTACAAGAAGGGTCTGGAACCTGTTGACGGGGTCACATTGCTGCCTTACGCATCCGGAGAGCAGGTCAATTACCAAATGGCGGTAATCGAGATAGGGCGCGAATGGCCTCTAACACGTGACCAAACGGTTCACATTCTGCGAACTGAGGGAGCCGGCATTTCTGCCTATTATAGCCCTCCATTGCACAGGTCCGAGCACTGCCCCGCAGGAATCCAGGTGCCAACCCTGCCGGTCGCAGAAGAGCTTGGTCAGAAGTTTGTGCAATTGCCGGTTGGCGAACTGACGACATTGGAGGATATTGAGAGGATCTGTCAACTCCTCGCAACCGTTTCCGGCAATGGTCCTGCTGTCAGGAAGCGTCTAAGGGAGTTAGGGTTTTAGTAATGCATGAAGTAGATGATTTTGCCTTTTTCGGGGGGGAACCGGCTTTTGCCAGCCCCCTTCATGTTGCCCAGGAGAACCTTCCTCCTTGGGGGGCTATTGAACTGGCCTTCAAAGGCATTTTTGATCGGCGATACTTCGCCAACCATGGCCCGCTTGTAAGAGAATTAGACCAATGTTTTGCCGAATTCATCGGGGCAGAGCATGCGGTCTGTGTCACAAACGGCACAGTCGCATTAATGATTTTGGCAAAATCGATGGGTCTCTCGGGCGAAGTAATTGTCCCGGCATTTACATTTCCAGCAACGATTCAGGCATTGTACTGGGCCGGCCTGACACCGGTATTATGTGACGTCGATGCCCACAGTCACATGATTACACCTAAGACCATAGAACCTCACATAAGTCCACGTACGACGGGAATTCTCGCTGTTCATCTATGGGGACAGCCATGCAACCCCCAAAAGTTGGAACCATTTGCCTCTGACCATGGTCTGTCACTTTTTTTTGATGCCTGCCACGCTATCGGCGCATCCTTCAACGGCCGCAGAATTGGCAATTTTGGCGCCGGCGAAGCATTTTCCTTTCATGCCGGACAAATTGTTAACGGCAGCGAAGGCGGGTGCATCACCACCAATGACCGCGAATTGGCGGCAAAGCTTCGCACGATGAGAAGCTTTCACCCTTCCGAAACCTTTGCACGTGTGCCATTGCGCATTAACGGGAAAATGAGCGAGGCCCAGGCCGCGCTCACTTTGCTTAGTCTTAAAGAATATCAGCAAAATGCCGCAGCTAATCGCCTGAGGTATGAGGCATATCTAAGCGCATTATCAGAGATCCCGGGCGTATTCATGCTCAAATACGAGCCCGGCTATGATAACAACTATCAGTGCATTGTAGTCGAAATCGATCAAGAACAGGCAGGGCTGCACCGCGATGTTTTTTTGAATTTGCTGTCCGCTGAAAACGTACTTTGCACCGGACCCTTTTTCTCTGACCTCGATCATATGATTTCGTTTTCAGACAGGCCGCCCACAACCGGCAGTTTCCCTGCCACCCTCAGACTTTGCAACCGGCTCCTTCAGTTGCCGAATTCACAGAAAATGACCCTGAGAGACGTCGATCGGGTATGCAGCCTTGTTCGTGATATTCATCAACTCGCAACACCCATTGAGTCGAAGCTTCGAGCCGCTTTATGAAACTGGGCATTATGCAGCCCTATTTCTACCCGTACATCGGGTATTTTGAACTCATCTACAGAACCGATCGGTGGATAGTATTCGACGTTGTCCAGTACAATGCCAAGAGTTGGATGAACAGGAACCGAATCCTTCATCCAAAGGAAGGCTGGCAATATTTCGGAGTCCCGGTAAAGAAATCGCCCCGTGGCACTCTGATCCGGGATATTGAAATAGAAGACAAAACAAATGCGTTTGAGCGAATCCTCGGACAACTCTCCCATTACAAAAAGAGGGCTAAATATTATAGGGAGGTTGTTCAACTTATAAGAGATGGTTTCTTATCGACAAGCTCGAACAAACTGGTAGATCTGAACATCTCAACTTTAAGTACGGTGTGCTCGTATCTGGGTATTGATTTCCAGTGGTCACAGTGTTCCGCAATGAACCTGGATTTCACCGAGGTTAAGCACCCGGGACAATGGGCGTTGGAGATATGCACACAACTCGGAGCGACAGAATACCTGAACCCTCCTGCGGGAAGGGACATTTTTGTTCCTGAGGAATTTGAGGAACGTAGAATCGATTTACGGTTTATGGATCTCCCTTCTTACAAATACAGCTGCCATCCATTTTGTTTTGAAGAGAGCCTTTCCATCGTCGACGTCATGATGTGGAATAGCGTGGACGATATCAGATCATATCTCGCCAGACAACGCTAGGCTTCATACGTCGTTTATGCAGCGTTTTCTTGAGTCCACATGACCATAGCGCATAAAACCATAGCCGGAATCATTTGGAATTTTGCAGAGCAGATCGGCCGGAAAGGCATCGGCATGATCGTGACCCTGCTCTTGGCCCGTTTTCTGGCGCCTTCCGATTTCGGCCTGATTGCAATGATGGCAGTGTTTCTGGCAGTCGGCACATCCTTGATGGATTCAGGCTTCAAGCAGGCTCTGATCCGGCTGCAGGGGGCGGATCAGACCGATTTCAATACCGCTTTTTACGCGAACCTCGCTCTCGGCCTGCTCTCTTATATTTTGCTTTTTCTCGCAGCCCCCCAGATCGCTCACTTTTATAACGAACCGCGTTTGATCGTCCTGGTCCGTACAGCCGGCATAGGAATTCTGATCAACAGCTTCCAGGTGGTTCAAAGCGCCATTTTATCCAGGAATCTTAACTTCAGTCTCCAGTTTCGGGCCACAATTCCTGCAGGTATTATCTCCGGGCTGATTGCCGTTTTACTGGCTTTCATGGGTTTTGGCGTCTGGGCTCTGATTATCCAGATGCTGGTGTCCGCGTTTATCAACACCGTCCTGCTCTGGAAGCTGCAGAGCTGGAGGCCCAGCCTCGGATTTTCCCGGAAAAGCCTTGGGTCCATGTACAACTTCGGGTATAAATTGTTCCTGTCCGGATTGCTGGAGAGAATTTTCGAAAATCTCTATTTGATAGTCATCGCAAAAATGTTCACTGCGACGGTTCTCGGGCACTATTTTTTCGCCGACAAGATACAACATATAGTCTTTAGACAGCTGGTCGGATCGATTCAGAATGTGACCTATCCTGCCCTGTCCATTTTACAGCATGACAACATCCGCCTGAAGGCTGGATACCGCAAGGTTGTCCGAACCACCACATTTTTGCTCTCTCCAACCATGTTTTTTTTGGCCGTTCTTGCACAGCCCGCCTTTCAGGTTTTCTTACCTGACAAGTGGTTGCCTGCGGTCCCCTATCTTCAACTCTTGTGTTTCGCAGGGCTGTTGCACCCGTTACACGCCATCAACCTGAATATTATCAAGGTCAAAGGACGTTCTGAACTGTTCCTTTACTTGGAAATATACAGAAAACTTGTCAAGACAATCATTATTGTTCTGAGTGTCGGGTTTGGAATCTATGGAATTCTTTACGGGCAGATCATATCTTCAATTCTCGCCTACATACCCAACAGTTACTTTTCCTCCAGACTGATTGCCTACCCTGTACGAGAACAACTGGCCGACTTCATGCCTGGGCTGTCTTTGTCCTTCGCCGCGGCCGTCGTCATATACGGGGCGGAGTTCCTTGTTGAGTGGCCTGCCTTTGTTGAGTTGCTGGTACTTGCCCCTCTTGCCTGGCTTTTATATTTCGCTGGTGCACACTTTCTGAATCTCACCGCTTTTGTGGCGATTAAGGAAATGGCGATTGCAAGAATCTCCAAGAGAGGCAAGCAGGGCCTGGTAAAGACAGTCAAATGGACATAGGCATGGCTAATGAACGTGTGAACGGGAATCAAAGTAAGCCGATGGTTTCGGTTATAGTTTCGACCTATCAGCATGCACCGTACATCAAAGAGTGCCTTGACAGTATTCTGTCCCAAAAGGCTGCTTTTCCTTTTGAAATTGTTCTAGGAGAAGACGAGTCAACGGATGGAACGAGAGAAATCTGCATTGAATACGCAAATAAGTACCCGGACACGATCAGGTTGTTCTTGAGATCAAGGAAGGATGTTGTCTATATAAATGGTTATGCAACGGGCAGATTTAATTTCATGGAAAACCTGAAAGCAGCCAGAGGGGAATACATCGCTATTTGTCCCGGTGACGATTACTGGACCGATTCAAACAAATTGGAAATCCAATTGGCTGCAATGAAGAGTCATCCTGAATGCGATATGAGCTTTCATCCGGCTATTGAAAGATATACGAAAGGCAATAAGCGGGATAAGATCATTAAAAGACGCAGCAAGGGTAGTAAGATATTCACCGCTGGTGAAGTCATTCTAGGTGGCGGGTTCTGTCCAACAGCGGCAATAGTGATGAAGAGGGAAGTACTTGAACCTCTCCCTGAATGGTTCCATACGAAAGCTCCTATTGGGGATATCTATATCGAGATTCTTGGGGCTTTGAGTGGAGGTCTGTTGTACATAGATAGGGTGATGGCGGTTAGACGTGCAAATGTTCCCGGATCGTGGGGTTCTAATAGAAAGGGCGAATCCAGCCATGAATATCTGCGACGGGTAGAGCTTCATGAGGAATGCTACCAAATGATAGACAGGAGCACAGGAGGAAGATATTCAAAAGAGATAAGCAAGAAACTCGCAAGTTACAACCTTATTTCGGCGAAGAAATTCTTGAAAGATCGGAAATACGGCGAGTTTCGAAGAGTGATTGAGAAGAGCTGGAAGCTGTCGCCGTATTACTCCTTTAAACAGGCTGCGTTCTACTTTTTTAGGAAGCTGGAGCTGCCGTCAATGGGTTTGTGATGCCCACTACTTAAGGAATAGGGTTGATGAGTAAATTCGGTTTATACAGAACTATAAATATGTTTATACCGGAGGGATCTTTTAAGAACTTCCTTAGGAAGATAATACTCAGGAAATACCCTCTCATTCCAAGGGAGCTGATGGTTAACAGAGGCAATACGGTTGTAATGGTAGGAACGGCCAAGTCCATACGGATTGTGCGCATTTCAAAGTCGGTTGGGAAAAATGGGAAGGTTGTCATTATTGAGCCTGATACTCAGAACCTTGAGAGCCATTGGGAATGTGTGAGGACAAATAGTCTAGATAATGTGAAAATAGTTGAAAAAGCGGCGTTTAGTAACAAGGGGAAGGGAGTATTGTTGGTTGCCCCTAAGGCTGCTGATCACAAACTGGTGATTGAAGGGATTGAACACGACAACGATTACAGGTCAGATCAGTACTATATATCCAGTGTAGATGTCGATGTAGATACGGTTGACAATATCGTTCGAGACGCAGAGCTAGAAGTTATCGACTATATTGAAATTGCTGTTAACGGCGGTGAGCTGGCTGTTTTGGAAGGCATGGGGGAAAGCCTGAGTCGTACAAACCGCATATTCGTTAAGGGGCACGCCAGGGACAAGGAAACCAAGAGGCCGATTCACGAGCGGGTAATTCCCATATTGGAGGGAAGAGGGTTTTTGACCCATCTGACCAGACCGTCGAGAACCATCGCGAGGACCATCGATTGGGGTCCTCGGGCGGGTGATGTTTACGGATGGAAGAGATAAGAAAGGGCTTCCTGGATCGCGCTGAAGAGCTTCACAAGCTATGCTTAGAAGACAAATTGAGAGTATTCTAAAATTCCTTAACAGTCTGGGAAGTAAGAAGAAGTGCTATATATGTGGCAAAACTTTCGATCACTTCTCAAAGCTTCGAGGGGGCTCAAAAGGAAAAAGCCAGTTCCGGAAGAAATTGGATATGGTGGGCAGCGATATCGACAACTTCAGGTGCATGTATTGCGGCTGTCACGATAGGGAAAGACATTTATTCATGTTTTTCGACAAGTTAGGTTTATGGCGAAACATCAAAGATTCCGTGATTTTACATTTTGCTCCAGAGCGGCATTTGGCGAGAAGGTTAGATAGCGAATCCCCATCGAAATATGTCAAAGCAGACTTGCACCCAAAAAATGAAGATGTAGAAAGAATGGATGCAACAATATTGCCTTATAATGAGGACAAATTCGATTTCATTATTGCCAATCACGTATTGGAGCACATCCCGGATTATGGCAAAGCATTACGCGAATTCTTTAGAGTACTTAAGCCTGGCGGTATCGGTATTTTCCAGACACCATATAGTAAGTTATTGCAGAACAACTTTGAAGATGAAGGTATTGATTCTGATGAATTAAGACTTTTCTTCCATGGACAAAAAAACCATGTAAGGACCTTTGGGTATAATCAGTTTTTGAGTGAGCTGGAGACCGTGGGGTTTGATGTACAGGTAAAAAAGCATGATGAATGCTTTGATGCTCATGCCGCTTACCTTTATGGTGTAAATAGCAAAGAGGACCTGATACTAGCCGTGAAACGTGTTTCCTAAGCCGCATTATGAATATTTGTAGCAATAGATATCGTGTATAACGAGGGGTGGTTCAGCTCTCGTGCGTCCCGAAAACCATCCATTGGGAGCCACAGAGCTGATGATATTTACGGATGGAAGAGATAGGCAAACTCATCGTCAGTTTTGATGTAGAGCTTGGGTGGGGTGCCATAGAGAACGGGACCTGGCAACAAAAAGAGAGCGGCGGGATTTATCGGGAGACGCGGCCCGCAGTCTCCGGTCTTCTTTCGATGCTGGAAGAAATGGAAATGCCTGCCACGTGGTGTTTTGTGGGCAGACTTCTGGAACATGAGTCGATAGAGTGTGGTCAACTGCCAGATGGTGTGGCTCAGGCGTGTACCATCAGGGGTGAAGAGACGACGTGGAGAGGGTTCGATCTCCTCGATATGATCGTGGCGAGCCGGATGGCTCAGGAGGTTGGGTGCCATTCGTTTTTTCACTGTCGGTGTCATGCCGATTTTATGACCGAGGAATTGTTCCGTGAGGATTTGGCAAATAGCGTACGGATTTTCAACAGGATGGCGCTCAAACCCAAAAGCTTTGTGTTTCCCTCCAACGAGGAGCGATGGACTTCCATTTTGCCGGAGTATGGATTTACCTCGTTTCGGGGAAATAATTCACGCGAAAGGATTAGCGTCTCCAATGGGGCGGTCAGAAAGGTGATCTCATTGCTGCGGATGGGCGGAGCGTTGCCGATTCGAACGGAGCTTCCCTCCCAGGAAGGCGAGGAGTTGTGGCGGCTTCCAGGAACAGTGCTCTTCAATACACCTGTCAAAAGGCGGCGCTTTCTGCCGGGCCTTGTAAAGAGAGTAAAGCGCGGCTTGAACTCGTGTATCACTTCCCATGGTTACTTCCACATCTGGTCTCATCCTTATAATTTCGCACAGAATCCAAACCTGCTTGCGGGTCTGAGAGAGATACTGGCCTTTGCTGCCGAAATGCGTGATGCCGGTCGTCTCGATATAGTAACCATGCAGGGTTTTGTGAAAGACAGGACCATTGAGCAAATCAAGCATCCTGTTTAGGGCGAGGGTCAAGCTTTACCGGACTCGGTCGGTCCGGCGGTTGCTGACGCCCTTGGTGCGGATCCCCAAGGGAAAAAGGTGGATTTTTATCGTGGGGTGCTATAACTCCGGTACGACCCTTCTCCGCAATCTGATTGCCGCCCATCCCGAAGTTGACGCCCTCCCTGCAGAGGGCGCTTCTTTTGTGGACGGCCTCATGCGTCCGGAGGACTTTGGCTGGACTCGGATGTGGGTGAATTGTCTGGACAGGATCCGGTTCACTGAGACCGCGGATGACGAAAAGATCAAGAGGACCTGGGCGCTTTGGCTGAAGAGAAGCAAGCGCTATTACCTCGAGAAATCTATCTCCAATTCCGCCAGGATGCGCTGGCTGGACGCACATTTCGAGGACGCCTATTTCATCTCCATCGTGCGTAACGGGTATGCCGTTGCGGAGGGCATAAGACGTCGCGCCAGAGAGGGTAAAATCCCAAGGGACTACCCGATTGAGCTGTGCGCGGAGCAATGGGTCCTCAGCAATGAGATTATTGATGAAGATGGACCGATGGTTTCGCGTTTTCTGTCACTCACCTACGAGGATCTTGTTCGTGACCCTGCAGAAAAGCTCAGGAAGGTGTTTGCCTTTCTCGACTTGTCGGTAAAAATAGAGCAAAGTCCTTCGGCCGATATCAGGGTTGAGGGCAGGTCATTTAGAATTGATAATATGAATTCGTCCAGTATCTCAAGACTTAGCCAGGCAGACATTCAAGGGATCAGCCGGACGGCCAATAAAATGCTTTATGCAAAGGGTTATCCCGTTCTCTGACGGGACTCGTTTCGGATCAGAAAAATGGTGCTAAGAGCTATACTACTGCTGCTTGGTTTTTGCGGCGCAATGGCATTATTGGTCTATTTGTTTGCTATTTACAAACAGGCCTTTGTGTTTTTTCCAGTCATCTTCTTTTTTTCCTACTTTCCGATTCCAGGCATTGGATCTCCAGAACGATTCTTTACCATGCTCCTGCTGGTCATCTTCATCATGATATTTGGAGTAAGAGATCAGAAAGGTGTAATCGATTTGTCCGTGTTTTTCGCCCTCAGCCTCTTTGCGCTTTCTTTTGCGCCTTCAATCTACTACTCACCTATCTCACCGGACAAGACCATACCGGTCTTGATAGGTCGGATATCTCTTGTTGTATTTCTCTTCTTGGTAGTGAAAAACATTATCTCTAGACGGCAGATTAATGATTGTATATTCGGATTAAGCCTTTTGATTATCCTGCTCCTGCTGCTAAGTATTTATGCAATGATAGAAGCGAGGGACATTACCGTATTACGAGATGCGGAGGAAGATGTTCGCTTCTTTCAGAAAGGGGTTTTTAAGTACTCGATCTTAAACAATCCGACTCTACTCTCCAGGATTGTTCTTGTCTGTTTTCCGTTCATTTTTTTCTCCTTTTTAAGACGGCCCGCTTATCCTTGGAGGACGTATTATTTACTCGTCCTTGGCGCATGTGTTCTACTAGTATTTGCATCTGTTTCAAAGCTGGCCTTCGGCACACTTGTGTTGAATTTTGGAATCCTTTTTTATTATTTCAGGAAGAAGGAGAAACGTTTCTTCAAGATCATCGCCGTGTTCATGTTAGTGGGTGGGGTCTTGTTCGGGGCAACCTTGTTGGATCGCTTCCAAAAGATGGCCGGGCAGGCCGAACGGCATGGTACATTGATGCGGTTCATGCTGTGGACTTCAGCTATTAAGGGCTTTATGGAGCATCCTTTTTTGGGAAATGGGCCAGGCGTTCAGGCGGAGCTGTACCAGATGGAACGGTATGGTGGTATTAAACTGCTTGACTTAGTGTATAAGGGAAAAGTCATACCCAGGTCTCCTCACAATTCGTATCTCAGTATTGCACTTCAGGGTGGACTAGCCTCACTGAGTACTTTTTTCCTTTTTGTGATACTTTATGGCAGGTCTATTTATAAGCGACTTAAGCGGATACGAATTAGTAAGAACGACTTACCTGATGATTACTTTCATGGTTTTTTTATCTGCAGTATGGTCTCTCTCTTGAACACTCTACTCGCTTGCATGTTTTCAGGCGCGTATTCATTGAATATTATCTGGTTTCTGTTCGGGCTCGGCCTAGCTGGAGTCGGCACCTATCGTCTAGAGCAAAAGGCCCTTTATTCTAAGCTCCTGCAGGAGTCCGTGCACTTTGATGAGATGCCTATCCGGACGTGGTGATAGATAGAGTCGGTGAGGCCCCGATTTCGAGGATACCGAAAGCATGTGGCTGACAATCTTTTTGAACCGGGAATTGTACTTGGACCAAGATGGAAATTACAGTTGCCGGTACATCAACCTCATCGACTATGTCTTCTCCTTGAGGTCGATGGAGAGGATCGACCTGATTACCACAGTCGAGAAAGGCCGGGGCCCTCTGGTGCTCACTGTCCCGCCACACGTCCGGATCCATGCTCTTCCAATCAAACCGCGAAAGCCCACGCTCGGATACCGTGTTAGGCTGGGAGGCTCAGTCATCTTCTCCTTGATCAGATGTCTCAGGTCCCGGTGGATGAATAGAAGCCAGTCTGTAGGCCTCTTTGGCATGGTTGGAGCCAACATGCTACTTGCCTGTTACTTTTCATTCGTGAAGAGAAAGAAATTCTTCTTTTTGCTGCGCGGCAACAGGGTAGCCACGGTCGCAGCCGGCGGCACGAAGGGAGTTTTCCGGAAGTTCAAGGCACTGCGCGTGTGGACCTATGACCGTCTGCTGCGCTTTCTGATCGGCCGAGGGTCGATGATCTTCACCCAGGGCGCGGGCTTGCTGGAATTGTACGGAAGTATTCCCGGAGCCAGGATCATCCCCCTGAATGCCATGATATCCACGACTACCCTTGCGGGCGAGGAGAAAATCCAGAGGAGACTTGAAGAGCCTGTACGGAAACTCTTGTTCGTGGGCCGACTCGCACCGGAAAAGGGTCTTTTCTTTCTTCTCGACGGCTTTTCAGGATTGCTTGAAAAGCAGCCCGGCCTGGAGCTGCATCTGGTGGGTGATGGACCACTCAAGGAGGAATTGGAGGAACGGGCTCGCTCCCCTGAGCTCCTGGGCAAGGTATTTTTCCACGGCTTTGTACCCCATGGTGAGAACCTTTTCGACTACTTTGACCAGTGCCAGGTGTTCGTGATGTCCTCCTATACCGAGGGGCTTCCAAGGGTCATTGTAGAGGCCATGGCCAGGGGTGTGCCCGTGGTGGCCACCCGAGTAGGGGGAATCCCCCACCTCATCCGGAACGGAGAAAACGGGCTGTTGTATGAACCGGACGATAAGCCCGAGTTCTGCAGCGCCCTTCTGGGCCTTCTGGACAACAGCAAAACGCGCACCGACATCATCATTGCTGGATATGACTCAGCGAAGGAAATGACCTTTGAAAAACGCGGTCAAGTGATGCTTGAGCATCTGAACAATTGAACAGGAAGGATTGAAACAGGTTTGACCATGGCATCGAGCATTGATCTGAAGATTCTTAGAAAAGAAAATCTCGGGAGGAGTATCTGCCTGATTGTTGGAACCCGGCCGGGCATTATCATGTTCAGTCCCCTTTTCAGGGCCTGTGTCAGCAAAGGCTTAGACTTCTTCACCATTCATACGGGACAGCATTATTCCTACAATATGGACAGGGTAATATTCGACACGCTGGACCTCCCTCTTCCGCGGCATCACCTGCAGGGTATTGCGGAGAAAAAATATCATGGTGCACAGACCGCGGCCATGCTCGAAGGGGTGGAACGAGTCCTGCTGGAAGAGCGACCAAGCCTTGTCCTGGTCGGCGGCGACGCGAACACCAATCTGGCAGGGGCTCTTGCCGCCCGTAAACTGCACATCGATGTCGGCCATATCGAGGCCGGGGAGCGCAGTTACGACTGGCGGATGCCGGAAGAGCACAATCGCCGTATGATCGATCACATTTCCAACCTGCTCTTTGCAACCAATGAGAAGGGTGCCACGCGGCTGAAGGAAGAGCAGGTTATGGGCAAGGTGTTCGTAACCGGGAACACCATCGTTGACGCCGCGTATCAGAATTTCGAAATTGCCAAAAGAAGATCGAAGATTCTTGAAGTGAACGGGCTTGAAGAAAAGAGGTACTGCGTCCTGACCTGCCACAGGGAAGAAAATACCGATTTTGTGGAGAACCTGACAGGCGTTCTGGAGGGCGTGGGGAAATTTGCTCTCGACTCGGGTCTTCCTGTATACTTCGCGGCACACCCCAGGACTATGAAGCGCATGGAAAGCTTCGGTCTTCTGGAGAAGGTGAAGAATTTTCAGGGCATTCTGCTTCGGGAAGCCCCCGGCTACACCGATTTCCTGCGGCTTCTGTCGTCGGCCGCACTGGTTTTTACGGATTCAGGCGGCGTTCAGCAGGAGGCTTGCATATTCAAAGTCCCCTGCGTCACACTGCGGGAAAATACGGAATGGACCGAAACCCTTGATATAGGGGCTAATCACCTTGTGGGGACCGAGCCCCGGCGCATTCTGGCTGGGGCCGCGGCATGTCTGGAAAAACCTGGGACCTGGGATGTCCCGTTTGGGGACGGACGTGCCGCAGAAAGAATCCTGGACATGTGCCAAGAATCCATATCAGGCTGACAAGAAACGGCGGGATAGAAGCATGTCAACGTTCAGAGTCAGACCTGTCAAAGAGGTTAAAGTGGAAGGCAAACGAATCCTATTTATCTCACACACCAACAAGCTCCCCAATCGGGTGCTGGCCATGATTGAACACTTCATGAAGGACAATGAGGTGTTTCTTCTAAACTGGCAGCGCGATAAGGATATGAAGAATAACTTCCATGGAATAAAACACATCAACATTCACTGCTCCGCCAATTTCCTGGGAATGCTGAAGTTCTATTTCAAGGCTTTGCAGATATGCAAGGGCCTTGACTTTGATCTGGGATATTGCCACCACAGCATTCGCACACTTCCTCTTCTTGCCGCCATGGCGCACAAGAAGGGGGCAGCCTTGATATATGATTTCATAGAGATGCCCGCCCTTCTCGGTGCACACAACATAGCCTCCCGGATCACTATTCTATCCGAAAGACTTATACTCAGATTCCTGGAAGCCCTTGAAGCGCTTCTCCTTAGACTTACCGACGGAGTTCTCGTCATTGACTCCAGAGATGATATTCTCTTTAAGCGCTTGCGTAAAGTCCAGCCAAACACCGAATGCATCATGAACTATCCTAGCACAGAGATTCCCCTTGATCAAAAAGAAGTCGAACGATACAGTGAACAATATCGCGGCAGGAAATTGATCGTCTATGCAGGCGGAATTTTGGGGTCCAGGGGTCTGTATCGATATTTCGATCTTATGGCCCGCTTAAAAGAAGACGACCGGTCTGTCCTGCTGCTCATGGTCGGTATGCTGCGTTTCGGTGAAAGCCGTAAGGACATCGACCAGTATCTCAGGAAAAAAGACCTTACGAATCACGTCCAGTTCCTTCCATGGATGCGCTATAGGAGTCTGCTCGCACTTCTGCAGTCTGCCAGCGTCGGTTTGGCCCTTCAAGACCCAGATTATTTTTATTATCAATTCGCCTCTGTCGGCAATTCTCGCAAGCCTTTTACCTACATGCTGGCCGGGGTGCCTGTTGTTGTGTCCCTCCCGATAATCGGTCATTTCGTAGAAGAAAAAGGCGTCGGCCGCTATGTGGAATACAACAACAGTGAGTCGCTTTACACGGCTGTTAATGAGATCCTGAACAAAGGCGGCATCCACAAGGAGATGAGTAGGCGCGGAAGACAAATCATCGAACAGGAGTGCAACTGGGAAAATGAGCTTTATAAGGTCGAAAGTGTGTTCGAAATCGCGTTAAAATTAGTAGAAAGCCGAAAACTTATACTTGCGAACAGAAGCACATAATCGCCAAAGATTTCCCATCCTATCATAACCCGCTTGGATACGAAGCCAAGCGGCACAAAAAGCCACATCCCGCAAATGGCTCAGAGCGCTCACTCTCAATCAACACTTTGCATCAATAAACAAGCCAATCCCGAGCTTTGCCGCAATTATATCTAGACCCTTATGACGACTTCTGACCACTAATCGTAAGCATGCTCATCCGTCCCTAATACAATAACTCATCAATATGACCTTCATCGTTGTTTCTACTCAAACCTCCTATAGATGCTTATAATTATGGCATAACTTGCTCTGATTGGTGACCAAATGCCTGCACACGATTTTCAAGCAATACTGCAAATTGCCTTTGAGTTGGGGTTAAATACAGACATACACGCCAGATTTTTGGATTTTGGTTGTGGCAAGGGATCTACAATTGGGAAATTCCACGCTAATGGCTACAAGAACGTCTACGGATGCGATATATCCATAGAAAAAAGTGACGATAACTTTGTACATGATGGCATAATTCGAAGAATAGATACCTCAAATTATAAACTGCCTTTCGAGAATGAAAGCTTTGATTGTGTATTCAGCCAAGCGGTCCTCGAACATGTCCAGGATGTAGAAGTGGCCTTCTCGGAGATTCGCCGTATTCTGCGGAGGGGAGGATTAACCTTTCATCATTTCACATCTTCAACTACCCCTATTGAGCTACATACTTTTGTACCTTTCGGGCAATATATCCAATCGAAGAGTTGGCTATTACTCTGGGCTCAACTTGGTATCAGAAAGAAGTATCAAAAAGGTATGAACCCAGCGGAAGTAGCTTATAGGAATTCCGTGACCTTGCGGGATAAAGTTCATTACATACCTGAAAAGCTTCTCTATGCTTGTTTTAAAAAGCATTTTGGATTGGCTCAATTTAGAGAAGATTTGTTAACTAAATATCATTCAAATCGAAAACAACGGCAAATCTTCAAACTATCCCGAAGTTTTCCATCCGTGCTCATTATTTATCGCAAGCTTCATACGAAATTTATAGCCGGATTCAAGAAAAGCTGATTGTACGTATTAAAAGGGCAATGCTGTCCGCCTAGGGAGTAGTCCAAAGTACTCAGCATGGTGCCCCTTGCATACCATCTTTAAAACGAGAATATCTGGGAACAGGATTGGTGAGATCGTCGACGAGCAACCTGGCAAAAAAAGCTTCCATTCGATATGGAGGTAGATTGAAGAGTACTCGGAATCGATGGCGAGTACAGGTTTGGTTGTATGCATTAGGTTCAATTGACATAGATACATCTTTTTCCTTTGTGCTTTTCCAAACAATCTTCTGGTGCAATTTTCAAAATCTTGATTGGAGCTTTACCTATGGAAAAGAGTATTATTGTATTCGGAGGGGATGGGTTCTGCGGATGGCCGACATCTTTGGGATTATCGAAATCAGGCTATGACGTCACAATCGTCGATAACCTTTCTAGGCGTAAAATCGACCTTGAGCTCGAATGCGAATCCCTCACACCTATTCGCCCCATTAGTACTCGGCTGCAAGCCTGGAAGGCCCTGACCGGCAAAGACATCAAATTCGTATATATAGACGCAGCCGAGCACTATCACCGCGTCCTTAGCCTCATCAAGGAAGTCAAACCCATGGCCATTATCCATTTTGCCGAGCAGCGCGCTGCCCCTTACTCCATGAAGTCGGCCTTTCATAAGAGATACACGGTGGATAACAACCTGAACGCCACGCACAATATACTTTGCGCCATTGTAGAGTCTGGACTCGATGTTCATCTGGTTCATCTCGGCACCATGGGGGTTTACGGATATGGCACAGCCGGCATGGAAATTCCCGAAGGGTATCTGAAGGTTTTTGTCGACGTAGACGGCGTGAAGAAGTCGATCGATATCCTTTATCCGGCTAATCCGGGCAGCATTTACCATCTCACCAAGACCCAGGATGCGCTATTCTTTTACTATTACAACAAAAACGACCGTCTTCGGATAACCGACCTTCACCAGGGTATTGTCTGGGGAACTAATACCCCTGAAACCATGAAGGACGAAGCTTTGATTAATCGATTTGACTATGACGGCGACTACGGAACAGTGCTGAATCGGTTCCTTATGCAGGCAGCCGTCGGGCATCCGCTTACGGTACACGGAACCGGCGGACAAACGCGCGCGTTCATCCACATCCGGGATACCGTAAACTGCATACGACTTGCCGTGGAAAACCCCCCGCAAACAGGCGATCGTGTCAAGATATTCAACCAAGCCACCGAAACCCACACCGTACGAGACCTTGCCAAAATCGTGTCGGATTTGACCGGAGCGGAGATTAGATACTATATGAACCCGCGAAGCGAAGATCCTGAAAACCGTCTTAGGGTGAGCAACCACAACTTCCTCAAGCTTGGCTTGAACCCAATCACCTTGCAGCATGGTCTTATGAATGAAGTAATGGATATTGCCAAGGCATTTAAAAGCCGGTGCGATGTTTCTAAGATCATCTGCACCTCCACGTGGCGTCCCAATATGCAGATCGATTTCCATGGAAGTACAACGCCGCTCAAGCAGGTCGAAACTGCGAAGGAAGTATCGGGATTTCAATTAAAGAAAGTGACGCGGACCAATCAAGGTGAAGGTATAGTGGGAAATGCTTCATGTTCGGGAGAGGCATCTCCTCAAGTCGCGGCGCCTAAACAAGTTAGCATGGTAGACAAAAAGAGGACCCTAAAATGAACTTATTAATTACGGGCGGTTGTGGTTTCATCGGCTTGAACCTCATCGATTATTTGCGAAGGGAAAGCAAGCATCGAATTGTCGTTCTGGACAATCTAATAGTTGGAAAAAGAGAATACCTCAATGAATTTGATGTGTGCTTTTTCGAAGGAGACATTCGGGATGCGAACATGGTAAAAGAGATCCTTCGAGATGAAAACATCGAAGGTATTATTCATCTCGCAGCCGACACCCGCGTGGTGGATTCCATTGAAAATCCTGATTTCAACTTCGATGTGAACGTGAACGGAACTTATAGCTTACTTCGGGTTGCACGTAGTGAGAAAGTAGAAAGGTTTGTATTCGCCTCTACAGGAGGAGCCATCATAGGTGAAACAACCCCTCCCGTCCATGAGGAAATGGTGCCTCGCCCCATCTCCCCATACGGAGCAAGCAAGCTATGTGGTGAGGCGTACTGTTCAGCCCTTGCGGGATCGTATGGGATGAAAACGGTAGCCCTTAGATTTTCGAACGTCTATGGACCCAGATCCTTTCACAAAGGAAGCGTCGTAGCGCAATTTTTTAAAAAAATTGTTGCAAGAGAAGATCTTGTCGTCTATGGAAACGGGGAGCAGACACGGGATTTTGTTTATGTAGAGGACCTTTGTTCTGCTATATCTGCATCTCTTCACCTTGAAGAGGGTGGAAAAGTCTTTCAACTGGGAACAGGTATCGAAACCTCCATCAACACACTCGTGGAACGGATAAAGGAATGCGTTGGGGGAAACTACAAGGTAAGGGTTCTCTCAATGCCGCCAAGGCAGGGAGAAATCCTGAAGAATTTCTGTAGCATCAGCCGAGCACGTAAAGACCTCGGCTACTTTCCTAAAGTGGACCTAAAAGAGGGTCTAGAAAGGACCTGGAAGTGGTTCAAAGGTTGAAAATCGTAGCTCTATGAGAAATCCCAAGGTCACAGTACTTTTGCCGGTTTTTAACGGAGGCAGCAGGCTTCGGGATACGGTGGAAAGTATAATTTCCCAATCCTTTACTGACTTCGAATTCTTGATCATCAACGATGGATCCACTGACAACACGGCGGAAATCCTGCAATCGATATCCGATCCCCGCATCCGGATCATTCACAAAGAAAATGAGGGACTTGGAAAGACACTGAATCTCGGGCTCGAAATCGCCCTAGGCGAATACATCGCAAGGATCGACGCAGATGATCTGGCGACGTTTGATCGTCTTGAAAAGCAGGTGAAATTTCTAAACAAGCATCCGAATGTTGCAGTCATGGGTTCGTGCATGAAAATCATTTATTCCGATGGGACGGAAAGAATCCGGAGAAAGCCGGTCTCACCAGAGTCAGTTCGGCGACACATCATTAAGAGCAATCCGATTGCCCACCCGGTGGCCATGTTTCGTAAGAAAATCATTCAGAGACTTGGTGCATACGATGTCACTTTCGACGGATCTCTGGGCAGAAGATATGGTATGGACTACAACCTGTGGGTCCGAGTAATGGCTGCGGGGTTCGACTTAGCCAACCATCCAGATTGCCTGATTATCCACAGAAAGCACAATAAGTCGATATCGGGCAACAAGAGGCTTAGGTTTATGTTGATGGAAAGGGCAAGAATCAGAATGTGGGCAAAGGAAAAGCTCCAACTTGGAGTCAAAGCGAATTTTGAAATTTCGGCTGTCCTAATTCTGACACTACTACAGCATCTTTTTTCATTCAGGCTGGATAGTACTTACAACCGTTTATCTTCTTTTTAAAGTCCCTTCTAGACTTGTATTATGGCCTCTGCGTTAGAGTACACCCCAGAATGCCACCACATTATTCCGGTTCAGTTCTGCAAATGCTTTCGTGAATACTGGTTTTGGAAAGGCTTTGGCCACGTCTGTGAAGAACTGTTAGGGGAGGGTTCCTAAAAGCTTTTTATAGGTCCTCCTACTCGTAGAGGGCATCATGAATAAGAAGGGACTCGAATTAAATGACGTAACAAAAGCTATTTATAATACCAGCTTCATATCCCGGGCTCATTGAGTGGAAGACCTAATATGGCTCTTTTAAGGCAGCATAAGAGATCTACTTCCATCGTGGGATATTGTAAACTCTCTTTAAGGTTGAGACGACTGGCGAGGGTGAGTCTTTGAATCAACAACTGCTTGGGTCTTGCACCAAGCACCTACTGCAAGACATAATGGATTTTAATCTCTACCGTCAAGTCATTATGGTTTCGAATGATCAACTGCTTGGGTGAATGGAATAAAGGAGAATATATTGGAGACTAGGGCAATTTTGGCTGACAACGTCGTTGTGCAGGAGGGTGCTGCGGTGGGTTTTGTCTATAGGGAGGGATGCGGAGAGGCCGTTATAGGCAAAAACTCCTTCATCCGATCCGGCGCCATTATATATGGCGATGTCCAGGCGGCCGAGTATTTCCAGACAGGTCATAATGTAGTTATCCGTGAAAAAACGAAAATTGGGTCTCACGTCCTCGTGGGTACAGGCTGCATCATAGATGGCCAGGTAGAAATCTCCGATTTTGTCAAGTTGATGGCCAACTGCTACATCCCGACCCACACCCGAATCGGAACCCGGGTTTTTATCGGCCCCAATGTGGTCCTTACCAACGACCGCTACCCATTGAAAATGCGGGAGCATTACAAGCCGGAGGGACCTGTCATAGAAGACCTGGTTACATTAGGTGGCGGCGTAGTGGTGGTTCCCGGCGTCACCATAGGCCGGGGGTCGTTTGTGGCTGCGGGCGCCGTGGTGACCAAGGATGTCCCCCCCTATAGCTTTGTCAAGGGGTGTCCCGGACTTTTCTATGAATTACCTGAAAAGCTCAAGGAAAAGAATATTGCGCTAAACTGGAGAGAACATATTCATGAATAAAGAACTCAAGATCGGTATTATCGGCTGTGGAAAACAGGCCTATAAACATGTGCCCGCCCTGCGTAAGCTGGGCTGCACGGTGATTGTGGCAGACGAGGTGGAAGCTGCGGCAAAAAGGCTTGCCGATGAGTATGACGTACGCCATCTCCACTCGGTTCAAGCCCTTTTGGACGATCAGAGCATCGCTGCTGTGAGTATCTGTACCCCTACGCCAAGCCATTACTCCTTGATCAAGGATGTCCTGAAGGCGGGAAAGCACTTCTTTTGTGAAAAGCCGATGACCGGTACATCCCGGGAGGCTGAAGCAACACTTCAGGCGCTGGAAGGGACTCAGCTGGTAGGTATGGTGGGATATCTATACCGCTTTCATCCGGCCTTCGAGCTTGCCAAAGATTTGCTTCAGGAAGGAACCATAGGAAGACCCTACTTCGCAACCTTTCGACTGGGGGGCCGTGGATCTCACAGAATCTGGAAGCACCAGAAGGGGATGGGAGGCGGCGCGGTGAACGAGATGATGGTCCACATGCTTGACCTCGTGCTCTGGTATTTCGGGCCTATCGCTCATGTACAGACCATCCTTTTCGATACGGTTTTAAAGGACCGTGAGGTAGAGGGAAAGCGCATCGAAGCGGACGCCGAGGACCTGGCCCTGGTGTATCTGGAGACTGAAAGTGGAGTCAAGGTGATCTGTGAGAGTGACCTCATCACGCCCAGCTATATGAACAACATTGAAATCCAGGCGAAGAAAGGTTCTCTCCTCACTTCCATTCTCGACTACTTCCCTTCCCTGGTCTACTGTAAGGAGCCGAGGGGAACTTACCAGATGGGGAACAACGTCCTGCATTTTCCCAAGGTGAATCTCTTTGAAAAGCAACTTCTCTATTTCCTGGACTGCATCCGGAATCATACGGATCCGAACCTCAATACAGTCCGAGAATCGGTCTACCTGCTCAAGCTTATCGATGAAATCAATCAGCAAGGGGTGAAAACGAATGGGTAATACGATTGAATTGGCGCAGATCAAGTTGACAGAAGAGGAAATCAGTGCCGCCATGGCGGTCCTGCGATCGGGTGCACTGCGGCAGGGGAAGGTGTGTGACGAGTTCGAAAAGAAATTTGCTGAAAAGGTAAAGGCAAAATTTGCCCTGACCTGCAGCTCCGGCACGGCAGCCCTGCACCTGGCATACATGGCATGCCTGCAACCAGGGGATGAGGTAATCGTGCCGGCGTTTACCTTTATCGCCACCGCCAGCATGGTTACCATGACGGGGGCGCGACCCGTGTTCTGCGACGTGGATCCTCAAACGTGGGTTATGGATCTGAAAGACGCTGAGTCACGGATCACGGAGAAGACGAAGGCCATTGCCCCGGTCCATCTTTTCGGGAATGCCTGTGACGTAGCGGGCGTCACGAAGCTGGCCGAGAAACACAACCTTTATGTCATATGGGATGCTGCCCAGGCCCATGGGACGATATCTCAGGGGCGGGACATCGGGTGTCTGGATGATTTCGTGTGCTATTCCTTCTATCCTACCAAGAACATGTTCACCGGTGAAGGCGGGATGGTAACCACCAATAACCCTGATTTTGCACAAAAGGTGAAGTTTCTTCGAACCCACGGCCAGACCGGAAAATATTACCACACCATTTTGGGGCTCAACTATCGGATGACCGATGTAGAGGCAGCCATTGGTCTGAAGCAGTTGGACCGGCTTGACGATATGCTGGCGGCCAGGAGAAGAAACGGGAAAATGCTCTCTTCCGGAATCAGGAATATCGCGGGACTCGTCCCTCAGCAGGTCACAGAAGAGTCTGATCATTCCTTTCATCAGTTCTGCATGCTGGTAAATCCTGAGGAGTTCGGCATGGACAGGGACGAGCTGGGTGCCAGACTTGGAAAGAAAGGAATTGCAACGGGTGTCCACTACCCCAGAGGGCTGAATCAGCAGCCCATCTTTGAACAACTGTACGGTCAAGTGAGCATGCCTGTCACAGAGAGTCTCTGCGACAGGATCCTTGCGTTGCCCGTTCATCACGGCTTGGACGAAACTGCTTGTCAGCGGGTTGTCGGAGAAATTAAAAGAATCAAGGCATAAGCGTGCATCGATTTCCAGTGACACGGGAACTTCAGCAAATTGCAGGGGGTCCCCATCGCTTTCCTGAATAATATGAGCAACCATCCATTATCCATCTTGCAGTGCCCCCACGATTTTTCTGAATTGACCAGTTGTCAATCGAAAGAAGAGCAGGATTGTCTAACATGTCCGACTTGCGGAAGGCGATATCCGATAATCCAGGGAGTTCCTGTTCTTTTCGATCCATCCCTCTCGTCAGCAGGCGATGTGAAACAAGTTGAGTTCTACGAAGAGGTTTATGGAAGGGAGATCGAGGGAAAGGCTGAGACTTACGATAAAGCGCGTAACTGCTCTGAGACCTTGATCAACAATACCTGGCGGCGAATCCGCGATTTCTACGCCAGGAGCAAGAGCGTCAACGAGGTTTTTCATTGCTTTGAAGAGCAGTTTTCGTTCAGAGGCGGTGAAAGAGTGCTTGAAATCGGTTGCGGGCTGGGCACGCCCGGAACCGAGGTGTGCATTGAGAACCGGGATCGTATTCATTATGTGGGGCTAGACTTCGCTCTGAAGCCCTTGTTGTCGCTTAGAAGGCGGTTCGCCGAAAATGGAGCAGGTCATTTCAGGCTCGTTCACGCGAATATCTTGGATGAGTGCTTCGCTCACGAAAGTTTCGACATCGTTTTCGGGCGGGGGATCCTGCACCATTTTGACAAAACAAAAAAACCGGTCTTGGCAAAACGCATTTACTCTCTCCTTAAGCCCGGAGGCAAAGCGTTTTTCCTGGAACCCTTGAACACCAACCCGGTGATGGTTTCTCTAAGGGCCTTGTCCAGACCCTTTCGACCGAATCTCAGTTGGGAGCATCCCTTTTCATCAAAAGAAATGAAATCCTTTGTGACCGTTTTTGATTCTCATGAAGTCCATTATTTTATTGCATTTTCGCTTCTGTCAATGGCGACGGCCTTTCACAGGACTCTCTTCGAAGTTACGGACCAGGCATTCAATAAGATTGACCACGCCTTATCGAGCCGGAGTTGGTGGAGAAAATTCTATACAAAGTGTGTTATCACACTTTCCCGGCACTAGAAAAAGGGGTGGAGATGAAGCGAAGTGTGCGCAGATTATCTATGGTAGTGGCTTTGGTTTTTATCTCACTGCTATGGAACCCGGCATTTTGCGCCGGTGAACCAGAAGGGATCATCCGGATTCGACCCGAAAGCGGCCTGGTAATATTGCTTCCCGCAAATCCCACATCGCTAGAAAAGGACGCGGCCGCGCTCCTTTCCCGAATGCTTGAAAAATCCCTTGGCGCAGATTTCACAGTGGTCAGTGAAAAGGGAGCATCGACCGGAGACCGGCTGGTCATCGCAGTCGGCCGGACCCAAGCGGCGGAAAAAAGCGGCATCCTCTCCCTGCTCGGGAGCGCAGGCGCAGAATCCATCGGCATAGGGGTTTGGGCCGAGAAGTCTCTGATATGCATTGCCGGCAAGGAAGACCTGGCAACTCATTTTGCCGTTGCCCGTTTTCTTGAGAAATATGCTGCGATAAGATGGTTCTTCCCGGATGACCTTGGTTTGTCCGTACCCAGGAAAGGGGTGATGGAAATCCCATCGGGGACAGAAGTTCAAACCCCGGATTTTCCCATGCGTTGGGTGGGAAAGGATTTCGCAGCCTCCTGGGCCGTTTTCAACGGAATGAATACAAACATGGATGAAAGGGGAGGTTTTCACGTTTTCAAAAGCGCTCACACCTTTCATGATTTTCTGCCCCCGGAGAAATACTTTAAGAGCCATCCGGAATATTTTTCCGAAATCAAGGGGGAGAGAAAACCCAAGCAGCTCTGCACATCGAACCGTGAGGTAATTGACCTTGTAGCCAAGGCGATGATTCGCATGTTCGACGAACAGGCGACACTGGACATGATCACCCTTTTCCCTGAGGACGGGCGTTCGTTCTGTGAATGCAGCCGCTGCCGCTCGCTGGATGATCCATCGGAGATAGCTGTGACAGAGGTGAATTCCCCTCGCTGGAAGGAGCTCTCATTCGATCGTCATCGCGCCCTGTCGAGAAGGATGACCATCTTTTACAGAGAGGTCACCGGGAGCGTCCTTAGTGCCAGGCCGAATAAGAAAATCCAGGTGGGGGCCTACAGCTCATACCTGCACCCTCCCAAGAATTTTCAGGCAAGACTGCACCCAAACGTGTTTGTGCTCATGTGCCATGGTTTCTGTCATAACCATCCTCTCGAATCCGCATCCTGCGAGGCCAATCGGCGATTCAGGGATGCGATGAACGGCTGGCGGCGGATCTATTCGGGCATGACGATCTATGAGTATTACCGGAAGGGTTCTCACCTGGATCTTCCCTTTCCCATACTGCATTCCATCAAGAAAGACATCCCCTTTCTCAAAAGAGAAGGGGTATTCGGCTTCTACACCCAGTTCACCAGAGACCAGTTTACAAACGGCCTCAACTATTATCTGGCCACCAGGTTGCTATGGAACTCCAGAGAAGACGCGGATGGAATATTGGATGATTTCTACAAAAACTTCTATGGCCAAGCATGGCAGCCAATGAAGGAATACTGGGAAAATTACGAGCGGAACGCAATTGCCGTGGACATGCATCTCGCCTGCCCAGTAAATCAATTGGACAAACTCTTTCCCGGCAGCTTGCTGGATAAGCAGGCGGTTCTGCTCGATCGTGCCCTCAAGGCTGCCGATGGGCCGGAAGTGAAGGAGCGCGTAGCCAGAGCCCGGATCTCCCTGAACTACGTGAAGATGTGCATGGAATACCTGGCGGAGGCAAAGGAGACACCCGGCGCCCTCAAAGGCATTAAGAACAGGGACCGAAAAAGGGCACCAAGACAGGCTTCTGAGGATCTTTCCGGAGCGGCCGAGCGTATTGCCGAGTTTCGAGAAAGTAATCGGAAAAGTGGTACCTTTGGGGGCAAGAGCAATTTTATCGATCGCTTTTTGCGGCCCAAGTGGATCGTGAGGAATCTTGTTCGCTCCTTTGAGGAGGAAGCGGATGATTGACTCGAACTACTCCACAAGAAAACTGGCGTGAAAGAGATTTGTTGGACGCGATTTGCCAAGCATTTCAAGATGCCGATATTCATTTCTGTTCTGATGTTATCATCGGATTGAGCGGGATTTGCCTTTGAAATCTTTCTTTGGAACGCCTGAGAAGAAGGAGAAGTATAGTCTTATCATCGGCGATATGATTTGCATCAGCGGAGTCCTTTTCTTGTGTTTCCTGATGCAGTTGATTCTCAAGGGCAACCTGGCGGCCTTTGCTGGAAACATTGCCCGGCTGGTTCTTTTGACCAAAGTAGTGGCTGTGATCAACCTTGTCTTCGCCTTTGTGGGATTCTCTCTTGTCTTCTGCCTGGTCTATGTGCCTGTGTTTTATATCACCGGGCTATATGAAATGGACTGGCTGTTCAGCAAGAAGCGAATGATAGTGAAACTGGGGGCCGGCGTTTTTATCGGCATGATCATCGTTATTGGCCTGAGCAATGCCGGACATCAGAGTATCTTCATGGCGGAAGTGTGGGTATTCCAATTTCTCAGCCTCTTTATTGTGCTCTTTCTCTGGAGATATGCTCGTTCAAAGACGCTTTCGATAAAGAAGCCTTTTCGTATTATTTTCACCGGACAAGACATACTGATATCGAGAAGCACCGAGTATCTGAATTCACCTAGGCTTAAGAAACTGTTCCACATGACGTCACTCTCCGAAGACGATTTTCTCCGGGATGATATCCCCGGTTCTGCTTCTGTAAAACAAGATTACGATCTGATCGTCTATCCAATAACCAAGAAGTTGTCCCAGGAATACCTGGTGTCGTTAGTGAAGAAAAAGTTCCAGGGATATAGCGTGTGCAGCAGCCTGACTTTCTTTAAGAATATTGCGGGAAGTTACCCTGTGCTGGAAGTGAATCCCCAATGGCTGGTGGATTCATCCACGTCACTGGCCTTAAAGAGCCAATTCCAGCAACGCATCAAAAGGGTCCTGGATATACTGCTATCCTTAGTCGGCCTTATACTGTCAATGCCGGCCATGCTCGTTATAGCAGGGCTGGTCAAAATGACCTCTCCCGGTCCGATTTTTTTTGTCAGTGAGAGGCTCGGGATATACCGAAGACCCTTCCGGCTGTACAAGTTCAGGACAATGATCGCAGACGCCGAAAGGCAGAGCGGACCTGTCTGGGCACAAAAGGATGATCCGAGGGTCACACTCCTGGGGAAATTCCTGAGAAAAACACGGTTGGATGAACTTCCCCAGTTCTACAATATCCTAAAAGGGAACATGAGCTTTATAGGGCCCAGGCCAATCCGGCAATTTTTCGCTGAAAAACTGTCAAGAGAATTTCCCTACTATTTTCTGCGATTCTATGTAAAGCCCGGGCTGACAGGCTGGGCCCAGGTTTCCGGAGATTACGGGGCCACTGTAGATGAGCAATTAAAGAAGCTGGAATATGAAATGTTCTATATTCATGAATATTCCCTTTTCCTGGACGCCCTGATTATTCTAAAGACTGTTCAACATGTGTTGAGAGCCAAGGGGCAGTGATGGGGATGGAGGCAGAAGGCAATATGCAATAGTAACCGCCTGCCCGTAAGCACATGTGATCCGAACACGCTACCTGATAATCGGGAAACGTGGATGAATACTGGCATCATTTTTGAGGAGATTAGGACAGGCGAGCAGCCATCTATTCGCCTAAAATAGCCCGCACTTACTTTAGATCTTATGCCCATTCCATCAATTTTACGAGACTGGAGATTGAAGGCATTTTCCCAATTCCTGCTTTCAGTCTGCCCTTTTGGGGAAAGAATCAACTATGCCCTGCAATATGCAAACGGCAAGCATACCCCCGCCAGGATCACCCAAAAGGTCAAAAGTGTCTGCAAGCATTTGGTCTCAGTCGATTCCCTATTCACCTTGGAAGATAAAATAATTGTCGAAATTGGAACTGGATGGGAACCGACCCGGACGCTGATGTTTTATCTGATGGGGGCAAAACGTGTTTATACCTATGACCACGTTCGCCACCTTAGAACAAACATGCTTCTGACAATCATAGAAGCGTTCGGGAATGAGCTTCAGTATCTCTCCGAGACTATCGGGATCGACCGGAAGACCTTGGAATCAAAATTGACCCGGTTCAATGGGTTAACGGACATGGCCCAAATCCTTGAAGTAGCGAATATCACTTACGTTGCCCCTGGTGATGCGGCAAGAACGGGCCTAAATGATGATAGCGCCGACCTGGTTTTTTCAAGCGTCGTATTCGAGCATGTTCCTGAAAAGGTCATCCATGTCATTACGGAAGAGTCAAAGCGCATACTTAAACCGAGCGGAGTCTGTTACCATACAATCGGCTGCCGGGATCATTATGCTTACTTCGATAAACGGATTTCATTCGTAAATTACTATAGATATCCCGAATGGCTTTGGAGCGTATTCTGTAAGAACAAGATCCACTACCAGAACCGGATTCCTGCAGATGGTTACATCGACCTATTTACAAGTCATGGAGCCTGTATTCTCTGGCAGGCGAGAGAATTGAAGCCTGAGAATGTAGAAATAGTAAAAAGTATGAAGGTGAACAGAAGGTTCCTGGCTTTTGCCCCGGAACAGTTGGGAATAACCTTTCTGAAGGTGATGTTCGGATTCTAGCAGATACCTTATTCCGTCCCAGAAAATAGGCAAAAACTGACATCGAGGAAAACGATGAATGATTTCTTCAGGAACAAACGTATATTGGTCACAGGGGCTTGCGGAACGGTCGGAAGAGAGTTGGTACGGCAGTTATTGGAAGATCACAATGTAAACGCCCTCCTGGGCATAGACAATAACGAGAGCGAGCTTTTCTTCCTCGAGCAGAGATTCTCGAAGTTCCCGAATGCCTCCTTTTACCTTGCCGATGTGCGGGACCGAGACAAGTTGCTTCGCATGATGTGGGGGACCGATGTGGTCTTCCACACTGCAGCCTTCAAGCATGTCATCCTCTGCGAGCGCTCCCCCATGGAAGCAGTGCAGACAAACATCCTGGGTGTTCAGAACATCATCACGGCAGCGAGCGACAACAAGGTCGAGAGGGTGATCTTTACAAGCTCCGACAAAGCGGTTAACCCAACGAATGTCATGGGGACGTCTAAATTGATGGGCGAGAGGCTGATGAGCGCGGCCAACGGGAACCTTCGGGGAAACGGCCCTGTTTTTGCCTCCACGCGATTCGGTAACGTCCTGGGGTCCAGGGGTTCGGTGATACCGATTTTTCGCGAACAGATCCGAAGGGGAGGACCGGTGACGCTGACCGACCGTGAAATGACCCGGTTTATCATGAGCATCAGGGATGCTGTTCAACTGGTGATTGATTCTGCAGCCCTCGCGCAAGGGGGAGAGGTTTTCGTAACCAAGATGCCCGTGATCCGGATCACTGACCTTGCTCAGGTCATGATCGAGGAGTTGGCGCCCCGGTACGGTAAAGATCCTGTAAAAATTCATGTGGAGAAAATCGGGGTCAAACCGGGGGAAAAGATGTATGAGGAATTGATGAACCATGAGGAGACAAGGAGAGCACTGGAGCTCGAACGTTACTTCGTCATTGTTCCCGCTTTCAGGCGCAGCTTTCGAAGCATCGATTATCGATATCCGAAGACCCTGTCCAGAGAGGTTACCAACCCATACCACTCCGCGAATGAGACACCTCTTTCCAAAGACCAGCTGAAGAAGTTCTTGATCAGCAATCACCTGCTGGAGGAGGATACTTCCGAGAGCGCACACCCGGCGGAAAGGTTCTGGCCAAACGGCTAAAGAAAGCACGAATTTCGAAATCCTAATTTCTAAACAAATCCAAATGATCGAAACACCAAGTCGGAAAAAATACGATCTTGAACAGAGGACAGAAGCGTTTGCCTTACGAATAAGGGATTTTGTCAAGAGGGTGCCTAAGACTTTGGCCAATATTGAGGACATAAAGCAACTGGTGAGAGCCTCTGGTTCTGCAGGCGCAAACTACATCGAAGCCAATGAAGCGCTGAGTAAAAAGGATTTCAGGATGAGAATAAGAATATGCCGTAAAGAGGCCAAAGAGAGTAGTTACTGGCTCAGACTGCTTGACGTGAGAGGTGATTCGTCTCTTGATGCCGAACGGATTGACTTGATTCGAGAGTCTACGGAGCTGACGAGCATTTTCGGATCTATTTTAAAGAAAACAGATATCTAAACACTCGAAATTCCAAATCGGAAGCTCTAACGAATTCAAGTGTTCAATGCCGAAGTTTTTTTGAAATTTGAGCATTTGAATTTTGTAAATTGTTTCGGATTTCGGATTTCGATATTCGGATTTGCGAGAGACCTGATATGCGCGTACTAATTTTGGGTGGTGACGGTTACCTGGGCTGGCCCACTGCCATGAACCTGACTGCAAAGGGACATGAAGTGGCGGTTGTCGATAATTACCTGCGTCGGCGAGTGTGCCGCGAGGAGAACGTGGAGCCGTTGTTTGAGGTGCCCAACCTTCATGAGCGGGCGAATTTGTGGCAGAGCGTTTCGGGTCATGAAATTCGGCTTTTCTTGGGCGATTTGTGCGAGTGGGATTTCGTGGAGGAGGTTTTCAGGAAATTCACTCCCGAGGCTATCGTCCACTATGCCGAGCAACCGGCAGCCCCCTATTCCATGCTCAACCGCCGCGCGGCAAAATTCACACTGGACAACAACCTGGACGTTACAATAAACACGATCTTCGCTGTCAAGGAATTCTGCCCGGACGCGCACATTGTAAAGCTGGGCACAATGGGCGAGTACGGCACCCCCAACATCGATATTGAGGAAGGATGGATCGACGTTGAACACAAGGGCCGTAAGCAGAGGTTCCTCTATCCAAGACAGGCAGGGAGCCTTTATCACACGACAAAGATCATGGACACCGATCTGCTCTGGTTCTATGTCCGCATGTGGGGATTGAGGGTAACAGACCTCATGCAAGGACCTGTGTATGGACTTGAAACCGACGAGAACGAGGGAAGGGAAAAGCTGTCACCGTTTTTCAACTATGATGAGATCTTCGGGACAGTGATCAACCGGTTCGCTGTCCAGGCGGTTGCAGGATACCCGCTGACAGTCTATGGCAAGGGAGGCCAGACGCGGGGCTATCTGAACATCAAAGACACGCTTCAGTGTGTGAGGCTCTCAATTGAGAATCCTGCAAAAGCAGGAGAATTAAGAGTCTTCAATCAATTCGTCGAGACTTTCAGCGTAAATGACCTGGCTGAAAAGGTTCAGCAGGTCGGCAACAGCCTGGGCCTTCGCGTCCGGATCAAGCCAATAGAGAATCCCCGCATTGAGGCCGAGGACCATTACTACAATCCCGTCCATACCGGTCTTTTGGAGTTGGGACTCAAACCGCACTATCTCACACAGGATGTTATCGCCAAGATGCTGGAAACAGTGCTCCGCTATAGATCCTGCATCAGGGAGGATGCGATCTTCAGGGGTGTGAGGTGGAGATAAGACCTCAATTGTAGACAGAGGTTCGGAACCTCGGCTCCCATAGAACGAACACAAGGCTACTCACAAGACCCTCTCCTTGTTTTCAATGGTGCTCAAGGTTCCCATCTGTAACCCTGTCCCTGCTTTCGCGAGACAACGATCACGGATGCAGCGACGGAAAATGAACTTCACTGTTCATGCTTTCAAGAAACAATGGCAGCATAACCATTGTGAGTTCACCATAACCAAAAGTGCGAAAACTTCTTTACACTACCCACAACACCCTCATCTTCTTCCTTCTCTTCTTCCACTTGACAGAGGTCCTGGGAACAGTATATACCGCTAACCGTTTTTTCTAATTTCATCGGGTGAAGTACCACGGTTGAAGCTGACTTCCGCCGTAATCGGGATCAGTTGTAGCATTCAATTTACGACACCAGACCCCCTCCTGCCCGTGATTTTCAGCCTCCTCGTTAATGCCTGCGCGAAGTCCCGCCCGTGAATGCACCGAAGGCTGTTGTCTCGCTGATCCCCGGCCAAGAATTCTTCACCAACACATTTCTTCTACGCCAAACGGCGAACTACGTAGGAACGCAAAATTGATATCCTGTTCGCAAACCGCATCCAACAATTCTCCCGAAGTTATTCCTGGGACATCTCATGTCGTCCCGACTGCTATTTGTGTACTTATCATATTTATCCAATTCCAGGACCATATTATAACATTTGAAGCCTTCCTTATTAATGGGCTAAGCCTTTTCCATATTGCCTACTCCATTTTTGCTATTTATCTTTTGATAAGATATTACGCTTTTATTTATCAAAATAGAACTCTCTTTATTGTTCCTCTGTTATATACAGGCGTCCTGATCTATTTATTAATTATCTATCGTTCTACATCATTTGATGTACGCTTCCTGATCCGCCAAATCTATTTTGTATACGTATATTTAGGATTCACAGTTGCCTTTCTCACTCTTCGAACACAAGAACGTGTTTTTCTCGGCAAAAGTCTCTTTTTCATTTTACTGTTATCTCTTCTGATTTCCAGTGTCATCTCATATATGATTGGGTCTAAAATAGTATCATATAATTATGCATATGCCAATTTTTGTAAGCTTTTAGTCGCAAGATTGAAGTTTAACATGAAAAACTATAATAATTTCGCAAGCTATCTGTTCTTTATTGGCATTATCCTTATAAGTTATGTCAAGGAGTATTCGACGGAACACAAGAAAGAAAGTTTCATTGTTGTCGGAATTTATATACTATTGTGTATTGGTGCAGGGGGCAGGTATATGCCCTTTACCATAATAATACTATTGCTTGCGTGTTATTATGGTGTCAAAACCAAAAGAATCTCGAGAACTCTATTGTGTTCTCTCATTTTTACGGTATTTGTGTCTTTTATTGGTCTGATGTCAACTTTTTACAGCATTTTTCCGGTAACGAAAACATTCCCATATATTAACCTGAAAAATCCTTCTTTGTATTACGCCGTGCATGATGCATACTGGCATATGTTTACTGCGGGTGATATTCTAGATGGGGATGGATATAAAAGCAGTTTAGAGAAGTATCAACAATTTAGAGATGATTCGCTCCTATCTTCGGCAATTGAGTCATATGATCTACCACTGGAGGGGATAGCAAAATGGAACGAAGCTAATTTTCCTCCTCATAGTACCTATTTGATAATGTTATGCTCTGGCGGCATTATTTGGACCATATTCTGGATAATCTGGATGATTTATCCCATATTTCTGAGTTTTTCATGGACTAGTAGAGACACCGCTAAGGTCTCAACAGTTTTTATATTTTGCTGTTTGGTCATAGCTTACTTTAGCAATTTGATGCATAGAGAATGGTACGTGGTGGGTATTAGCTTCGCACATTCTTTAATGTTGCAGTTGCGACTAAAGACCTCGATCTGAAAGACATGTCTCTGATCAAATCATCCTGGAACGGTTAACACTTTTTTGACAGTCTCCCTGCCCTCATCTATGGTCTGCCTCCGCACCTTCATTGGCTTCGTTTAAAAGCTGCAGGGAGAACCTGAGCACATGGAGCCGTGGTGTCTTTGGCTACCCATTATGGTGCACTTGCTCCTGAGACATGAAAGCTATTCCTGAATGACGGTTCCCTTCGTTGTACCAAGTGAAGAATCGATGACCAGAATCTGCGGCATCCTGGATGGAGCCGAACCTCTCCGGGAAATCAATCATCGAGAATAGATTGAATGACGTTGAGCAACAAATCCTATTTTACCGAGATCTGGGATGAATATGTAGATGCATCCGAGTATAATTCGGAACTATATCAAAACATGGCCAAGAGTCTGAATAAAGTCCTTTTTGGACGCGTAGTTGATTTTGGTAACGGAGGGATCATTAACTATGATACCGATACACTTGCAAAAGTGATCTGTGTGGACATTCTTTTTAAGAACAAGGTCCTAACAGAAAATAGAATCGACTTTATTTACGGCGATTTCTACAATATCAGGTTGGAAGGAAAGGCTGACTGCATATTGGCCCAGTTTCTTTTTCACCACCTAACCGATGATAGAAAACTGAAGGGTTCCCTCAGGATAGCACGTTGCAAACTGAATGACGACGGGAAGCTTTTGGTCGGTGAGGTGGTAGTCCCCCGAGGCGTTGAAATAATACAAAACATGCTGAGGCCTGTTCTGTTTTATTTGCTCAAAGCACTAAGAAAGCCGGAGTTGCGGTTCTTTTCAATTCGATCTTTGCGTTCATTACTCTTTGATCAGGGGTTTGTTATTGTTCGGATCGAAACCATACCAACCGGTAAGCGTCTCAGGCCCGCACCTGTTTTATTTCCTAAAATGGAAATACCTGGCCGACTATATCCGTTGCGGTGTGTCCTGATTCAAGCGGCAGGAAAACCTGCGCCTAAGGGTGACTCTGTATGAGCGATGACAATTCCTTAGAACTGAGCATTGTGATGCCTTGTTTGAATGAGGCGGAAACGGTGGCGGGGTGTATAAGCAAAGCTTTGACATTTCTAAGGCGGTCCTCGGTGAACGGTGAAGTGATCATAGCAGATAACGGAAGCACCGACGGTTCCCAGGATCTAGCCGAGAAGGCCGGCGCCATAGTCATATATGTTGAGCACAAGGGGTATGGAAGCGCCATTATGGGTGGAATTAGAGCAGCAAGAGGGAAATACATTGTTATGGGTGACGCGGATGGCAGCTACGATTTCTTGAATTTGGACCCTTTTTTGGAGAAACTGAGAGAAGGGTACGATTTGGTGATGGGGAACCGGTTCCGAGGCGGGATTTTGCCCAAAGCCATGCCGCGACTTCACCGATACCTCGGCAATCCCGTCCTGTCTGGCATCGGGCGAATTCTTTTCAGAGGAACCTGCGGTGACTTTCATTGCGGACTTCGAGGTTTTGCGAAAGCTGTAGCTCAAAAGATGGATCTTCATACAACAGGCATGGAGTTCGCTAGTGAAATGGTGGTTAAGGCCGCCCTGTATGATATGAGGATTGCGGAAGTACCCACCACGCTGTCTCCAGACGGAAGAAGCCGCCGATCTCATCTGCGACCTTGGAGTGATGGCTGGCGACACTTACGGTTTCTGCTGCTGTACAGCCCCAATTGGCTTTTTTTGTACCCGGGGTTGATCCTTATGCTCCTTGGCTTAATAATTGGAGGTTCGGTGATTAGTGGTCCGCTACGGATATACGGCATAACATTTGACCTGCATAGCCTACTTTACGCAGCTATGGGGCTTATCTTGGGATTTCAGTGCATCGTTTTTGCGCTTGTAGGCAGGACGTTTGCCGTTATTGAGGGGCTAATGCCCTCATCAAAAGGGTTCGAATCCATAAGCAGATATGTGAAGTTGGAGATTGGACTGATAGTAGGAGTGATCCTGAGCATCATTGGCTGTGTGGGATCTTTCTACACGTTTTTTATTTGGCGTAATGTCTCTTTTGGTGCTCTTGATTTTGAGGTCACCATGAGGATAGCCATTCCGTCCCTGACGGTGTTGATGCTAGGGGTGCAAATGATATTTTCGAGCTTCCTGTTCGGCATTTTGAGACTGAGGCGAAGATGATTCTTATCGAATGGATCCATGAAAAATTTGTATATGGGCACCGGATTCGGATCCTGAGCCAACACCTGTCCTCCCTCATACCCAAAAACGCCAATATCCTGGATGTCGGTTGCGGAGACGGTTTTCTCGATTACTTGATCATGCAACAGCGCCGCGACGTCTCCATCCAGGGAATTGATGTGTTGATGCGAGAAGCGCCCCATATTCAGGTAGCGTTTTACGACGGTGTTCGATTCCCTTTCACCGATTCTCACTTTGATGTTGTTTTGTTAGTAGATGTCTTGCACCATCTGGAGGATCCTATGGCATTACTCCACGAAGTTAGACGGGTCACTAGGGACTGCATGATCCTTAAGGATCATCTTCGGGAGGGGATGCTTGCCAACTCGACTCTACGGTTTATGGATAACACCGGGAACAGGAGATTTGGTGTTTCCTTGACCTACAACTACTGGAACAGGAAAGAATGGCAGACGGCGTTTTCTTCTCTGGGGATGACGGTTACGGATTGGAGGGAGCATCTGGGGTTGTACCCGTGGCCGGCAAGCATGTTTTTCGACAGGTCTCTGCATTTTATAGCAAAGGCTATCCTCTCATAAGATGAGAAGATCAAGATGAAATTCTTGGACCGGTACCTTCAGGGATGGCGCATGTCAAAAATCGTGCCCTTTGTCCCGAAGCGGTCGACTCTCTTAGACGTCGGAACCGCGCGTGGCCAACTCTTCGAGATGCTGGGGGACCGCATTCGATTTGGGATCGGCATGGACTCCCGGTTGCTCAAAGTGATGGAACGCGGCCGTTACCGGATCATCCCTGCGGAATTCCCAGATGAGGTACCCCTTTCGGAAAAATTTGATGTAATAACCATGCTGGCCGTGCTAGAGCACTTCCCCAAAGAGGCTCTTGACCGATGCTGTGAGATCTGCTCCAGTCTTCTTAATCCGGGAGGATATGTCATTATTACGGTGCCTTCTAAATATGTTGATCGGATATTAGGAGTACTCCGTTCGTTGCGATTGGTGGATGCGGAAACACTGGACGAACACCATGGATTTGACATTTCAAAGATCCGTGAAATATTTCCTTCTGGAAGTTTCCAGTTGTTATATGAAAATAAGTTCCAATTGGGACTAAACAATATGTTCGTGTTCCGGAAAAAATAACGAGATAACCTTTGATGTGAACAAGCTGCCGCAAAAGAAAATTATATTGCAGGCAGACACTACAATAGACGTCTTGCATTCTTGATAGGAAGAAGGATATCTGAAGCGATCGAGAATGAAATGATCACGGATCGGTGAGAGGAGCGATTAGCGCCGATTCACCTGTGCGAGCCCATATGCCAATCAGGGAGCTACAGGGGAATATTCGATAATCAACAGGAACTCTTCCCTAATTAGAACCACTGTAACTCGGTTCGGCCGGCAAGTAACACCGACTCCACACTTAGTCCAAAAAAATGAACAGGGCGTCTTGTACTCACAGGACGCCCTGTTTGTTTTTGAACCGCGAAGGCGCGAAGGACGCAAAGAAAGCTAAAGGTTTGCCTTACGCTTGGCGTGCTTAGCGTCTTGGCGGTTTAGTTTTTTTCGTCCTTCGTCCTAGCGTGAGCGGTCGTCCCTCGTCCATCGGGTCCTTCCCGGACTCTTTGCGGCATCTGTCCAAATAGGATTTTGCCTGGTTCGATTCCGGAAACTTGGAAAAGCAGGAAATGGCGCTCTCGTATTCTCCTAGAGCCATGTAGCTGATCCCCAGGCAAATATGAAGAGGCTCGCTGAGGGGGAAGTGCGCCACTCCCTCCCTGAGGATTTCCACCGCTCCCCTGTGTTCCCCTCTTTTCTGTTTCAGGATCCCGATCCCCAGATAAGCCCGCTCATCGGGCGCATACTCCAGCCCTTTTCTGAAAAGCTGTTCCGCCACTCTTTCTTTGTCCCTGACCATCTCGTTCCTGGCGTAATCTCCATGAGTGAAGGTCAAGGCCAGTCTGGAGCAGAAGTCCGCGTGTTTCGGGTAGAGCTCTTTTCTATCCACGAGGGAAATGGATTTGGCAAAGGAGTGGACGTTCTCATAAAAGGCCGCCCTCAACCGCTTGCCGAAACCGAGCACGACCTGCTCGCTGAGCCGGGGATCGGTCTCAAGGTACAACAGACCCTCAATACGGTTAAGCCAGATGTCATCCGTGACCTGGCCGCTTCTCCTGATCCGCTCATAGAGCTCGGTCCCGGGAAAGAGATCCAGGATATAGAAGATGGCTGCGAGAGGCTGAATCTCATGAAGGAGTCTAATGGTCTCCTCGACTGTTTCCGACGTTTCCCCGGGGGAGCCGTAGATAAAGTAAGCCCTTGGCAGGATTCCGTAGCTCCTGGTGAGGGCAAATGCCTTCTTCACCTGGGTGATCTTGATCTTCTTGTTCAGAACGGCCCTGATCTTCGCAGAACCGCTCTCCACTCCATAGCTGATCTGAATGCATCCGGCCATCCTCATCCAGTAGAGAACCTCTTCATCTACGGAGTCGACGCGGCTGATGGCGTTCCAGGTGATCCTGAGATCCCGCTCGATGATGGTGCGGCAGATTTCAATAACCCTGCTCTTTTTAGTCGTAAAGGTATCGTCCGAAATGTAGAAGAAGTTGATTCCCTTCCTGTGAAGCAGTTCCAGCTCATCCACGAAGTGGCCTGGTGATCGGTACCGTGTAGTGCAGTTCCAAAGAGCGGGTGAACCGCAGAACCGGCACTTCCAATTGCAGCCCCGCGAAGAGGAGACGTGCTGGTAAGCGAAATACCTCGCGGGCAGTGGCAGCTCGTCCAGATCCGGGATCGGTTCGCCATTGCCGGTCTTGACGATCCTCCCTTCCTTCCTGAAGGCGATCCCCCCTATGGATTCCGGAGAAACATTATCTTGCTCGATCTGCTGCAGCAGGCGGAGAAAGGTGTACTCCCCTTCGCCGATCACCACATAATCCACCTCCGGGAAATGGGTGAGCAGGTGATTCCAGAGAAAGGCGGCACCCGGTCCTCCAAAGACGATTTTAAGATTCGGGTCCACCTCTTTAGCGATTCTCGCAATGTCGATTCCTCCCCACCGGTTTGCATGAAGGATGGAAAAGCCCACTACCTGTGGCCGCTCGCTGGCCAGGATCGCGCGAATTTCCCCCGCCTTGTCCTGTGCAGAGTGCAGGTTCACGATCTTCACATCATGCCCGTGTTCTTTAAGCAGGGCTGCAACCCAGTAGAGACCAATGGGAGGGGAAGTGATGTCCTCGGCATCGATTCGCTCTTCGATGAAGTAAGGATATATGAGAAGAATTTTCATAATGAAGTAAGAAATTAAAAAAATTGAACCGCGAAGGCGCTAAGAACGCGAAGAAGAACAAAGCATTTGGCTTTTCAGCTGCGGAGGCATCTCCGCACCTGAAAAGCCAAATGGGTTCATCGCTGGTGCGGGCAGCAGTGTTCTCACGCCGGTGTTCATGACGAGCCCGTAAAGTGTAAGAAACGGGCTGATCCATAACATATGCTTTGAAGGTGGTATTTTGCTTTTTGATCTGCCGCATCTTTTGGCGGCAGATCAAAAAACAAAATGTTTACTCTTTGCGTCCTTCGCGTCTTCGCGGTTCATTCTCCTTTCCTGCTATTCCGCCACCCCTCTCTCGAATAACGCCTCAATCTCCTCTTCCGAGTAATCGAGCTCCCTCAGGACCTCTCTCGTATGTTGCCCTTTTCTGCAGCATGCCCCCCCAACCGCGCCTGGTGTTCTGGAAAGCCTCGGAGCCGGCCCTGGTTGTTGAAATCCGTCCGCATTGTTCAAGAGCCCCCTCGCGCGGTTATGGGCATGAAGGGCTACTTCATCGAGTTCAAGAACGGGCGCCACACAAGCGTCGGCTTCTTCGAAAATCGCCATCCACTCGTCTCGTGTCTTCCCTTTGAAGATCTCCGAAAAGCGTGCAGTCATTTCGGGCCAGGCACTGAAATCATATTGATGAGGAATCGTGGAGGGGTCAAGTCCCAGTCCGGAAAGGAGCCTCCGGTAAAACTTGCCCTCTAGGGCGCCTACGGCAACATACTTCCCGTCCCGAGTCTCGTATGTTTGATAAAAATGGGCGCCACCATCCAGCATGTTGGTGCCGATGTCCATGGTCATAAGATGATTTGCCATCAGTCCATAGAAGAACATGGCAATATGGGATGCTCCATCCACCATTGCCGCATCCACCACCTGTCCTTTTCCGGATTTCTGTCTCTCGAGAAGCGCCAACAGAATACCCAGGGCACAAAGCATTCCCCCACCGGCAAAATCCCCCAGCATATTACAGGGAGGGAGGGGGCGTTCCCCCTTTCGCCTGAAGAGGGAAAGAGCCCCGGCAAGAGCGATATAGTTGATGTCATGACCGGCACGCGACGCAAAAGGGCCATGCTGCCCCCATCCGGTCAGACGGGCGTAAATCAGACCCGGGTTCATCTCAAGCGCATGCGCAGGTCCGAACCCGAGCTTCTCCATAACCCCGGGCCGATACGGTTCGAGCAGCACATCCGATTTCCGGATCATTTTTTCAAGGATCTTCCTTCCTTCCTCGTTTTTCAGATCCAATCCTATGGCCTTTTTCCCGCGATCGAGGGGATTCCACGCCATCAGGTTGGGGATCTCGGTTTGTGCCGAGGAAAGACGATCCACAATAACCACCTCGGCCCCAAAATCCGCCAGGATCATTCCGCAGTAGGGCGAAGGTGCAAGCCCCGCCAGCTCAACCACCGTGATTCCTTCCAGGGGTCTCATCCAGTGCTCCTCCATGCCGAGAGATTGAACCGCGAAGACGCAAAGTGCGCGAAGAAAAGAAACCGAAAGATTTGTTTTTTCACCTGCCGGGGGGTTTCCGGCAGGTGAAAAAACAAATGCCTTACCCTTGGCGTACTTGGCGTCCTGGCGGTTCAAGACTAGCATTATACGTTGCATTGGTCGGAATTACCATCTCGGCTTGACACCCCGGCTGCGCCAAAAGAAAACTTGATTTCCAGATGCGGAAGGACAATAATTCCGTTGAAATCAAGCTGAAAGACACTATTGTCCCAGTTCTGAAACTGCTCTCGATCCACGGAGGTTTGAAACAGACGACAAATGGATGTCAAATATATCAATCCTTTTATTGCAGCGACCGTTCATGTTCTGGACACTACGGCTCATATAGAAACCAAAGCGGGCAAGCCTTTTATCAAAAGGGATAAGATCGCCCGTGGGGATGTCACCGGCGTTATCGGTCTCACGGGCAGGATGCGTGGAACCGTATCCGTCAGCTTTTCGGAACCCTGCATTCTCTCCATTGTTTCAGGAATGTTCGGAGAGGAAATGAAGGAAATGAATGAGGAGATCAGAGATGCTGTGGGAGAAATCAGCAATATGATCTCCGGCCAGGCGAGAAGGAAATTGGAGGAGGACGGCCTCTCTCTTTCTGCGGCTATACCCACGGTGATCATGGGGAAAGACCACAGCCTGTCTCATATAACAACCTATCCGGTTATCGCCATTCCTTTCCAAACCGCGAAGGGCGAGTTTACGATCGAGGTCTCCTTCGAGGAATAGCGCAGATTGCTGAAAAACGCCCATCTGCGGCCTCATCCCTCGTCGTTGCGACGTACTGCCGTGTACGCCTCACTCCTCGAGATTTTGGGCGCCTTGCATCTGGACGTTTTTGAGCAACCTGCGACATCTGTTATTCGAGGTCATAAGGCGGCCAGGAAGCCGGGAAGTTTTTCCTGCCCCTGACCGGGCAAATCAATGGATCCCTCTCCGAACGCACCCACCGGCCAGGGTGAGAGAAAGAACATCTCTTCCCGTGCAGCCGGATACCTTCTTCAGAAACCAGGGCTGCTTGCGTTGCTGGGTATTCTTCTGGTCGCTGCGTGGGCCGGGCAAGCGCCCATGGTCATGCTCACCAGCCTTTTTCTTTCCGCAGCACTCCTCGCAAAGGCCTGGAGTTCTCTTTCCACCAAGGGGGTCAACTGTACTCGAACCCTGAAGGAAGAAAGGTTCTTCCCGGGCGAGTCCACGGAAGTCGGAATCAGAGTCGCCAACCGAAAGCCGCTGCCCCTTCCCTGGTTTCAAATTGAGCAGGAACTTCCCACAGGGATCTCAGGGGATTTGCCGCTGAAACCCTCTGCGCTGCCCGGCCAAGGTCTCCTTCACCATGAGGGCGCTTTGCTCTGGTACAGGAGCATGCGCTGGAAGTTTCGCCTGGACTGCAAAAGGCGCGGGTATTACACAATCGGGCCGATGCGGTTCACCTCAGGGGATGTCTTCGGCTTCTACTCCCGTTCCATGCATGTGCCTTGCCTGAACCGGATCATCGTATACCCGGCTCTGTATCCCGTCGAAAAGATGGGAATTCCATCCCTTCAACCCATGGGCGAGTACCAGATCCGACGCCGCATTATTCAGGACCCCACAAGAACGATCGGATTGCGCGATTACCGACCGGGCGACAGCCTTCGCCGGATCCACTGGAAGGCAAGCGCTCGTTCCAGAAAGCTGCAGGTAAAGACCTTTGAAGCGACCACCAGCTTCAAGACCGCACTTTTTCTTTCAGTGGAAAGCTTCCATGGACCAAGCCGGCTGCCGGAAGAGGTTTTTGAGCTTGCGATCAGCGCTGCCGCATCCATAGCACGACATCTCGTTTCCCACTCCACCCCGGTGGGGATCTTCGTGAACACACAATGCGCCGACTCCGGTCATGGCTTGAGCCTGGCTCCTGCCGGAAGCCGGGAACAGCTCCCTGTGCTTCTGGAGGCCCTTGCAAAGGTGACATCCTCCTGTGGAGAACCCTTCGACCGGTTTCTGGAAAGGGAGAGGCAGCACCTGTCGGCAGGCACAACGCTTATTCTGCTGTTCGGCACACCGCCCGAGTCTCTCCCCGCGCTGGCAACGGACCTGATGAATTCGGGATACAGGCTTTTCGTCCTTGTTTTCGGCGGACGGGAGAATCTCGTCATGGAAGACGGGATTGCGTGGAAGCATGTCAGGACTGCCGAAGACCTCCGGAGGATCTGAGCAGATATGACACCGATACGTCATACTCCTTTCAGGATCCTGTCGGTCGCCGGGATGGAAATCTGCTGGCTTTACGCCATCCTTCTCCTCGCTCATCACAGGGCTTGCGATCAATGCCTCTTCATCCCTGCCCTCTTTCTCTTTTACCTGGCCGCGTTCGGGTTTCACCGGTTAATTGGAAAGGGAAATCCCCTGATTAGCCACGTGATCAGCTGGTTTGTATGGCTCGTTTGTGCGGTCCTGTTTGCCGGGTTTCTCTCGAATGAAGGCTTCGGATTTCAACTATCCTGGATTTCCAGCCTTGTGCGAAGGGTTTTCTCCCTGGCCTCATTCCCGACGTGGGAATTCCTGACCCTTGCAGGCAGCGGTGTTCTTTGGGGGTGCGGAAAACGTCTTGCACGAATTGCCGGAGATGGTTCGGTCATCCTGAGTGAATTCCAATTCGGGACATTCATGCTCCTGATCGTTTTCTTTCTGGCTTCCCAGTGGAAACTCGATCTCGATGGACTTGTCCCGATCACCATGATCTTCTTTTTCTTCGCATTGACCGGATTGCCTGCGAATCTCCTGCAGGCCGGTTCAGGATGGAGTTTGACGGGTCGAAAGGCGCGATGGTTTGCGATCATCGTATGCGCTGTCTGCCTCGTCCTGATCGCCGGTCTGATCGTTGCTTCCATAATGAAACCGGATTTGATGAATCAGATTCTGTCCCTGGTGGAGGCTGCCGCAAGATTTGTCGGCAGAGTGATTGCCAGGATTATCGCATTCCTCATGAGTTTTTTTCCAGACCCCGAACCCTCAAAGTTCGATCTCCCGTTACCTCCCTCCTCCGGCGCAGACAGGGATCCTTCATTCATTGCCAGGATGTTTCGAATCCCGGAGAGCGTCCGCCGGGTGGCAAGCATGATCGTTTCCGGCATATGGATCTGCCTCTTCCTGGCCGCCATGTGGAGTCTCTCATCCTCTCTCATCAAATGGCTGCTTCAAAGGGTTTCCCTTTCCAACGGCATGGAGGTAGAGACCCTCTCGGGCGCATTCAGGGAAGATCTCATCGCCCTGCTCAAGGCTGTGGTCAGGAATATGGATCGGCTTTTCTCAATGTTCCTGGGACTGTTCGGGCTGAAAAGAATCCGAAGGATCGCTTCTCCTGAGAACGTATCTGTCCGATCTGTTTATAAGCAGCTTCTGCGATGGGCGTCCAGGAAAGGGGTTCCTCGACCGAGAGCCCAAACTCCTGGAGAGTACCTGGATCTTCTTGCGAAGAAACTCCCAGGTGGTTACGATGAGTTTTCCCTGATTACATCAGGCTACATTGAGGCGCGTTATAGCAAAGCCTTGCCGCCCCCGGGCACGATTGAGCGGATAGTTGCGAGCTGGAAAGCACTGAGACGAAAAAGAGGAAAATCTTTGAACCGCCAAGTACGCTAAGTACGCCAAGGGTAAGACATTTGTTTTTTCACCTGCCGGAAGTTTCCGGCAGGTGAAAAAACAAATCTTTGCGCTCTTCTTCGCGAACTTCGCGCCTTCGCGGTTCCGATATTCACTTTAAGAATTGAGGGAAGCTGAAATGAAAGTCGATGTGCACAAAATAGAAGAACCTGAACAACCGGACGTTTCGCGTACCAAAGAGGCGGCGGAAACATTTCTTTCCAATGTAGCCAGGGTTATTGTCGGAAAAAGAAAAACCATGGAGCTGCTATTCGTATCGCTGCTTACCGAGGGTCACGTTCTCCTCGAGGATGTCCCGGGGGTCGGGAAAACACTTCTGGCCAAGGCCGCTGCAAAGTCCCTTGACTGTTCCTTCAGAAGAATACAGTGCACTCCCGATCTCCTGCCTTCCGACGTTGTCGGCATCAGCTTCTTCAACCAGAAGACCTCGGAATTCGAATTCCGCCAGGGGCCGATTGCCTCCAATATCGTGCTTGTGGACGAGATCAATCGCGCCATGCCAAGGACCCAGTCGTGCCTTCTCGAGTGCATGCAGGAGCAACAGGTGACGGTGGACCTTGAAACCGTACAGCTCCCCCGCCCGTTCATGCTCCTCGCCACCCAGAATCCGATTGAACTGGAGGGAACTTTTCCCTTGCCCGAAGCGCAGCTCGACCGCTTTCTGCTCAAGATCGAGTTGGGCTATCCTTCCCCCCAGGAAGAGGCTTCCGTTCTCTCAAGGTTCCAGCAGGAGAGTCCGCTTGAAGATCTTCCGTGTGTGCTCAGCTCACAGGACCTTCTTGATCTTCAGCACTTATGCAGAAAGGTATATGTCGAGACATCCGTCCGGGAGTACATTGTGGCTGTGACGAGAGCAACACGGGAGCATTCTGAAATGAAGCTGGGCGCCAGCCCCCGCGCTGCCCTGGGTCTCCAGGCTGCATCTCAGGCCTTCGCCGCCATCCAGGGCAGGAATTACGTCATTCCCGATGATGTGAAATATCTGGCCGGCCCCGTGCTGTCCCATCGAACGATTACCAGAACGGAAGCGGTCCTCAAGGGCCGATCCGCAGAGCAGATCATAGAGGAGATCCTTTCGACCGTTCCTGTTCCGGTGGAGTGAGGAATTGTTGTGGAATGCAGGAGAATCAACCTGATTGACAGGTCGGGAGGGAAATACGAAATCCGCATGTGTCAGCCCCATGACCTTGCCCCCCTGATGGACATGTACGCTCTCTTCTTACCGAGACCTGCATCCCAGGGCTTGCCCCCGGAAGATCACGAGGTCTGCACCGAATGGGCAAGAGGGCTTCTGGCGATAGGAGAAAACATCGCGGCATGGACGGATGAAAGGCTCATCGGGCATGCTGCCCTGATCCCGGATCTCCAAGGACGATCCGCCGAGTTCGTGATTTTCGTCCACCAGGACTTCAGGAACCTGGGGATTGGGACGGAATTGGCTGGTGCGACCCTGGAGAGGGCCAAAACACTGGGATTCAGATCGGTCTGGCTGACCGTGTCCGTTACCAACTTCGTGGCTATAAGGCTCTATCTCAAACTGGATTTCCAGTACTGTGACATGGACGATTGCGAGAGAACCATGATCATCAAGTTGGGAGGTTGAACCGCCAAGGCGCGAAGGACGCGAAGAAAAGCGCCAAATCATCAGTTTTTTCACCCGCCGGGCGGGTGAAAAAACTGATGTTCTTCTCAGTCACGCGTCTGATTACCCTGAGCCCTATAGCTTGGCATGATATTCCAGATGATGGCTTATAACGTGTAGCCCCCGGGAGGGCGAAACCGATTTGAGTCTTAGACTGCGGAGTTCCGCAGTCTAAGACTCAAATCCTTTATTTTCTTCGCGCACTTCGCGTCTTCGTGGTTCGCTATTCTTCTTTTTCTACACCTACGTCTCAGCGGTTTAAAGCTTTTCCTCCCCTCCAAGCGCAGCAGACCCGAGCTGACCGCAGGCGGCCATGATAGCTTGCCCGCGAGACCGGCGCAACCGTACAAACAGCTTTTCGCCTGCAAGCCACCCGCAGAACCGGCGCACGTTTTCCTCGCCGGGTGCGGTATAGATGTTTGACCCGGACGGGTTGAAGGCGATCACGTTTACCCTGACAGGGAGCCCTGTCAGGTAACGGGCGAGCCCTATTGCATCCTCACGGGAGTCGTTTATGCCTTCGAGCAGAACGTATTCAATGAAAATGACACCACCCTTTTCAACGGGAAATGCAAGCAGCTCCTGCTTGATTCTTGAAAGCGGGTATCTCTGGTTGATCGGCATGAGCCTGGTGCGCAGCTCGTCGTTCGAAGCATTGAGCGATACGGCCAGACGCAGTTTTCGGATGTTCAATGCCGCAAGATCCCGTATGCCGTCGGCATGACCTGCGGTCGAAACCGTGATGTGGCTCGGCGCCATGTCGAAACCGCGTTGATCGCCGATAACACGCACGGCTCCGGTCACGTTTGCCAGATTGTCGAGCGGCTCTCCCATGCCCATGAACACGATGTTGTCGACCCGGCGATTCAGCTTGAATCGCGCTGCGTGCACCTGCCAGACGATTTCCTCCACAGTGAGGTTGCGCACATAACCCATTTCCCCGGTCGCGCAGAACCTGCAGCCCATCCTGCACCCGACCTGGGAGGATACGCACAAGGTGGTGCGCCCGCGCGCCGGGATAATGACCGACTCGATAGTCCGATCATCGGCGAGAGCGGAGGCGAACTTCAGTACCCCTTCCTCTTCCTGCGTGGCAATGATCCGGCACGAAGGCAACCGCAGATCTCCGGCAAGCTGAACCGCCAGGGAAGGCGACCGTGAAAACTCGATCGTTTTCGCGAAGGAAGTGGAGCCCTTCTTGAAAATCTCGCGGTAGAGCGCCGCGGCATGGTACATGCCTTTGCCGTAGCGCCTGCTCATTTCCCCGGCGACTTCTTCGCAGGTCAAAGCGAATAGGTTCAACACGAAATACCCTCGGAAAAAAGATCGTTTTTGATATCGGACGGGCGCCCGATGGAATCGTATCGATTCTTATGGGAGTGTAATCCCCTGTGGCGGGCTCCGTCAATGAACGTTATTACAGAGAGCGGGAGAATGACGCTCTCTCTGCGAACTCTTTGTCTCTAGCGAAGCGGGGGAGAAACGCTCTTCCTTTTTGTGCCCACGACTTCCCAAATTCCGCTCCCCAGGGGAATGGCGAGCATGACGATTCCGGTCGCCACAATCCCTGACCAGCCCCGGGACACGTAGAGATAGCCGCTGGCGCTTATTCCGGCAAATCCTCCCAGGTAGTAAAGGAGAACGTACAGGGAGTTTGCGCGCCCCCGGCTCGACCTGAGCCTCCTGTTGAGACTCCCGGCGGCCGAGGCGTGGATGGCGAAAAACCCGGCGCAAATCCCTGCAAGACCCGCAACAACCACCGGCATGGACTCGATGAGGGTGAGCACCAGGGAGAGCCCGAACAGGGCGGCGCCAAGAGCCATGACTGTGCCGTTGCCGAATCGATTGCTCAGTTTTCCTGCAAGAGGTCCCATGATGACACCGATCAGATAGCAAGAGTAGGTCAGAGTGATTACTCCTGTGGAAGCGCCAAAGGCCGGGGTCGACAAGTAGAACGGCAGGTAGTTGAACACCGAAGAAAAGACAAAGAAGGATGAAAAAGCCACCAGGTAAATCCTCAGCAGATCCTTGCGGGCGATCAGATCCAGGAATCCGTGCGCTCCCGGTGCCGCAGCAGGACCGGTCTTCTCCCTGGGCAGGAGGAGATACGCTGAAAATGTCGCTATGAGCAGGAGAACAGAGGAGGTCACGAAGGCATAGCGCCAGTGAAGGGGAGGATGAATAAAGCCGCCGAGCAGCCGCCCCCCGAGCCCTCCCGCCACAGTCGCAGACACATAGGACCCCATGACCACGTTGAGACGTTCCTCAGGGAGAGTCCTGGCAAGATAAGCGGCCACGCATGTGGTCAGGCACGGCAGGAAAAGTCCCTGAACGAAACGGGTTCCTATCAGAACGGTCAGGCTGCCGGTGGTTGCGCAGATAAAACCACAGAGTGCTATCACCAGGCCGCCGAACCCTATTATCGGCTTTATGGGGAATCGGTCCGCAGCGATTCCCAAGGGGAGATTCGCAAGCGCGATTCCAAAAATCACTGCAGAGATGGAGAGAGATGCCAGTGTCTCTCCTACTCCGAATTCGGTTCGAAGCACCGGGAGCACCGGCTGTGTGATGTAGATAGTGGCGATTGCCATTGAAACAAGCGAGAAAACCAGGATCTGCAATCCGGTGAAGGAAACGTTTCCCCCCGTGTTTTCATCATTCATAAAGGAGATATCCCACTTCAATATCCTTCGTGATCCGCGTCCTCGGTTTTCAGCTTACCCCTGAAGACCCAGTAGGAGTAAACCGTGTACCCAAGGACTACCGGAAGGACAAGAATCACCCCCCAGAGGGTAAAGCGAAGCGTTTCATGCTGAGCGGCCGCTTGATAGAGGGTAATGTCCGGCGGGATGACATAGGGGTAGATCCCGGCTTGCAGACCCAGATAGCCCGAGAGGAAGATGAGCACGCTGCAGACAAAGGGCACGAAGTCCCGGCGCCTGTTTTTCAAGCTCCTGAAGAGGAAGAGAAATGCGAGGAGTGCCAGGAGAGGGAACATCCAGATAAAATAGACGCGCGGCGCGGTGAACAATCGGGCCGGAATGGCGGGATCGTGAATCGGTGTCCACAGGCTGACGACCACGATGAAACATGCCACGGCCACGGCAGACCGAAAGGCGTGGCAATACGCACGCTCCTGCACCGGGCCCGTTGTCTTCATGATGACATAGGTCGAACCCAGGAGCATGTAACCGGGAATCAGGGCCGCCCCGATAGTGAGGGAGAAGGGATTGAGCCAGTCCAGGGGTCCGCCTTGAAAATGGGCACCCACGACCTTCGTGCCTGAAAGGTAGCTCCCGAGAGTCAGTCCCTGCGCAAACGATGCTGCCAGGCTGCCCAGGAAAAACGCCCGGTTCCACTTTTGTTTCGCGGCGGCATTCGCGCGGAATTCAAACGCGACCCCCCGGAAAAGGAGACCGAAAATAAATGTGAGGAGAGGAATATACAGAGCGCTGAAAACCACACTGTAGATCATCGGGAAGGATGCGAACAATGCTCCTCCGCCGAACACAATCCACGTCTGATTGGCATCCCAGACCGGGCCGATGCTCCCCATCAACTGGTCCCGCTCCTGTTCATCCGCGGCCGTCGGAAAAAGGAGACCCACGCCTAAACTGAATCCGTCAAGGACCACATAGAGAATGATTACCAGGCCCACAAGGCCTAACCACAAGTGAACGAGATCCATCAATCACCCCCCGTGCCCGGCTCCTCCACAAGGGGCCGCATGCCGATCGGGCGCTGAACCGGTGGAATGGGACTGGTGAGATCAGGCCCCCTGAAAAGACTCCTCAGAACGTAATACAGGTAGCTTGCCCCGATCACGGCGAAAAAGCATAGGAACAGGGAGAGGGACCAAACCACGTTTCCCGCTGCCACTGGCGATACGGCTTCGGTGGTCCGCATAAGCCCATAGACCACCCAGGGCTGCCTGCCTATCTCCGCGACCGCCCATCCTGCCTCTGTGGCAATAAAGCCGAGGGGCTGAACCGCCACCAGCACCCACAGAAAAGACCGTGACTGAAAAAGGGTACCCCGTCTCCACAGGATAAAGGCCCATCCCATGATCAGAACATAAAGAAATCCGATACCGACCATTATTCGAAATGCCCAGAAAGGGAGAACCACGTTGGGGCGGTCTTCACGGGGGAAATCCTTGAGCCCGGGAATCTTGCCTTCCCAGGAATGCGTGATAAGGAGACTGAGAAGATTCGGGACTGTAAGTTCCCAGCGGTTGCGCTCCTCTTTCCCATCCGGAAGGGCGAATACGACGAATGGCGCTCCCCCTTTTTCATTGGTCTCCCAGTGGGCTTCCAAAGCCGCAAGCTTGGCAGGCTGATATTGGGCCACCCTCAGGCCGTTAAAATCCCCGATAATGACTTGAAGAGGGGCCCAGAGGACCGCCATGATCAGGGCCAATCCCAGGGATCGGCGATAGAAAAGGACATTACTGCCTTTCAGGATAAAATAGGCGCTGATACCGGCGACGGCAAAGGCGGCGGTCATATAGGAGGCCAGCAGCATGTGGAGCAGGTAGGAAGGAAAAGCGGCATTGAAAATTGCCTCTCGGAAGCTCGTCACCATGAACCTTCCATCCACAAGTTCATAGCCCGCGGGAACCTGCATCCAGGAATTGGCCGCCATGATCCAGAAGCCGCTGAGATTTGCTCCAAAGGCCACGAGGCAGGTTGAAAGGAAGTGCACTGTCTTCGGCACCCGTTTCCAGCCGAAAAGCATAATCCCCAGGAAGCCGGCCTCCAGAAAGAACGCCGTTAAAGCTTCAAAGGCCATGAGAGGTGCAAACACATTGGCCGTTGCATAAGAGAAACGGGAAAAATTGGTCCCGAACTCAAACTCCAGTACGATGCCGGTCACCACGCCCACGGCGAAATGGATAGCGAATATCCTTACCCAGAAGCGGTACATGCGGTAATAAATTTCGGATTTTGTCCGGAGCCAGAGCGCTTCCACTACCACGAGATAGACGGCCAGACCGATGGTCAGCACGGGGAAAAGGATGTGGAACATCGTGGTCAGTGCAAATTGAAGTCTCGAAAGAAAGAGAACATCCATGATTCCCTCATCATGGGGAACCGCTCACGGCTGGAGCATTTCAAAGCCGGTGGTCTGGTCCAGTTTCCTGCAGGCGGTTGTATCGATGATTTCCAGAAGCACTATTTCCATGACGTGCCAGACTCGTACCCCTCGCCGGACGCATCCTGTGACCGCGGCATCCCGACGTCCTCCTGAAATATGCATGTGCAGGACAGACCGTCCGGTCTCGTCAGGAAAAAGGGTTCCGACACCCATGACTTCGTGAACTCCCTGGAGTATGTACTCCAAAGGCGTGACGGGAGTGCTGCGCGCCTGTTCCGGTCCGACCACGAGCTTGCTCCCTTCATCCGCCCCGCCCAGCATGATAGCGGCAGCAGCCCTGACTCCTTGCGCTTCTGCAAAGGTCTCGAGAGATTCATGTAAAATCTCCCCGTCTTCCAGACGCAATATGAACACGCGACCCGATCTGACTTCAGAATATTTCATTCCGGTGGGTTCTTCCTTTCGCAAGCTCGCCCTCGGAAACCCGAGAGCAGAATCCGGTTTTGATGGAGCCATCATAAACACATCGGTCGTTCACATCAACTCACTTCGAACAGCTTTTTGATCTTTGCGGCCGGTGGACAAGGAAAAAGCACCTCTGGTTGATGGATGGTCTTTGGCAAGGCAGGAGGATCTGAAGGCGAAATGACAGCGGAGGGAACTCGATTGAAACTCAAGGATTGCGGTGAGCCATGTACCTTCCTCCTGTCATGCATGAATGAGAATCGTACAATAGGAAGTCCTGCTCACAACGTCCGTAACGTCCCGCAATCCTGAGCTTTCTTCTCTGGCCTTAAAAATAGGTCAAGAGAAGGGGTTGTCAAGAGGGATTGAGACCATAAAATTGAGGCAAGTCGAGAATCAGGAGATTGCCGGTCATGTTATATGTAGGCACATCGAGCTACAGCCTGAAGGAGTGGGTTGGATCGTTCTACCCTCCTCAGACGCCTGCCAGGGAATTTCTCAAGTATTATGCATCGAAACTTGGGACCGTGGAGATCAATTACACTTATCGACATTTCCCAAGGGATTCCACCTCAGCCTCCTGGGCAGATCAAACCCCTGACTCGTTCAGATTCAGCTTCAAGATGCACCAGAGCGTCACCCATATCAAGCGGCTGAAGGGGGTAGATGATTCCATATCCGATTTTCTGAAGGCCCTCGAGCCTTTGGGGCCGCGCCTGGGCGTCGTGCTTTTCCAACTTCCGCCCTCCTTTCGCGCGGACCTCAAGCTCCTGGAGGGGATTTTGGAAAAGCTGCCGGCGGGCAAGAAATTCGCCTTTGAATTTCGCCATCCCTCCTGGGACAATCCGGATACGCTCAGATTGCTTGAAAAAGCGGGTGTTGCTCTATGCAATGCAGAGCCGAAGATCGTGGAAGGAACTCCGGTTGTGACGGCTCCTCACGCTTACATCAGGGTCAGACAGGAGCCGCCTTATTCCGAAGAAGAGCTGAAATGCCTCCGGAAGAAGATCGAGCAAGGGGTCAAAGAGGCTGAAGAGCTCTATGTGCATATCAAGCATGACAAGGCGGGACTGGCGCCTGAGGTGGCGATGCAACTCCAATCAAGGTATCGAGGGACGATGGACGACCGCTTCGCTGGGAGGAGGGACGAAAAAAAGCTATGAACCGCAAAGGCGCGAAGGACGCGAAGAAAACGCAAGGATGTGATTCTTCATCTGCCTTCCGGGCGGATGAAGAATCACATCACATGTCTTCCTTGGCCAACTTAGCGTCTTGGCGGTTTAGAATTTTTCTTACCAGTAGCCGCTAAACTTCGAATCGTATTCCCTGCGACAGGGGCAGCTCCGTGGACCAGTTCACCGTGCAGGTCTGCCGCCGCATGTAGTTTTTCCACACATCGGAACCGGCTTCCCTTCCCCCGCCCGTTTCTTTCTCCCCGCCAAAGGCACCGCCGATCTCCGCGCCTGAAGTCCCCATGTTCACGTTGGCGATCCCGCAGTCGCTGCCCATATGGCTCAGGAACATCTCCGCCTCGCGAAGGTCGTTCGTGAAAATGGCTGAGGAGAGGCCCTGTGAAACGCTGTTCTGGTAAAGGATCGCCTCTTCAAGGGTTTCGTAAGGCATCAGGTATAGAATGGGAGCGAAGGTCTCTTTCTGGAGCAAAGGCATGTCCGGTTTTACCTCGCAGATGCAGGGCCGGACATACGTGCCGCTATCGAAGAGTCCTCCTGTCAGGATCTCACCCCCATAGAGCACCCGCCCCCCCTGGGATTCCATTTCCTTCAGGGCTCGCGCCATCGATGTGACTGCGTCTCTGTCTATCAGAGGTCCCATGAGGATGCCATCCTCCAGCGGATTCCCTATTCGAACCTGCTCATAAGCCATGATGAGTCTTTCCCTGAGCGTTTCATAAAGGGCTTTGTGGGCTATTACCCTCCGCGTCGTCGTGCAGCGCTGGCCCGCCGTACCAACAGCGGCAAAGAGGATGGCCCGGATCGCCAGATCGAGATCGGCGCTGGGCGCAACGATCACGGCGTTGTTGCCGCTTAGCTCCAGTATCGTCCTGCCCATTCTCTCCGCAACAACCTGGGACACATGCCTTCCCATGGGTACGCTCCCCGTTGCAGAGACAAGAGGGATCCGCCTGTCCCTGATCAGGGCCTCCCCCACTTCGTCGTGTTTTCCTATGACGAGGCCAAGCAATCCTTCCGGGACATCGTTCTCTTTCAAAACCTGCCAGGCGACCTTCATGACCGCAATTGCCGAGAGGGGCGTTTTGGAAGAAGGCTTCCAGATGACCGGGTCTCCTGCAACAAGCGCCAGCATGGCGTTCCAGGCCCAGACGGCTACAGGGAAGTTGAACGTGGTAATCACTCCGATCGGTCCGAGAGGATGCCATTGCTCATACATGCGGTGGCCGGGCCTTTCACTGTGCATGGTAAGGCCGTAAAGCATGCGGGACTGGCCCACTGCCAGGTCCGAAATATCGATCATCTCCTGGACCTCTCCCTCCCCCTCGGCCTTGATTTTCCCCATCTCCAGAGTGACCAGAGCGCCGAGCTCCGCTCTTCGTGTTCGGAGAGCGTTTCCGATCTGCCTGACGATCTCCCCCCTTTTCGGCGCGGGCACCATGCGCCAGACCCTGAACGCTTCAACAGCCTGACTTGCGATCCGTTCATAGTCATCCCTGCCCGCACAACGGATCTTCCCTATGACTTTGCCGTCAATGGGGGATACGCTTTCCAGAACTTCGCCGCGGCAGTCAAACCAGGAACCACCGCCTGCTCCTGAGAGCTCACCCGTGAGACCCAGGCTGTCGAGAATGGTTTCCATAATGCCTCCAATCTTTCGAGGGACGAGAGACGACCGCTGCGCTTCGCTCCGCTAGGACGATGGACGACAAAATTGAAGCCCTCCGCAGCCCCGCAGAACGGATCTCCGCCTCGCTGCGACAAGCCTGCGGGAAATGCGCTCGCTATTTCGGTTCAAAATCCGGCGCATCTCTTCACAATCGATGTCCCGATTGTGCTTAGAGGGTATCAAATCGTCCCTCATCATAGCGAATCGCAGGTAAGTGGTCGCCTAGCGAAGCGGTCGTCCCTCGTCCTTCGTCCTTTCGTCCCTCGCTCTTTACCCCACCGTCTCTCTCAACACCTGCTCGAACAGGGTCAGACACACATCCACTTCTTCAGCGCTCACCGTGAGCGCAGGAGAGAAACGGATGGTGTTCTGTCCGCACCCAAGAAGCAGCAATCCCTTTTCATAACCGCTTTCGATGACCTTCTTTCGCAACTCCGTTGCCCGCTCCTTGGTCTCGCGGTCTTTAACCAGCTCGACGCCCACCATAAGTCCCTTTCCCCGCACGTCGCCCATGCATTCATACGTTTTCTGGAGTTCCCTGAGTCCTGCCATGAGGCGTTCCCCCTGGATTTCGGCGTTGGATATGAGCCCCTCCTCAAGCAAAGAGATTGTGGCCAGGGCTGCCTGGCAGGAGACGGGGTTTCCGCCAAATGTGGATGCGTGCGATCCTGCCTCCCAGTTCATGATCTCGGCGGGTGCGATCATCGCTCCCAGGGGCATCCCGGATGCAATTCCTTTGGCCAGTGCGATAATGTCCGGAGCCACACCGAAATGCTCCATGGCAAACATTCTGCCTGTGCGGCCCATGCCGGTCTGGACTTCGTCGGCCACCAGGAGTATGCCATACTTGTGCGCAACCCTGAAAAGCTCCCGGTGAAATTGCGGGGGCGGGACGATGTACCCTCCTTCTCCCTGGATCGGCTCAACGAAAATGGCCGCGACTTCCTCGGGTGGAATGGTGGTCTGAAAGAGCGTGTCTTCGAGATAGCTCACGCATTCGGTGCCGCACCCCTGACGGCATTGGCCGTAGGCACACCGGTAACAATCGGGGTAAGGGATATGACTGATTCCCGGCACCAGAGGACTATAGTGTTTCCTTTGAATGGTTTTGCTGGCCGTCAGCGACAGAGCGCCCATGGTACGGCCGTGAAATGCCCCGAAGAAGGCGATATTGAGCTCGCGCCGGCTGTGCCACCGGGCCAGCTTGAAAGCGGCTTCCACCGCCTCGGCACCCGAATTGCCGAAGTAGACCTTCTTATCCTCTTTGCCGGGGGCCAGGGCGGCCAGCTTTACCGCGAGATTGATCTGAGGGGGGTAGTAGAAATCCGTCCCCGACATGTGCAGGAGCAAATCGGCCTGATCCTTGATCGCCTTGACAACCCGGGGGTGGCAGTGCCCGGTTGCGCAGACCGCAATTCCAGCAGTGAAGTCGAGGAATACATTCTCATCTACATCCCTGACCCACAGTCCGTTCGCGCTTTTGACCACGAGTGGATAAGGCCGGGTGTAGGAGGGCGAAACATATTTCCCGTCCAGCCGAATACATTCGGAAGCCTTGGGCCCGGGCAGCGGTTTCCTGACGACAGGAACCTTGAGGAATTCAATATCTGCCAGCATAGCAACCTCTTGTCAATGAATAGGTGGTAAGCCGATTTGCACATGGACACCAGAGAACATAGATAAATACCGAAGCCTCTTTATACCTCATGTTACTGAAATAATAGGAGCGACTTCCATGAAAAACAAGGCGGACATCGACTATTTCGACATAGACTCTCTCCTCACCGGTGAAGAGAAAGATTTCAGGGACAAAGTGCGCAGGTTTGTTGATGTGAAATGCATGCCTGTCATCGCAGAGCATTTCGACAAAGGCACTTTTCCGATGCACCTGGTACCCGGCATGGCGGAGATGGGGCTTTTCGGTCTTCACGGGGAGGGATACGGGTGCAGGAAGAGCAGTCACATGCTGTATGGCCTCATCTGCCGGGAATTGGGCCGATGCGACAGCGGGCTGCGCGCCATGTTTTCCGTACAGAACTCCCTGGCCATGTTTCCCATTTATTCGTTCGGGTCCGAGGAACAGCGAAAACAGTGGCTCCCCGGAATGGCGAAAGGGGAGATCATCGGTTGCTTCGGGCTCTCAGAGCCTGATTTCGGATCGAATCCCCAGGGAATGAGAACAAAGGCCGAGAAGAGCGGGAACGGCTTTATCCTGAACGGCACAAAGATGTGGATCACCAATGGATCGATCGCCCAGGTTGCCGTGATCTGGGCCAAGCTGGATGGCGATATCCGGGGCTTTCTGGTCGAAACCAATGCACCTGGTTTCAGGGCCGCAGCCATCCGCAGAAAATTTTCCTACAGGACGTCTCCTACCTCACAGATCTTTCTTGAGAACTGTGAAATTCCCGAAGCAAATGCGCTTCCGGGCGCCCGCGGCATAAAGGCGGTTCTTCAATGCCTCAACCTTGCGAGATACGGTGTGGCCTGCGGTGCTCTCGGCTCGGCCATTGCCTGCTATGAGGCGGCAGAGACTTTCGCTTTGGAGCGCAATGTCTTCTCCAAACCTATTGCATCGTATCAGCTCGTTCAGGAGCGCCTGGTATCCATGATGATCGAAATCACCAAGGCGCAGTTGATCACGTATCATCTCGGGAGACTCCTGGATGAAAACAGGGCAAGGCACACCCAGATATCCGTTGCCAAGCTCAACAATGTTCGAGAGGCGATAAAGATCTCCCACATCGCGAGGGACATTCTTGGCGCCCGCGGAATTCTCGCGGACAATCATGTCATACGCCATTTGTGCGATCTGGAAGCGGTCAGCACGCTGGAAGGGACGGAGTCCATACATACCCTTATCCTGGGCCAGGACCTCACCGGCATTTCGGCGTTCACATAAGGTCTCACGCCAAGACGCAAAGACGCAAGAATATGAAAGAGAAAAAGTGCGTAGGATGGGTAGAGCGATGCGAACCCCATCAAATTCGGAGCATCACAGAGGCTCAAGCCCAAGCAGATGGGTTTCGCTTCGCTCTACCCATCCTGCTGGTTCACGGTTTTGCGTGAGAATCTCGTTTTTCGAAATACTCGACAATCGAACGGGTCAGCGACTCGACCGTGTACTCCCCTGCCACCAGGCTCACTTTGAGCCCTCTCTTTTCAGCAGTCTCGGCCGTGACCGGGCCGATGCAGGCAACAGAGACATTCTCCATCCACCGGAAGAACAGCTCTCCCTCCTCGTCAAATGCTTCTACGAAATTGTGGACAGTGGAGGAACTGGTAAAGGTGACCATATGGATCTGTTTTTCTTCCATCAGCTCTCGGACAATGGATTTGTCGCCATGGGCCTTGACAGTCCGGTACGCCTCCACCACGTGAACGGAAGCCCCCATCTTCTCGAGCTCGACCGGGAGCAATTCCCTCGCCTGGGCCGCCCTCGGCAACAGGATACGAAGCCCTTCCACATCTTCCTTGTGAAACGCCTCAACCACTGACTCGGCCCTGAACTCCTCAGGCACCAGGTCAGGGATGATCCCATTATCTTTAATGGCATCGCCGGTCCGGGCGCCAATTGCAGCCACCCTCATCCCCTTCAGACTGCGGGAATCCTTCCCGTGAAAGCGGAGCCTTTCGAAAAAGAATTTCACCCCGTTTACGCTCGTAAAGATGACCCATTGGTATCTTTCAAGATCTGCAATCGCCCCATCCAATCCATTGAAACTGGAAGGAGGAACGACCTCTATGGTCGGGAACTCGATGCAGTCAGCGCCCAATTCCGACAGGGCCGCCAGGAAAGTGCTTGCCTGCTCTCTTGCCCTCGTAACCACGATCCTTTTTCCGAAGAGCGGCCGCTTGTCAAACCAGGCCAGCTGGCGCCTCAGCCCGACAACCTCTCCTACAACTATGATGGCCGGCGGCTTTAAACCCTTTTCCCGTGCAATGTTGGCGATGTCTTTGAGCGGGCCGACGACCGTCTTCTGCTCCGCAACCGTACCCTTCTGGATCACGGCGACCGGGGTATCCGCCGGACGGCCGTTACGGATAAGGTTCTCTGCGATGCCGGCGATATTGCCCATCCCCATCAGGAAGACCAGGGTCCCGGCGCCTGTGGAAATTCTGTCCCAGGCAATCCCCGACTGTTCCTTTAACGGATCTTCATGGCCGGTGATGAAAGCCACGGTCGGGGTGAAATCCCGATGGGTCAAAGGAATTCCTGCATAGGCAGGAACCGCTATTGCGGATGTCACGCCGGGCACTATCTCAAACTCGATCCCAGCAAGCGCCAGTTCCTGCGCCTCTTCTCCTCCCCGTCCGAAGATGAAGGGGTCGCCCCCTTTCAGTCTGACGACCAATCCCCCCTTGCCCGCGCGATCGACGATCACCATGTTGATTTCATCCTGGGTCATCGCATGGCGCCCGCCTTGCTTGCCGGCATAGATCAACTCCGCCCCTTTCGGCGCGTATTTGAGAAAAGCCCTATTGGCAAGGTTGTCATAGACGATCACCTCCGCCTTCTCGATGCACTCTTTCGCCCTCAGCGTCAGGAGACCGGGGTCGCCGGGTCCGGCACCCACGAGATAGACCTTACCTTCTTTCTTAGTCATGTCTTTTCAGAACCCCTGTAGATTTTTGCAAAGGCGCACGACAAAAAACGATGGACGACCGCTTCGCTCGGTAGACCGCTTCGCTCGGACGAGAGACGAAAGGGATTCGGTCTGTCTGGCGGCAAGCGGCCCCGCTGACTTCCATACTATGTCATCCGTATTTATCGTCCTTCGTCCTGGCGAACCGCAGGTGAGCGGTCGCCCCTCGTCCCTCGGCCTTTGCTCACGCTTGCTCATAGATCCTGGCCAGGATCTTGTCGGCCCCTGCTGATAGAAGCCTCCGGGCCAGGGCCTCCCCTATACCTTCCGGATTTTCCCTGGTCCCGGCCATATGGTCTCTCAAAACCCTGCTTCCGTCCAGCTCCGCTACAACGCCTTCCAGAATGATACCCTCGCCTGCAAGACGCGCATGGCCTGCTATCGGCACTTGGCAACCTCCGCCCAGGGCCTTCAGGAAGGCCCTTTCCGCGCGCACGGTCAATTCGGTCTCTTCGTGGTGGATGAAGCGAAGCAGATCCAAAACCGCCTGATTTCCTCTTCTTGTCTCAAGACAGAGCGCGCCCTGGCCTATGGCAGGCAGGAGTTCCCCGGTGTTGAGGATGCAGCCGATCTTTTCCGAAAGTCCAAGTCGATTGAGCCCTGCCACAGCAAGGATGACTGCATCGAGCTCCCCCGAATCCATCTTCTGTATGCGGGTATCCACGTTTCCCCTGATCGGGACGATTTTCAGGTCCGGTCTCATGAAAAGAAGCTGGGTAGAGCGCCTCAGACTTCCCGTGCCGACGGCCGCCCCTTTCGGCAGGTCTTGAAAGGAGAGGAACTCTCTGGAAACCAAAGCGTCCCTTGCATCTTCCCGCTGCGGGTAAATGACGGCCTCGAGGCCGGGAGGCAGTTCAGCGGGAACATCCTTCATGCTGTGGACCGCCAGATCCACTTCCTCCGCCAGGAGGGCGGTCTCGATCTCTTTTACAAAGAGCCCTTTGCCCCCGATCTTGCTCAGCGGCGAGTCCACCATCTTGTCTCCGGTGGTCCTGATGCGGATCAGTTCCACCCTTGCTTCCGGATGGGCGGATTCGATCCTCTCCTTCACCCAGCCGCTCTGGGTAAGGGCCAGTTTGCTGCCCCTTGTGCCGATTTTAAGAATGGTCATTGTCGAATCTCAAAACTCTATCTGATGAACCGCGAAGGCGCGAAGGACGCAAAGAATACGCAAAGATTTGTTTTTTCACCTGCCGGCATTTTCCGGCAGGTGAAAAAACAAAATGTCTTACACTTGGCGTACTTGGCGTCTTGGCGGTTCTCAAGTTTTTTTCGTCCTTCGTCCTAGCGAAGCGGACGTCCTTCGTCCCTCGTTCTTCGCAGCAGAAATCTCGCCAGTTCCAGATCGTGGGGGGTCGTGACCTTGATGTTATCCTCTGATCCCTCTACCACGTGGACGGAGACTCCTATCTTCTCTACCAGGAGAGCGTCATCCGTGGCCTCCTCCCAGCACTGTGCCAGGGCCATTCGGTGGGCGGAAAGAAGGTCATCGAACCGGAAGCCCTGCGGGGTCTGGACCAGCCATATACGACGGCGGTCATAGGTCCTTCCGACAACCCGGTTCCCGTTGACTTCTTTCACCGTATCTTTGGCGGGGAGCGCCGCGACAACGGCGCCCTCCTTCTGCGCAGCGACTGCCACCCTTTGGATCAGGTCCGGTCGCACCAGGGGGCGAACGCCGTCATGAATGATCGCTATCTCAAACCCTGCTCCGGCTGAGGCCTCGAGGCCCAGCCTCACCGAATCCTGGCGTCTCTCCCCACCTGCCACAACCCGCTTCACCTTTTCCAGGCCGTACCTCTGCACGATCTCCCGTTTGCAGTAGTCCACGTCGTCCGCAGGCACCACCAAGGTGACCTCATGGATGGCAGGCGAATGCTGAAAAATGTGGAGTGTGACGGCAAGGAGAGGTTTTCCGCCGAGATCCAGGAACTGCTTCGCGCGACCTCTGCCCATGCGCAGCCCTGCCCCTGCAGCAGGGACAACGGCCAGAGTCCTCACGCCTCCATTCTTCTCTTTTTGTTTCATGGGAAGATTGGAAACCAGACAGGGTGACGGCAGGGTGATGCTGCCAGGTTACGCCTTTGCCAGCTTCTTTGTGCGTTTCTTCATCCGGTTGATGCGGCGTCTCAATACATTCACGCGTTTGCGGTCCTTGTTCTGACGGGCCTCCTTCTTCTGCTCTCTCAGCGTCACCAGGACCTTCTTCATGTCCGCTGTCGTTCCCTTCTTGACTGCAGGGTCCTCAGGGATTCCCCGGTCTTGCTTGATGACCTTGATCAGCTCTTCCTTTTTCATGGCGTGAACACCGGCGAGCCCTTCTATCTTCATGGCGATTTCCTTCAGCTCGGGTGCTGTCAGTTTCTCCAGAGCACGCCCCTCCTTCATCTTTTCTTCAAGGCTTTTTTCTGCGGTCTGCTCCTTTTGCTCTTCATCTGCCATAGATCGTTTCTCCTTCCTTTCCGAATATCGACAGCCATCCCGCGGCTCTCTTTACGCGGGCGAGTTTGTCATCTCGAGTCTTGTAACATTATAGCTCTATGAGCTCTATGAAATTGCGGCCTCTCAATCCTCCGCTACGTAGAGCTGGATTGTTACCGAGTCCTTAAGCCTTCACTCAACCATTGAGATCGTCGTTTCACTCTTTTTCCGGTCCCTCAAGCTTCCTGAAGAAATGCTTGAACAGATCGATCGGGATCGGGAAAATGGTGGTGGAATTGTTCTCTGCGGCTATCTCCTTCAGGGTCTGCAGGTATCTGAGCTGGAGGGCCTCCGGGTACTTCTGGATGATCCCGGCTGCCTGCGACAACCGATCCGCAGCCTGGTACTCCCCTTCCGCATTGATCACCTTGGCCCTTCTCTCCCTTTCCGCTTCAGCCTGCCTCGCCATGGCCCGCTGCATTTCCTGCGGAAGGTCGATGTGCTTGACCTCGACGGTGCTCACCTTGATTCCCCAGGGGTCTGTGTGATGATCCAGGATTTCCTGGAGCTGGGCATTGATCTTCTCCCGTTCGGAGAGCAGATCGTCCAGTTCCACCTGGCCGCACACACTTCGGAGCGTGGTCTGAGCCAGCTGTGAGGTGGCAAAGAGGAAGTTTTCCACCTCGATGGTCGCCTTGGTCGGATCCATGACCCGGAAGTAGATGACCGCGTTCACCTTCACGGAGACATTGTCCCTCGTGATCACGTCCTGTGGCGGAACATCCATGGTAACCGTCCTCAGGCTCACTTTGACCATTTTATCGATGAGCGGAATAAGGATGATGAGACCGGGCCCTTTGGTCTTGATGACCCGGCCGAGGCGGAAGATCACACCTCTCTCATATTCCCGAAGCACCTTGATGGCTGATGCCAGAAAAAAAATGACCAGGATAAAAAGCGGTAACCAGAACGGCATGTGACCCCCCCTTTCGTTAAAGGATGAACAAGATCGTTCCGTGATCGTTCCGTGAAACGGGTGAAGGTTAATGATGTTTAGCGGAGACCCTTCGCACTCTGAGGATCAGCCCCTGAACCGACTCCACCTCGATATCTTCCCCTTCCTCGATCTTGTCGGTGGATACGGCTCTCCAGTATTCGCCGTGCACGAAAACAAGGCCTTCGGGATCTATCGCTTTCCTGACCCTGCCGGTTTCTCCCACAATGCCTTCCATTCCAAGTCTTGGTTGAGAGCGATATGCCCGAAAAGCAAGGGTCGAGACAACGACGAAAAACCCTCCGACAAGGATAATCGTGGGAGCAATCAGCGTCAGTGAAACTCTTACATCCTCGAAGAGCATGATGCTCCCCAGTGTGAGTGAAATGATCCCCCCCACGGAAAGCAAACCGAAACTGGCGATCTTGATCTCGGCAATGAAGAAGATGATGGCGAGAGCTATCAGCAGGAGACCCGCGTAATTGACGGGCAGGGTCTGAAATGCATAAAAGGCGAGAATGAGGGAAATGCCGCCGATCACACCCGGGAAAATGGCCCCTGGATTTGACAGCTCGAAGTACAGGCCTGCCAGGCCGATCATCATGAGAATATAGGCGATGTTCGGATCGCTGATGGTCTTCAGAATTCTGTCCCTGAACCCCGGCCGGTGATACTTCATTGCCAGATCTTTGGTGTTGAGGGTCACTTTCCCTTTCTGAAGAGCGATCTCGCGGCCGTCCAGTTTCTTCATCAGATCGTCCAGATCAGTGGCGACCAGGTCGATGACCTTTTTGTTCAGCGCCTCCTCCGCTGTGATGGAAACGCTTTCTCGAACCGCCAGTTCCACCCATTCCGCGTTTCTTCCCTTTTCCTTGGCGATCCCTCTCCCGTAGGAGGCCATGTCGTTCACGACCTTCTCCGACATGGTCTTGTCAATCTCTTTGCCTCCTGCCCCCACAGGATGGGCCGCACCGATGTTCGTTCCGGGAGCCATGGCTGCGACATGAGCGGCTACGGTCACCAGCACGCCGGCAGAGGCTGCGCCGGCTCCGCCCGGAGAGACATAGACGACAATCGGAACGCTCGAATTCATGATAGCCTTCACCATGTCTCTCATGGAAGAGGCCAGCCCGCCAGGGGTATCGAGTCGCACTACTACAAGCTTTGCAGCCCTTTCTTCGGCAACCTCGATTCCACGGGTCAGGAAGGCGGCCGTACCCGGATTGATCGGTCCCTCCAAATCGAGGATCATCGCCTCTCCCTGCTGACCATACCCGATCGACAAGGGAGAGAGCAGCAACAGGAGCAGGAACATCCCGGCAAGAACCGACGGTCCTTTGCATTTCTTCGTAGCCATCCAATCCCCTTGCATTTCAGTCACCGCTCCTGAGCCCTATTTGGGCCATGATCATCTTCACATCCTCCCACACGAGTTTTTTCAAGCTGCGCTCGTCCCGGGGATTTCTCAGAATATAGGCAGGGTGGAAGGTCGGCATAAACGGAACGCCCATATAAGAAAACCATTTCCCCCTCTCCCGTGAGATCTTGCACTCTTTGCCCATGAGGCTGCTCGCGGCGACCTGGCCCAATCCGCAGATCACCTGCGGCTTGATGATCCGCAACTGCTCTCGCAGAAAAGGCAGGCATGTGCGGATCTCGTCCGGCTCAGGTTTGCGATTGTCTGGAGGTCTGCATTTCACGATATTGCAAATATAGACATCTTCTCTCTTCAATCCAATGCCGTTCTCGATGATCCTGGTGAGAAGCTTCCCCGCTTCCCCTATAAACGGGCGACCTTCAATATCTTCTTCCCTGCCCGGCGCCTCTCCAACGAAGACGAGCCTTGCCGAGGGAGAGCCTTCACCGAACACGAGGTTGGTCCTGCCCGAACAGAGTTTGCATCTGCGGCAATCCCCTATCACGTCCCTCAACTGTTCCAGCGTTGCGGTGCGCTGCACCGCACTGCCCCCTTCGAGATACGCAAGGGCGGCCGGGGAAAGGCCCGGGGGTTCAAGACCCAAGTCCCTTCCGGCAGTCAGGCAACGTCTGATACCCTGTAGAATCTCCCTGACTTCATCGACAGCCGTCATTTCGCCGACTCCCAAATCTTCCTGATCCTGTCCAGCAGACAATCCGCCAATTGCCGCTTCGACATGAGCGGCAAGTCCTCGATCGCACCCCCGCGGTAAACGACTTTCACCAGGTTGGTTTCAGTATCGAATCCTGCATCGGTTCTGGACACATCGTTCGCCACGATCATATCCAGGTTCTTTTTCTTCAGCTTGGTTTTTGCATTGGCCAGGAGATCATTCGTTTCAGCGGCAAAGCCTACGAGAATGCGGCGGCCGCCCCGATTTCCGGAACCCAGCTCGGCCAGAATATCAGGCGTCGGCTCCAGTTCGATGGAGAACGAACGGTTTTCCTTCTTGATTTTTCGCTCTGACGGGTTCTTGGGTCTATAGTCAAGGACCGCGGCTGCCTTGATAACCACATCACAATCATGGCTTCGATCAAGAACCTCTCTTCTCATTTCTTCCGTGGTATTCACAGGGGCGAATGTCACCCCGGAAGGCGGGCAAAGAGAGGTAGGGCCGCTGACAAGGACAACCTTCGCTCCTCTCATGGCGGCGGCCCCGGCAAGGGCAAAACCCATCTTCCCGCTCGACCTGTTGGTGAGGTAGCGCACCGGGTCGATCGGTTCACGGGTAGGACCTGCGGTGATCAGGATCTTCAGGTCGGCAAGATCCTGAGTGGAGAGGAGCATGGAAATTCTGTCCATAATCTCTTCCGGCTCCGGAAGCCTTCCCGGCCCTTCGGTTCGGCACGCCAGTTCCCCTGCCGAGGGATCCATGACAACCATGCCGAGATCCTTCAATTCCCGAAGATTGCGCTGCACTGCACCATTCATATACATACGCGTGTTCATGGCTGGGCAGACCAGGATCTTTGCGGTGGCCGCAAGGACCATGGTTGAAAGGAAATCATCCCCCATCCCGTTTGCCATCTTCGCGACAAAATTTGCTGTGGCAGGGGCAATGACGACGAGGTCGGATTCCTGTCCCCAATGGATATGATCCATGGGGGAGGTCTCATGGGACCACATATCCCATACCACCCTGTTTCCGGACAAAGCCTCAAACGTCAACGGTGCAACGAATTTTGTTGCATGCTCGGTCATAGCCACATGGGTATTGACGCCTGACCTCACAAGAAGACGCACCAACTCCGCAGCCTTGTAAGCGGCAATGCCTCCAGTGACACCCACGATCACCTTTTTCCCGGTCATTTGGCCTTGCTCGTCCATTAGAACCCTGCAAACTCCATGAATTCCGTTCTGCCCAGCTTGGTGACCCAGGAATCCTGGGAACTCAAGATCTCCTTGATCTTCTTTCCTTCTGCCTCGGCCTCTCCTTTGGTCTTGAAAAAGCCGACCCTGACCCTGATCCACTCCTCTTCGTTCACCCTGGCATTCACAAGGTAGACTGGATAGCCGTTTCTGATCAGGCTGATCACGGCCGGTATCGCTTCCGCATTGGTTTTCGCGGACAGCACATTCACTACCCAGACGTTGCCTGATCTCTTTTCCAGATTCGTACTTTGCTCTTCAGAGGTGACGGTTCTGAGCTTCATTCCATCGGCGAGCGGGAGGTCGGGAAGATTATCGGCGGACGGCAATGACTCGAGCGGTTCTGCGTTTAAGCGATACAAAATGGGCCATTTCAAGCGATCCCCGTAAACTTCTTTCCTTTCCGAAATCCCTGCAAGGGTATCTCCTTTATTCACAAGGTAAAGCCCCTTTGCCCCCTCCGGTCCGGATGCAACAGCAGATAATCCGGATGGAGCTTTCGGGAGAGCCTTTGGCTGGGAATCCCCGGCATCGGTTTTCAGACCTGCTTCGGCGCTGGGTCTGAACTGTTCTCCTCCCGGTTCTGCTCTTGCGGCAGGTGACTCGCTCTTCTCCACCGCCGTCTGCACCTGAGCGGCAGCACTCTCATCGCTTTTGCTCTCACCGGCCGGTCGGGATTCGGGTTGAAGCGGCTCCCCTACAGGCTTACTGATGGCCTTTTTCACGATAGACTTGTCCGGTAACGGCCTGTTGCTCTGCTCTTCACTCGAACACGCGATCAAAAAGATGATCAGAAAAGTAATCGCGAAGTATGCTGGGAGCGGCTTTCTCATCCTTCCTCCTAAATATGGCGCCCGATCCTGGAGGGATGTCGTAATGGGCAAACCTTTGAAGATCAATGATTTTTTGCTATTAAAGCTCAAAAACGGATTATTGACAATCAAAAAACGCGTCTCTGCCGTGGAGGTCCGGCGGGCATGGGTTGAACCGCAAGGCGCCAGGGACGCAAAGCGGGCACCATCCTCCATCGGCTTTCCTTGACACCACTTATTCCCTTCCCTATACTCCGAAAGTCAATTCGACTTGTAGAAGTGCTTGCAATCCCCAAGCTCCTTCATTCATTCTCCACCAGTCGGGAGCAGAAGCAAGCCCACCTGTGGATCCACGGACAGGATGCTACTGGAGGAACCCCGGAACATGAAGGTACTGATCGTAGGTGGCGGAGGCCGGGAGCACGCACTGGCCTGGAAAGCGGCTCAAAGCCGGCTGATTGACGAACTTCACGTGGCTCCGGGCAATCCGGGTATTGGCGGGTTCGCCCTGTGCCATCGTGGCGTAAAGGCGACCGACATTGAGGGGCAGGCGGCACTCGCCCGGAAGCTGCATGCCGACCTGGTTATCGTCGGAATGGACGACGCCCTCGCCCTCGGCCTCGTGGACCGGCTGCACGATGCCGGCATCAAAACGTTTGGCCCCACCAAAGAGGCTGCCCGGCTGGAATGGTCCAAGGGGTTCGCCAAGGAAATCATGACCAAAGCGTCCGTTCCAACAGCCCGCTACGGCAGCTTTACTGATTACGAGACCGCCCGCGCACATCTGGAACGCGAGGGCGTTCCCATCGTCATTAAGGCGGACGGTCTGGCGCTGGGCAAGGGCGTTTCAGTCTGCACGACCATGGCCGAGGCGGAAGCCGCCCTCAAGGCTGCCATGCTGGACAGGGCCTTCGGTGAGGCCGGCGCCAGAGTCTTGATCGAGGAATTCATGAAGGGCGACGAAGTCAGCATTCTAGCCTTCAGCGACGGACGCACTATCAAGCAGATGGTCTCGGCCCAGGATCACAAGCCGGTTGGCGACGGCGATACCGGCCCCAACACCGGCGGCATGGGCACTTACGCCCCCGTGCCCGCGTACACCCCAGAGATCGCCCGAACCGTTCAGAAGCATATCCTCGAACCGGTCATAGCGGCCATGGCCGATCGGGGCGCGCCGTTTGTGGGCTGTCTGTTCGCAGGCCTGATGCTGACTGCCGACGGTCCCAAGGTCCTCGAGTTTAACGCCCGCTTCGGCGATCCTGAAGCTCAGGTCGTCATGCCCCTCCTGGAAAACGACCTGCTGGAGGTATTGCTGGCCTGCGTCGAAGGGCGACTCAAGGACATCCACCTTCGTTTCCGGGAAGGCGCCGCCGCCAATGTCGTGGTCGCATCGCCCGGCTATCCGGGCGGCTACCCTAAAGGCCTCCCCATCCATGGGCTGGATAAAGCCGAAAAACTGGGTGTCAGGATCTTTCACGCCGGAACTGCGCTCGACGATAACGGTGTGCTGGTGACGGCGGGGGGCAGGGTCCTCGGCGTCATGGCTGTCGGCGCCGATCTTCGAGAGGCGCTCTCACGTGCCTATGCCGGCGTTGAGGCGGTTCAGTTCGAAGGCAAGCAATACCGTCGCGATATCGGCTGGCGATCTTTGTCGAAGTTAAAAAAGACCTATTGAACCGCGAAGACGCAAAGAACGCGAAGAAAAGCAGGAAAGAAGATTTGTTTTTTTCAATCTGCCGGAAGCAGATTGAAAAAAACAAATGGTTTCATCGGGGGGGTTGGGGTGCTGTCATTTGACTGGCTACAAAGCAGATGCCGCATCCTGATCGCTGCAATAGATGATGGTCTTCGAGACATGAAGGATGGATTCTTGTACCGAATCGGTCTTTGGATTCGGTACAAGAATCCGTCCCTTTGCGTTCTTGGAGTCTTTGCGGTTCGAATTTCTTTTTCCTCAGCTTATCGCACTGCTTTGTTGAAGTACCCCAACTCCAGCCCCGGGCACTCTCTTCTCAGGATCTCCACCATCTTCTTCATGCCGATTGCCCTCGTATGATTGGCCGGCATCCGCCGGATGTAGAGTTGCGGATCGATGTTGAGATTCTTGAGGTGGAGGAAGTTGAGCCCTGTCCTCCGGACAAGACCGATGAGCGATTCAATCTCCATTTCCTGATCGGTGATCCCCGGGAAAATCAGATAATTCACCATCGTATAGAGGTTTTTCTCCCGCGAAAGCGATATGGATTGCACCACATCGTCGAAACCATAGCCTCTCGGCCGATAGTAGGCCCTGTAGAGTTCGGGTTGGGCGCTGTTCATGCTGATCCGGATGGAGTCGAGCCCATGCTCCGCGATAGCCCGAATTCTTTCAGGAAAACTACCGTTGGTATTGAGGTTGATCGTTCCTCTGGAGGTTTGGCGCCGAATTTCCCTGATGCTTTCCGCTATCAGCCGGTATTCGGTCAATGGCTCCCCCTCGCACCCCTGGCCGAAGCTCACAATGGCCTCAGGGGCCCGGTCCAGATGTTCCACTGCAAGCGCCACGATCTCTTCCTTGGCTGGTCTAAAGGCTATCCTGTGGTGGGATGCTGCGCACGAGGTTCCCGGCTGGAGCGAAAGACAACCCAAGCATCTGGCATTGCACCTTCGGCTCACTGGAAGGGGCGCTTCCCATCTTCCGAGAAAGAGATTCTTGGCGGCAAAGCAATGATTGGAGGTGGCGCAGTTCGCGAGGTGATCTGCCAATGGAGAGTTGCCTGAACGCTGCATAAATTTCCTGACGGCGGGCACAAGCTTTTTGTCGTCATAGTTGCGGGGATCCCAGCGGGGATTGTACTCGATCTGAAAGCCGGGCGCCCAGTATTGACCATCGAGATAACCGACCGCCGTGTAGCCCCACATGGGAAGTGTGAAGGTCTTCCCCCGGTATTCTGCCGCCGGCAGATGGGTACGCACAAAACCGGGCTCCAGAAAGGCGGCCGCTCCAAAGCACTCTATCACGTCGCCTTCAATTTCCGCCTCGCGAACGGTGACGTATTCTCCTGTATCGGGATCGACTCCAATTGGACGGCATTCCGGCAGGAAGAAGATCTTGCTGAATTCAGGGAGAGGGATCAGGTCTTCCTTATTGAGAGGAAAGGGCGCATTTCCTGAGAACCCCGCCATGCGCAGCCGAGGATGATCGAAAAGCCTTCCCCTGGAATCGGAGAAGAGGAGGAACGGCAGATTTTCCAGATCCTTTGCAGCCATGGGTTCAATGGTATGCCGGGGGGTTGTTGAAGTCAAACGGCAAAGGGGAGGTTGCTAATGAAAACCTGCCACCCGCAACCTACAACCCTCAACTCACAACCGGCCTTTCTTGGATTTCCCATTGCCCCTCATAGGTTCCTGCTATATAATTCCTTTTTCCAAAAGGCAGCGTTATTCCATTCACCCCCGGCGTACGAATCCATGGTCTCATCGGAACTCCACAACCGCTCAGAAGGAAAACAGTTCAGGTTGCTCAAGTACTTTGCCTGGGCAAGCTTCATAGTGTTCGTCATCTTCAGCTTTCCTTTCTCAGTATTTATTTCCCAGAAGGCGAAAGAGACGCTGCTCAAGAGCCATGAGAATTCCGCCATGCTCGTGGGGGAGCACTTAAACAACCAGGTCTTTCTGAATTTTGTGATCCCGGTGATCAATCGTTACGGGAAGATCAAGCTGAGTGATCAGGAGCAGTACGAACTCATGGATCGGGTGGTCATGAACACGATCCACACCTTCAGGGTGGAGCTTGTGAATATCTATGACATTGGAAAAGGAGTCGTTGCTTACAGTACAGACAAAAAGCTCATCGGCCGCATGGCAATAAAGACCAACGGTTACAGCAACGCGGTTCTTGGCCATCAATCTTCAGGTCTGATCTTGAGCGGCGTGGAGGTGTGGGGGGTCGATCTTGAGATCATGGGTGGAAAGAGGAAGCTCAGGACCTATATCCCCTTTACCGGAGCCAGGCCTTCTCCAGGCAGCCCGGGTAATGTGGCCGGTGTTTTCGAGCTTATACAGGATTTGAGCACCCAGTACCAGTCCATCGTCAATTTCCAGTATCTGGTATTTGCTCTCTCCATTCTCATCATGGGACTCATCTTTTTTGCCCTGCTCCTGATCGTACATAAGGCGGAAAGGGTCATCGAGCAAAGGGCAAAGGAGCAGAGGGAACTGGAGGAGCAGCTCCATCAGGCGGAGCGACTCGTAGCCCTCGGTCAGATGGTGGCAGGCATCAGCCATGAGATAAAGAATCCCCTGGGAATCATTCAGAGCACTGCGGAACTGCTCGGCGGCATGAAGGACGCCAGCGAGACGCAAAAGATGCTCTCAGGGGTAATCAGGGAGGAATCGGTACGACTGAACCGTATCGTGACCGAGTTCCTCGACTTTGCGAGACCCCAGACCCCGAATTTTCAAAAGATCCTTCTTGAAGATGTCATCAAGAAGAATCTTGCCTTTCTCCGCCCCGAGCTGGAAAAGAAAGGGGTGGTGGTCACGCATACCCTTGACGGCAGGTCTTTCCCCGTTCAGGGAGACCACGATCTTCTTTACAGAGCATTCCTGAATATCTTTCTCAACGCCATGCAGGCCATGGAAGGAGGAGGGCGACTCACGATCAATGTTCAGAATACAGGCGACTCTTGCATGGTGGAGATCGAAGATACCGGCTGCGGCATCAGCAAGGATAATCTGAAGAGGATATTTAATCCTTTTTTTACCACAAAAGAGAAAGGAACCGGCCTTGGCTTGTCCATCGTCAAGAAGATCATCGAAGGACATAGAGGATCCATGACCTTCGAAAGCGTTGAAGGGCAAGGAACAAAGGTGAGGATACAGCTCTCCAAGTCATAAGATGCAGGGAGTCATTATTACGGATGGAAACCATTCTCATCGTCGACGATGAAAAGAATTATCTGGTTGTCCTGGGGGCGCTGCTGGGATCGGAGGGTTACGAGATTGTAACATCCGAGAATGGCCATACCGCATCAAGGATCATCCAGGAAGGAGACATCGATCTTCTCCTCACAGACATGAAAATGCCGGGCATGAGCGGCATGGAGCTCCTGGAGCATGCAAAGAAGGTAAAGCCGGAGGTGCCCGTGATCATGATGACCGCCTATGGGACCATCGAGATGGCGGTAGAGGCCATGAAGAAAGGGGCATATGATTACATCACGAAACCTTTTGAAAACGAGGAGCTCAAGCTCACGATTCATAAGGCGCTCGAGAATTACCGTCTTCTGAAGGAGAACAGGCGCCTCAGCCAGGCGCTTTCCGATCGATACAAATACGGCAACATCATCGGCAAGAGCAAACCCATGCTCGAGATCTATGATCTCGTAGACAAGGTTGCACAATCCAAGGCATCAGTGCTTATCACAGGACCATCGGGCACAGGAAAAGAGCTGATTGCCAAGGCCATTCACTATAACGGCCCTCGGAAAAAAAGGCCCTTCATCTCGATCAATTGCGGGGCACTGACCGAAACTCTACTGGAAAGTGAGCTTTTCGGACATGAAAGAGGGGCATTTACAGGTGCCGTTGCCATGAAAAAGGGTCGATTCGAGCTTGCAGACGAAGGGACTCTTTTCCTGGACGAAGTTGGTGAAATGCCTCCCCCGCTCCAGGTTAAGCTCCTCAGGGTTTTGCAGGAGATGGAATTTGAAAGGGTGGGAGGGACCAAGACGATAAAGGTCGACGTCAGGGTGGTCTCAGCCTCCAATCGAAATATGAAAGAAGATGTGCTCAAAGGATCGTTCAGGGAGGATCTTTTTTATCGGCTCAATGTCATTCACATCGAGGTGCCTTCGCTGAGGGAGAGAACTGAGGATATACGTTTGCTGGTGAATCACTTTATTGAAAAATACCGGCAGGACGGAGGAGAGCGGAAGATCGAGCTAAGCCCTGAGGCATGGAAGGCATTTTACAGCTACCCCTGGCCCGGGAATGTGCGGGAGCTGGAAAATGTCGTAGAAAGGGCGGTCGTACTCAGTTCCGGAAACGGCGAGATAGGAGTGAACGACCTGCCTCCTGAATTCTCGAATAAATCGGAAACCCTCAACGTTGACGGCTTTATTCCCCTTGAGGCTCCACTTCAGGCAACTCTCGAGAATATAGAGGAAAAGCTCATTCGCAGGGCGCTGAGACACTGCAACAATGTCCAGGCCCATGCAGCCGAGAGGCTCGGCATCACCAAAAGCCTCATCCAGCATAAAATGAGAAAGTACAACATCTCCATTTGAGTGGTTCAAGAATTTGTACCAAAATCATACAGGAGTTTAAAACACTTAGCAGAAGAGTGCTGATATTGGCAGATTCGCGGTACAACATTTTGTACTTCGCTCATTGAAAGAGTCAGCCAACCGGATTGTCACTATCGGTACTTTCAATGAAGTTCCTGCATGTTACGAGAAAAACCAGTTTAAGCAGCTCTTTGGCAGGGTTCTTGCGATAACCAGATACCGAAAGCGAACATACTCTTTCCTCCTAAGAAAGAAACCGGCCTAAACTCCCAGGCCGGTTTCTTTTTTTGGGGGACGCTTGAATCATGCCGCGTCACATAAATTCCGCATGAGAAAATGGCAATTTCATTCGCGCAGTTTGCTTTTAATTTTAAATATTTGGATTTCGGTATTGTTTCGGATTTCGGATTTCGATATTCGGATTTCACGGCAATCCCCGCTCCTGTTGAATTGCCAAATCAAGGACAGAACTTATGGGACAGCACACTAGTACCCCAGCCTCCTCAGCGCTCTGGGATTTCTGCTCCAGTTCTTCTCCACCCGCACATTGAGTTCCAGGTAGACCCTCATCCCAAAAAGGTTCTCAATTTCCATCCGGGCAGATTGACCTATGGCCTTGATCATCTTTCCTTTCTGTCCAATGAGAATTCCTTTCTGTGAATTCGACTCCACATGAATGAGGCCGGAGACGACCAGGAGGTCCTTGGCCTTTTCATTGATACTCTCTATCGTTACTGCGGAGGAATAGGGTATCTCGTCCCCGGTATGCTGGTAAATCTTTTCCCTGACGATCTCCGCCATAAGAAAGGATTCGGTCTGGTCCGTGCTGATGTCCTGCGGGAAGAACATAGGCCCTGTCTTGAGATTTCTCTTCAGCACATCCTGCAGGCTATCGAGTCCCTCGCCGGTGAGAGCACATACCGGCACAATCGCCTCAAAAGGAGAGATCTTACGGTACTCGTCTATGATCGGCAGCAGATGCTCCCTGGGCCCGAGGTCGATCTTGTTGATGACCAGAACGGCAGGCTTTTCTGCCTGTTTCAGATTTTTCAGAACAAGAGGGATCTCCGGAGCATGAGGCCGGTGCTTTTCGATGATCACCACAGCAATATCCACCTCCTTCAATGCCGAGATAGCGGAGGAAACCATGCTTTTGTGAAGAGATGTTCTTGCCTTGTGAATTCCTGGAGTGTCCAGGAATATCATCTGGAACCCTTCACCATGCAGCACTCCCAGGATACGGTTGCGGGTGGTCTGTGGTTTTCGCGAGACGATTGCCACCTTCTTGCCCAGCAGCCTGTTCAGGAGCGTGGACTTACCCACATTGGGCGGGCCGATGATCGCAATGAAACCAGATAGGAATGTCATAGTTTTTCCACCGCAATCTCGCCGAAGGCGAGGGAATCGTCCGGGCGAATCCTCTTCACCTTGGCACCGGTTTTCTCTTCGATCATTCTCACGCCGGTATTCCTGAAACCCCTGACCAGCGGCAGCTCTCGTCGCGAGACGCGTAAACTGATTTGATCGGCTTCGCCTCTTGCTGGAAGAAAAGATTCAATCCTCCTCCAGTAAATATTGCATCTTACCAGATAGCCGAAAGACGCATGCCATGGTCCTGCAACGATCTCCCCCTTTTCGGCAAGAGACGGGGCATTCAGGATCCCGATCCGAATGACCGGTATTCCGTTTCCTTCGAGACGGATACAGCCTTCCGCACACTGCCTCACGGCGTCCTCCAGCGAGAGAGGCCGGTATTGACCGTCGAGATAATGCTTCTCGAGCGCGGTTCCGCGAATCACGAGTGTGGGATAGAGTCGCGCCATGTCCGGCCGGAGATCGACGATTGTATCGATTGTCTTCAGGAAGCCGTCTTCAGAATCCCCCGGAAGCCCGGGCATCAACTGTATCCCCACTTTGAACCCGTAATTTTTCAGAAGCCCGACCGACCTGATCGTATCTTCGGCTGAATGGCCCCGCTTCGCAAGCTTGAGAACACGATTGTCCATTGACTGTGCCCCGATCTCAATTGTGGAGACTCCCGAATTTTTCAGGAGTTCCATATGCCTTTCGTGAATAAAATCGGGCCGGGTAGAGATCCTGATGGAGCTGATCAAACCTTGGCGGATGAACGGTCTCACCGCACCGAGAAACTCGTCCATCATATCCACCGGGAGTCCGGTGAACGTACCGCCATAGAAGGCCACTTCCGCCCTTCTGAGAGGATCGAAGCCGGTGGAGCGGATCGCCTTTTCGATCGAACTCCTCACCTCCTCCCTTCTCACCGAACCGGCTTGAGAAGTGATCGTCTCCTGTCGACAGAAGATACACCTGTGCGGACAACCCAGATTGGGGATAAAAATCGGTATGATCAGGGGGTTCCTGATTCGGTCATCATGCAATGGAAAGCCTCCCTTGCCGCTTTCTGTTCAGCCTCTTTCTTGTTCTTTCCTTCAGCCTCGGCAAGGACTTTGCCACGCAGGTAAATCGCCACGCGGAAGAGTTTGTCATGGGAGGGTCCGCTTTCATGAATTACAAGATATTCAGGCCGCGATTTGAATACATTTTGAGTGTATTCCTGCAGAAGACTTTTATAGTCTTCCATGGATTTCCATGAATCGAGGTTTGATATGAGAGGCTTGAAAAGGAGTTCAATAATGGCCATGGTGCTGTCGAACCCGGAGTCGAGGTAAATGGCCCCGAGCACCGCTTCCAGCGCATCGGCAAGGATAGAGGGTTTGCCTCTCCCCCCTCCCATATCCTCTCCTCGGCCCAGGAGAAGAACCTCGCCGATACCCAGTTCTTTGGCAACCTGGGAAAGGACTTTTTCATTGACTACCGAGGCCCGAAACTTGGAAAGATCGCCTTCCTTCGCCGTCTCAAAAAGCTGCATGAGAAGATGACTGATTGCAAGGTCAAGCACTGCGTCCCCAAGGAACTCCAGACGCTCGTTGTCGTGGGAGTCACTCCCTTCCTGCTCATGGGCATAGGAAGCGTGCCTCAGTGCTTCCTCCAGGAGCTCGGTCCGCTTAAAGGAATAGCCCAGTCTCTCTTCAAAGGGTTCCAGATCTCTCATTCGCATGTCCAACGATTTCCGCCGACGGCGGTTGGGATGAGTAAGTCAAATTGATCGCAATATAGGGGGCTACAGGGCTGATAGTCAAGATAATCCCTTTCCTGAAACTTGGGCGCTGGAGATGACGCGGGAGCCGGCTGTGGTGGTGTATCAATGACGAGACGTACTTTGAAAAGCGCATGCACACCATTTCTCTGTTTCGCTTGTTTTTTTGAACCATCCCGAATAGATTAGACATTCGGAGAGCCTATTTCAAATGAGCAGGAAACATCCCAGGAAAATGGTCCATTCAGCGCCGTCCCTCTCGCCCGATGACGAGGCGCGAGTTAATTCTCTTCTTGAGGATATCTCCCGATTGGAGCCTTCGGCAGTGAGCGATAGACTTGGGAGCCCGCGACTTGCTGCTGTTTTTGTCGAAAGAATCCCTCTTGAGAACCCTGGGGCAATCAACTTTATGGTCGCCATTCAGGAAAGCTTCCCCCAGAAGGAGGTCCAGAAAGCCGTCAGAAAGGGGCTCTTTCGTCTGAAACAGAGAGGAGTCGATGTTCCTGAAAGGCGGAAAGATGACCGACCCGCGTTTGTGGCGGTCCGGCAGGAAGGATCTCAGTCCAATGCATATGTCAGTCCGCCCGACGGCCTCGGAAACCGCGCGGTGTTCATTCAAACCTCAAGAATTCCTGCCGGCGTGGATCTGGCGATGGGCGTGGTGAGCGATGAAAAGGGTATGCAGGAGTTTGTCTTTGGGAGATACAGCAAAAGAAAAGCAAGAGAGATGAGGGACTTCTTCTTCCAAAGCGTCGGGGACCTGCTGGAAACCTCTCTCGAGCACGCTGCAACCCTACTTGAATCCGCCTACCACAAGAGCAAAACCGGCCCCAATCGCGCGACATCGGATTACCTGAGACTGCGACCGTGGCTGCTTGAAAAGGCCTCTTTGCTGAAGGCTCCCATCGTCTATGAACTGATCCCAATCAATTCCCTTGCCGATCCTGCGATCACAGACTCACAGATAGACAAACTGCTTGGCCACAAGTGGATGGAGACATGGATCGTCCACCCTGATGAAATTAAGCCTCTGATCCAGGAGATCCTCAGTGTGCAGCAGAGCCCAATCCTTGTCTCAGCAGAGCAAAAGGGTTCCCGCATCCAGGACCTGAAAGAAGGATTTGTTTCAAAAATCTACACGGACGAGAAAAGAGCCCTCACAAGGGCTCGGCTTGAAGAAATCGCTTACCTTTTTTACAAAGCCGGGGAGGAGGATTATGCAGTTCTCGCTCTGAAGGCAGCCCTCTCGGTGAGAGAAAAAGATTCCACTTTCAAGTCCAGTGACTTTTTAAGGCACTTGGTTGAACACAGCCTGAGTTACTACCTCGGACGCATGGAAGAGAATCGAAAGGACATGTCCAAGGAAGAGCCTGCTTCAAGGCTCATACTGCCTTAAAAGCCGCTGCGCTGCCCTATGTTCGGCTGCCACCCTCCTGTGCACCACCTTCAGCGCTTTCCCCGGTACGTCTTCGTTTTTGAAGAGAGGCCCCCACGGCCAACCTCGTTCTACTTTATAGAGCTAAATTGTCACCCTCATTGGGTGCATAAAAAAAGTGCTCCGCGTGACACTGCGGAGCACTTCATTTTAGATGTTTAGCAGGCTAGACTACTTTTACATTGACGGCAGCCGGGCCTTTTTTGCCCTGCTCGACATCGAACGTCACGCGGTCGCCTTCACTCAGAGATTTGAAGCCTGTCGCTACAATCCCGGAATGATGTACGAAAACGTCAGCACCGTTTTCCTGCTGGATAAAGCCGTACCCTTTTTGGTCGTTAAACCATTTTACGACACCATTCGCCATTGTGGCATCCTCCTTTCGTGAAATTCTCTCGTCTCACCTCAGGTTGCCACTCTTGACAAATGGACCTTACTGGACGAAACCCCCCGCAAAATCTGCGGGTCAATGTCAATACTATAGCCATTTCCCCAGTCCGAAGCAAGAGAAAAAATGGCAAGTTGCCGAAAAGCGCCATCTGCAAACCTGGACACCCGACTCTCTGAGCAGAATGTTAAGGAGCATGTCTTAGTCAATGTTGACAAAGTTATGCGCTCTATATATTCTTCGGGGTACCAAATATTAGAGGGACTCCCATGAGCATCAAAGCAAAAGTGAGCTCCAAAATGGAAGACTACCTGACTGCGATCTACCATCTCTGCCATCAGGAAGGAATTGCACGCGTAAAGAGCATCGCAGAACGTCTTCAGGTAACAAACGCCAGTGTGGTTGGCGTTCTCAAGAACCTGAAACGAAAGGATCTCGTTGAACAGGAGCCTTACGGCTATATCCGTCTGACCCAACAAGGGGAAAAGATCGCCGCCTCCGTCATTCACCGCCACGATGTGTTGACGCATTTTCTGGAGAACATTCTTTATCTGGATTCGGAGACTGCAGCTCACGACGCCTGCAGGATCGAGCATGCTGTCAGCCCGGAGACGGTGAGAAGACTTAAGGTGTTGGCGGAGTTCATCGAGAAACAACCTAAGGAGCGGCTTTACTGGGAGAAAGATTTCATGAGCTTCTGCAACAGAGCCGGAGGAAGCGGGTCGAAATGATTACAACGTTGGCAAAACTGAAAGGCGGGAATTTCGCTGTTATAAAAGAGATCAAGGGAGGACACTCGATTCACCATCGGTTGGGAAGGCTCGGTCTCCACCCCTCGGACAGGATTCGGGTGATTCGAAACGGCTTTTTCGGAGGGCCTGTTCTGATTGAAGTTCACGGCACCGAAGTGGGTATAGGGAAGGGAATGGCTGAAAAGGTAGAGGTAGAAGTAGAAGAGCAATGATGAAAATAGCCCTTATAGGACAACCCAATTGCGGCAAAAGTGTTCTCTTCAACAGTGTGGCCGGATATAAAACCGCGGTTTCGAACTTTCCGGGAACAACGGTCGAATACGTATGCAGCGATGTCTGTATCGACCTTGAAGAGTTCGAATTGGTGGATCTTCCCGGGATTTATTCTTTCTCTTCTCCTGAAAAGCATGAGCTTCTCACCCGTGACTATCTGCTGAATCAGAAACCGGACGCAGTCATCAATATACTCGACGCGTCCGTTCTCAGCCGAAGCCTCGAGTTGACTATTGAACTGCTGGATCTGGATATCCCGCTCGTGGTCTGCCTGAACATGATGGATGAAGCCGAGCGAAAAGGAATCCAAATCGATGTCGAACATTTATCCAGCGATCTCGGGGTCCCGGTTGTTCCTGCCATTTCCATCCGGGGCCAAGGCATTCCCGAGCTTTTCCAAGCCGCCGTGGAGGTGGCCCGCGCCGGCAGCAAAGGAAAGAGCTTTCACTTCAGCCGCGACGTGGAGGAAAAGGTCGCCGAACTGATGTCTTTCCTGGAGGAGACTGCAGATGCAGTTCGCTTGCCGGCCAGACTATTTGCCCTTCAACTGCTCCAGCGGGATATGGAATTCGAAGCCCTCCTGAGGAAATTGAAGCCGAAACTGCTCCTCGATGTCGAACGGCTGCGCACCACCATATCGGAACCCCATGGCAGACCTTCGGATATGGTGGTCTCATCGGAGAGGCATTCCTTGGCAATGAACCTCTTCGAACATGTAGCCGCAGTCAAGCCTCGTGAGAAAAGATCGCTTCGGGATCGGGTGGACAAGTACATCATGCACCCTGTCCTTGGGTATGTCATTCTGGGTCTGGTTCTCCTTCTCTTTTTCTCCCTGGTATTTACATTCGGCAAAGTCGTGGAGACCCCGCTCCTGGCATTGTTCCAGGACCTGAGCGGGCATCTCAGCGAACACATGAACCGGGAGACCCTGATCTTTACGGTTGTGAAAGGTCTGGTCGAGGGGTTTTCCGGCGGAATTGCGATTGTGCTTCCCTATCTTGTTCCCTTTCTTCTCTGCCTTTCGCTTCTTGAGGATATCGGATATCTCCCTCGTGCCGCATTCCTGATGGACTCCATCATGCATCGGATCGGACTCCATGGAAAATCTATCATTCCTTTTGTCCTTGGATATGGATGCAATGTTCCTGCGATCATGGGGGTGAGGATACTGGAAAGAGGGCGTGATCGATTCATCACCGCGGTGCTGTCCACCTTTATTCCATGCGCCGCCAGGACAACCATTATTTTCGCCGTTGTCGCCTTCTACCTGGGACCGCTCTATGCTGTCCTGCTTTACCTCATTAACCTGCTGGTCATTGCGATAGCCGGGAAGGTCCTTTCCCGCATCATGCCCGAAATCACACCGGGGATGGTTCTTGAGATTCCCAGTTACAAAGCACCCAATATATGGGCGGTGCTCAATAAGATATGGTTCCGGCTACGAGAGTTCATCGTGATTGCCTGGCCTCTCCTGATAGCAGGAAGCCTGATCCTGAGCCTCTTCGACTATCTCCAGCTCTCTGAAATGATCAACAGAATCTTTTCTCCATTCACGAGCGGGCTGCTCGGCCTTCCTGAAGCAGTCAGCATCACTCTCATCTTCGGAATCCTAAGAAAAGAGCTTACCGTCATCATGCTTGTACAGGCCCTCGGCACCACCGATTTTGCCGCTGTCATGAGCAATGAGCAGTTGTTCGTCTTCACGGTCTTTTCTCTGTTCTACATCCCCTGTCTTGCCACTCTGGGCATGCTTCGTTCCGTGATCGGCAATCTGGGAATGGGCTTCGCACTCGTTGTGAACACCTCGGTAGGCACTGTAATCGCCCTGATCTCCCGCATCTTTTTCCGGCTCGGCTGAGCCTAGGGAGGACTCCTCAGATCCGTGCTGTTGATGCTGATGAAAAAAAGGACGGGATATCTGTTGAAGTAAGCAGTCCCTTCGAATAACGGGGTTGAACGAATCAGCCTGCCCGTTTCCGTCTCATAGATGTCCATGTAAAACCGTGCATAACTCTTATTTGCATCCCGCTTGAACAAGGTTAGCGGGCGGTAGCTCTTTCATCTCATCCAAAGGAGGCCGCATCGAGTTGACCTTTTTCATCAGCTGTGAGAAGAGGAAAGAGGGAAACAACTATGAAAGGAGGCAGGTCCATGCCCGCGATCGTCAACGTCAAGACAAACGCCAGAACGGAAATGGTGGACATCACCTCCATGGTGCAGATAGAGGTCGCCAAGAGCGGCGTCACCGGCGGGATATGCGTTGTTTTTGTGCCCCACACGACTGCTGCGGTAACGATCAATGAAGGCGCGGATCCTGATGTATGCCGGGACATTATCGCCAAGCTCAACCAGATGGTTCCTCCCCACGAAGGATACCGGCACTCGGAAGGAAACTCCGACAGCCACATCAAAGCGTCCCTTGTCGGCAGTTCCGTCAGCGTGCTTGTGGAAGGAGGCCGACTGGTGCTGGGAACATGGCAGAAAATCTTCTTCTGCGAATTCGACGGGCCGCGTTCACGCAAGGTGTATGTAAAGGCATGAGAATTCTGCAAAGCTGGGGGAGAAATCCCCTTAGACAAGTGAGACGCGTTCGGGATCAAAACCGTTTTCCTCGAGCCATCCGCGAACCGCATCCATGAGCAGGCGATAGTACCGGAGGGAACCGCCTAGTCCCCTTCTGCCGAAGTAGTAGTTGATCTCCAGGATCAGGGGTTGAGGTTCCGGATTGGGGAGAGAGAATACGAAATCCACGGCTGCAAGATTGATCCCCGAGTCTCGGGAGACTTGCATCGCCTGAACAACGCCCTTTTCCTGAAGCTCGGGCATCCATGTTTCGTCAATCACTGAGCCGGCGCCGACCGTCGTAACCATCTGCTCCGGCACTGAGGGTCTCTTCCAGTAGGTCACTATCCTCCTGCCCAGGATGACTGTTCGGAGCACATTCCCTTCAGTTGGGACGAGATCCTGTGCGATGAAGCCCGAATCCCCCTTTCTCCGAATGTCCTCCAGCGCGATCTGCAGGTCGGAAGATCCTTGGATCAGATAGACCCCATCTCCTTCGTGGCACATGTTCCTTTTCAGAAAAAATGGCGGCCTGTGCGGGAGAACTCCTTGCGCCTCATGGAGAGCGAATGCTTCAACCGAAGACCAGCGGGTGGTCGCGGGATGAGGCCATCCCCTCTCATGAAACAGGAGACTCTGCCCGATCTTTCCCTCATAGGCATATCGAACGTCATAATTCGGGTACAGTCTTGCCGACGATTCCCTGCAGGTCCGATAGAGTTCCCTTGAACAGCTCTGGGGCAGGATGATGGCTTTTGCATCGTGTATAAGGGACAGGTCATCACCACTCAGGCTGCGATCCCCGAGAATGATCTGAACGTCTGCAATGATGACAGGATGAAAAGAAAGGATCATGTTTGACTTTGCCCTCCCCCCCGGCTACTATAGTTCAGACTTTAAAATTATCAACAAGGTTCAGGAGATGGAACACTCTGCCGGGGCTTGAGATGAATTAGGCGAGGAGAGAGAAATGCCTATTTTCGAATTTCGCTGCATGAAATGCGGTAATGTCTGTGAGAAGATTCTGGTGAAATCGGACGAGAAGGTCGAAATGGAATGCCCGGAATGCAAGTCCGATCTTCTCGAGAGGGTAGTCAGCCGAACCAGTCACGTCATGGCAAGAGGTTCAGGAGAACAACCAAAGATTACCGCGCGCTCGTGCGGTTCGGGCGGCTCGTGCCTGAGTCTGGACATACCAGGACCGACCAAGTAAGTCTCTTTACATGGTTTCCCGTCACGAGCCCTCCTAGTTTTCCTCCTTCCCTTCTTTCACGAAGGCGCCGAATCCGGTGCAGGCATGGTAGAATGGAGACGGCAGGGTCCTGATCCCGAACTCAGTGACGAAGAGATGCATCTTCTGAGGGATATCTTCTTCAGGGAGATCGTCCCCAAGCTGGTTCGGCTGCATGCAAGGACAGGCATCGTGAACTGTGAGTTCGCTGGGGCCGAATACCGAAAATGGCAGATTCGTTTCCGGTCGAGAGGGTCGGACTTCGAAGTCGTGGAATTTGAGTACGACGAGGAAGGAACGGCCATGGACCTGGACCTTTGACGAAAAAACGATCTGCCACCAAGGCACGAAGGCACAAAGAAAACACAAGGAACAATCCTTTTGTGTCTTAGTGGCTCAACTCAGAGGGAGAGATCTTTGCTCGAAAGCAAATTTCAGGAGAGAAATATCGTCGATAAACCGACCTGCCCGTTCTGTGCCCGCCTTCTCGAGGAGCCGTCGGAGAATCGGTCACGCGAAATGCCCATGGGCTCCTGCGCCTGCGGCGCGGTATATATCTGTGACGTGACCGGTCATAATCTTGGCTCTGCCTTGGTGGACGCGCTTGTCCGCGCCTGCAACGGGGACTCCGATAAAGCCTGGAATCTTTTGCCTGAAGAAGACTATCTCGAAAGACAGGTCAAGGACTATGATCTCGAGACCCACCGGATCGTTCACGGCGGCGTTTACCGGGGAAGGCGAATCGGTGGAACGCTCCTCTTCATCCTCCTCAAGGGAGGACCCTTTGAGAACAAAATGAAGACCGGGACTGCGGGCGCTCAAGACACCAAGAGGGTTTCCCGACTACCAGATGGAAAAGCAGAGGCTCGCCCTTTGAGCAAGGAAGAGGTGGAGGCACTTGTAACCTCGTATGACTTGGAACCTCTCCTTGCCGCGGCCGAGGGTGACAAGCGAATCCCGAGGAATTTGAAGCGGCTTCTTTACTCTCCGGATGAACTCCTGCGCCGGAGGGCTGCAGAAGCCCTTGGCAGGGTTTCTGCGGTGATCTCCGCCAAAGACCCGGGACCTGTTTCCCGTCTCCTGCAGGAGATCTTCTCATCAGTGACGGATACGGCCGCATCCCCCTGGGGTGCAATAGACGCTATCGGCGAGATCATCCGGTTCCAGCCCGATGCCTGGTCCTCCCTCATTCCCAGACTTGCGCAGCTCTCCCGAGATCGTTCACTTCTTGAGGATGTTTTGAAAGCGCTTGTAAGTATCGGCCATGCCAGACCGGATGTCCTCCACATGAGCCCGAACCGTCTTATTCCGCTTCTTGAGCACCCGGATCCGCGGATTCGGGGTTGCGCCGTCATTCTGGCCGGCCAATTGAAGCTGAAGGAAGCAAAAGCGGACCTTGAAAGGCTGAGGGATAGCCCCGAGGAGATAACCATCTACCAGGATGGGACCAACCATAAGAAAACTTTGGGTCGGCTTGCTGCAGAGGCTTTGGCTGAGATATGAACGTCCTCTATTTCTTCTCTTCTCCTGCCGGCGATGTTCCTGTGGATGACGGTCTGCTTTCGCGACCGTTCTTGATGAATCCCATGCAGGAACATCCTCACCTGAAACTCGGCGACTATTTCAAGGCCATCGAGCAATTCGTCACAGGGAACAACGGCGAAGCCCTTCTCCGCATTTTGGGGACCGTCCGACAAGCGCCGGTCTCGTCATCGGATATCGCCGAGATCCTGATTCGAAGTGAAAAGCACGGCGGGCTCTACCATTTGTCGAGCGTCGAAATCCTGGGCCCGGATGTACGGCACAAGTTCGTGGTAAGTACCGCGGTGACGGAGAGCAGCAAGCAATGGCTGCACCGCGAATTCCAGGCCCTGCAGCTCCTGAACCAGTCTTTCCGACTCCCTTATATCCCCGAAGTGTTCCTCCTCGAAGAGTTGGAACTGCATACTCCCGGCGGCTCTTCGAAACTGATGCTGATGCTCGGTCAATGGTTTGAAGATCATCATGAGTGGCACCTTCACCGGGGGGATTCAGGCGAGCCTCATTGGGTTATCTGGGACTTCAAAAGGGGATACCGGAGGGCCGGGGACAGGGAGATCTTCGAGATCTACGAACAGGCTTCACTGATTCTCACCCTTTATTATAACGTCAAGAGCACCCATCAGATTTATCCATGGCTCCATGCCGCAGGGGATTTTGTGGTGAAGTGCGCGGACGAGACTGTTGATGTCAAACTCACAACAGTCAGAGGATATGAGCCTCTCATGGTCTTCCTGGAAGAACAGGACCTCAACCCTGTCATGGCACTCATCACCTTCTTCCTCAACCTGAGTATTCGCATGCGGTTGGACAGATGGGAGGGAGTAGGCGAAGTGGCCTGGGCCCCGGATTTCTCCGTTCGACCGACCGTGCAGGGGTTCTTCAAGGCTCTGGAGAACATGGAGAAGGAGGGTCGTTACGAACCCGGGGGTACGGGGGGGTTCACCTCGTTGCTGAAGAGTTTCCGGAAAGATGAACTCAGGCGACTTTCCGTGCCTCTGCTGGATTTTTACAGGCAAGAGAGCAGGGAAATGGCCTCTTTAGTCGAAAATCAACTCGACAGCCACTGCGAGACACTCTGGAGCGTCATTCAAGATCTCCCCGGATGAGGAATTCCAGAGGCGTCGTGATGGCCTTGGACATGGAAATCAGCAGGGACGCCGGTTCCAGATCGTCCTCCTTCCCGTTCATCTGCAGGAGCTGAATGGTAAGGCCGCGAAGTGAGCTGTACACCCCATCCAGATCGAAGGCTTCATAGGCTTCCCCGCTTTTGAAACCCGACTTCCCGCAAACCCGCGCCTTCCCCTGAACCCTGGTCGGTATGCCGTACACGCGGCAGGTGATAGGACGGTGAAGGTAAAGCACACATGACTGGTCATCATCGAGCAGCGGACAGCGGATTCTCTCCCTGGCCAGCACGTAATGCTGCATCTGAGGATCATCTTCATGGATCTGCATCTTTTTCTCCAGCCTCTTCAACCCTCGTTCCATCTCACTGCAGCGCAGGAGGGCGGCCTTCTGCACATCGGTGTTCAGGCGGGAAAAATGCTCTTGCACATAAGCTGCCTCGACCAGAAATAGGCCGAAAACCGCATGGCAGCAATCGGAGCAGTGACGTCGACACTGTATTGCCTCACCATGCTCTTTAGCCATATCCCCGAAGGCGGTATCAGCCCGGTCCGCCAGCAGCTCGTAACTTTTCAGGAGTTCAGAAAGGCTCATCTTCTCACTCGGCAAAGAGTAACACTTTAGCAACCAACCCCGGCGCCCCGTCAGGTGTCAGCACAGTAGTTCATCAGTTTTCTGACACCTGAACACTGAAACCTGAAATGAAGTTTCTTAGGAGCTCTGTCTACCGGCACTTCATCAACCCGCTGTTTCATAGCGCAAAAGTGTTACTGCGAAGATAAAAAATGCTGCCCGCAAGGCCGGGGCAGCATATGCGTATAAGGCACGGAAGGGAAAAACGGAGCGGCTAAAAGGTCTTGCTTCGTAAATCCTTGCCTGCCAATGGATTGTACAATTTTGTGATGGCAAATTTCATAACGTCAAGGGACTGAACATTGAAGATGATATCCAGCAAAGTCAATTGGGCCGATTCGGGCAGTACGCACTCGTTGGATGCATTGAATTCGATGTCAGGGAATCCTTTTTTCAGCTTCTTCTGATCCTTTTCGCCCATCGCCACCTGAACGGCCTTTTTTCCCCCTATCTCCCGTATGTGGCTTCCCAGTCCCAATTCCTGGAGCTTTTTTTCCTGCTCTTCATTCAGAAACACATTGATGCAGTAGTCTGCCATGGAAACACCTCCCTTAGTATAATTTGCTCTGTCTATTCCTACAAGTACACCATATCGACCGGGCACTCTTTTCGTCCGGAATCCGCCTGATCCATGGTTTTTGGGAATAGGCGAATAATAGCCCATCTGAAAAGGTTGTCAAGTTCCTTGCCTGCCCTCACGATAGTCGGCCAGCTTCCGGATCAGATCCGGGTGAGCCTCAAACCCGAGGGAAATGGCCCTGTCCAGGTGTTCCCCAGCCTTCTCGTATTCCTGCCTGGAGAGATAGGCGACAGCGAGGTTGTTGTGGCCGAGTCCGAAGTTCGGGGCCATGGCCACCAGTTTCTCCCCGGTCTCGATTGCCTTGTCTACGTCCCCATTCTGGAGATAGGCATTGGCCAGATTGTTCCATGCCTGAACAATCTCCGGGTTTAGTTCAATGGCCTTTTTCAAGGCTTCAATCGCCTCCTCCGTTCTTCCCATTTGAAGATAGGCAAACCCCAGGTTGGAGTATCCCCTGGCATACCTCGGCTCGAGTTCAACGGCCCTCTGATTGGCCTCAACCACTCCCTGCAGATCCCCTTGCTTAAAAGAGATGTACCCGATATTTACCCAGGCCTCAAACATGCGGCCGCTGTTGGCAACGGCCTCCCTGAAAGCCTCGACGGCCTCATCGAACCGGCCCTGCTCCATCAAGGCAACGCCCATGTTGTAAGAGGTGCTTGCACACTCGGGGTTTTCAGCCAGGACAGCCTTTTGCTGCCGGATGAAATCCTCGGAATCCTGTGGCTCTTTCGTTTTCATATGACTTGATCCTAACTTTAAAAATAACAGAGGTCGCCGTTCCGCAGAGAACAGCGACCCCTTACATACTCAAAACCGGCCGACAGGAACGAATCCTAGTGGTCCTCTGTTTGACCCCGTCCTTTCAGGCCGTACATGGTGCTGCTTCCAGTGGAAAAATAGATCAGCTTCTCTTCGTTCACCAGAGCCGTTGCAGCCTTCTTGATGTCTCTCGCCTTGGCTTCTGGAAACTTCTCCCTGACCCCTTTTTCCATGTCGTTGAAATAAAATTTGGTCTTCTTGTTGGTTTCCGCGAATTCAAGAATCGCTTTTTTCAAATCTTCCATGGTTTCACTCCTTCGTGAAGAGCGGGGTCTAGTCGATACCCCCCAAGGCCTTGGACACGGCCCAAGAGGCATCCGTGTACTTGAACTGAGTCGAGGTCCTGTACGTGTCGTACTGAAGCCGATAGTCGTCGATGAGGTGCTCGGTAAAAGGAATACCGCATTTGTCAAAGAACCTCTCCCAGCCGATTCGCTCAGCCCAATCCCCGATGCGCTCATACTTGTTCGCATCCTTCGCGTAGGCTTCCACGATCTGCTTCACTGAGTTGCAGACCTCCGGAAACCGGGGGAAGTTGTTGGGGAGAGCCGGGATGACCACCTTGGAGAACTTGGGCGGGCTGATCCGATTCGAGACCTTGCCGCCTGCCATGATGGTCACGCAGTCCCCTTGCCCATCGGAAAGGGGCAGGGCCATGCACATGGTGTAGCAGTTGCCGCAGAACATGCAGCGCTCTTCTTTGATCTTGACGGCCTTCTTTCCATCCTCGGTCTTGGTCGGGGAGATGGCTGCCGTGGGGCACGCCGCGATGACCAGCGGGATTTCACAGACATTCGCCAAAACCTCTGCATCCACGATCGGGGGTTTTCGGTGATATCCCAAGAGGGCGATATCCGAACAATGAACGGCCCCGCACATATTCAGACAGCAGGCCATGGATACCCTCACCTGCGCCGGAAGCTTCATGCTCTGGAAATAGTCGAACAGATCGTCCATGACCGCCTTGACCATGGAGGAAGCATCTGTGGCCGGAGTATGACAGTGGAGGTAGCCCTGGGTGTGGACGATATTGGTCACCCCTGCGCCGGTGCCGCCGAGGGGAAATTTGTAACTGCCCGAGACGAATTTCCGGCTCATGAGGTCCTTTTTCAGGGCCTGCACCTTGTCGAGACTGTCCACCATGAACTCGATGTTGTTCCGGGTGGTGAAGCGCACGAAACCGCCGCAGTACTTGTCTGCGATCTCGCACATCTCACGGACGTGCTCCACAGTCATGAAGCGGCCACCGCCGACCCTGACCGTGAAGACCTTGTCCCCGGTTTCGGAGACGTGTACCAGGATGCCCGGTTCCAGGATTTCGTGATATTTCCACTTGCCGTAGTTGTTCTGGATGATGGGCGGGAAATACTGCCAGTAGTGTCTCGGCCCCATATCGGTGAGCCGGTTCTCCATCGGTTTCTGCGGATTATATAGACCCAATTTTTCTTTGGAAAGCGCCATTATACCTACCTCCTATCTCTTGTGTCTGGAGCGATAATCATTGATGTCTCTCTTCCATCCGCCGGGTACATCTTCCTCTTTCCAGAAGATGTAGGGGTTGGAGCGCGGTTCCTTCACGAACTGCGGCATGGCCGGGACCTTCAGGATTTCCATAAGCTTCCGGATGCCCTGCCGCTGAATCAGCTCGCCCAAACGCTCCCGGTTCTTGCCTTCTTCCATCCACCACTCCCAAACCGGCTCGATCACGTTCTCCTTGATGTTGTCATAAGGGGGTTCGGCCTTCATAAAGGGGACGGTCAGAAGAGCCATCTGTGCGCCTTCCAGGATGGGGGCCTTGGCGCCGAGCAGGATGCTCACACCGGTATCTGTTCCAGGGCGCAGGGCCTGAGGCATTACGTTGATGCAGTGCATGCAGCGGGTGCATTCCTTGTCGTCGATTTTGAGGGTCTTCCCTTCCATCCACATGCATTGCGTGGGACAGAGACCGATCACCTCTTTTTGAATGTCGAATTTACCCCAGTCCTTGCCTGAGTGGGCGCCTGCGTTGGGCTTGATCTCGCCGGCAATGTATCCCTGGACGGCCTTCTGATCAATCCGGATGTTATCCCTCCAGGTTCCGATGAAGGACATATCGGAGCGTGCAATGGAGGCGACGCAGCAGTTGGGGCACCCGTCAAATTTGAACTTGAACTTGTAAGGGAACGCAGGACGGTGCAGCTCGTCCTGGTAGTTGTTGGTCATCTCGTAGCACAACTCCTGGGTGTCGACACAGGCATATTCGCAGCGGGCCTTGCCGATACAGCAGGAGGGGGTGCGCAGGTTTGAACCGGAGCCGCCAAGGTCCTGATCCAGAACATGGGTCAGTTCATAGAAGATGGGCTCCAACTGCTCCGTGAACGTCCCCAGGAAGATGATGTCACCGGTTGACCCGTGAAAGTTCATCAGCCCGCTTCCCCGATACTCCCACAGATCGCAGAGAGTCCTCAGGTAATCCGAGTTGTAGAACTTGCTGGCCGGCTGGTTCACGCGCATGGTGTGAAAATGGGCGATGGAGGGGAACTCTTCCTGAAGGTCAGAATACCTTCCAATCACGCCTCCGCCGTATCCGAACACGCCCACAATGCCGCCGTGCTTCCAGTGGGTTTCCCCGTCCTCAAAAGAACGCTCCAACTGACCCAGCAGATCCTCTGCCACATCCTGCTCGATCAGCAGCTTGCCTTGCCCCAGTTTCCGCCTGTGGAGGGCGTTGCGCTTCGTGTCTGCCACAAAGCTGGGCCAGGGCCCTGTCTCCAGGTCTTCGCACATAGGGATCTTGTGCTTGATCTTGAAGTTTTTGAGCTCTTCCTCTGTGTAGTTTTTCAACTCAGCATCGGAATAGACACGGAGCTCTTCGTACTTCAATTCTTTTTGCGGTTGCTTCGGTTCAAAAGCCATCACCCATGCCTCCTTCTTCGATAAATAGGGTTATAGATCAGTGAAATGGGCGACCTACCACCACCCACATAAGAGCCCAGCCTCACATCCTCCGTGAAATCCTTCCTTTGGCGAATATCTTCTCACTCAGCGGTGGAGGAAACCGTAGAAGTGAAGCTCATCCCCGCAGTCAGGCTCATCAGCCCAGGTGGAAAATACAAGGGCGCCAGGTTTCGAGCCCGGGAAGGTCTGCGAATAAAAAGTGCCAATGATCAGGTCTTCTGTTTTGCGGAATGCTGCGAGCGATACCATCCCTTACCCGAAGATAGCCCTCGCAATAGCAGAATAGACTTAGGTTTATAAGAAGATTTCGGGTTGCTTGTCAATAGAAAAATGGCGGGTTCTTGAAAGGATGTACCGGTTTCCATTAAATTTTTGATTTAATCCTCCGGCGCGAAAAAGGCGTTTCAATACCGGGTTTTGAAAGAGTATAATAAAATACTACGGACCACGAGAAACTCGAAGCCTGCCGTACCCGCGAGGAATTACCACTGAGGAATTAACCATCATGTCTCTTTTTCACCCGCGTTTGACCATTGCTGCCCTCAGGGGCGGTTCCGGCAAGACCATCCTTTCCCTGGGCCTTGTCTCGGCCTGGAAGGCAAGGGGACATAAGATCGCCGTTTTCAAAAAGGGTCCCGATTTTATCGATTCCGGCTGGCTCTCTTTTGCAGCAGGAAGCCCCTGCTACAATCTGGATCCCTTTCTCATGACCCGCGAGCAGATGCTCCATTCCTTTGCCGTCCATTCCGCAACCGCTGATATCTCCATCATTGAAGGAAATCGCGGGCTGTATGACGGACTTGACCTGGACGGCTGCTGCAGCACAGCGGAACTGGGAAAGATGCTCCGGAGTCCTGTTATCCTCATCGCTGACGTGACCATGACCACGAGGACGGTTGCCGCCCTTGTTCTGGGTTGTCAGAAGTTTGATCCGGACTTGAAGATTGCCGGAGTCATACTGAACAGGGTGGCGGGCAGTCGACAGGAATCCGTTGTCAGAGGGGCAATTGAGCAGCATTGCGGCCTCCCCGTGGTCGGAGCGATTCCCAAATTAAAGGGGACCGTGTTTCCGGAAAGACATATGGGGCTGATACCGCACCTCGAACGCACCCTTGCAGAAAAGGCGGTGGATTGGGCGAGAAACATCGTGGAGAAAAATCTGGACCTGGACTCCCTATGGAAGATTGCGGGCGATGTGGAACTTTTAAGCAACGGCGCGGGCTGCCCGAGACCCGGCTTCCATTTGGATCAACCCTTGCGAGTCGGAGTAATTCGCGACAGATCCTTCTGGTTCTATTACCCGGAGAACCTTGAGCACTTGAAGTCACTGGGGGTCACCCTCGTGGAGATCGACTCCATGCAGGGGAAGATCCTTCCACAGATCGATGCCCTCTACATCGGGGGCGGTTTTCCTGAAACCCAGGCTGAGGCCCTGGCAGAGAACAAGGGGTTCCGGAATGCTCTGAAGGAGGCTATTGAACAGAACCTTCCTGTGTATGCGGAATGCGGGGGGCTCATGTACCTGGGTGAACGGTTGCTTGTTGGAGAAAAGAGCTACCCCATGGTCGGCGCGTTGCCCCTTTCCTTCATCTTGGAGGAAAAACCCCAGGGTCACGGATACACTGTCATGGAGGTGGACGGAGAAAACCCATATTATCCGGTTGGAGAGGTCCTGAAAGGACATGAGTTCCACTACTCAAGGGTCCTGCCGGAGCGCGGTTCTGAACTGAAGACGATCTTCAAGGTTCGTCGAGGCAGGGGGCTGGATGGTCGGAGGGACGGGATCCTGCACAGGAATCTGCTCGCCACCTATACCCATCTTCATGCAGGAGGCACTTCCCTGTGGGGGGAAGGGCTGCTCAGAGCCGCTCTTGCTTCCCGAGGAAGAAGGGTAACAGCCTAACTCAGTGAAACCAGCGGTTGGTAAGGGCGTACTCCCGCCAAGCACTGTCCACCTGCTTCGTTTTTGAAAAGAGCTCCCGACGACCGGCCCCGGCTCCATTTCCTACAGCTGAACTGTTACGAAGAAAGGGCGGCATATCAGACAGTGAAAAGAAGGATTGACATCAGGAGAAAGATGCGATATACAAATTTTCTGCCGCAAATCCAAGTCATTATAAATCGCTTATTATATTAATGCCAAGAGGAGGTCAACGTCTATGCCAAACGTGGAGTTTGAAGGGAACACCTTCAATGTGGATGAAGACGGCTTCATTGATGATTTCAACAATTGGAATCAGGCCTGGGTCAAATGGGTGAAGCAGTCAGAAGGAATCGAGGAGCTTACAGACGAGCACTGGAAGGTGATCAATGTCCTTCAGGATTACTACAAGAAGAACGGGATTGCTCCAATGGTCAGAATTCTCTCCAAGGTGACCGGGTACAAACTGAAGTACATCTACGAATTGTTTCCCTCGGGCCCCGGTAAGGGAGCCTGCAAGATGGCCGGCTTGCCCAAACCAACCGGTTGCGTTTAAGCTGCAGAATTCTCCTTACTGACATCGGGCACAAGGAGGGATGATCCCCTCTTTGTGCCCCTTTTTTTCTCCACGAGCCCGCCGTACAGCTCAGGTCTTCTTGAGGGAAGAAAATACTTCATCCTATGACTTCTTGTCTGCGCCAGCGTTTGTTCCCTCAAATCTGCAATGAGCATTCCTTCGCCTCCCTCAGCCCGGCTGGCGATCAGCCTTCCCGAAGGGTCAAGCACAAGGGCCACGCCGGGAAATGACGGCCCGTCCTCCGCGTCGCCCGTCTGATTGCAGGCGACTACAAAGACGCTATTATCAAAGGCCCTGCTCGGGAGATGTCTTAACCAGCTGCTGAGCTTCTCCTCCGGTGTTCCCCGAGGCGATGCATGGGGGAGGAAGAGGATCTCCGCGCCCTGGAGCGCCAGGATGGCGCTGATCTCCGGGAAGTGGGCCTCATAACATAATTCAATGCCGAAGGCGATCCCCTTGTGAGAATAGGTCTTGAGTTCTTCCCCAGGCAGAAAAACCTCCTTCTCGGCCTCCGGCAGCAGCGGGCCCAGCACGGAGCCGGTGGCGATGAGCTCCGGCAGCCGGCTCCGGTCCCGCCGCGACCTGGCAGATGCACGGCCTCCGGTATTCATCGGCAATGAGTAGCCCGGCGAGGATGAGGATTCTCTGGGACCTTGCCAGATCTTCAATTCTTCGGACGATCTCCTGTTGATCTCCTAAACGATGCTCCTGACTCCGGAGGGTGTACCCGTGGATCGAAAGCTCGGGGAAACAAACGATCTCCGCTCCCCGTCCGGCGGCCTCTGAAACAAATCGCTCGGTTCTATTGAGATTCCCCTCCACATCCCCTGGAATCGAGGCCATGCAGACGGCTGCTACTCGTACATCTCTCATAGGGACCATCGTCCTCTCAAAGAGTCCAGAGTGAATTCCCGTTCGTGCTTCGACAGCTTAGCACGAAAGGGAATTATCCTCTCGCCTCCCGCTTTTGGTTGAGGGATTTTCTAAAAAAACTCTGTGGCTCTGTGGGCTCTGCGAGAGGCCGCTTTTCTTTATTTCTTCCGGTTCTCGGGTCTGAGGGCTCTCACCGCCGTTCCGGCTCTCCACATTTCGGACTCCCGCATCTCCTTCAATTCCTTTTCCAGCTTCTCGCGATAGTCAGGGGCGCTATTGGCCTCGAGGGTAATCCTGGTCTCCACACCGGAAACGACGCTCTGGTACAATTTCTCGAATACGGGCGCCACGGCATCCTTAAAAGGCTTGCGCCAGTCCAAGGCGCCTCTCTGCGCGGTGGTGCTGCAGTTGGCGTACATCCAGTCCATGCCGTTTTCCCCCACCAACCGGATGAGGCTTTGTGTAAGCTCCTCCACGGTCTCATTGAACGCCTCGCTTGGACTGTGCCCGTGCCTGCGAAGAAGCTCGTACTGGGCCTCCATGACTCCTGCGAGGCAGCCCATGAGGACACCTCTCTCCCCTGTGAGGTCGCTATGGACCTCCTTCTCGAAGGTGGTGGCGAACAGGTATCCTGATCCGATCCCGATTCCAAGGGCAAGAGTCCTGTCTTTGGCCCTTCCTGTGTGGTCCTGAAATACGGCAAAGCTCGAATTGATGCCGCTTCCATCCAGAAAATTCATGCGTACGGTGCGGCCCGACCCCTTTGGCGCAACCATGATGACGTCCACATTCTTGGGGGGAACGACTCCTGTCTGCTCTTTATAGACAATCGAAAAACCGTGAGAAAAATAGAGCGCATCGCCTTCGTTGAGACATGCCTTGACCATGGGCCACGCTGCCATCTGCCCGGCATCGGAAAGAAGATACAGAATGATTGTTCCCCGTTTCGCCGCCTCCTCAATAGGGAAAAGGGTCTTCCCCGGAACAAAGCCGTCCCGAATCGCCTTATCCCAATACGTGCGTTCTTCCTCCCGCTGCCCGATGATGACCTCGAACCCGTTATCCCTGAGATTCAACGCCTGCCCCGGCCCTTGCACGCCATACCCCAGGACCGTTATCCTCTCGGTCTTGAGGATGTCCTTTGCCTTTTTCAGGGAAAACTCCTCAGAAGTGATCACTTCCTCGACAACACCACCGAAATCAATCTTAGCCATACCAGTAGCTCCTTTCTCTTGTTAGAAGAGGTCCGCCACGAAGACACCAGGACACGAAAGATGTAGTTCTTCTTTGTGCCTTCGTGCCTTAGTGGCGGGACTTGTGTCTCTTGTTCCTATTTTTTTTCGCGAGCCAGGGCCACGGGTCCTGTCCTGGCGATTTCTTTGATTCCCATGGGTTTAAGGAGTCTCAGGAGGGCCGTGATCTTTCCCTCATCCCCTGTTACTTCCATGGTATAGTGCTCAGTCCCGACATCCACAACGGTCGCATGAAAAATATCGGCCATCCTCAGGATTTCCGCCCTGTGCTCGGGTTTGGCCCGCACCCTGACCAGGGCGGTCTCCCTCTGAACGAATTCCGTTTCAGTGAAATCCATGACCTTGATGACATTGATCAGTTTGTTCAGTTGCTTCTTGATCTGCTCCAGGATGAGCATATCCCCCACTGCTACCAGTGTGATCCGCGAGATGAGGGGATCTGTGGTCTCGGAGACGCAGAGGCTGTCTATGTTGAACCCCCTGCTACTGAAAAGACCGGCCACTCTGGAAAGCACGCCGGGCTGGTTGTCCACCAGCATGGAGAGGATATTCCTTTTCGTACCGTTGTTCGTCATATTTTTTCCCTCAACAAATATAGGTCGTATAGGCCCTATAGGACCTATATTCTTTTCAAGTCAACAGCATGTCGGTAATCGCTTTTCCCGCCGGGACCATGGGGTAGACGCACTCTTCCCTTTCCACGATGAATTCCATGATCACAGTCCTCGGTAAGGAAAGCCCTTCCTTCAACACCGATTCCACTTCGTCCGGCCTCGTGGCTCTCAGACCGACAGCGCCGTATGCCTCTGCCAGCTTGACGAAATCGGGACCGTGCTCCATGTCGGTGCAGGAATAGCAGCGATCGTAGAAAAGTTCCTGCCACTGGCGAACCATCCCCAGGTAGCGATTGTTCAGGATCACCACCTTGACCGGGAGCCCGTACTGCACTGCGGTAGCCATTTCCTGGATGTTCATCTGGATGCTCCCGTCGCCGGCAATATCCACGACCAGCTTGTCCGGTTGCGCAATCTGCGCCCCTATGGCCGCAGGTAGACCAAACCCCATGCAACCCAGCCCCCCTGAGGTGATGAAGCGGTTGGGGTGATCGAACTGATAGTACTGTGCCGCCCACATCTGGTTTTGCCCCACTTCGGTCGTGATGATCGCCTTTCCGTTGCTCATCCGGCTGAGCATTTCTATGACATACTGAGGTTTGATATTTGCGCATTTCTTCTGATCGTAGCTGAGCTGCTTGGTTGCCTTCCATTCCTCGATCAGCTTGAGCCAGGGATCTCTGGACTGGATCAGATCTTTCGCGTCTTCTTTCTCCAGGAGCTGGTTCAATTTTCTCAACGTGATCTTACAGTCCCCCACAATGGGCACGGAAACAGGGATGTTCTTGCGTATGGAGGTCGGGTCAATGTCGATATGAACAATCCTGGCCTTGGGCGCAAATTCCTCGATCTTGCCCGTGACCCTGTCATCGAAGCGCACCCCGACAGCGATCATGAGGTCGCATTCCGCCGAAGACATGTTCGCCCGGAAGGTGCCATGCATCCCGATCATACCGAGCCAAAGCGGGTCGGAAGCGGGAAAAGCCCCAAGGCCCATCAGCGTACTGGCAACCGGAGATTCGATCTTTCTCGCAAATGTCCTGAGCTCTTCGGCCGCGCCGGAGAGAATCACCCCCCCACCGGTCAGCACCATGGGTCGCCTGCTTTCCTTGATCAGCTTGACGGCCTTTGGAAGCTGTCTGGCATTGGGCTCATAGGTGGGGTTATAAGACGGCATCCTCGTCTCATTGATGCTCTTATACGTTGTGCTCGCCTGGAGAACGTCCTTGGGCAAATCCACGAGCACGGGTCCGGGTCTCCCCGAACGGGCGATATAGAACGCCTCTTTGAGAACGCGGGCCAGGTTCTCCACGTCTTTCACCAGGTAGTTGTGTTTCGTGCAGGGTCTTGTGATGCCCACGATATCGACTTCCTGAAAGGCGTCATTGCCGATCAGACGGGTCGGCACCTGTCCCGTCAGGACGACGATGGGGATGGAGTCCATGAATGCCGAGGCAAGACCGGTGACCGTATTGGTCGCGCCGGGCCCTGATGTGACCAGGCAGACCCCCACCCCTCCGGATGCCCTGGCGTAGCCGTCGGCTGCGTGCACCGCGCCCTGCTCATGCCGTACCAGAATATGTTTGATGGAGCTCTTTGCCAGATCGTCGTAGATATCGATTGTCATACCACCGGGATAGCCGAAGATGATTTCGACCCCCTCTTCCTGCAACACCTGCAATATGATTTGTGAGCCTTTGAGTTTAATGGTAATCACCTCTCTTTGAGTTCCGGGTTCCGAGTTCAAGGTTCCGAGTTAAGTACCCGGGCCATAAATTCTTTTGCGGGTTCAACTCCCGCCTCTGAAATCGAACTGAACTTTGAACTCTGAACTCCGAACTTTGAACTTTGAACTTTTAACTTTGAACGTTGAACTTTATTTTACCACCGCCCCTTCGCTTCCGGAGCTTACGGATCTGGCATACCGGGCCATATAGCCGGTGCTGATCTTGGGCTGCGGCGCTTTCCATGTAGAGAGCCGCTGTTTGATCTCTTCTTCCTTCAGCAGGAGATCGATCTTCCTGTTGCGGATGTCGATCCTTATAGTGTCCCCGTTCCGGACGGCTGCGATCGGACCTCCTTCCATGGCCTCGGGTGACACGTGACCTATGGATGCGCCGCGGGTTCCTCCTGAAAAGCGGCCGTCGGTGATCAGGGCAACGTGCGCATCCATACCCATTCCGGCAATGGCCGAGGTGGGCGTGAGCATCTCACGCATGCCGGGACCTCCCTTGGGTCCTTCATAACGGATCACCAGGACCTCTCCCTTCTTGATTTCCCCGGCAAGAATCATCTTCGTGGCATCGTCTTCCGAATCGAAAACACGTGCCGGTCCTTCATGGAAGAGCATCTCTTCGCATACGGCCGACTGCTTTACTACGCAGCCTCCCGGCGCCAGATTCCCAAAGAGGACCGCTATCCCGCCCTCGGATCTGCACGGGCTCTTCAGAGGCCTGATCACCCCGCGGTCCCGGACTCCAGAACGGGCGATGTTTTCCGCCACACTCCTGCCAGTCACAGTCATGCATCCTTCGTTGATGAGGCCCCCGCCCGAGAGTTCCTTGAGGACCGCGCTGATGCCTCCGGCTCGGTCCAGGTCTTCCAGATGGTCCTTCCCGGCCGGGCTCAGAGTGCAGAGGTTTGGTGTGCGACGGCTTACCTCATTGATCCTTTTCAGGTCCAGCGAAAGTCCAGCCTCTTTGGCTATAGCCGTAAGATGAAGCACCGTGTTGGTGGAGCAGCCAAGGGCCATGTCGGCCGCAAGGGCGTTGGTGAGAGCATCCTGAGTCATGATCTGCCTCGGTGTGATCTGCTTCTCCACAAGATCCACGATCCGCATTCCTGTTTCCTTGGCCAGACGAATCCTTGCGGCCATGACCGCAGGAATGGTCCCGTTGCCCGGCAGCGCCATTCCGATGGCCTCTGAGAGACAATTCATGGAGTTGGCTGTGAACATTCCTGCACAGGAACCGCAAGTGGGGCAGGCCTCCTCTTCGAACATCGCCAGGGTGTCCTCATCCATTTTTCCGGAGCGCACAGCCCCGACCGCCTCAAAGACCGTGATGAGATCTATCTTCTTTCCCGGTTCCAGCGGGTGTCTTCCCGCCAGCATCGGCCCCCCGCTGATGAGCGCGGCGGGGATATTCACCCGGGCCGCGGCCATGAGCATCCCGGGAACGATCTTGTCGCAGTTGGGAACCAGAACAAGACCATCAAAGGCATGCGCCATGGCCATCACCTCGACCGAATCGGCAATAAGCTCGCGGCTTGCCAAAGAGTACTTCATGCCTTCGTGATTCATGGCAATCCCGTCGCACACGCCGATGGTGCCGAAGACCACGGGAAGACCTCCTCCCATGTAGATGCCCGCCTTCACGGCCTCCACGATCTTGTCCAGATGGATGTGGCCCGGTATGATCTCATTGGCCGAACTGGCAATACCGATGATCGGCCGATCAAGTTCGGCGCTCGTATACCCCATAGCTTTGAAGAGGGACCGGTGCGGAGCGCGCTCCACCCCTTTTTTGACATTGTCGCTTCTCATGCTCGTCTCCTTGAAATCATTCTAGAACGTCCCGCCATTGGCTTTAATATACGGCACGAGGCCGCCCGCCTGAATCATCTCCCGCATGAAGTCCGGGACAGGTTTCGCAAAGAGTTTCACTCCTGTCTTCGTGTCCCGGATCTCCCCGGACTCGAGGTCCACCGAGAGGCGTGCCCCTTCTGCGAAGGCGGAGACCGCCTCGTCGCACTCCAGGATGGGAAGCCCGATGTTGAACGAATTCCGGTAAAAGATCCTTGCGAAGCTCCGTGCAACCACAACGCTTACACCGGAGGCTTTGATGGCCAGGGGTGCATGCTCCCTCGAGGACCCGCACCCGAAGTTGGTCCCCGCCAGGATAATGTCCCCACGGCCTACCCCTTTTACAAACTCGGGTCTCAGGTCGATGAAACAGCTTGCGGCCAGTTGATCTTCATCCGAAACATTCAGGAATCTTGCCGGAATGATCGCGTCAGTATCGACGTTGTCCCCGAACTTCCAACCTTTTCCTTCGAATTTCATAATATATGTCCTTTGTCCGTTGTCATTGGTCCGTTGTGATCGGTATTGTCTTCGGGTTCATCTTTCCACTGCTCAGCGGCTCTGCGGAAGAGATTGCCCTTTTGTTCATACTTCATCCGGTGACCCGATCCTGCCCAGGATCGCCGAAGCCGCCGCCACCGCAGGGCTCGCCAGGTATACCTCGCTCCCCACATGGCCCATCCTCCCCAGAAAATTCCGGTTCGACGTGGAAAGCGCCCTCTCTCCATCGGCAAGGATTCCGAGATGGCCGCCAAGGCAGGGGCCGCACGAGGGCGGGCCTATCACGGCTCCGGCATCCAGCAGCGTCTCCAGGATTCCCTCCCGGAGAGCCTGCCTGTAGACCTCTGCGGAACCCGGCAGCACGATGAACCGGGTCCCTTTTGCCACGGACTTCCCCTTGAGGATACCTGAAGCGACCCTGAGGTCTTCCAGCCTGCCGTTGGTGCAAGATCCGATAAAAACCTGATCCAGTGCAACATGGCCCACCTGACTGACGGGCTTCACATTGTCCGGGGAATGGGGCACGGCCACCTGAGGTTCCATCGCGCTCACATCGATCTTCAGCACCTTTTCGTAACGGGCATCCGTGTCGCTCCGGAAAACCTCCGGCTTCCTGCCGGAACGTCCCGAGACATACGCCATTGTGATCTCATCCGGTTCGACTATGCCGTTCTTGGCCCCGCCTTCCACGGCCATATTGCACATTGTGAGCCTTTGATCCATGGGCAATGCATGAATCGTCTCTCCGGAGAATTCGAGACTCTTGTAATTGGCGCCTTCCACGCCAAGCAATCCGAGGGTGTAGAGAATGAGATCCTTTCCTCCTACCCAATGCCTGAGCTTTCCTTCATAATCGACCCTGATGGAGGGAGGCACCTTCAACCACGTTCTGCCGGTTGCCATGATGACGCCGAGGTCAGTGCTCCCGACACCCGAGGAAAAGGCGCCTAATGCACCGTAGGTGCAGGTGTGGCTGTCGGCGCCGATGACAAGATCCCCGGGGATGACCAGCCCCTTCTCAGGAAGGATCACGTGTTCGACCCCTCCGTCCCCGGGTTCATAGTAATGCACGATCCCCTGGTCCCTCGCAAATGTTCTCATGATCTTGGACTGCTCGGCCGAAGGGATGTCCTTGTTAGGCACAAAGTGATCCGCCACCAGCGCAACCTTTCGAGGATCGAAGACCTGACTCCGGCCTGTCCGATGAAACACCCTGATTGCCAGGGGCGCTGTAATGTCATTGGCCAGCGCCAGATCGACGCGGACCTTGATCAGGTCGCCGGGTGCGACAAACTCCAGATCCGCGTGGCTGGCCAGTATCTTTTCCGTGATGGTCATTGGTTTTGTCATTTGTCCGTTGTCCTTTTCGTCTCGTTGCGAGTTGCGGGTTGTTGGTTGTAGCTCTTCAATTGTACTTTGTCGCTGTGCGCCATGCGCTATGCGCTTTGCTCCTGCTAAAGAGATCTTTCCTCCGGTGCAAGGGAGGGGTTCTTCTTCAGGTATTCGATCCTGTTCAGTCCGTTTATGTAAGCCCTGGCGCTTGCAATGAAAATATCCGAGTCGGCCCCCTTGCCCAGCGCCACCAGACCGTTTTCCTGCAGACGAACCGTCACCTCCCCCTGTGCATCGGTGCCGCTGCTGATGGCCGTGATGGAGAATCGCACCAGCTTTGAACGGGTCCCCGTGATCTTGGCTATGGTGTTGAAGGCGGCATCGATCGGCCCGATCCCAAACCCTGCTCCCTGGGCCTCTTTGCCGTCGATCTTCAGTTTCACGGTTGCTGTCGGCACCGCGACCGTTCCGCAAACAACGGTCAGGTAGTCCAACTGGTACTTGTCCGGGATCCGCAGAATCTCTTCGGCCACAAGAACTTCGATGTCCTCGTCGAGGATCTCCTTGCGCTTGTCCGCCAGTTCCTTGAACTTCTCGAAAACCTTGTTGACATCATCCTCTCCAAGGTCATAACCCAGTTCGACCAATTTCTTTCTGAAGGCGTGCCGGCCGGAGTGTTTCCCGAGCACGAGACGGGTCATGGAGAGGCCCACGGTCTCCGGCTCCATGATCTCATAGGTCATTCTGTGCTTCAGCATGCCGTCCTGGTGGATGCCGGCCTCGTGGGCAAAGGCATTCGCCCCTACGATGGCCTTGTTGGGCTGAATCACGATGCCGGTGATCATACTGACGAGCCTGCTGGTGGGAAAGATCTCCCTGGTATTGACGGACGTGGTGAGGCCGGTGTTCTCGCCCCGTGTGTAGAGGCTCATCACGACCTCCTCCAGGGAGGTGTTGCCCGCCCTCTCGCCTATGCCGTTGAGGGTGACCTCGGCCTGGCGCGCACCGGCCCGCAACCCGGCAAGGGTATTTGCCGTTGCAAGACCAAGATCATTATGGCAGTGCACACTCAGGACAATTCTGTCCATCCCCGGAGTTTTGGCCTTTACGTAGGCGACCAGTTGTCCGAACTCATCTGGGAGCGCGTATCCCACCGTGTCAGGGAGATTGATGGTGGTCGCCCCTGCTTCGATAGCGGCGCCGAAGATCTCACAGAGAAAATCAGGATCGCTTCGAGAACCGTCTTCTGCCGAGAACTCCACGTTCTCCGTGTACTTCTTTGCATGCCGCACCGCATGAACAGCGGCCTTGACCACCTGCTCGCGGTCCATTCGGAGCTTGTATTTCATATGGATGTCGGAGGTTGCGATAAAGGTGTGGATTCTTGGATGGGCCGCATCCTTGACAGATGCCCAGGCGCGATCGATGTCCTCTTCCGAAGCCCTGGCCAGAGCGGCCACCTGGGCACGCCTGACCTTTGCGGCAATATGCCTGACAGCCTCGGAGTCGCCCGGGGAAGCGGCAGGAAAGCCGGCTTCAATCACATCCACACCCAGTTTCTCGAGCTGGATGGAAAGCCGCACCTTTTCCGCTGTGTTCATGCTTGCGCCCGGGGACTGCTCACCGTCCCTTAATGTCGTATCGAATATGATCACACGATTGTCAGTCATGGGATAACCTCCTTGTGCTGGCAGGCGATGAAAAACGCCCATCTGCTGCGCTATCCTCACTCCTCGTCACTACGGCAGTACCTGTTGTACGCTCGCTCCTCGGAATTTCGGATGCCTTGCATCTGAACATTTTTGCTCCAGCCTGCATACGGGGATAATTAAAGATCTGCATACCTAAAAGGCTATCCCATAAGGACCCTCCGCAGACTCTCTCTGTCGAGAAAATCTGCGGCAAGTGCCTCCATGCTCGTTCTTGGATATATCGCCATATCAGTTCTCATTCGGGGTTCTGGACAGTTTGTACTGAACGCTGTCCACCAGGGCCTGCCAACTCGCCTCGATGACATTCTCCGACACCCCCAGAGTCGACCAGATTTCTTTGGGGTCCCTGGACTCGATTTGCACCCGCACCTTTGCGCCTGTTCCGTCGCTTCCGTCAATGACCCGCACCTTGAAATCCACCAACCCCATTTCATTGATCTGTGGGAAGAACTTGTAGAGAGCCTTTCGAAGGGCATTGTCGAGGGCATTGACCGGACCGTCTCCCTCGGCTGCCGTAATCTCATGTTCGTCTCCGACGGAGATTTTGATGGTCGCCTGCGACGCGCTCGGGTCGGACCCGTTCTTTTCAATGGTAACCCTGAAAGACTCCAGTTTGAAGGGTTCGATGAATTGTCCGGTGGCTTTCTTGATGAGGAGCTCCAGGCTGCCTTCCGCGGCGTCGAACTGGTACCCCTGGTCCTCCATTCGCTTGATCTCCTGCACGATCTTGTCGCTGCCGTATCCGTTGCCACCGATTTTGATTCCCATCTCCCGTGCCTTGTAATCGATGTTGCTCTTGCCCGAGAGGTCGGAAACCAGGACCCGGCGCCGGTTCCCCACCAGCTCCGGTTCAATGTGCTCATAGGCGCGCGGATCCTTGATGATCGCACTTACGTGCACACCGCCTTTGTGTGCAAAGGCGCTCTTCCCCACAAAAGGACGCTGATTGACGGGGAGCATATTGGCCACTTCGCTCACATACCTGGAGAGTTCGGTCAGCTTTCTGAGCATCTCGGGTGGAATGCAGTCAAAGCCCATCTTCACTTGAAGATTCCCGATTACCGAGATCAGGTCCGTGTTTCCGCATCTCTCCCCGTACCCGTTGACGGTCCCCTGCACCATGGAGCCTCCCGCCTGTACGGCAACAAGGGAATTGGCCAGTGCCAGACCACAGTCATTATGCGCGTGAATCCCGAAGGGCCGATCGATGCCGGGCGCAACCTTATCGATGATCTCTTTCACCTCATGCGGCAGGGTGCCTCCATTCGTGTCGCAGAGGACGATCATGTCCGCACCTCCCTCTATCGCCGCCTCAACAGTTTTCAGGGCATAGGAGGGATTCCGCTTGTACCCGTCGAAGAAGTGCTCCGCATCGTAGATAACTTCTCCCACCTTCTCCTTCAGATACCTGATGCTGTCCCGGATCATTGCCAGGTTCTCGTCCAGGGTGGCGCCGATGAGCTCAGAGGCATGGAGATCCCAGCTCTTGCCGAAGATGGTCACGGTTTCAGCCCCTGTTTCCAGCAGGGATGCAATATTCTGATCCTCTTCAGGCCGGAGGTATGGCCGTCGTGTGCTTCCGAAAGCGGCCAGACGGATATTTTTGAACCGGACGGACCGGCACATCTCGAAAAAGCGTCCGTCCTTGGGATTTGAACCGGGCCAGCCTCCTTCCACATAGTGGATGCCCATCTCATCCAGCTTCCGCGCCACGCGGAGCTTGTCCTCAGCCGAGAGATTTACGTGCTCCCCCTGGGTTCCGTCCCTGAGGGTCGTGTCATAAAGAACGATCTGCCTGCTCATACCTGTTTCCTAAACCTGGCGTAAAAATGTTTGCAAAAAAAAACCGTTATCAGGGGGGCCTGATAACGGTTTTTGCAGAATCTGTTCTATGTCATGCCATCATCAGGCCCGGAATTTTGGGTTTCACCCCCAAAAGGAGGAGGAGCAATAGGGATACAGGGACCCCTATTGCGGTGGTAATGGCGATGATATTTTGGCTAAGAGGCAACATACCTGATAACTGTTTTCCTCAAGAGTGTAATTGCATGAGGATAGTGCGCGGGACCGGATGTGTCAAGTCTTTTTTCCGGAGTTTCATTGTTAGTGGTCTAAATCCCGAAGATTTCCGGACCCTCTGCAGTACCTCCGCCGAACAGCGCGACCGCTTCCGCCGCAAGAGCGAGACCTTCGCGAAGAAACCCTGCATCGATGCCCGGCACCGCATAGGCATAAAAAAGCACCCTTCGGGTGGTCTCTTTTATCCTCGTCTTCTCATCAGCGCCCTGGCACAAAATGCAGACAATATCCCTTTCGTCCCTGAGCACGATCTCGCCTGTTCTGGTCCTGAACTCCCTCCCTCCCATGCCGAGACAAACCTCATCTTCTTTTGCGACATCGAGGGTCAGACTGCCGTCGAAGCGGTCGAAGTCCGTAACCGCCACAAGGATTCCGGCGCACATCTCCGCCATGAAATGTGCGTCCACCATGAGATTATACCGGGGGAACCCCGTGTTGACCGTATACTTCAGGTGCTTGGGAAGGGGACACTCGAAACCGAAGGACTGAAAAAACCGGTCGTATGTGTCGATACGAGCGGTGATCTCCGCGAGTGTTTCCCTTCTCTTGAGTTTGCGTAAAAGCTTTCGCTTGTGCTGATCGAATCCGGGCGGGTTTTCCGGATTGGCGCATCCGGCGACCAGGGTCAGCCCGAAGCCAACTCCCGGGTAAAGCTCCCTGTACGCGGGGGTAATGGAGAAATCCCTGAAAGGCATCCCTTTTCGACCTCCGAGCCTGTTAGTCGGTTTTTTTTAACAGCGCCCGGGGTTCCGTGTCAATCTCATCAATGTTTTGCGCTGACTGCTTTTCAGCACCCTCCCAGAGTGGTGTCCCACAATGCTCTGTCATCTCGAGCGAAGCGAGAGATCATGTAACCTCCTGCAGGTATAAAATTTCTCCCCCGGCGCCTGCCCCGGACATGATCCGGGGTTCGCCGTGGGAGAAATAACATTTAATGCTGCGTCCTCCGGGACACGATACTAGAGGGCTCTCATGAAATTCACGAGATCCTGCTTTTCCTGGTTCGTAAGATTGACCCCAAGAACCAGGTTGAAGAACTCCACCGTGTCCTCGAGCGTAAGCAGGCGACGATCATGGAGATACGGAGGGGAGTCTTTGATCCCCCTCAATGGGAAGGTCTTGATCGGGCCGTCTGCTGAGGCCATCCGGCCGTTTATCATCTTGGGTTGATGGAATCGCTCCGTCTTCAGATTGTGCATGAGATTGTCCGTGTAATACGGCGCGGGATGGCAAACCGCGCACTTCCCTTTGTTCGTAAACACGTCCTGCCCTCTCAGCTCGGACTGGGTCGCCTTGGCCGGATCGAGCTTCCCCAGCACATCCAGTTTGGGGGCAGGAGGAAAATCCAGGAGCGCTTGAAACTCGGCCATGAAGTGAACCTGGCTGCCCCGGTCCAGAATATTCGCTCCCTTTTTTGTGGCTATGACAGGGTCTCCGTCAAAATACGCGGCCCGCTGCTCGAATTCCGTGAAGTCCTCAATAGATTTCAACGCCCTCTGCGAACCGAAAAGGCGCTGGATGTTCACGCCCCGGAGCGGCGGGGTGTCCAGGCCATGCCTGTTCTCCTGAGGACGTATGTCGCCGACCAGGTGGGTGGTTGCATTGGTGTGGCCGTTTACGTGGCAGTCGAAGCACGTGACGCCCCTGTGGGGCAGCTCTGACCGCCGGTCCTCGGTCTGGTTGAATTGCTGCTGTGGAAAGGGAGTCACCAGCAGACGCAAACCCTCGATCTGCTTCGGGTTCAGAATGCCGTTGAACAGCTCATAATAGTTCATGATGGTCACCACCTTCCCTTGCGACACATCCCCGAGATCGGGTCTTGTCGTGAGATAGATCGGCGGTGGGAACTCCGGCAAAAGATGATCCGGCAGATCATAGTCGAGATCGAATCGGGTGAGATCCCTCCCCTCCTGCTTCTGGATCTCTTCAATGTGGAACTTGGGGAAGACCATGCCCCCTTCCGCATGATTGGGGTGGGGGAGCGGATAAAAGCCCGCGGGCCAGAGATTCTTTTCCCGGATGGCTCCGGCCGACATGGAGGCCAGTTTCTCCCATGTCATGCCTGAAGGGAGCTTGACGCGCACTCCTTCCTGAACCTCTTTTTTCCCTCCGGACATCATCGCCCCTTTTGCCGGCTTGTTGCTCAGATCATACCTCTCATTGAGGAGATTCGATTGACGCTGCGCGATCTCCGGCTTGGCAGCCTTCATTCGCGCCATGATTTGCTTGAACGGTTCGTTGATCACAACCGGGCTGTAACTGCTCTTGACCGACTCCTGGGCAAATGCCGCCCCAATGACGATCAGCAGTACGCACACTGCTCCGATAACCGTAAAACGAATTCCCGAATGCCGCATGTTTCATGCCTCCTTCCTGTTCGATTTTAGAATGCTTCTTCCACCTTCCACACTTCCCAAACCTTTCCCACGAGATCAGGACCCGGTTTGAGGGTTGGCTTTCCAGGCCGCCATCCCGATGGAGTCGCCTCCGCGCCGTTGGTTTTGCGAACGTGTTGAAACGCCTGTACCTGGCGGATCAGCTCATTGATGTTTCTCCCGACCGGCGGCGTGATGATTTCGATCCCCTGCACAATGCCGTCCGGATCGATAATGAAACGCCCGCGCATCTCGACCCCCGCATTCTGATCATACACTCCATAGATCTTTCCGATATTCCCCGGTCCATCGGAAAGCATGGGGAATGGAACGCCGCCTTTCACCATCTTTGAAAGCTCGTTGTCCTGCCACATCTTGTGAACGAAGTGGCTGTCCACACTCACCGAGAGCACCTGTACCCCAAGACCCTCCAGTTCACTGTTTTTGGCCGCAACTGCGGCGAGCTCCGTAGCTCAGACAAAGGTGAAATCACCGGGATAAAAGCAGAGTACCACCCACTTTCCGATGTAATCCGATAGCTTCACCTGTCCGAATTGACCTCCCTGATATCCGGGCGCCTCGAAATCAGGCGCCTTCTGACCTACTCTTACGATCGACATGGCGACCTCCCTCTCCCTTTCCGGTTGGTTTGTTGCGTTTTGCTCTCCGGCCGACTCACCAACCTTTGCGCCTGTCGGCTTGCCACACCCGATCTTGAGTTCTTTCATGGAATCACCTCCTGTGGTTTCCAAGGCCATAAGACGGACGGCTCCCGCGAAACATCTCGCGGGGTGTATCATCGAGCGAGCCGTCCCTACCTGAAACCTGCCTACTGCACCTGCGAATCACTGTACGATCCGCATTCGTTAGCGTCAAAGAAAACATCACGCCATCGAACCTAAGTTATCGCTTAAATTACCAATTATTGTGCTGTGGCCTTGACTCTTTCCTCCTGCGACATCTCCGCCAGACGCTCGACTCTCTCGACGTCCAGACCAAGCCCTTTGGCCACACGCCGGCCATAGTCCCGGTCGGCCTTGCAGAATAAAGCTGCCTGGCGCAACTGTAACCGTTTTTGCGCCTTCCCGAGGTGAGCCACGATATTCCCGACCAGATTCTCGCGATCCTGATCCTTCATCACCTTTCCGTAGAGAACGCCGGCCTGCGCGAAATCATCGTTCGGGTGGGTGAAAGGAAAACGCGATGCATTGCCGGAAATTTCAAAGGGAGGCTCGCCTGCTGCCGGATCCGGACCATTGCCCCCGAAGCTGTTAGGCCAGTAATTGGGTCCTCCTCTTCCATTGTCGTCCACACGCATGAAACCGTCCCTCTGATAGCTCTTCTCAGGTGCGTTCTTTGGAGCATTCACGGGTATGAGATGGTAGTTGGGGCCCAGCCGATGGAGATGGGTATCGTGGTAAGAGAAGACCCTTGCCTGCAGCATCCTGTCCGGTGAGATCGCTATCCCCGGCACCACATTGCCCGGACTAAAAGCGGCCTGCTCCACTTCGGCGAAATAATTCACTGGATTCCGGTTCAGGACCAGCTTGCCGATCTTGACGGGCGGGACATCTCCATGGGGCCACACCTTTGTGATGTCGAAAATATCCCATTGAAAATCCCTGGCCTTCTCAGGGGTCAGGATCTGCATCTCAAGAGTCCAGGAAGGATAATCGCCCCGCTCAATGGCTTCATGAAGGTCCCGGGTGGCGTGGTCCGGATCTTCCCCGCAGAGTCTCCCGGATTCGTGCCGGGTGAGATTTTTGATCCCCTGGTCTGTCTTGAAGTGGTACTGAACCCAGAAGTACTCGCCCTTCCGGTTGTACCATTTAAAGGTATGGCTGCTGAATCCATGCATATGGCGATACGTTGCAGGCGTCCCCCGGTCTGAGAAGAGGATGGTGACCTGATGAATGGATTCCGGGGTCAGCGAAAGGAAATCCCAGAACATGTCGGGATCGGGGAGATTTGTCGCAGGATGCCTTTTTTGGGTATGGATGAAGTCAGGGAACTTGAGGGGATCCCGTATGAAGAAAACAGGCGTGTTGTTTCCTACCAGATCGTAGTTCCCGTCTTCCGTGTAGAACTTGACTGCGAAACCCCGCGGGTCCCGTGCGGCGTCAGCCGAGCCCTTTTCTCCGCCGACAGTCGAAAACCGGACAAAACCTTCAGTTTTCTTTCCAATTTCCGAGAGGAATTTGGCATGGGTATATCGCGTCACGTCCGCCGTGACCACGAAATAGCCGTATGCCCCTGCGCCTTTTGCGTGAACTACCCTCTCCGGGATGCGCTCGCGGTCAAAGTGCCCCAGTTTTTCCAACAGGTGGGCGTCCTGCATCAATACCGGTCCTCTCTCGCCCGCTGTAAAACTGTTCAAATCGTCCGGCACAGGGATGCCGAAGGCGGTTGTCAGAGTTCTCTTTTCTTGTTCCATTTTTCTCTCCCTCCTTGGTCTGATGCCTGCCCTTGTGGCGGCATCGATGCCATTTCGATGAAGTTGATTCTATGTTGATCAAAGAAGCATAATTAACAGATTATCTATATTTTGTAATAATTATTATCGACTCAGAACCAAAAAAAATTGCCTCCCTCACGACGACTTTCTTACGAGGCTGTCACTCTTTACCCTGGCATTCGGGGCACAGGCCAAAAAAATCGAGCCTGTGGCTTACGATTTTGAAACCGGTTTTCTGCACAGCCTCCTTGGTCAACTGCGCAAGACTCCTGAGATCAGGATCCATGATTTTCTTACACCGAACACAAACCATGTGCGGATGCGGTTGCGGCTGATTGCCGTCGTATCGGTTGCTTCCGTCAGGGAACCCAAGCTCCAGCACCTGGCCCAACTCTTTCAGCAGGGTTATCGTTTTGTAAACCGTCGCCAGGCTTGTCGTCGGGAAATCCACCTTCACCTGTTCATAGATCTTGTCCACGCTCGGGTGTTCATGGCTGGCGGCCAGTATCCTGAGTACGGCCAGTCGTTGAGGGGTAATTCGGAAATCCCTCTCCTTCAGCCTGCTCAGCATCTGATCCAGACGGTCCTCAGGGTCCGCCGCATGTTTTCCTACAGTAGATTGCATTGAAGTGGAAAACCGGTTCCTCAAGGGATATAAAATCCTACTTAAGAATCATTATCGATAAGACTGTCCCAGAAGCAGCCTTGTGTCAAGAAAAAAATGTTGTGATAGGTATGCGACGACTGTTTTCTGTTCATGGTGAGGCCTGTCCTGAGGTCTCGAAGGGTTAGAGAAACCATGAACGGAATACTCTCGGCCGAATTTTCGTGAGAGCATCAGGAATAGTGTAGTGAACGAGTTGCCTGAAGCATGTGAGAATCCGGCCGTTATGAAGTGCAGCGCCTGGAATGTTTCAGCATGCACTCAAGAAGTCGTCCGGGCGCCTTTCACGCAGCCCGCTTGGGAGTCACTTCAGAGAGCATTTGCGAGGCCTCAGCGCATTCGCCGATTGCACTTCCCATTTTCAGCCGAGCGGCATCGACTTTGCGGATAGGCGCGATCAATTCACCATTGGGCTTCGGATGAAGTTCCACATCCGAATCAACGATTCTCCGGGTGTCGCTGATCGTGTTCTGAATCGGCGGGATGACGAATCTGACCATGTAAATACAGATCAGCAAGCAACCCCATACTGCGATCCCAAGAAGGAAGACAAAGATCTTAAGGATGAGATCGGGCGCGGCCAGGCCGGAAAAACACTGGTTTGAAACCCCGCTCAGCAGAACCAAAAAAGAGATGCCGACGATCAGCAGGTTGATCATTTTTTCAGTGAATGATTTCGTCATTTTTGCTTCTCCTGTATCAGTCCTTCATCAAACATCGGCAGCACCATTGAAAATCTTTAAAAGGCAATGGAGGTTTTCCGTGCTGATAAATTCATGGGAAAACCTGACCTTTTGTCCGTCCAAAGACGGACACCCCGCCTCCGGTGGTCCTCATCTTCGGAGAAGACTATCCCGTGCCCGGGGCTTTGCTTCTCTCGCACCCTTTCTATGTGGATTAACGACTCAGGACCTAGGCTAGGGGTTTTCGCTGCTGATTAAGCCTGACCAGATCGGCGGCCAGTTTGGTGGTGAGTTTGTTGGAACGATCAAGGCGGCTCACGAGGATCTGGAACAGGTGCTTGGCGACATCCGGATATTTCTCGATCACCTCATGGAGCTTTTCACCGGGGAAGCGCTTCACGACCGCTTTGCCGGAGGCCATAATGGAAGCGGAGCGGGGCTCTCCTGAGATTGCGGCCATTTCTCCGAAGAAATCGCCCGGCTGCGTAATCTCCGCTATTTTCTTCCCGTCCTTCACTACCGACAGAGCGCCGCGAACGAGTTTGTAGAAGTCCAAGTCCGTGTTCCCTTCGCGGATGATGTATTCCCCGTCCAGGCATTCAATTACATCCGGGTTCACCATGTAGGCAGGCATGGATTCCTTTGTCGCGACGGTTCTTCTGGCCACCTCCTCCACGGAAGTCATTCCCTCGCGGATCTTCTGGAGTCCTGCATCCCTGAGGGTCACCATTCCTTCCTGCATGGCAATCTTACGCAGTTGATCTTCGGGAACACTCGCGTTGATTGCCTTGCCCACGTCATCGGTCACCTCCATCAGCTCATAGAGACCCACCCTGCCCTTGTACCCGCTTCCCTTGCATATCTCACATCCGTTGGGGCCGTAAATCGTGAGATTGGGAATCTCATCTTTCGGGAAACCCAGGGACTCGAGCTCTTTGGGATCGAGGTCTTCCACTTTCTGTTTGCATTGACAGAGCTTTCTGACCAGCCGTTGCGAAAGGACCATCGTCACTGCGGAAGCGAGCATATAGGCAGGTATTCCGATGTCTACAAGCCTCCCGATAGTGGAAGGACAATCGTTGGTGTGAAGCGTACTAAAGACCAGGTGACCGGTCATGGCAGCCTTGATTGCAATCTCCGCCGTTTCCATGTCCCGGATTTCGCCGACCATGATGATGTCAGGGTCCTGCCGCAGAAAGGATTTCAGGGCAGCGGCGAAGGTCATCCCAACTTCATTTCGCACAAGGACCTGGTTGATCCCCCTGAAATTGAATTCGACCGGATCCTCTGCGGTGAGGATTTTGGTGTCCTCCTTGTTGAGAGCGTTCAGGATCGAATAGAGGGTCGTGGTTTTGCCGCTCCCTGTAGGTCCCGTTACAAGAAGAAGCCCGTTAGGTCTATAAATACACCGTTTCAGCGCATCGAATGTCTTCTGTTCAAAGCCGAGCTTTGTCAGATCCACGTTGAGGGCGCCGGGATCGAGTATTCTCATAACTATGCCTTCCCCAAAAAGGGTGGGAAGACTGGATACTCGGAAATCCACCGCCTTGTCTTTACCCAGACGCATCTTGATCCTGCCGTCCTGGGGGACGCGGCGCTCGGCAATGTTGAGTCCCGAGAGAATCTTTATCCTCGAGACCAGGGCATTCTTTATGGCAAGGGGCAGATTCATCGACTTGTAGAGCGACCCGTCCAGCCTGTAGCGCACCTGCAGTGCCTTTTCAAAAGGCTCTATGTGAATATCGCTCACCCCGTCCTTGATCGCCTTGAGCATGATGCCGTTGACCAGCTTGATAATCGGCGCGCTGGCCGCAGAATACTCGCTGGAGGTGTCATCGTCATCCGAGGCGGTTTCGATCTGGATGTCGGCCGCCGCTTCGGAAACCAGGGAGCCGAAATCCTCCACTTCTATAACAGGAGCGTCCTGCTCTGCCGGTTCCTCCTTCTTCTTGAAGAAGGTGCCATACTCCTCGTCGTTGATGTTGTAGTGTTTCCTGAACGCATCGACGATGTCCTTTTCCGTTGAAATGCTGATCCGCAGGTTCTTCCGGACCGCAGTCTGGAGCTCTTCCACAGCAGAGGTATCTGTCGGCTCCACCATGGAGACGTCCAGGACGTCGCCGCTGATCTTGAGAGGAAAGGCCATGTACTTCTTGGCCAGGTCATAGGTGAGGATCTTGAGTGCCTCGGGGCTGACGCTCTGCCGGGATATGATAACCGGCGGATAATGCTGGAGACGGCTGAGAACACTGATAATCGTCTCCTCATCGATGTATCCCATACTGATGAGGATACTCCCAAGTCTCCCCTGGTTCTTCTTCTGGTAGTTGAGGGCCTCCTGAAGCTGGGTGCTGGTAATATACCCTTCCTTGCAGAGAATCTCCCCTATCCTCGTCTTGCCCGCCCCGGATTGATCTTTGATGGTGGCCTTGAGGCTCGACTTCCCGGTCATAAGGGGTTTCTTGATCGGAATGGGACCTTTCTTGGTTATGGGTTCAGGCATGGCTATGGATGTGATCTCCGAATTTCTTTTAAAAAATGAAAGAAGACTAGAACCACCGCATCAGTGGCGGTTTACCCATACAAAATGTTCGCTCGGCTCCTGTGCGCCCCTAGCTGAAAGATGGCAATTCATCGACTTGCCGAGGTTGATGCACTTTGGGAGCTGAGATCATCAAAGTGTTCTTCAAGACCGGGTTCCGACTCCAGACCGACCACATACGAACCTGCGAAAGGGCCTTCGGAAATCTCGCTCTTATGCCTGACAAAGGCCGAAAGCCTGACTATGAGGGCCTCCCCAAAGAGGGTGATTTCCGGAATGAAATCTCCCTGCTTCAACTCCCCGAGCAGAGGGTAGGCCTCTTCTTCCACCAGCAAACCAAGGCCGTGTCTTGAATAATTCAGAACACGTAAATCATAGGTCCGGGTCTCGCGGTTCTTATCGGTATGCGTGAGAACTGCTGAAAGAAAATCCGGGAACTCAGGGTAGAGACGCTCTTCTTTTCTCTTTTCCTCCACCTCCAGCATCCGGGGATATCCAATCAAGATCTCACGGACAGAATTCAGGCCGGTCCCGGAGAGAACGTCCGAGCGAAACCTGCATAGGAACTGTCTGAAGGAAAAGGAGATTTCAACCGCAGGGGATGTACGAATACGGTGGTTTCCGGTCTCCGGCGACAGATTCTTCAGCGCAAGTTGAAGCTCTCCACCGGCATCCTTCAACGGTTTCCCGGATGGTGGCACGACTCGATCGACTTTAGAGAAAAAGGTCTCGTCCTCACCGGGAATACGGACCTCAATGCCCGTCCCTCTTTGAATGACAAAATCAAAGATCCGTTTGATCTCTGCCTCAGTTCCCAGAGAATGCCATGCCATCCGTGGTTCTCCCCTCCGTGGGCTTTGCAAGTCTCGGGCTTGCACTCTGATATCGGCAGAAGTTCCGACATTCTCAAGCACTAAATCCAGGGCCTGTGAAATAGAGATCCGGCTCCAGAGAGGCCGGCTTTGATTGCACGCCGGAGAGGTGAAGTTTGTGGTGCGGACAGACCGGAACAGTGGAATGTTGGAATAATTATTCCAACTTTCCAGGAAATGGCTCACCGGCTGAGCCAATCGTCTCTGACTTGGTCCAGAGGACCAGGGTTTCACTTCACCCTAAAGCAATGCAGTCACATCGATCTCGAACAATGCCCCTGGTCTAGTCAATTCGGAGAGTTGCATGAATGTGCTGACAGGAGGATGTTCAACCAGATAAGGAGCCTGCTTTTCATAGTATTCCACCTCCGCCTTTCGCATGGTTGGATAATCCTCGAGCCTTTTCAGGAGCATGAAGGTCTTCACCATCCTCTCCAGCCTGCTCCCCGATCTCTCCAGGCCCGCTTTGACTTTGTCGAGGGCAAGATGGACCTGCTCTTCGACAGCATCGGTCTCCACTCGGCCGGTCCGTGGATCCGAGCCATCGAAGGCGGAGAGAAACAGCAGGTTCCCGAGTGTTGCGCCGGCGGAGGCTTCTTTGCTCCCCCTGCTGAGTCTTACCTCCCAGCCTGGAGAATCTTTGCTGGCGGCTCCGAATGCCTCGACCTCGATCAGGAAGTCCGGAAGCGCAAGGCTCGCAGCCTGAATCGCAGTACTGGCCGGGGGATTCTTGATGAGATCGGGCGCGTGCTCTTCAAAGTACTCCCGCTCGATTTTGCGATACTTCGGAAGGTCTTTCATGTCCTTGAGCAATACGTATGTCTTGACAAGGTTATTCAGCGAACCGCCCGCCTCCCCAAGTCCGTTCATCATTTTCCCCAGGGCGATTCTGGTCTGGCCTTCAATATCTCTAGCTTCCACCTTGAGATTCGCCGGATTCTGTCCCGTGCAGCCCGAGACAATGATCATGTTCCCCACTGTCTCGGTTCTGGCGAATTTGGGAGATTCCTTGGGAACATGGGGGAAGGCCAGCTTCTTGCCGGCCCAGTATTCCGGATAGTATTTCAATGGCCATCCGGGTGCTTGCCTGCCCACTACGCCGATCACGTCCATTTCTATAAGGAATTCGGGCTTGGCAAGAGAGGCCGGGACCATAAAGGTGCTTGCCGGCGGGTTTTCGACAAGGTAAGGGGCGTGCTTAATGTAGTATTCGACCTCTGTTCTCCTCATCCTCGGGTAATCATCCCTGCGCTTGATCAGCATGAGGGTCTTTACGACATTCTCGAGCGAGCTGCCGGCCTCCTCCATAGCCATTTTGACCTTGTCCATGGCCATGATCATCTGATCCTCGAAATTGTCTGCCGTCGGTCTGCCGCTGATGGTGTCCTGACCTGTACATCCGGACACAAAGATCAGATTGCCTACGACGATGCTCCTGGCAAATTTCGGAGACTCCTTCGACACATGAGGATAGGCAAGCTTCTTTCCTGCCCAGTATTCCGGATAATACTTCATATCCCAATTCATCTTTTTTCCTCCTTCCACGATTGGCGAAAGTCGTGTCTGCGTATGAATGTTTCTATGTTGATCTATAACATGAAAGGGGATCCGGTGTCCTGATTGAGAACAGCGGTCACTCGTTTAGCATTAATAGACCGTATCTCGCGGGCAGGAATGTCTCTGAAGGGCCATTTATGTGGCAATGTATTCTGTCAGGGATCAAAACCGTTCTCTGAAGAAGGAGCGAAAAGTTGGATGAGATCATTCTCGCATGAGAGGAGGGTGGACTATAAGCCGACGTATCGGGTGTAGAAGGTCCGGGCTTCGGCCTCGTCTGTCGTGCCTCGGATAATCGCTCGACCCGTTGGGAAAAGCATCAATTCGCGGCCTTCCGCTTCAAAGGAGAGTAGAAAACCATTGTAGGAGGTGCGGCCCACGCGGGAGAGGCGCTCCTGCAGTTCATGCAGGGGGATCTGGTGCTCCTTCGGCGGGACGATCTGGACCGCATTTCGCCCGCAGAGGGCAGTGGTCCAGGAGGTCCGTGTGCCTGCCAGATATTCATACTCCCCTTTGTCGCAGGCAGGACAATGCGGTCTGGGTTGGACGGTGAGCTCGACAAATTCCCCGTCCCAGACGTCTATGATGAGAAGTGTCGGCCTGGGTTCCCGGCCGACCAAATACTTGAGCGCTTCGGCAGCCTGAAGCGATGCGACCACACCCGTCGCGGCGCCGAGAACCCCGTCTGTGTCGCAGTTCTGCATGGCGCCGGGCGGAGGCGACTCCGGCAAGAGACACCGCAGGCAGGCGCTCTTCCCCGGAATCACATTCATGGTCATGCCATGGGACCCCAGCGCACCACCGTAGACCCACGGTTTCTTCGTCTTGAGAGAGGCATCGTTGATCAGGAACCGGGTCTCCAGGTTGTCGGTCCCATCCAGAACGATATCCACCCCGCTGATGAGCTGCTCCACGTTCCGTGCAGTCACATCCGTGACCACATCCTCGATGGTGATCTCGGAATTCGCTGCACGCAGCTTCCCCGCTGCTGCCACGGCCTTTGGCAAACGACTTCGGACGTCCTCCTCGTCAAAAAGGATCTGCCTTTGAAGGTTGCTCAGTTCCACAAAATCGCGATCGATTAACCTCAGGTATCCCACGCCCGCCCTGCAAAGCTGACTGCTGATGACGGTCCCGAGAGCCCCTATTCCTATTACGGCCACCTTGCTCCGCGAGATCTTTTCCTGGCCTTCCGGGCCGATCTGCTGAAAGAGGATCTGCTTCGAATAACGATTTTCAATCATGAGTGATGCTCCAGGTTCTGGCTGCGGTCACGGCAGCAACCCGCTACAAAGTGCGAAGCTGCGGGACAATCTCCGCGAGCGCTTCGATCACCGCGTTCACTTCAACATCCGTATTCTGCCTTCCAAGGGAAAATCGAAGCCCCCCCCGGGCGATGCCCGGATCGAGCCCCATCGCCCGAAGCACATGGGAGGGCTCGGTGGACCCGGCATTGCATGCCGATCCGGTGGAGACGGAGATCCCTCGCATGTCCAGGGCCAGAAGCAGGGCTTCCCCATCGACTGATGCGAAGCTCATGTTGGAGATCTGGGGGACCCGCTTCTCTCCATGCCCATTGAAGGAAACACCGCTCACACGCTCTTGTACACCCCTCTCCAGGAGATCACGCAATCGTCTCACCCGAACCGAGTCCGAATCGAGGTCTTCCAAAGCCAGCCGGATGGCTGCTGCCATTCCAACGATCCCGGGGACGTTCTCCGTGCCCGGCCTCAACATCCGCTCCTGATGTCCTCCCTGGAAGAGGGGCTTGATTCTCGTTCCCTTCTTCACAAAGAGGGCCCCTTGCCCCTTGGGACCATGGAACTTATGCGCGGCCAGTGAAAGGAGGTCCACCCCTAGATCGTGCACGTGGACAGGTATCTTGCCGACCGCCTGGCAGGCGTCGGTATGGAGCAGGATGGATCTCTCCCGGGTGATGGAGGCCACCTCATTAATGGGCTGGATGGTACCGACCTCGTTGTTCGCCAGCATGATACTTACGAGGATCGTGTCAGGGCGAACGGCATCCCGGAGGGAGGGTACGTCAAGAATACCCGACCCGTCCACCGGGAGATAGGTGACCTCGAACCCATCCTCTTCCAGGGCGCGGCACACGCTCAGAACTGCATTGTGTTCGATGGAGGAGGTGATGATGTGCCGTCCCCGGCTCCGCAGGGTCTGGGCAGCTCCGTGAATGGCGAGGTTGTTGCTCTCGGTTCCTCCGCCGGTGAAGACGATCTCCTGGGGTTCCGCCCAAAGGGAAGCGGCCAGGGTGTAGCGGGCCTCTTCAACCGCCCTTTTCGCACGCTGCCCCGGCATATGCAGGCTGGAGGGATTTCCGCAAATCTCAGTGAAGAAAGCGGACATGGATTGCAGGACCTCAGGCCGCATCGGGCTGGTCGCCGCGTTGTCGAAGTAAATATCACGCACAAAATCCTCCCGGTCCATGGCTGGATCCCACATCCGGAGTCTCGTTCATGCGACCGCTCCTGAAGCCCTCCATGGGCTCTCCCTTGTCAGTTGATCCCTTCGAACAGGACGGTGGACAAGTACCGCTCGCCGGCGTCGGGAAGAATAATGACGATGTTCTTGCCGGAGAACTCCTCTTTGTTTGCCAGGCGAACGCCAACCGCGGCGGCAGCGCCCGAAGAAATGCCGCAAAGGATTCCTTCCTCTCTGGCCAGACGTCTGGCAAACTCCACGGCTTCACCGCTCTCCACAACTTCGACCCGGTCCACCATCGAGAGGTCGAGCGTGTCGGGGATGAAACCCGCACCGATGCCCTGGATCTTGTGCGGCCCCGGTTTGAGCTCCTCTCCAGCCATTTTCTGGCTGATGACCGGACTCTCCTTCGGTTCTACTGCTACGGACAGGATTCTCCTTTTCATGGTTCTCTTGATATACCGCGACACACCGGTGATGGTTCCCCCGGTTCCGACCCCGGATACCAGCACATCGATCTCCCCTTCCGTATCCGTCCAGATTTCAGGCCCGGTCGTCTTTTCATGGATCGCCGGATTTGCGGGATTCTTGAACTGCTGAGGCAAAAAATAGCGGCCGGGATCGGAAGAGACGATTGCTTCGGCCTGTCGTATGGCGCCTTTCATGCCGTCCGCGCCCGGCGTGAGCACGAGATGGGCGCCGAAAGCGGCCAGGACGCGGCGCCGCTCCATGCTCATCGTGTCGGGCATGGTCAGGGTCAGTTTGTATCCCCGGGCAGCGGCCACAAAGGCCAGGGCGATACCCGTATTTCCGCTGGTGGGCTCCACGATCTCGGCTCCGGGTTTGAGCACCCCCCGTTTCTCGGCATCCCAGATCATGGAAGAGCCGATGCGGCACTTCACCGAGTAGGAGGGGTTTCTTCCCTCGATCTTGGCCATGACGGTGGCTTTCATCCCCCGGGTGATACGGTTCAATCGGACCAGCGGCGTGTTGCCTATGGCTTGGGAGTTGTCTGAAAACACTCGGTTCATATTGTCTCTCCTTTCCGTCCCCGTTAAGGATTTTCTCCCGTACACTTGCGATCGGGATCGTGAGTTTGTCGCCCTTGGAGTGAAAAAAGAGCCTCAAATGGCGTGACTGAGATTGTTTCCCGATTTCTCCCGGTTCCTCCTGACCAGTTCCTCCAGGGTCACGGAATTGAGGGTCTCGGAGATTTTTTCTCCCAGGAGTGCCCATATATCACGTGCCGCACAGGTAGGAACTCTGGAGCAGGCAGAGGGGTGCTGCACACACTCCACCAGGCAGTTTCCCCCTTCCAGAGGCTCCACAATGTCACGCAGGGTGATCTCGGCCGGGGATCTTGCGAGGCTGTACCCTCCACTAGCACCTCTGGTCGAGAGGACAAGCCCTTGTCCTCTCAGAAGAATGATGATCTGGCTCAGGTACTTCTCGGAAATGGCTTCTCTCTCGGCAACTTCGCGCAGATATACCGGTCGCTGGCCATACTGTCGCGCCAGATCCAGCATCATTCTCACGCCGTAACGGGCTCTCGTTGACAGCTTCATGTTCCTCTCCGACCAATTCCTACAATTACTATCATCTTACTAGTAATTAGCGGATGAAGCGATGTCATGTCAAGAAAAATAGATAGGCTCCGATCGCGGGCATGGCATCCTGGAAGAGGACGGAAAAAAGTCTTTTTCCCATTTTTCTCAAAAAAGAAGGAAGGAACCGGTCTTGGGCTTACCATTGCCAAGAAGGTCGTGATCGCCCACGGCGGGACCATCTCTTTTTATCGGAATCCCGGGGGAGGTGTTACCTTCTGAGTGACGCTGCCTCTGAAGCATAAGCGAATTTTCGAAAATGGCCTCTCTTGAGGGGAAGAGTCAAGCCGTCCCCCTGAAATCGAACTTCTGCCTGCCTGCACCAACGCCCGGGCGCGCCTCATACTATGACAAGGCTAAAAAGAGATTTCGTCCCCCGGATCATGCCGGGGGCGAAATGAAGTACTGCCGTTTAGAAGCTCAGGCTGACATTGACGCCCCCATACAGGAAGTCAGAGTCCCCGCTGTAGCTCGTCGCTTCGATATGCTCCTTCGCTGTATCCGAGAGGGGGAACGAATAGGCGAGAACAGGGTTGACGACCAGGTATTTTCCTACCGGGATCTTGAGCCCGGCCGAAAGGTTTCCATCGTGAAAAGCCCTGTATTTCTCGGTCGAATTCTCCTTTGTGAAGTCATCATCATCCGAATGGTTGTAGGAGACGCTGGCGCCAAGGTCGAGACTCATCCCTCCTTTCCCCAATTCAAAAGAGTGGCCGATCGCCAGCTTGACATACCACTGAGGCGCGTGGGAGATCTCCCGGTAAATCGTCAGCGTGGGGGCCAGGAACACGTCGAGCCCGGTGCTCAAGTACAGCTCCTCCGAATCGTCTACCCCATCAAGCGCATAATAGATGTATCCCACTCCCACGCGTGCCGGTCCGAATTTCCTCGCATATTCCAGTGTAAGATCCGTCTCGTTCCACTCCTTCTTATCCGGGGTGGCCGGGTCCCTGTCATCAAAATCCGTATCCAGATTCCCCCACAGGTTCATGGTAAACCCACTGTAGCCCACGGTCAGTGACGGTTGAATCACCACGCTGTCGTTACTGAGCTCATACCCCCGCCAGATATACTTGCTGAAAGCCCCCATGCTCGCACTTGCGGTCGGTTTCTCTTCAGCGGCCGAGTGCGAAGCGCTGAATGAAGTGATCATGATTCCCACCAGAACAGCCAGATAAAATCTTTTCATACTCTCCTCCGTCGGTAAGCCCGGTTTCACTGCGTCACGGAAATCCTGGCTCATTATTTCGCCGCCACAACGACGAGGTTTACGATACGAATCAGGCTGGACAAGAGGCATGCCCGTAGTCTGAACCCAATGAACTCTTGCCGGTCGACTTCCGGCTCCGGTTCAGGACTGCCTGGCCGGCGCCATTTGCGGCCCAACAAGCGCAGTTCTCCCAAATGCAGGCGGACCGCCGCTCGAGGAGATGCCGCCGCTCTGCGCTATCACGCCAAAATCCGGGTATGCTATGCCTCCATGCTCGCTGGTATCGAGTCCTTCGAGCTCTTCTTCAGGGGAAACCCGAAGTCCGACAGTTTTCGCGATGATCCGGAACAGGATGAAGGCGGTTGGGAACGTCCACACAAAGCAGGCCACAATCCCCAGGAGTTGGACCCCGAGCTGGCTCAGGGAGAACCCGTTTATATGAAACAACCCGGCAGCCAGCGTGCCCCAGGCACCGTTCACTCCATGGACTGAGATGGCGCCTACAGGGTCGTCGATCCGAATCCGATCGAAGAAGAGCACAGCCAGAACCACGATCACTCCCGCGACGGCCCCAATGATGACGGAGCTCAGAGGGGTGACGGTTGCGCAGGGGCTGGTGATCGCCACGAGCCCTGCAAGGGCCCCGTTGAGAGTCATCCCGATTTCCGGCTTGCCGAATTTGACCCATGATGTGAACAAGGCCATGGTGCAGCCGGCCGCAGCAGCCAGATTGGTATTGACGAAGATCAGGGCGGTATCCTTGTTTGCAGCCAGAGTTGAGCCGGGGTTGAAGCCGAACCAGCCCAGCCAGAGAATGAATACGCCCAGGGACGCCAGGGGCATGTTGTGGCCCAGGATCGGCCTGATCTTCCCGTCGCTCCCGTATTTGCCCATCCGGGGTCCAAGCACCAGGGCGCCTGCCAAAGCCGCCCATCCGCCGACCGAGTGCACCACAGAGGAGCCGGCAAAATCGATGAAGCCTAAGCCCTGCAGCCAGCCTCCTCCTTTGAAAGCGCCTCCCCAGGCCCAGGATCCGAAGACGGGGTAGATCACGGCGCTGATGCCCGCACTGTAGATCAGGTAGCCGATGAACCTGGTGCGCTCCGCCATGGCGCCGGAGACGATGGTGGCCGCGGTGGCTGCAAAGACCACCTGGAACATCCAGAAGGCAAGCACCCAGGGATCCTCACCCGGTATGAAATCGCTCAGAAAAAAACCGGAGGTCCCGAACCAGCCCGTTTTGCTTACGCCGAACATCAACCCAAAGCCTACGGCCCAGAACGCAAGGGAGCCGATAGCGAAATCCATCAGGTTCTTCATCATGATGTTAATGGAGTTCTTGGCGCGGGTGAGCCCGGTTTCCACCAGGGCAAACCCCGCTTGCATGAAAAACACCAGGGCGGCCGCGATCAGAACCCACATATAGTTGGCATGGGTCTGCACCAGCTCAATGGCGGTTTTGTTCGATTCCAATGTGGCCGGCCCGTCCTCGGCCCAGGCCCTCGCAACACCGACCAAGAGCGACAATGTAACCAGAATGACTGCTCTCATGACTCCTTCCTCCTCCTTCTAAACGGCCTCCCGGCCTGATTCTCCTGTTCTGATTCTGACAGCCCCCTCAACAGGCGATACGAAGATCTTTCCGTCGCCGATCTGACCCGTCCGGCCTTTTTCCATAATGATTCGAATCACCTCTGCCGCTTGCTGAGATCCGACGACAATCTCGATTTTGATCTTCGGTACGAAATCGATCTGATACTCCGCGCCGCGGTATGTCTCCTTGTGCCCCCGCTGGCGGCCGAAGCCTCTCACTTCGGTCACGGTCATCCCATGTATATTGATGCCGGCGAGACCCTCCTTGACTTCGTCAAGCCTGAACGGCTTGATGACTGCTTCGATCTTTCTCATCTCCCACAGCCTCCTTTTCACGTTTACTTTTTATGTGTTGCATTCAAGGCAAACTGTACCAGGTGCAGGGCAAATGACGTGCCAATGCAGGATTTCAAGGTTATCTCACTGATATGGTTTTAATTCAGCAAATTGGAGACTTGGGAGAGGCAAGAATAAAACTACAAATTTGGCGCATACCTGAGGAGTATAGACATATTTGTAGCGCATCGGGCCGAATAGAATGGGTCGTACTGGATCACTTTTGGGAAACTGAACAGCAGGATTGGGTATGCCTCAGCAGCCGTGAGGTTTGGGGTTCCTAATTGAAAATCACGTCTTTCAGTTCGAAAGGAGATCGCCATGCTGTTCGAGATTGAAAGCCGGAAAACCCTTGAGCAGGTCTGCCAGGATCTGGAAAAGTCAACAGCGGATCATAAGTTCGGCGTGATGACCGTCCACAACCTCAAGGAGACCATGAAGAAGAAGGGCGTTGAGTTTAATCGGGAGTGCCGGATTTTTGAAGTTTGCAATCCTCTTCAGGCGAAAAAGGTCCTCGAAAAAAACATGCAGATTTCCACTGCCCTTCCATGCCGCATATCGGTCTTTACCGAAGATGGGAAAGTCAAGCTCGCCACACTCAGGCCCACAGCCCTGATTTCCTATTTCAATGCTCCTGACCTGCAGTCCGTGGCCCAGGAAGTTGAGGACATCATGATAAAGATCATGAGGGAGGCAGCGGCCTGAGTAATCCAACTGTTTCGGAGCACATCGTCGTTCCCATTATCTTCCTTTCGGACCGTGCCCCTGTCCGCGCAAGAGCCTGAACAAACTCGCGTGCGAAGTCGGCGGGCTGGGACGTAAAGCGCCGCGCCCCCCGGCATCTCGATCAACTCCAGGCCGAGTTTCTTATTTGATCCGTAATCTGTTGCCGTCCTTCTACAGTTATTACGGAGAGCAGAAAAGAGTTTGCATTTATCTCGCAGAGCCCACAGAGCGAGTTGGTACTCGATCGACGGCTG